>NZ_JAQFWQ010000113.1 GCF_027706725.1 Nocardiopsis endophytica
GTCGAGATCATCGCCGGGCAGGGGTGCACCGGGCCCACGGCCGCCACGGGCGCGGGCGGCCACACGCCTACCCGGTCGCACCGCCGCCCGGCCCACCGCCCGGCAGGCAGGATCAGGGAACCGCCCGGCCGTCTCCGTCGCCGCCCATCACGGCGACCACCCACACGCCCCATGGCCGACGACGCTGCAGTGAGGACCGCTCACCTTCATCGTCGCCGCCTTAGATCCGGAACTCTCGCCCGGCAGCTTCGGCGACCACCCGCACACCCCACGGCCGACGGCGCTGCAGGGAGGGCCGCCTGCCTTCGTCGTCGCTGCCCTCTTCCTCGCGCCTCGGCGGCCCGCCGCCCGGCCGGGGCCATAAAGCGGGGGACCGGCCCAGCCGCCTGTGGCGGTGACCGCGTACACGCCCGGCGGCCGGTGACGCCGCCAGAGGAGCCACCGACCTTGGTCATCGCCGCCAACTCCCTTGGGCTCGGGCGAACGCCTCCGGTCCTCTCACGCCGGGGGGAACCCGTGGTCGGGGAAGCCGTGGAGGGCGTCCGCCTGTCCGACCCTCGCGCGCAGGTCGCGTGCCTGCGGGCGTCTCAGCGCGTGGAGCACCACCGACAGCGGTTCCCGGTCCTCCACGGGGGTAGGGCAGCACTCCGGGATCCCGCACCCGATGACGGCCTCGCCGCGCAGGGCCTCCAGCATCGTCCAGGTGCTCAGGGAACGGGCGTACTCCTCCCATGTGCGCAGTGCCTCACGGGTCGCTCCAGGGTGCAGCAGCGGGTGGAGGACCTCGATGCGGCGGATCTGCGCCATCGTCTTCGCCGACAGCCCGTCGACCGTGTCGTTCACGCCTCTTCGTGCCCTGCGGCGCAGTTCCGTTCGGACGCGCTGCTCGGCACGGACTCGTCCCGGCCGCCTACGCGGCATCGGCCTTTCGGTCGGTGTCCATGGCCGCATCATGGTAGAGCCCGGCACCCGCGGCCAGTACCCGGCCCGCGCCCGAGGTGCGGACCGGGCTCCGGGGGCCGCCGCAACCTTGGACATTCACGACCCGAAACGGCGAGTTCAGCTAGGCTGTGGTAAAAGTTGGGCATGCCGAACATTCGCGGTCGATCCTCCTCACTCCGCCGCTGGGGAGCCGTCTCGCTGACCGCCGCCCTGCTCGGCGGCACCGCCTGCGCGGCGCCCGCCGACGGCGGCGACGGCCGCCCCAAGGTCCTGACCACCTTCACCGTCATCGCCGACATGGTCCGCAACGTCGCCGGCGACCACCTGCAGGTGGAGTCCATCACCCGCCCCGGCGCCGAGATCCACGGCTACCAGCCCACCCCCGACGACCTCGTCCGCGCGCAGGACGCCGACCTCGTCCTCGACAACGGCCTGGGACTGGAGGGCTGGTTCGCCCAGTTCACCGACCGCGTCGACGCCCCCACCGCCACCCTGACCGAGGGCGTGGAGACCATCCCCATCGCCGCCGGCGAATACGAGGGCCGCGCCAACCCCCACGCCTGGATGTCGCCCGACAACGCCGCCGTCTACATCGCCAACATCCGCGACGCCCTCACCGAGCTCGACCCCGAGCACGCCGACGACTACGCCGCCAACGCCCGCGCCTACACCGACCGCGTCGCCGAGGTCGGCGACTACCTCCAGACCGAGCTCAAGGACCTTCCCGAGGGCTCCCGCGCCCTGGTCACCTGCGAGGGCGCCTTCTCCTACCTGGCCCGCGACACCGGCCTGGAGGAGAAGTACCTGTGGGCCGTCAACGCCGACTCCCAGGGCACCCCGCAGCAGATCGCCTCGGCCGTGGAGTTCGTCCGCGACAACGACGTGCCCGCCGTCTTCTGCGAGACCACCGTCAACGACAAGGCCCAGCGCCAGGTCGCCCGCGAGAGCGGCGCCCGCTTCGCCGGGGAGCTCTACGTCGACTCGCTCTCGCGCCCCGGCGGGCCCGTGCCCACCTACCTGGACCTGCTCGGCCACGACGCGCAGACCATCGTCGAGGGCCTGACCGGCGAGCCCGCCGACCCGCCGCCCTCGGTGTCCGGCGGCACCGGCGGCACCGACAAGGAGGAACCACAGGAAGGGGGCGACGCCCCGTGACCGCGCCCGCCCGCGCCCCCGAGGCCGCCGCCGTGCGCGCACCGGCCGTCGACGCCCGCGGCCTGACCGTCCGTTACGGCGACGTGCTCGCCCTGGACGGCGCCGACCTGACCCTCGACCCGGGCACCGTGTGCGCCCTGCTCGGCGCCAACGGCTCGGGCAAGTCCACGCTCTTCTCCGCCCTCATCGGCCTGGTGCCGCTGGCCGCCGGGCGGGTGCTCCTGCACGGCCTCACCCCCGACCGGGCCCGCAAGCAGGGGCTGGTCGCCTACGTCCCGCAGAGCGAGCGCATCGACCAGGCCTTCCCCGTGCGGGTCGCCGACGTCGTCATGATGGGCCGCTACGGGCATATGGGCCCCACCCGCCGCCCCCGCCGCGCCGACCGCGAGGCCGTGGACGCCGCCCTGGAGCGCACCGGCCTGACCGGCCTGGCCCACCGCCAGATCGGCGCGCTCTCCGGCGGCCAGCGCAAACGCGCCTTCGTGGCCCGCGGCATCGCCCAGGGCGCCGACCTCTTCCTGCTCGACGAGCCCTTCGCCGGCGTCGACAAGGGCTCGGAGGCCACCATCACCGAGGTGCTGGGCGCCATGCGCGCCGAGGGCCGCACCCTGCTGGTGTCCACCCACGACCTGGCCGGGGTGGGCGGCTTCTGCGACCGGGCGGTGCTGCTGCAGCGCCGCGTCCTGGCCGACGGCCCGCCCGACCGGGTCCTCACGCCCGAGCGCCTGGCCTCCGCCTTCGGCCTGGCCTCCGCCGGCCCCGGCACGGCCGGTGCGACCAGGGCGACCGATGCGACAGGCCGGCCCGCCGGCCGCGGACAGGAGGGGGAGCCGCCGTGGACGCGCTGAACGCGGTGGTCCAGTGGTTCACCGTGCCGCTGCAGTTCGACTTCATGTGGCGCGCCATGCTGGTCAGCGTGGTCGCCGGGGCGGTGTGCGCCGTCCTGTCGTGCTGGATGACGCTGATCGGCTGGTCGCTGCTGGGCGACGCGGTCTCGCACGCCGTGCTGCCCGGCGTCGTGCTGTCCTACCTGCTGGGCCTGCCCTTCGCGGTGGGGGCGCTGGTCTTCGGCGCCGGGTCGGTCGCCCTGATCGGCGTGGTCAACCGGACCTCCCGGGTCAAGGAGGACGCCGTCATCGGGGTCGTCTTCACCGCCCTGTTCGCGGTGGGGGTGCTGCTGGTGTCCAAGATCCCCAGCCAGACCGACCTGATGCACATCCTGTTCGGCAACGTGCTGGGCGTCTCCGACGGCGACATCGTCCAGGTGCTGGCGGCCGGCGCCGTGGTGCTGGCGGTGGTGCTGGCCAAGCACCGCGACCTGACGCTCTACGCCTTCGACCGGGTGCACGCCCACGCCATCGGGCTCAGCCCGCGCCGCCTGGAGGCGCTGCTGCTGGGGCTGCTGGCGGTGACCGTGGTGGTGGCCCTGCAGGCGGTGGGCATCATCCTGGTGGTGGCCATGGTCATCGTCCCCGGCGCCACCGCCTACCTGCTCACCGACCGGTTCGAGCGCATGCTGGCGATCGCGGTGGCGGTGTCGGTGACCGCCTCGGTGCTGGGCACCTACCTGAGCTTCCACCTGGACGCGGCCACCGGCGGCGCGGTGGTGGCGGTGCAGGCCGTCGCCTTCGCCCTGGCCTACCTGTTCGCTCCGCGCCACGGAGTGGCCGCCGGGGCCCTGCGCAGGGCGCGGCAGGCCCGCGCGGCCCGGGACGGGCGGGCGGGCCGGTCCCCGGCCGGGACCGCCGCCCCCTGACCCCCGGGCGCCCCGGGGCGGCGCCCCGGCGGGCGCCGCCTCAGTGGGCGAAGAAGTCCCGCAGCACCGGCGCCAGCACCTCGGGGTCCACGTCGTGGGTCTGCCCGTCCAAGGTGGTGCGCCGCACGTCCCGCAGCACCGCCGCCAGGGCGTCGGCGCCGTCGGCGAAGGTGTGCTCGCTCTTGCCGCCGTCGGCCACCAGCACCGGCACCGTCACCGACGCCCACCGGTGCGGCGGCAGCGGCACCCCGGACATGGTCCCGCCCATCACCGCCGCGTCGTAGGCCAGGGTGTGCGCCACCTGCTCCATGCGCGCGAACGAGGGGTCCTCGCGCATGCCCCCGAGCAGCTCGGCGGGCAGGCCCACCGCGGCGGTCATGAAGTACTCCACCGCCTCGGCGCGCCGCCCCTCGCCGGCCAGCGCCCCCACCCGCACCGCGTAGTCCGGCGGCAGCGGCGGGCGGGAGCCGTCCACGATGAACGGCGGCTCGTACAGCGCCAGCGCCTCCACGGCCAGCCCGTGCGCGGCCGCGTCCAGCGCCAGCACCGCGCCCGAGGACATGCCGAACAGGTGGGCCCGCCCGCCCGCGGCCCGGATCAGCGCCTCGAGGTCCTCGATCTCGCGCTCGACCGCGTAGGGGGCGGTGTCGCCGCTGTCGCCGCGGCCCCGCCGGTCGTAGGTGTGGACGGTGAAGGCGTCCTGGAGCAGGTCGGCCAGGGCGGCCCCGTGGGGATTGAACGCCCGGTGCCCCAGGGCGCCGTCGACCAGGATCAGCGCCGGGCCCGATCCGCTCCGGTCGTAGGCGATGCGGGTGCCGTCGCGTGATGTGGCCACATCCATCGGTGTTCTCCTGTCGGTGTTCGTATCGAAGGGGGAGAGGGGGCGTCCCGTCCGGCGCCGGACCCGGGCTGCGGGGAGGCCCGGGCCGGCGGCGCACCGGCGCCCCGGGGGAGGCGGCGGGGCGCCTAGGAGGGGTCGGCCCCCTCGGCGTCCCCGGCGCCGGCGGCCAGGAACTCGGCGACCATGGGGGCCAGGTACTCCTCGCGCTCCATGGCGCCGATGTGGGTGGTGCCGGGCAGCACCGCCAGGCGCGCGGCGGGCAGCCCGGTCAGGTCGCCGGGCACGCCCCCGCCCAGCAGGCGGAACATGGCGGCGGCGTGCTCGGGGCGCACGATGTCGGAGTCGCCCAGGGCCAGCAGCGTCGGCGCGGCCACCGAGGACACCTGCTCGGGCGTCCACTCGGGGATGTTGCCGGGGGCGTCCATCTCCTTGACGCGCTCGACCAGAGCGGCCCAGCCGCCCGGGTCGGGGGCCACCGCCACGTACTCCTCGTGGAAGGGGGTGCCCTCCAGGTCCTGCGGCGACAGCTCGCCGATGCCCGCGGCCACCTCGGGGTACATGCCATCGGCGCGGAAGGACACGGACACCAGCACCAGGCGGCGCACCAGGCGGGGGCGGGTGAGCGCGAGCTGGAAGGCCACGGCCGCGCCCATGCTGTAGCCGAGCACGTCCACCTCGCCCAGCCCCAGGCCCTCCACGAGCGCGGCGATGTCCTCGGCCAGGTGCTCCACCCGCAGGGGCCGGTCGATGTCGGGGGTGCGCCCGTGCGCCTGCATCTCCACCGCGATCACGCGGCGCTCCCGGGCCAGCTCGGGCAGGAGCGCGCCGAAGCACGACCCGATGCCCACAAGGGCGCCGTGCAGCAGCACCAGCGGCTCGCCCTGACCGTGGACCTCGTAGTACATGTCCACGCCGTTGGCGGTGATGCGGCCGCCGGGGGCGGAGGTGGCGGCGGTGGGGGTCGTGTTCATGGCCCGGTGTCCTTTCGGCGAGCGGGCGCCCCTGCCGGGCGCCGTTCTCACCCCTTCAGACCCGGGCCGTGCGCCGAACTCATCGGCGCGGCGGGGCCCGATTCCCGGCGGCCGGTAATGTGGCGCGGGTGATCGAGACCGTCCGCCGCCGTCTGCGCCGCCGCCACCTGCTGTACCGCTGGACCCCGGTGGCCGGTGGGGGGTCGGGCGACCGGGTGTGGCGACTGACGGGGCGGGGCCGGGCCACGCTGTACGCCAAGATCGGCACGGACCCCGCGGCGCTGCGCGCCGAGGCCGAGCGCGCACGGTGGCTGATCGGCGCGGGCGTGGCCGCCCCCGACCCCCTGGAGGTCGGAGAGGACGGCGGGACGGGGTGGCTGGTGTCGGCGCAGGTGCCCGGCCGCCCGGCGTCGGGGGACTGGCCCGCGCACCTGCGCGCCCCGGTGGTGGCTGCCGTGGCGCGGCTCGCGCGGCGGCTGCACGACCTGCCGGCGGACCGGTGCCCGTTCCCGCGCGGGCTCGAGCACACCCTCGCCCAGGCGCGCCAGAACGTGCGCGCGGGGCGCGTGGACCCCGACGACTTCGACGACGAGCGGCGGGGGATGAGCGCGCGGCAGGCGCTGGAGGAGCTGGAGCGGTCGGTCCCCGCAGAGCCCGAGGAGGACCGCGTGGTCTGCCACGGGGACCTGACCTTGGACAACGTGCTGGTGGACCCGGCGACGCTGGAGTGGACGGGCGTGGTCGACCCCGGCCGCCTGGGCGTGGCCGACCGCCACCTCGACCTGGCTCTGGCCCTGCGCGACCTGGAGGGCGACCCGGGCTGGGGTCCGAGCTTCGCGCGCGCGTTCGCCCACCACTACGGCGACGACCGCATCGCCCCCGGCCGCCTGGCCTTCTACCGCCTGCTGGACGAGTTCTTCTAGACGGGCCTTCTCCTGGACGGGCCGCGCCTCCGCCCCTGCGGACGCTATGTGGACGCCCCCGTCCACTTGGTTGAAGTGAGGCGGGTGACCGACCGTTTGCCTCACAACCTGCGCTCCGACGCCAGGGACAACCGGGAGCGGATCGTCGCCGCGGCCCACGCACTGTTCGCCGCCGAGGGGCTGGACGCGCCCATGCACGAGGTGGCCCGGCGGGCCGGGGTCAGCCCCGCGACTTCGCGGTGGAGGACCTGTTTCTGGTGCTGAATGTAGCTGCGCAGCAGGCCCTCGCGCCGGAAGCCCGCCTTCTCGGCCACCCGCAGCGAGGCGGTGTTCCACGGTTCGATGTGCACCTCGATCCGCGCCAGCCCCAGCTCGCCCAGCCCCCAGGCGGCCAGCGTCTCCAGGGCGCGCGAGGCCGTCCCCCTGCCGCGCCCGCCCGGGGCGACCCAGTAGCCGACCGCCGCCCGTCCGGCGTCCATCGTGTCCCGCCACAGCCCGGCGCCGCCCACGGCCCGGCCGCCCGACTCGACGGCCAGCGAATAGCCCACGCCCCGCTCGGCGAGCAGGTGCTGGTGGGCGATGGAGTCCCGCCCCGCGGGCTCGGTGTAGGGCGCGGGCACCCCGGTGATCCCGGTGATGCCGGGGTCCTCGGCGCCCTCGCGCAGCACCGTCCGGTCCTCCTGCCTCCAAGGGCGCAGGAGGGGGTCGCCGCCCTCGGCGCGCAGCACCGGCACGGTCAGCGGCCGTTCGGGGATCCCCGCCATGCCCGCGATCCTGCCGCCTGGCGCCCGCTCCGGGCAACGCCCCTGGGCGGCCCACAGGAAAACCCCTTGCCGCCGCCGGGCCCTCTCATGAGGCTGTGCGCCCATGACCCTGCGCGCCGAACCCATCGCCACCCGGCGGCTCCTGCTCGAGCCGCTGCGCACCGGCCACGCCGAGCCCATGGCCGCCGTCCTGGCCGACCCCGCCCTCTACGACCGCATCGGCGGCGCCCCGCCCACCCCGGCCGACCTGCGCCGCCGCTACACGGCCATGCTCGCCGGGCCGCCCGGCCCGGATGAGGCCTGGCTGAACTGGATCATCACCGCCCCCGAGCCCGCGGGATGGGTCCAGGCCACCGTGCGCACCGCCCCCGAGGAGGCCGCGCCCGCCCCCGACCGCCCCTCGGCCGCCCTGGCGTGGGTGGTGGGCACCCCCTGGCAGGGCCGCGGCCTGGCCTCCGAGGCCGCCCGCGCCACGTGCGCCTGGCTGGCCCGCAACGGCGTGAGATGCCTCACCGCCGCCATCGCCCCCGGCCACACCGCCTCCGAGCGGGTGGCCCGCTCCTGCGGCATGGCCCCCACCGCAGAACACCAGCAGGGCGAGCGGATCTGGCGCCTGACCGCACCCGGCCCGCACCCGCCCCGGTGAGAGCGGGCACCCCCGTCCTCACCAGCGCCGCCGCCCGGCGGTGAGGTCCCTGTTTCCCCCGTGTTACGACATGACACTTCCCGGCAACGGCGGCTTCCTAGCGTCGACGGCGAACCCGACGATTTTCCGAGACCGACCGGAAGGCAGCGCCGTGACGAGCCGAGACACCGCACACCGCCCCGGCGGGCGCTGGATCGCCCACTGGGACCCCGAGGACCGCGAATTCTGGGAGGCCGGCGGGCGCCGCATCGCGCGCCGCAACCTGTGGGCCTCGGTCTTCGCCGAGCACCTGGGCTTTTGCATCTGGAGCCTGTGGTCGGTGCTGACCCTGTTCATGGTCCCCGAGACCGGGTTCGACTTCACCCCCGCACAGAAGTTCCTGCTGGTCTCCCTGGTCTCCCTGGTCGGGGCCGTGCTGCGGGTGCCCTACACCCTGGCCGTGCCGATGCTGGGCGGGCGCAACTGGACCGTCGTGTCGGTGCTGACCCTGCTGGTGCCCACCGGCCTGGCCGTCTACCTCGTCCAGAGCCCCGACACCCCCTTCTGGCTCTTCGCGCTGCTGGCCGCCACCGCCGGGGTCGGCGGCGGCAACTTCTCCTCCTCCATGGCCAACATCAACTCCTTCTTCCCCGAGCGCGAGAAGGGCCTGGCCCTGGGCATCAACGCCGGGGGCGGCAACGTCGGGGTGGCCGTGGTGCAGCTGGCCGGGCTGGCCGTCATCGCCGCCGTCGGCGTGGCCGGGGGCTGGCTGCTGGCCGCGACCTACATCCCCCTGCTGCTGGTGGCCGCGTTCGTCTCGGCACGGCGCATGGACAACCTCAACACCGCCCGCGCCGACGTCTCCGCCCAGGTCGCCGCCGCCAAGGACCGCGACTTCTGGATCATGTCGATCCTGTACATCGGCACCTTCGGGTCCTTCATCGGCTACTCCTTCGCCTTCGGGCTGCTGCTGCAGAACCAGTTCGGCCGCACCCCGCTGGAGGCCGCCGCGGTCACCTTCATCGGCCCCCTCATCGGCTCGCTCATCCGCCCCGTGGGCGGGCTGCTGGCCGACCGCTTCGGCGGCGCCCGCGTCACCCTGTGGAACTTCGCCGCCATGGCCGCCGGCACCGGGCTGATCATCGCCGCCTCCGCCTCGGGGTCGCTGGCGGTGTTCACCTCGGCCTTCATCGTGCTGTTCGTGCTCACCGGCATCGGCAACGGCTCGACCTACAAGATGATCCCGGCGATCTACGCCGCCCGCGCCGCCGGGCGCGCCTCGGCCGGGGCCGACCGCCGCGGCGCCGAGGAGCACTTCCGCCGCGTCTCGGGGGCCGCCCTGGGCCTGGTCGGCGCGGTGGGCGCGATGGGCGGGGTCGGCATCAACCTCGTCTTCCGCCAGTCCTTCGACGCCACCGGGGGAGCGGTGCCCGCCTACGCCGCCTTCCTCGCCTACTACCTGGTGTGCCTGGCCATCACCTGGGCGGTCTACCTGCGCCGCCCCACCGCGGCGCGCGCCGCGGACGCCCCCGCCGAGGCCGCCGGCGCGGAGGTGGCCCGGTGAGCCCCGCCCGCACCCCGCCCTCGGCCCCGCAGGCCGGCACCGCCACCCACTGCCCCTACTGCGCCCTGCAGTGCGCGATGTACGTCGAGCCCGCCGGCGGCGGGGGCTGGGCCACCCGCCCCCGCGACTTCCCGGTCAACCGGGGCGGGCTGTGCCGCAAAGGGTGGACCGCCGCCGAGCTGCTCACCTCGCCCGAGCGCCTGGCCTCGCCGCTCATCCGCCGGGGCGGGCGCCTGGTGGAGGCCACCTGGGACCAGGCCCTGGACCTGGTGGCCGAGCGCGTGCGCGCCCTGCAGGCCCAGCACGGCCCCGACACGGCGGCGGTGTTCGGCTCGGGCGGCCTGACCAACGAGAAGGCCTACCTGCTGGGCAAGTTCGCCCGCCTGGCGCTCGGTACCCGGATGATCGACTACAACGGCCGGTTCTGCATGTCCTCGGCCGCCGCGGCCTCCCGGCGGGCCTTCGGCCTGGACCGCGGCCTGCCCTTCCCCGTCACCGACCTGGGCGGGGCCGGGGCCGTCCTGCTGGCCGGGGCCAACCCCGCCGAGACCATGCCCCCGCTGATGGGCCACCTGACCGCCCCGGCCCTGGTCGTGGTCGACCCGCGCCGCACCGCCACCGCCCGCGTCGCCCTGGAGAACGGGGGCCTGCACCTGGCGCCCCGCCCCGGCACCGACACCGCGCTGGCGCTGGGGCTGCTGCACGCCGCCAAGCTGGAGGGCCTGCTCGACGCCGGCTACATCGCCGAGCGCACCACCGGGTTCGAACAGGCCTGGCGCCAGGCCGCCGCCTGGTGGCCCGAGCGGTGCGAGCTGGAGACCGGCGTGCCCGCCCCCCGGATCCGCGCCGCGGCCCGCCTGCTCGGGGCCGCCGCCCGCGAGCAGGGCGCCTACGTGCTCACCGGCCGCGGCACCGAGCAGCACGCCAAGGGCACCGACTCGGCCTCGGCCTGGATCAACCTGGCCCTGGCCCTGGGGCTGCCCGGCCGCGACGGGGCGGGGTGGGGGTGCCTGACCGGGCAGGGCAACGGCCAGGGCGGGCGCGAGCACGGCCAGAAGGCCGACCAGCTCCCCGGCTACCGCTCCATCACCGATGCGGCCGCCCGCGAGCACGTGGCCGCCGTGTGGGGCGTGGACGCCGAGGAGATCCCCGGCGCCGGGGTGAGCGCCTTCGAGCTGCTCGAGTCCCTGGGCACCGGGGCGGGCCCCAAGGCGATGCTGGTGTTCGGCTCCAACCCGGCCGTCTCGGCCCCCGACGCCTCCCTGGTGCGCGACCGGCTGGACTCCTTGGACCTGCTGGTGGTCGCCGACTTCGTGCTCTCGGAGACCGCCGAGCGCGCCGACGTGGTGCTGCCGGTGGCCCAGTGGGCCGAGGAGGAGGGCACCATGACCAACCTGGAGGGCCGCCTCCTGCGGCGCCGCCGCGCGGTGGACCCCCCGCCGGGGGTGCGCACCGACCTGCAGGTCATCAGCGCCCTGGCCGCCCGGCTGGGCCAGCCCGCCGAGCGGTTCCCCGCCGATGCCGACACCGTCCTGGCCGAGCTGGGCCGGGCCAGCGCGGGCGGCGCGGCCGACTACTCCGGCGCCGCCCCCGAGCGCATCGAGGCCGGGGAGGAGGTGCACTGGCCCGCGCCGGGCCCCGCCTCCTCCACGCCGCGCCTGTTCCTGGAGGGCTTCGCCCACCCCGACGGGCGGGCCCGCTTCCACCCGGTGGGCCACACCCCGGCCGGCGAGGCCACCGACACACAGTTCCCGCTGGTGGCCACCACCGGGCGCACCATGGGCCACTACCAGTCCGGCGCCCAGACCCGGCGCATCGGCGAGCTGGCGCAGGCGGCCCCGGCCGCGTGGGTGGAGGTCCACCCCGACACCGCCGCCGAGCACGGCCTGGCCGCAGGCCATTGGGCGCTTCTGACCGGGCGGCGCGGCACCATGCTCGCCCGGGTGCGCCTGGAGGCCTCGGCCCGCCGCGACACGGTGTTCGTGCCCTTCCACTACGGCGGCGCCCAGACCGCCAACGACCTGACCAACCCCGCCCTGGACCCGGTGAGCCGGATGCCCGAGTTCAAGGTCGCCGCCGTGCGCATCGAACCCGCGCCCGGCCCCGACGCGGCCGGGGCGGCCGCCCTCGCCGCCGGGGCCGCCCCCGGCTGACCCGCCGCAGCCGCCCGCCGAGCCCCCCGAGCACGCCCGAAGCCGCCCCGCACTTGGAGGTTCCACCCGTGACCCGCCGCAGCACCCGCCCCGCCCGCCGCATCGTCGTGGTCGGCAACGGCATGACCGGGGCGCGCTTCGCCGAGGAGGTCGCCCGCCGCGACCCGGACGGGCACCGCGTCCACCTGACCGTCGTGGGGGCCGAACCCGGACCGGCCTACAACCGCGTCCTGCTGCCGGGCCTGCTCGAAGGCTCCTACACCCCCGGCGACATCACCCTGCCCGAACCCGGGGGCCCCGGCATCACCCGGCTGCGCGGCACCGCCGCCACCGGCCTGGACACCGCCTCGCGCACCGTGGACCTGGACACCGGCGAGCGCCTGGACTACGACGACCTGGTGCTGGCCACCGGCGCCCGCGCCGCCCTGCCGCCGCTGCCCGGCCTGGCCGCCCCCGACGGCACCCCCGCCGAGGGCGTCACCGCCCTGCGCGACCTGGCCGACCACCGCCGCCTGGAGAACCTGGTGCGCCCCGGCGCCCCGGCCGTCGTGCTGGGCGGGGGCGTGCTGGGCCTGGAGACCGCCCGGGCGCTGGCCGCCTCGGGGGTGCGGGTCAGCGTGGTCGAGGCCGCCCCCTGGATCATGCGCCGCCAGATCGACCGGGCCTGCGCGGGCGTGCTCGCCGCCGCCTACGAGGACCTGGGGGTGCGGGTGCACGCCTGGCGGGTGGCCGACCGGTGGGCCCCGGGCACCGGGCTGGTGCTCGACGACGGCACCGTGCTGCCCGGCGACGCCGTCGTGGTCACCGCCGGTGTGCGCCCGGCCGTGGACCTGGCCGAGAAGGCCGGGCTGGCCACCTCCCACGGGGTCCAGGTCGACGACCGGCTGTCCACCAGCGACCCGCGCGTGCACGCCATCGGCGACTGCGCCGCCCACCCCGGCGGCGGAGCGGGGCTGGTGCAGCCCGGCTACGAGCAGGCGCGGGTGCTGGCCGACCTGCTCACCGGCACCGACCCGGCGGCCCGCTACGCCGGGGCGCGCCCGGTCACCCGCCTCAAGGCCACCGGCATCGACCTGACCGCCATGGGCGCCACCGACGAGGACAAGACCGCCCAGGGCACCGAGTCGGTGGTGGTCAGCGACCCGGCCAAGCGGCGCTACGCCCGCCTCGACGTGGCCGAGGGCAAGGTGACCGGGGCGGTGCTGCTGGGCTTCCCCGAGGCCGCGCCGGAGGTCTCGCGCCTGTTCGACCAGGCGGCGGCGGTGCCCGAGGACCGGCTGGCGCTGCTGCAGGGCCTGCCCGCGCCGGCCGAGGACGCGGGCGGCGCGGCGGGCGGGCCCGGGGCGCCCGAGGCGCACGTGTGCCGGTGCAACGCGGTGACCCGCACCGACATCGAGCAGGCGTGGCTGGACGGGGCCCGCACCCGCCCGGCGGTCGCCCAGGCCACCCGGGCCACCACCGGCTGCGGGGGGTGCACGCGGGACGTCGACGCGATTCTCAAGGCCATGGACAGCGGCAAGGGCGCCGCCAAGGTGGGATAGCCGCGCCCCCGGGGCCTCCGACACCGGACCCGACGGCGGCCGGGCGCTACGGCGTCACCCGGCGGCCCCGCCATCGGCGGGGCCGCCGATGTGCTCCTTCCAGTCGTCATCGTCGGCCACCAGCCAGTGGGGGACGAGCGAGACGGGGAAGGGCGCGTCCGTGGTGAACACGCCCGCGCCGTAGACCATGGCCTTCTCCTCGTACGCCTCGCCCGCCAGGCGGTACTCGACGATCCCCGGCTGCTCCGGAACAGGGCTCACCACCCAGTACGAGGGGATGCCGAACCGGGCGTATTGGGTCCGCTTGGTGTTGAAGTCGCGCAGGGCGCTCTCCGGGGACACCACCTCGACCACCAGGAGAGGGGGCCGTGTCAGATAGGGGCGCTCGAGGTCCTCGCTCCGAACGACCGCCGAATCGGGGATGCGGTGGTTGGAGCGGTCGCCATAGAGATTGATTCCGACGGTGCCGAATACGCGCATGCCTTTGGGGGCCTTGGCCTCCAACCACCAGCTGATGCGGTGCTCGACAATCGAATGGTCGTTGATCGGTGCAGGCGACACGTCAAGCCGCCCGTCGACCAACTCGTAGCGCCTGCCGTCGTCGGGCATGTCCCGCAAGTCGTCCACGGTCAGCGGCCGGTCCGGCGGTGTCCATTCGCCCATGCTCATGACACTCATCTTGCCTCCTTGAGTCCATGGCGACCAGCTTGGCGAACCCGTGTTCGATCCCGCAGCGCAATTCCTGAAGTCCCCCTGTTCAGGGCGACCGATACCCCTCAACGGGCGTGCGGCGGGCGTCCCTTCCCCGCCCGGAATCACTCGATCGCCCGGTACTCGGCCGGAGGGGCGGCCAGCTCCGGGTGCTCCCGCCAGTAGGCGCCGCCCTTGAGCTCCAGCATCGCCCAGTGCCACGCCTCGTCGTGGAACACCAGCCCCCGGTAGGGCGTCCCCGGCGGCTCGTAGGGATACCACTCCAGCGCCGCCGCCCGCGCCTCCTCCTCGGACCGGCCCCCGTAAGCGCGCATCACCCACGCATAGGCCCGCCTCTCACCCTCCAGGCACGCCCGGTACTCCTCCTCGGGCCACTCCCACCCCTGCGCCCGCTCCATGCCGCTCACGCTAGGACTTTGTCACATGGGTCACACCCCGGCCCCGTTCACCCGCCCCCGGCCTGCGGTGACAGGACAACGAAACACCCCGGTCACAAACGGCTGACCGCCCAGAAACGCGCCCTGGGTTACGTGGAGGGCGAACCACCCACCCGGTCCGCCACCGACAGGAAGGGGACCCACGAGCCATGGCACGACTCATCGTCATCGGCAACGGCATGGCCGGCCACCGCCTGGTCGACACCCTCACCCGCGCCGACACCGACCGAGCCTGGCAGGTCACCGTCATCGGCGAGGAGCCCCGCCCCGCCTACGACCGGGTCGCCCTCTCCAGCTACTTCGACGGCGCGAGCGAGGACGACCTGCTGCTGGGCGACCTGTCCGGCCGCGCCGACCAGCGCCTGGCCGAACGCGTCACCGCCATCGACCGCGAGCGGCGCACCGTCACCACCGACACCGGCACCACCCTGGCCTACGACGCCCTGGTCCTGGCCACCGGCTCCACCCCCTTCATCCCCCCGGTGCCCGGCGCCGACCTGCCCGGCTGCCACCCCTACCGCACCATCGAGGACCTGGAGGCCATCACCGCCTCGGCCGAGGGCGCCACCACCGGCGCCGTCATCGGCGGCGGCCTGCTCGGCCTGGAGGCCGCCAACGCGCTGCGCCTGCTCGGCCTGGACACCCACGTCGTCGAGCTCGCCCCGCACCTGATGCCCGCCCAGGTCGACCAGGGCGCCGGCGCGCTGCTCGCCCGCATGGTCGCCGACCTGGGCGTCACCGCCCACACCGGCACCGCCACCTCCGCGGTGACCGCCGGCCCCCACGGCCGCGCATCCGGCCTGGACCTGGGCGAGACGACGCTGCCCGCCGACGTCGTCGTCTTCTCCGCCGGCATCCGCCCCCGCGACGACCTGGCCCGCCGGGCCGGCCTGGACCTGGGGCCGCGCGGCGGCGCCGCCGTCGACGACGCCTGCCGCACCAGCGACCCGCACATCTACGCCGTCGGCGAGTGCGCCAGCCACAACGGCACCGTCTACGGCCTGGTCGCCCCCGCCAACGCCATGGCCGACACCGCCGCCGACCGGCTGCTCGGCGGCACCGCCGCCTTCACCGGCGCCGACACCTCCACCAAGCTCAAGCTCATGGGGGTGGACGTGGCCAGCTTCGGCGACGCCCACGGCCGCGGCGAACAGGGCGCCCTGGACGTGGTCGTCAACGACGCCGCCTCCCGCCGCTACGCCAAGCTCGTCGTCTCCGACGACGCCACCCGCCTGCTCGGCGGGGTGCTGGTCGGCGACGCCTCGGCCTACGGAACCCTGCGCGCCCTGGTCGGACGCGAACTTCCCGGCGACCCCCTGGAGCTGATCTCCCCGGCCTCCTCCGGCGCCGGGGCCGGGCCCGCCGCGCTGCCCGACGACGCCCAGATCTGCTCGTGCAACGCCGTCACCAAGGGCGACATCGCCGCCGCCATCCACGACGGCGCCTGCGACGTGCCCGACCTGAAGAAGGCCACCTGCGCCGGGACCAGCTGCGGCAGCTGCGTGCCCATGCTCAAGACCCTGCTGGCCGACGCCGGAGTCGAGCAGTCCAAGGCGCTGTGCGAGCACTTCGCCCACTCGCGCGCCGACCTGATGGAGATCGTGCGCGCCACCGGCATCACCACCTTCTCCGACCTCATCGCCCGCCACGGCACCGGCCGCGGCTGCGACGTGTGCAAGCCCGCCGTGGCCTCCATCCTCGCCTCGCTGGGCAACGGGCACATCCTGGCCGGGGAGCAGGCCGGGCTGCAGGACACCAACGACCACTTCCTGGCCAACATGCAGCGCAACGGCACCTACTCGGTGGTGCCGCGCATCCCCGGCGGGGAGATCACCCCCGAACGCCTCATCGTCATCGGCGAGGTCGCCCGCGAATTCGGCCTCTACACCAAGATCACCGGCGCCCAGCGCATCGACCTGCTGGGGGCGCGCGTCGAACAGCTCCCCGCCGTGTGGGCCCGCCTGGTCGACGCCGGGTTCGAGTCCGGCCACGCCTACGGCAAGGCGCTGCGCACGGTCAAGTCCTGCGTGGGATCGACCTGGTGCCGCTACGGGGTGCAGGACTCGGTCACCATGGCCATCGACCTGGAGCTGCGCTACCGGGGGCTGCGCTCCCCGCACAAGCTCAAGGGGGCGGTGTCGGGGTGCGCCCGCGAGTGCGCCGAGGCCCGCGGCAAGGACTTCGGCGTCATCGCCACCGACAAGGGGTGGAACCTCTACGTCGGCGGCAACGGAGGCTTCACCCCGCGCCACGCCGAGCTGCTCGCCTCCGACCTGGACTCGGCCACCCTGGTGCGCTACCTGGACCGGTTCCTCATGTACTACATCCGCACCGCCGACCGGCTGCAGCGCACCGCCGCCTGGATCGAGTCCCTGGACGGGGGGCTGGAGCGGCTGCGCGAGGTGGTCGTCGACGACGCCCTGGGCATCGCCGCCGACCTGGAGGCCGACATGGCCGCCCACATCGACGGCTACGCCGACGAGTGGCGGGGGGTGCTGGAGGACCCCGACAAGCTCGCCCGGTTCGTGTCCTTCGCCAACGCCCCCGACACCCCCGACCCGACCATCTCCTTCGACACGGTGCGCGACCAGCCGGTGCCCTCGGCGCCCGTGCCGCTGGGGATGCCCGAGCCCGCGACCGCCGCGACCGCTGTGGAGGCCTGACCATGTCCGTTCTGACCACCGAGACCCCGGCCGCCGCCCGCGACTGGACCGCCGTGTGCCCCGGCGCGCTGCTGGCCGCCGAGCGCGGCGCGGCCGTGCTGCTGCCCGGCGGCGAGCAGGCAGCGGTGTTCCGCTCGGCGGCCGGGGAGCTGTTCGCGGTCTCCAACATCGACCCCTTCACCGGGGCCGCCGTCATGGCCCGCGGCATCATGGGCGACCGCGCGGGGGAGCCCACCGTCGCCTCGCCGCTGCTCAAGCACGTGTTCAGCCTGCGCACGGGGCTGCCCCTGGACGGGGAGGGGCCGGGGCTGGCCACCTACCCGGTGCGCGAGCGCGACGGGCGGGTGGAGGTCGGCGCCGCGGACGGCCCCGCCGGGGGCGCCCTGTGACGCCGCCCGCCGCGGCCGCCGAACAGGACCCGCACGCCCCGCCGGCCGAACCGCACCGGGACGCCGCCCCCGAACCGCGCCCCGCCCCCGCCGCCGGGCCCGCGCCGCTGGAGGGCTTCACCGTCGGGGTGACCGCCAACCGCCGCGCCGAGGAGCTGGCGGCCATGCTGGCCCGCAAGGGCGCCGAGGTGGTGTGCGCGCCGGCCCTGCGCATCGTGCCGCTCAGCGACGACGAGCGCCTGGCCGACGTGTCGCGCGCCCTGATCGACCGGCCCGCCGACGTGGTGGTGGCCACCACCGGCATCGGGTTCCGCGGCTGGCTGGAGGCCTGCGAGACCTGGGGGCTGGCCGAGCCCCTGACCGCGGCCCTGCGCTCGTCGCGGCTGCTGGCCCGCGGCCCCAAGGCCAAGGGCGCCATCCGCGCGGCCGGGCTCACCGAGGAGTGGTCGCCGCCCTCGGAGTCCTCGGCCGAGGTGCTGGACCACCTGCTGGAGCGCGGCGTGGCCGGGCTGCGCGTGGCGGTGCAGCTGCACGGCGAGCCGCTGCCCGACTTCTGCGCGGCCCTGCGCATGGCCGGCGCCGAGGTGGTGCAGGTGCCGGTGTACCGCTGGACCGGGCCCGAGGACCCCGCACCGCTGGACCGGCTCATCGAGGCGGCCTGCGGCGGCGGCCTGGACGCGCTGACCTTCACCAGCGCCCCGGCGGCCGCGGGGCTGCTGCAGCGGGCGCGCGCCACCGGCGCCGACCGGGCGCTGCTGCGGGCGCTGCGCGCGGGGCGGCCGATGGCCATGTGCGTGGGGCCGGTGACCGCGGCCCCGCTCGCGGCCGAGGACGTGCCGGTGCACTGGCCCGCGCGCGGGCGCATCGGCGCCCTGGTGCGGCGCCTGTCCGAGGAGCTGCCGCGCACCTGCCCGGAGCTGCCGGTGGCCGGGCGCGTGCTGCGGGTGCGCGGCCGCGCCGCCGAGGTGGACGGGGTGCTGCGGCCCGTCACCCCGGCGCCGATGCGGCTGCTGCGGGAGCTGGCCGACCGCCCGGGCAGGGTGCGCCACCGCTCGGAGCTGCTGGCGGCCCTGGGCCCGGAGGCCGACGCCCACGCGGTGGAGACGGCCGTGGCCCGCCTGCGCGCGGCGCTGGGGGACCCGGGGATGATCCAGACGGTGGTCAAACGCGGCTACCGCCTGGCCCTGGACGCCATGCCGTGCGAGTGAGCGGCCGGACCCGGCGGGCGTTCCGTCGGCGCCGGCCGCAGGGGGGCGGTCGGCGCCGGCCGGGGGCGCCACGGGCGTCCGGCCGGGGCAGGGGCGGGGTCCGGGCGCCGGGGCAGGCGTCCCGAACCCTGACGTCCGTCACCCGGACGCCCCGCCCCCGGGCGACTGACCTCCGGACGCCCCGCCTTCGCCCCCACCGAACATCCGACGCCTCCCGGGCAATGGGGCCCGGCCCACCCGACCACGGACCGACGTCCCCGTTCAGGAGGCCCACATGAGCGACCCGACCGCCCCCGTCCTGCTGCTGGCCGTCCACGGCACCCGCGACCCGGAGGGGGCGCGCACCGCCCGCCGCCTGGCCGCGGCCACCGCGGCGGCCTCCGGGGCCCGGGTGCGCCTGGCCTTCGCCGACGTGCGCGAGCCCGACGTGGGCCAGGTCGCCGCCGCCGTCGACGGGCCCCTGGTGGTGGTCCCCGCCTTCCTGGCCTCCGGGTACCACGTGCGGGTGGACATCCCCGAACAGCTCGCCCGGGCCGGGCGGGCCGAGGCTCCCGTCGCCCCGGCCCTGGGGGCCGACCCGCGCCTGGTGGCGGCCGCGGCCCGGCGCCTGGCCCGGGCGGGGCACCGGAGGGGGGAGCCGGTGGTGCTGGCGGCGGCCGGGTCCTCGGACCCGGGTGCGCTGGCCGAGGTCGAACGCGCGGCCGGCGCCCTGTCGGCGCTGGTGGGGGCTCCGGTGGAGCCGGGCTATGCGGCGACGGCCGCGCCCACCGTCGCCGAGGCGGTCGCCGGCCTGCGCGCACGCGGGGCGGGGCGGGTGGCGGTGGCGTCGTGGCTGCTGGCCCCGGGCCTGTTCCAGGAGCGCCTGCGGCAGGCCGGGGCCGACACGGTGGCGGGCCCGCTGTGCCCGGACCCGGCGGTGGCCCAGGTCCTGGCCGACCGCTACGCGGCCGTGCGCGCCGGAGTGGGGGAGCGGACCCTGGCCCGGCAGGGAGGCTGAGGGCCGGGGCGTCGACACCGGCCCCGGCCCGCCTTCGCTGCCTCGACCGGCACCCCACCCTTCGGCGAGACGCCCTTCGGCCGCCCGCCGAGGGCGGTCATGCCCCGCGAGAGCTGCGCCATTCGTGGGGACACCACCAACGGCTCGGCTGGTACCCCGCTTCAGGGCCCCAGCCGGGCGCGCGGCCGCCGGTGTGTAAGCGGGATGGCAGCGACGAGGAGAGGTCGGCGGCCCTCAGCGCAGCGTCGCCGGGTACGGCGCGTGTGCGTGGTCGCCGTGATGGGCGGCGACGGCAAGAGCCGGGCGGTTCCCGGGCGCTGCCTGCCGGGCGCGAGGGCCCTTGCGGCCCAGGCGGACGCGCGGAACAGCAGGTACCCCGCGTCCGCCCCCGGCCGGGCGGCAGGCCGCCGGAGTGTCGGGTGGGAGGGCGGCGACGACAACGGCCAGCGGCCCTACCTGCAGCGTCGTCGGGTGTGGCGCGTGCGGGTGGTCACCGTTGATGGCGGCGACGGAGAGAGCAGGGCGGTTCCCGGGCCCTGTCAGCCGTCCGGCGGGCCGCTCGCGGTTCGGGCGGCGGCGCGGCCGGGTGGGTGCGTGGTCGTCCGCGCTCGTGGCGGCCGTGCGCCCGGTGCGCCCCTGCCCGGCGATGATCTCGACGAGGGTGCTGTCATTCCGGCGGTTTTGGCAGCACTTCCGTCGAGATCATCGCGGGGGCGGCGGTGCGGGGCGCGCTGGTGTTGATCTCGGGGAAGTCGGGGTTATCGTGTCCGGTTTAACCCCGGGTTCCCCGAGATCATCGCGGAGGGGGCCTCCCGGGCGGCGCATACCGGGCATACCGGGCGGCGGGAGAGGGGGTGGGCATCCTGTGTCGTGAGATCGACGCTTTTTGGCTGATCAGGCGTCGGTTTTACGACACAGGATGCCTGGCCCCCACTGGCGCCGTCCGTTATGTCTGGTATGCGCCACCCGGACGGCAGCCAGCGCCCGGGAACCGCCGCGCTCTTCCCGTCCCGGCTCGACACGGTGGCCACGCGCACGCCGGACGGCCGACGGCGCTGCGGCGCGGGCCGCCCGCCTTCGTCGCCGCCATCCCGCTTACACTCCGGCGGCCGTGCGCCCGGCTGGGGTCCTGAAGTGGGGTACCTGCTCAGCCGCCGCCCGCCTGGACCGCGAGCGGCCCGCCGGACGGCAGCCAAGGCCGGGGAACCGCCGCGCTCTTCACGTTGCCGCCATCAACGGTGACCACGCACACGCGCCGTACCCGGCGACGCTGCGCCGGGGGCCGCCGACCTCTCCTCGTCGCCGCCATCCACCCCACACCCCACCGGCGCGCCGCCCGGCCGGGGCCCTGAAGCGGGGGACCGGCCGCCCCCTTCGCCGTCGCGCCACCGGCCCCCGCATCCGCTCCGCCCACCCCTCCCCGTGGGTTCCGGGTGTCCTGTTTCCTCCGCTTTCGGGCGTCTCGGATCTCCGGATCCGAGGGGGCGGCGGCGGTTCGTGGCCGGATGCGGCTAACGGCCGCTGGGCTCCTCTCTAGAGGGCATAGACACATCGTGCCGCGGCAGTGACCCCGAGGAGCCCCTCCATGCCCGCCGACGACCGGAACGAGCACGCCCCCTGGCACCGCGACGACCCCCGCTACGACCGCTGCGCCGGCGCCTGGGTCGGCGCCGCCGCCGCCGCGTGCATCGTAGGCGCCCCTCCCGCCATGGCCCAGGAGGCCACCCACCCCGACGGCGACGGCGCCGGACCCGCCCTGCTGTCCTGGCTCATCGCCACCGCCCTGGAGGGCCTGGCCGACCCCGCCACCGTCCACAAGGCCGTCGACGCCGCCGCCGACCGCGCCTGGGCCCTGGCCCTGCGCTCCACCGCCGCCGACGGCCGCATCCCCGACCCCGACCCCGCGGTGCCCCCGCACAGCCCCATGGGCGCCGGGTGGCGCGCCGCCGCCCGCGCCCCCGCCCCGCCGCTGGAGCCGGCGCGCGCGGTCTTCCCCTGCTCCCAGCTGGTGGAGGCCATCTGGCGCGCCTACGCCGCGGGGGGTGACGAAGCGGCCATGTACGCAGGGGCCATGGCCGGGGCACGGTGGGGGGCCTCGGGCATCCCCCTGGAGGCCCAGCGCCGCCTGGCCGACATCGTCGCCCCCCGCTCCCTGCTGGAGCGCGCCATCGTCCTGGCCCGCGGCAGCGACCCCGGCGCCTGGCCCGAGGCCGCCGCCCAGCCCACCGGGCAGGCCCGCTCGGTCAACACCCCCTTCTGCACCCCCCACCCCCACGACCCCGGGGTGCTGCTGGGCAACGTCGCCCACCTGCGCACCGGCCCCGACGTGCAGGCGGTCGTCTCGCTCAACCGCATCGGCCCCGCCGACGCCCCCGCGCACCTGCCCGCCCGCGACCGCATCGAGGTCTGGCTCGCCGACGCCCAGGGCCCCGGCATCAACCCCAACCTGCACTTCGTGCTCGACGAGGCCGCCGGCGCCGTGGCGGCCCTGCGCGCCGAGGGCAAGCGGGTGCTGCTGCACTGCGCCGCCGGGCAGTCCCGCACCCCCGCCGTCGCCGCCCACTACGCCACCCTGGCCTGCGGCGCCGACGTCGTGCAGGCGCTGCGCCAGAACATCGAGGCCACCGGCGGCCACCTGCACACCCCCGCCCTGGCCCAGGCCGCCGCCGCCCTCAACGGCGTCGACATGCCCGACCCGGCCGCCGTCCTGTTCCCCGACGGCACACCCCCGCCCCGGCAGCACCCGCCCCTGTGAGGCGGCGCCCCCGGGGCGGCCGGGGGCGGGAACGAATAGCGTGTGCGCCCCCTGCGGCGGGGGG
>NZ_JAQFWQ010000114.1 GCF_027706725.1 Nocardiopsis endophytica
CCCGGTAGCGTCGTTTTCCCCGAGATCATCGCCGGGCAGGGGGCACCGGGCCGACGGCCGCCATGAACACAGGCGGCCACCCGCCCACCCGGTCGCGCCGCCCTCCCAAACCGCGAGGGGCCCGGCGGACGGCTGGCAGGGCCGGGGAACCGCCCCGCTCACTCCGTCGCTGCCATCGACGGCGACCGCCCGCACGCGCTGCGGCCGACGGCGCTGCGGGGAGGGCCGCCGACCTTTTCTCGTTGCCGCGCTCCTCGCCGCACTCCGGCGGCCCGCCGCCCGGCTGGGGCCCTGAAGCGGGGTACCAGCCCAGCCGCCCGCTGACCCGGACCGCGAGGGGCGCGGCGGACGGCTGGCAGGGCCGGGGAAGCGCCCGGCTGTCGCCGTCGCCGCCATCACTGGCGACCGCCCGCACGCGCTGCGGCCGACTGCGCTGCCGCGCGGGCCGCTGACCTGTCCTCGTTGCCGCTCTCCTCGCCCGCACTCCGGCGGCCCGCCTCCCGGCTGGGGCCCTGAAGTGGGGTACCAGCCCAGCCGCCCGCTGGCCCGGAACGCGAGGGGCCCGCGCTCGCCTGGTGGGGCCGGGGAAGCGCCCGGCTGTTGCCGTCGCTGCCATCGACGGCGACCACGCACACGCGCTGGGGCCGACAGCGCTACCCGATGGGCCGCCGACCTGTCCTCGTCGCCGCGCTCCTCGCCGCACCCCGTCGGCCCTCTGGTCCCTCCCGTCAGCCGTGGTGGTGATCTCGGGACGCCTCGATACGGCCTTCCGCTGTGAACCCGGTTCCCCGGGTCAGCGCCTTATTAGCCACTACCGCCCCGCGTGCTGGCTCGGGTGGGGCGGGTACGGGCCCGGCTGGGCCTGCGGGGCGGGGGCACCGTGCGGCTGGTGCGGGGCCGGGGCCGCCGCCTTCTTCCCCGCGTCGGCGTCGTTGCGCTTCAGCGTCCACTTCGACGGCGCGAACGCGATGCCCAGCAGCGCGAAGACGATGAACGTGTTCGAGATGAGCAGGTCCTCGCTCACCATCTCCTCGCCGCTCAGGGCGAAGGCGAGCATGGCGATGCCCCCGACCGCGGCGATCAGCAGGCAGACGACCTGCAGGACGTGCAGGATGATGCGCAGGGCGATGTTCACGTGTGTTGCTCCTCGGTGATCAGTGCTCGCTGGGGGAGGTCTGTGCGGCGGCGGGTCGGCACTCCACGGGAGGCCGACGGGCTCACCGGGCCGCGGCCAGGGGGACCACCGGCCCGGTGTCGTAGGGGTCGGTCGGCGCGCCGACGGCGTACCCGCCGTCGATCTCCACCGCCTGCACCACGCCGTTGGCCCTGAACCCCTGCTCGGGCAGGCCCGTCGCGAGCACCTGGGCCCGCCCCTCTCCGTTCAGGGGCATGCGCAGCACGCGCGTCTCCCGCTCACCCCTGTCGCCGTACTCGGCCACCGCCAGCACGCCGTCCTCGTCCGCGCCGACCACCTGCACCGCGTGATCGTCGACCCGGCGGTTCCACAGGATCTCCCCGGCCTCCAGGTCGATCGCCAGCATCCGCTCGTCGGCCGACCAGTTCCCGGGGGACGCGTACAGCACCCCGTCGTGCGTCGCCAACGCCGTTTCGGAGTCGCCCAGCCGCCACTCCTCGCTGGCCGCCCCGTACCCGGACTCCTGGGTGGCGTCGATGCGCTTCCACCCGTCCCCGCCGTCGGCGATCAGCAGCTCCGAGCCGATGGTCGACTCCTCGTCCTCGCCCGACAGCAGCGACGACAGCGAGGAGTGCACCACGGCCAGGGGGTCCGTGCTGACGACGCTGATCGAGCTCAGGAAGTCGATGGACATGTCCGTGGGGAAGGCCCGTACCCCGGACACCTCCCCGGTCGCGGTGTCCAGCACCGCGGCGAACGGCGTGGTCGTGCCGTCGGGGGTCTCACAGCTCCCCGCCACCGCCGCGCTCCCGCCCTCGGTCATCACGTCGTTGCGGTACGAGACGCAGTCCTCGCCGGGGCCGTGGATCTCCGCCTCGGCCCACAGCGTCCCGCCGTCGGCGGCGTCCACCCCGACCAGCAGCGGCCCCCAGGCGGCCAGCGCCCTCGGCCCGTCGGCCCACACGCGCACGTCCTGGCCGGGGATGCCCTCGACCCCGTTCAGCTCGGGCACCTCCCACCGCCACCGCTCCTCGCCGGTGTCCAGGTCGAGCGCCACCAGGGTGTCGCACAGCGCGCCGTCGTCCCCGGAGCCGCCCTCGCGCTCGACGATCACCAGTGCGAGGCCGCCGTCCTCCCCGGCGGGGTCTTCGGCGGCGGCGCACAGCCCCTCGCCCTCGGTGAAGCGCCAGGAGGCCGAGCCGTCCTCGACGCCGTAGGCGGTCACGCCCGCCCGGTCGGCGCGCACGGCACCGCCGCCGCCCGGCCACAGGGCGAAGACCTCGTCGAAGTCGGTGGTGGACCCGCCCGGCCGGTAGACGTCGTCGGCCGGGGCCTCCCAGACGGGGACGGCGGCGGTGGACTCCCCTTCGGTCTTCATGGGCGGGTCGAAGATCGCCGTGATGTTCTGGCTCCCCCAGTAGTAGGAGACGAACACCGACACCGCGAGTCCTCCGGCGAGGATGGGAAGGCGCTTGAGGGTGAAGAGGCGCTTGAAGTCCTTGCGCTTGGGCCCTTCGGCGACCCGGGCCAGACGGGATTCGCGCGCGTAGAGGCCGGAGCGGACGTGCTTGGAGTCGAGGGGGACGCCCCACTCGTCGCGGGGGATGTTCGAACCGCTGCCGCTGCCGCCTCCGGTGCTCTGGCGGGCCTTGCGCCGCGCCTCGCGCGCGAGCTTCTTGATCCGATCCTCGTCGGCCATGGGGATGTGCTCTTCCGGGAGATTCGAGGGGCGCTGGGGAGGCGCCCTTGCGGGGGTCTGACGCGGCTGTGCGCTGGGAGGTTCCGGTTCTCAGTGCGCGGCGACCACGAAAACGGAGCCGTCGCGGTCCGGGTCCCTGGGCGCGGTGCCGACGGCGTATCCGCCGCCGACGGCGACCGCCCACGGCCCGCCCGAAGACGCGGGCGAGGGCAGCTCGGGCAGGTCGGCGGCGAGCACCTGGGCGGGCCCCTCGCCGTCGGTGGGCAGATCCAGCAGCCGCGTGGTCACCTCGGCGTCCTCCCCTTCGTCTTCGTCGCCCTCGATCGCGGCGGCGGCCAGCAGCCGGTCCCCGGAGAAGCCGGTGATGTGCAGGTCGCGGACGGACAGGCGGCGGTCCCACAGGGTCCGTCCCGTGGCCAGGTCCAGGGCGACGACACGGGCCCATCCGCCGGTGCCGCCCGGCGTGGCGTAGAGGACCCCGTCGCGGGTCGCGAACGTGGTGTCGGAGTCCAGTGACCACTCCGACTTCGCCGGCCCGAACCCGGACTCCCCCGCGGTGCGCGTGATCCTCCAGTCGTCGCCGTCGGCCGTGAACAGTTCGTCCTGCGGTTCGTCGTCCTCGGGAAGGAGGTCGAGGCCGGGGGAGGAGAGCACGGCCACCGGGTCGGCGGACACGAGCGTGTAATGCGGCCCCACCACACCGGAGGCGGAGGGGAGGGCGCGGGTCCGGGACGTCTCCCCGGTGCCGGTGTCCAGCACGGTCGTGAGCCTGCGGGTGGAGTCGGAGCCGCATTCGCCCAGCAGCGCCGCCCCGCCCTGGCCGTCGGCGGAGAACGCGGACGGGGTGAACGCGCAGGCCTCCTCGGGGAGGTCGAGTTCGGGGGCGCTCCACAGCTCCTCTCCGGAACCGGCGTCGATGCCGACGGTGAACGGTCCCCAGGCGGCGACGGTGCGGGCGCCGTCCGCCCAGATGTGCACCGCCCCGGGCCCCAGGTCCTCGGCGTCGCCGATGTCCGACGGGGTGAAGCGCCACCGCTCCTCACCGCTCTCCAGGTCGAGTGCGACGACGGTGTCGCAGACGATCCGAGGACCGATGGTGCCGTCCCCGGAGCCGCCCTCGTCCTCGTCGGCCGCCTCCTCACGGCCGACGACCACCACCCCGGTGCCGCCGTCGTCCCCGGCGGCCTTCTCGGCAGCGGCGCACAGGTGCCCGCCTTCGGGGGTGAACGACCAGGCCTCCTCGCCCTCCGCGATGTCGTGGGCGGCCACTCCGGCGGGGGAGGCGAGCACCGCCGTCCCGTCGCCGCCCGACCAGAGCGCGGCGGCGTTCGGCATCCCCCTGCCGTCGCCCGCGGGGTCGGTGTCGTCGAGGGTCACCCGCCGGTCCCAGGCGGGGCCGGGGGCGTCCGGCGCGCCTTCGAGCGGTACGACGGGGTCGACGATCCGGTCGGCGATGGTGATGCCTCCGAAGACCACGATGAGCAGGGCGAGCACGACGCCGGCGCCCAGCATCCTCCGCCTGCGGTGCGGTTTGTGGAGGGGATACGGGCGCAAGGGGCGGTCGTCGGGCGCCTTCTTGTGCGACAGGTACGCGGTCCGTTGTTCGCGCGCGAGGCGCTTGATCCGGTCGTCGGACATGGGGCGAAGTGTATTTCCGCAGGTGTTCGAGGCGACGGCCGGGGGCGAGCGGCCCCCGGCCGTCCGGAAGCGCGCCGGATCTGGGGGGATCGATCGGCACGCCGGCGCGGTGGTACCGAGGGGGCGCCCCCGCCGTGCGGAGAGGAGGGGATGGACGACGGAGGCGTCCTCGGTGCGGTCCCCATGATGCCCGCAGGCGAGCGGGGTGCGGCAAGGTGTTTCGACGGTCATGGAAACGCCCAGGAAGGCGGGCGCCCGGGGTGCGCACGGAGGGGCGCGCGGAGGAGCGCGCGGCGGTCACCCCCGGCCGCCGTAGGGGCCCTGCGGCGGAACGGGGGCGTTGTGGTGCTGCTGCCGGGGCGGCATCTGCGGCGCGGGGGCGTCCTGCTTGCGCTTCTGCTTCACGGGCGGGATCGACCACAGGGTGGGGGAGAACGCGATCGCGAGGATGCCCAGCATCGTGAACGACCCGATCATCAGGTGGTCGTTGGGGCCCGGGTCGTCGCTGGCGATGATGATGGCGATGGTGCCGAGAACGGCGAATGCCAGGCAGATGCCCTGCAGGATGTGCAGGATGACGCGGGCGGCCGTGATCATGGGGCGTTCTCCTCGGTGTGGGCGGGCCGCGCGTCGGGCCCGCGGTGATTCATCCTTTATGTGACCGAATATCCGGTGTTTCGGTTCCGGTGGCCCGGCCTTCGGAGCCTGCGGCCCCGTCAGCCCGCCGCGAAGAACAGGACGGTCAGGATCCTGACGGCGGCCCGGCGGCGAGGCCGCCGTCGTGACGGCGTCGGGTGGGTGTGGTGCACGGGATCCTTCACGGCGGTCTCGGCGTTCGCGGAGGGGGCGCCCGGTGGGCACCGTCATACCGACGCGTGGAAGACGCCCGTCGCCACCATGCCGAGGATCAGCGCGCCGATCAGGAACAACGCCTCGACGAGCCACCCCTTGACCAGCCATATGTCCGACTCGCCCACGGTCGTCCCCGGGGCCGGGTGGAACAGGTCCCGCCGGTAGTGGGCCGCGAGGTCGGCGACGTGCCGCACGCCGCCGATCCGGCTCGCGCTGATGGCCCCGATGCGCAGCAGGTAGGGGGCCACCGGACGGCCGTACGGATCGCGCGAGTCGCCCACTCCCGCCTCTCGGCAGGCGGCGAAGTCCGGCAGGTTCTCGAAAGGCCGGTCGACGAAGAGTTCGAAGACGGGACGCATGCCGGTGGAGTACCGGCCCGCGCGGAAGGGGGCTTCACGGGACACGGCGAGGCGGACCGCCTCCCAGGGCACTCGTGTGGTTCGGCCCCGCCGCCATAGCTTCGTGTGCTCGGTGATCTCCAGGCCGACGGGGCCGACGGTGACGGAGCAGCGCGCGAGCACGCTCGGAAGGGCCGCCACGGAGGCCACCACCATGCCGCCCGCTATGAGTCCCAGGCAGGCGAGGGCGAGGAACGCGGGGAGCGGCGCCTGCCAGGGAGCCGCCAGTGCAGCCCTGGCGCCAGGGTCGTCCTGGGCTTCTAGCAGTTGGGCAGTAATCCACAGTGTGAACATGACGACGAAGACGGCGAAGTTGCTGCGCCTCGGCTTGGCCCGTCCGAGGGGCACGGTCTGAGGGGACGCGTGGTGAGGGCTGTGGGCGATGGGGCCGTACATCGGGTCCTTTACGGGTCGCGTTCCACGTCGGTGGCGCGCGGAAAGCGGGCAGAGGGCGGATTCCGGGCGCACCGCCAAGAAGGTTCCCAATGGGAGGAAGCCCAGGACAACGGTTTTCGACCACCCTCGAAAGGCACAGCGTGGTGGTGGTGCGTGGCGTCGGTCCCTGCGGACGGAGGGCGTGGGCCGGCCCTACCGGCCCGGATGCCCCTCTCCGGTTCCGGTCCACAGGTCGCGGAAGCCGTGGCACAGGTCGGGGCGGAAGGCGTACAGCGCGGCGCGGAGCTGCGTGGCCGGGACTCGGTCCGGCCGAGGGCCGTTCCCCGTGAGCGCCTCGCGCAGCGGCGGCCCGCTCCGCGGGGGACCAGTGGGGGAGAGCATCCGCAGCCGGTAGGCGGGGAAGTCGACCCGCTCCGCCACGGCGGCCGAGTCCGGCTTCTGCTGTGCCCCGCCGGTCAGCTTGAGTCCGGCCCCGGGCACGCCCGACCTGGACACTGGGTCGTCGCCCCGCAGGAAGATGTCGACGACCTCGGTCTTGAGGTCCTCCCGGACCGAGTTCCGGTCGGAGCGGTCGCGCGTGACGATCGCCTGGATGCGTTCCCACTCGATGGCGGTCGTCACCGTGGCCCGTAGGTGCATCGGCTTCTTCCGGACGAACTCCAGGCCGCCCTCGCCGACACGGACGGCGAGGGGCGAGGTGGAGCGGGGGAGCGTCCACAACGCGCCCCCGAGGAGGAGGGCGCAGCCGATGCACGGGACGACCAGGACGAGTGCGAGGAGCCCGGCGGCGAGGGTCCCCCACCCGAACGGGTTGGACATCAGGTACCCGCTCCCGGCGACCACGGCCGCCGACAGCGCGACGACGCCCAGCTGCGACAGTACGGGGACCCGGTAGTCGACGGTGAC
This sequence comes from Nocardiopsis endophytica, assembly GCF_027706725.1. Classification (GTDB taxonomy): domain Bacteria; phylum Actinomycetota; class Actinomycetes; order Streptosporangiales; family Streptosporangiaceae; genus Nocardiopsis_A; species Nocardiopsis_A endophytica. Next base: position 7,025 of record NZ_JAQFWQ010000114.1, read on the forward strand.
CGGCGGACCGGTCACGGGACGGTCGGGGGCCCCGGGCGTCTCGGTGAAGGCGGGGGCCGCACCGGCCTCTTCGGCGGAACCCTCCGCCGGCCGGTCGGCGGAGGGAGGGACGAACCATTGCTCGGCGCGGAGCCCCTGGGGGAAGAGGTCGGGGCGGGCCTCGCCCAGCATCGGGGCGAGCTCGCGGACCGCCTTCGCGTACTCCTTCCGGTCGCCGCCGAGACGGACCCGGAAGGCGGGCGCCGTCACGTCCTCCACATCGATCTCGTCGTCGGGGACGCGCTTGGGGCGTGCCGCGTTCGGCATCCCGGAGACCTCGCGGCGGAGGTAGACGTCCAGCACAGGGCGCCGGACGGTCCCGCCTTGGGTGCCCGCACGGTAGTTCACCGTGCGCGCGCTGATGACGTGGACGTCGTCCCAAGCCAGGACGGCGCTGCCGCCGCGTGCCCACCAGCGCCGCCGTTCGGTGATCCCGAGCCCGGCGGGCAGGACCTCGACCTCCAGGCGGGTGTGGCGGTACGGCACCCGGTAGGCGGCGTAGACCAGCCCGGCGGTCACCGCGAGGACCAGGATGCGGTGGAACAGGTACCCGTCCTGCCACAGGGCGGTGACGCCCTGCAGGCGCAGCGTGGCGGACGTGCCGTAGGAGAGGCCGTAGACGATCGCGGCGACGATCGCCGCCAGCGCGGCGAAGCCGACGGTGCCGCCGCGGCCGTCGCGGATCACGACCCGGGACGCGGCGCTACGGGCGGGGGAGGAGGACATGCCCTAAGGATTCCAGAGGGGGTCAGGTGTCCAGGTGCTCGGTGAAGTGGAACGCGGGGATGACCATGCCCGAGGAGAGGTAGAAGCGGTGCGCGGGGTGGCGGTCGGTCCCCGAGTCCAGGTGGAGCTGTTCGCACCCGTGGGCGCGGGCCTCGGAGCGCACCCAGTCCATCAGGAGGCGGCCGAGGCCGGTCCCGCGGGCGCCGGCGGTGGTGACCAGGTCGTCCACGTAGAGGTAGCGGCCCCACGCGAGCGAGGTGCCGGTGCGGAACCCGGCGACGGCCCGGGCGGGGCGGTCGGGGTCGTCCGGGGCGTCGAAGACCCCGGCCAGCCGGTAGCCGCCGGGGCGCATGTCCTCGTCGACGGTTCTGGTGAACGCGTCCACGTCGGGCAGGGAGGGGCGCAGCTCCAGGAGCGCGGGGTGGGCGAGGCGGGTGCGTCCGGCCGGGATCTCCATGACGAAGGGGGTGTCGGTCATGGGCGCCACCCTAGGTCCCCGCCGGGAAGGGCCTCGGGGCGCGGGGCCGCGAAGGATCAGGTGCGCGGCCGCCGGTCGGATCTCCGCCCTGGTGTCCGGTTGTGTGCCCTATGTTCGAGGATGACGGATGTCATCCCCGCCGCACAGCAGCCCGTCACGTCCGGCCGGTGACAGTGGCGCCTACCCGCCCACCCCCACACGGCGGGAATCTGGACGCACCGGACGCACCGGATGCGGCGGAGCGACGAGAAGGGACGGAACATGAACGAGCCGACGGAGCGGGGACCGGGCGAGGGCGGGACGCCGCCCGGCGGGGCCCAGGCGTGGGGGCCGATGGACGCCTACGGCACCCCGGCGGCCCCTGCGGCCCCCGCCCCGCCGCCTCCTCCGGTGGATCCGGTCCCCGGCGGGGAGCCCTACCACCTGCTCGCCCGCACCGCCCGGAACCGGTGGTGGCGCCCGGTCGTCGGCACGCTGTTCGTCCTGGGCCTCGGCGCCGTGTTCACGCTCGGGCTCGGCATCGTCCTGGGCATCGTGGCCTTCGCCTCCGGCGTGGACATGTCCGACCCCGAGGCGCTGTACACCGAGATGCCCCTCCTCACCCTGGTCACCACGGCGCTCGGCCTGGCACTGGCCCTCCCGCTGGTGCTGTTCGCCGTCCGGTTCATCCAGCGGCGCCCCGTGGGCTCGGCCTCCTCGGTCACCGGCGGGCTGCGCTGGGGCTGGATGGCGCTGTGCGCCGCGGTCGGGCTCGGCGCCATGCTGGTGGGCTGGGCGGTCTCGCTCGCCTACTACCTGCTCTCCGGGCAGGGCCTGGGCGAGTTCGAGATGGACTGGGCCGGGTGGTCGGCCTTCCTCCCGGCGGCCGCGGTGGTCCTGGTGCTCATCCCGTTCCAGGCGGCCGCCGAGGAGTACGTCTTCCGCGGCTGGCTGATGCAGGCCTTCGGGTCCTTCATGCGCACCCCCTGGCCCGGGGCGCTCATCAGCTCCCTGATCTTCATGTCCCTGCACGGCTACCGGGACTGGGGCATGGTCTGGGTGTTCCTCTTCGGCCTGTGCCTGGTGTGGGTGACCGTCCGCACCGGCGGCCTGGAGGCGGCGATCGGGCTGCACGTGGTGCACAACGTCGGCGGGTTCCTGCTGGCCGCCGCCGCGGGCGAGGCCGCCACCCCGCTCGACCAGGGCTCGGTCTCCTGGGAGATCATGCTCGGCCCGGGCGTGGAGCTGCTCATCTTCCTGGCCGTCGTCCTCCCGCTGGCCAAGAAGAGGAACATCGCCACCCGCTCGTAGGGGCGGACGGCGGCACGCGAAGGGGCAGGGCGGCCCGGCCGCCCTGCCCCGCCGTCGTCCCGGGGTCCGGGGATCAGTCGCCGTGCGTGACGCCGACCTTCTGGCAGGCGTTGTACTCGCCCGAGGGCGAGAGCACGTTGACGGGGCCCTCCCAGTTCCAGGGCAGCGCGGTGCAGGGCAGGACGTCCCCGTTGACCAGCGCGTAGTCGTCGGCGGCGGCGGGCGCGGCGGCGGCCAGGGCCCCCGCGGCGCCGGCGAGCGCCGCTACGGCGAGAAGCTTCTTCACGTCGGTTCTCCTTGGTCGGGTCAGCGTCCGATGTCGGGTTCGGGACGGAGCCCGAACCTCCTTTCGGCCACTACCCAAAGTAATCTCTCGGTCGCCCTGAGAGAGTGAGGAGCGGTGGGATCGGCGTGTCCGCGCCCGTTGGACGTGAAAACGGCCGCCGACGACCGTGCGGTGTCGGCGACCGGAAGTCGCGCGCGGGGGCGGCGCCCCGGCGTCAGCGCTCGTGGCGCAGGCGCTGCCGGACCCAGTAGACGTTGAGGCAGGTCCCCAGGAACCCGGCGCCGAACACCACCGCCAGCAGCGTGTGGTGGGCCCACACCACCGCGAGCACCGTCGCGGTGAGCATCACCGCCGCCCCGAACCAGGCCAGGACCAGGCGGAACGCCAGCGCGCTCGCCGGGCGCTCGTGGCTGCCCAGGGCGCCCTTGAGCCGGCCGGGGCGGCCGCGCCGCCCGTACCCGCCGTGCGCCGCGCCCGCGTCGGTCATCGTGCACCTCCGAAGCGAATCCCGGCCTCGGCCGGGAGGGACCTTTCAGGCTACGCCCGGCGCGGCGGCGCGCCGAGGGCCCAGCGCGGTCACTCGGCGTCGAAGATCTCCGGCAGCGTGGAGGTGTGCGCCGTGCGCAGCTCCTCGACGGGGATCTCGAACCCGCCGCCGTCGAACGCCACCGCCAGCGAGCCCCCGCCGACCGTGCCGATCGCCGCCGCCGGAACCCCGTGCCGCGAGCACAGCTCCCGGAAGGCGTCCTCGGCGTCCGGGCGCACGGCCACCACGGCCCGCGCCGTCGACTCGCTGAACAGCGCGGTGGACGCGTCCCGCACGCCGCCCTCCAGGCGCACCGAGCACCCCGCGCCGCCGCGCATCGACGACTCGGCCAGCGCCACCGCCAGCCCGCCGTCGGACAGGTCGTGCGCGGCCGCCGCCACCCCGTACTCGGCGGCCGAGGCCAGCACCTCGCCCAGGGCCCGCTCGGCCTCCAGGTCCACCCGCGGCGGCAGCCCGCCCAGGTGGCCGTGGACCGTGCCCGCCCAGGCCGAGCCGCCCAGCTCGTCGCGGGTCTCGCCGAGCAGGTACAGCGCGGCGCCGTCGTCCTCGGGGCGGAACGCCGAGGTGAGCCGGTCGTGCACGTCCCCGATGACCCCGAGCACGCCGATCACCGGCGTCGGGTCGATGGCGCTGTCCCCGGTCTGGTTGTAGAAGCTGACGTTGCCGCCGGTGACCGGGGTGCCCATGTCCCGGCAGGCCTCGGCCAGGCCGCGGGTGGACTCGGCGAACTGCCACATCACCCCCGGGTCCTCCGGCGAGCCGTAGTTCAGGCAGTTGGTCACCGCGATCGGGCGCGCCCCCGTCGCGGCCACGTTGCGGTAGGCCTCGGCGTAGGCGGCGCGGGTGCCGGTGTAGGGGTCGAGCCGGGTGAAGCGGCCGTTGCCGTCGGTGGCCAGCGCGATGCCCCGGTCGGAGTCGTCGGCGATGCGGATCATGCCGCCGTCGGCGGGCGCCCCCAGCACCGTGTTCCCCATGACGTAGGAGTCGTACTGCTGGGTGACCCACGTCGGGTCGCACACGCCCGGCGCCGACAGCACCGACAGCACCTGCTCGCGCAGCCCCTCGGCGTCCTTGGGCCGGTCCAGCCGGTCCGGGGTGTCGGCCTGCAGCGCGTCCTGCTCGGCGGGGCGCGCGTAGGGGCGCTGGTAGACCGGCCCCTCGTCGGCGGCGGTGCGCGGCGGCAGGTCGACGATGGTCTCGCCGTGCCACGTCATCACCAGGCGCCCGCCGCGCTCGGCCTCCTCCGCGGACACGTCGGTGACCTCGCCGATCACCGCGGCCTCGATGTTCCACTTGCCGCAGGTGGCCAGGAACGCCTCCAGCTTGGAAGGCTCCACGACCGCCATCATGCGCTCCTGCGACTCGCTCATCAGGATCTCTTCGGGCGTGAGCGTGGAGTCGCGCAGCGGCACGCGGTCCAGCTCGATCCGCATGCCCCCGGTGCCGCCCGCGGCCAGCTCGGTCGTGGCGCACGACACCCCGGCCGCGCCCAGGTCCTGGATGCCGACGACCAGGTCCTCGGCGAACAGCTCCAGGCTGCACTCGATGAGCAGCTTCTCCAGGAACGGGTCGCCGACCTGCACGCTGGGCCGCTTGGCCTGGCTCTCGTCGTCGAAGGTGGCGCTGGCCAGCACCGACGCGCCGCCGATGCCGTCCGGGCCGGTGGTGGCGCCGAACAGCACCACCTTGTTGCCGGGGCCGGGCGCCTGGGCGAGCTTGATGTCCTCGTGCCGCATGACGCCCACGCACAGCGCGTTCACCAGCGGGTTGGCCGCATACCCCGGGCCGAAGCCCAGTTCGCCGCCGATGTTGGGCAGCCCCAGGCAGTTGCCGTAGAAGGAGATGCCGGAGACCACCCCGGGCAGCACGCGGCGGGTGTCGGGGGCGTCGGCCGGGCCGAACCGCAGCGCGTCCATCACCGCCACCGGGCGCGCGCCCATGGTGAGGATGTCGCGCACGATCCCGCCGACGCCGGTGGCCGCGCCCTGGTGCGGCTCCACGTAGGAGGGGTGGTTGTGCGACTCGATCTTGAAGGTGACCGCGCGGCCCTCACCGACGTCCACCACGCCCGCGTTCTCCCCCATGCCCACGAGCAGGGCGTCGGACTCGGGGGCCATCTCGCCGAACTTCTTCAGGTGCACCCGGGAGCTCTTGTAGGAGCAGTGCTCGCTCCACATCACCGAGTAGATCGCCAGCTCGGCCGCGGTCGGGCGGCGGCCGAGGATCTCCCGGACGCGCGCGTACTCGTCGTCGGCCATGCCCAGCTCGGCGTAGGGCTGCGGGGTTTCCGGCGTGGTCTCGGCGTTGGCCACGGTGTCCATGGCACGGGTGTGGGACATGCGGAGATCTTCCGTTCGGTGCGCTGCGGTGGTCGTGGGCGCGGTGGGTGTGCTGCGGTGCGCGGGCGGGGCCGCCCGGGGAGCGGTCAGTAGTGGGCGAGCACCACCGCCGCGGGTGTGGCGTCGTCCGTGGGGACGGCGCTGGCCATGGCCATCACGGAACCGTCGGAGAGCACGAACTCGCCGGCGGGCACCTCCTCGGGGTCGGTGCCCTGCGGGACCAGCGGCTCCCACCCGTTGTCGAGCAGGTGCCCGCGCACGGCCTCCAGGGCGCCGTCGCCGTCGAGGTCCTCGCCCTCGGCGGGCTGCAGGCCGACGGTGCGGTAGCACTCCCCGGGCTGCCCGCCCTGGCCGGACCGGCACTGCTGGCCCAGGTCGACGTAGCCGACCGTGGAGGGCGATCCGCCCAGCGCCTCCATGGCGGGGGCGTCCTCGGGCGGCTGCTGCTCCTCCTGCGGCGGCGTGTTGAGCGCGTTGAAGAGCCCCGCCGCGCCGGTGGCCACCATGGCGACGATGACCAGCCCGACCATGACGGCCATCGTCCGCCGGGACCGCATCAGCGCCATCATCGAAGGACCGCCCCCCTGCGTTCGCGTGTCAGCCTGTTCAGCCCGACCGGTCGGCCCCGGCCGGCACGGTCCCGGCCAGGTGGGCCAGGACGGAGGTGAAGAAGCCCAGCCCGTCCTCGGAGGGGCCGGTCAGGGCCTCGACGGCGTGCTCGGGGTGGGGCATGAGGCCCACCACGTTGCCGTGCTCGTTGGCGATCCCGGCGATGTCGCGGTCCGACCCGTTGGGGGCCCCGCCGGTGTAGCGCACCACCACCCGGCCGGAGCGCTCCAGCTCGTCCAGGGTGGCCGCGTCGGCGGTGTAGCGGCCCTCGCCGCTCTTGAGCACCACCGTGATCTCCTCGCCCGCGGTGTAGCGGCCCGTCCAGGCGGTGCCGGCGGACTCCACGCGCAGCCGCTGCTCGCGGTTGATGAAGTGCAGCGACCGGTTGCGGGTGAGCGCCCCGGGCAGCAGGTGGCTCTCGCACAGGACCTGGAAGCCGTTGCAGATCCCCAGCACGGGAAGCGCGCCGGAGCGGGCGGCGGGCACCAGCTCGCCCATCACCGGGGCGAACCGGGCGATGGCGCCGCAGCGCAGGTAGTCGCCGTAGGAGAAGCCGCCCGGCAGCACCACCGCGTCCACCCCCTTGAGGTCGGCGTCGGCGTGCCACAGCGGCACGGGCTCGGCGCCGGCGATCCGGACGGCGCGCACGGCGTCCCGGTCGTCGAGGGATCCGGGGAAGGTGACGACGCCCACACGGGCTGTCATGGGCACTCTCCGATGGGTCGGTGGAGGCGCCGCGGCTCGCGGCGCGGCGGACGGACCGGCCGGTGCCCGCGCGGCGGGCGGGACCTGGTCACGAGGTTACCGGTAGCCGGGGGGCGGGCGCGTCCCGCCCCCCGGGGGTGCCACCGGGTTCGAGGTCCTCGGTGAGCAGCACGGTCGTGCGGCCCTGCCGCCCCGGCGGAGGGGTGCTCACCCGCACATCGGAGACGAGCCCGTCCATGAGGAGGAGGCCGCGCCCGGACTCGGCGCCGGGCGCGGGCGGGCGGGGCCTGGGCACGAACCCGCGGCCCCGGTGGCTGACGGAGATGCGGCAGTGGTCGGCGTCGGTCTGCACCCGCACCTGGAACTCGCGGGCGGGGTCGCCGTGCTCGACGGCGTTGGCGCACGCCTCGGAGGCGGCGGTGAGGAGCCTGAAGATCCGCTCGTCGTCGAGTCCCGCGGTGTTCAGCGCGTTCGCGAGCCATGAGCGCATCACGGTGACGGAGGAGGCCTGTCTGGGGAGGGCGAACGAGATGTCGACGTCCATGCCGGTTGTCCTGGGTTCCCCGTTGTCGGTGGCGCTACTGTCACCGCTGCCCGAGGGGCCCGGCGATGAAACGGGCACATCGGGCCCTTTCCCCGCGAATCAGTCGGCGACGCGCAGCTCGAAGTCCTCGATCACCGGGTTGGCGAGCAGCGTCTCGGCCAGGCGGCGGACCTCCTCCAGGCGGGCCCCGTCGGCCTCGCCGTCGATCTCCACCTCGAAGCGCTTGCCCTGGCGGACCTGCTCGATCCCGGAGAAGCCGAGGCGGCCGCAGGCCCCCACGATCGCCTGGCCCTGCGGGTCCAGGATCTCGGGCTTGAGCATGACGTCGACGATGACGCGGGCCACGGTTCCTCCGGCTGGTCTGGGAGTGGAGTCGAGGGAGCAGGAAAAGCGTACGGTACCTGCGGCGTCGGCCGGGTAGCGGGACCCCGCGGGGGCCCGATCGGGGCGGGCGAAGGTAAAGGTCCGCTCCGGATGTCCCCGATTCGCAGGCGGAGAGGTGATCCGTGATGCGCATCACCCGGGTGGCTGTCATCATTCGGCGCTAGTGTGCGCGTCTAACAGTTCGGTACCGATCGGTACCGGACACCCGGTCGTCCCGAGGGGGAGTTTTGACGACCATCGAACTCGAGCGTCCCGCCCCGCAGGCCGAGGACCAGGACAAGGCCCTCGACTTCGCGGAGGCCGTGACCCCGTACGCGGACCAGCTCTACCCGACGGCGCTGCGGATGACCCGCAACGCCGCCGACGCCGAGGACCTGGTGCAGGAGACCTTCGCCAAGGCCTTCGCCAACTTCCACCAGTTCAAGGCCGGCACCAACCTCCGGGCGTGGCTGTACCGCATCCTCACCAACACCTTCATCAACGGATACCGCAAGAAGCAGCGCGAGCCGCGCCAGGACTCCACCGACGAGATCAAGGACTGGCAGCTGGCCGCCGCCGAGGCGCACACCTCCACCGGCGCCCGGTCCGCCGAGGCCGAGGTGCTCGACCACATGCCCGACTCCGGGATCCGCTCGGCCCTGGCCGCGCTCCCCGAGGAGTTCCGCCTGGTCGTCTACCTCGTCGACGTGGAGGGCTTCTCCTACAAGGAGGTCGCCGCGCGCATGGGCACGCCGCTCGGCACGGTGATGTCGCGGCTGCACCGCGCCCGCCGCCAGCTCCGCGAGCAGCTCGGTGACTACGCCTCCCACAGCCGGTGACCACCGGTGGCCCCCGCCACCCCCGAAAATCACCGACCGTAGTCGGATCCGCGGCATTCGTGGCCGGTCCCCACTCCCCGGGGGCCGGCCGCCGCCGTGTCCGGGGGGTGCGGCGGCAGGTGCTCGGTGGTCCGAATTTTTCTTCGGACGGCCTTGTGCTTCCTAGGAAGTCCTGGTAGTTGCGGTTTTCCCGGTCTGGGGGATCATGGGCCCGCAGCCGAAAAGGTGGCGCCGGGGCTTGCGCTGGGCATGGTGAGGTCTGTCACGATATGCGCAGGGCCGCCCGACAGACCCGTTACCCCGGGTGAGCGGGCGGAGGACCGGCCGGCGGCGTCCACCCACGCGGCTCGGCCCCGACGTACCCGAGGAGCGACAGGTGTCGGACACCACCGCGCACGACGAACCGGAGCTCGTCCAGCTCCTGACACCCGACGGGGAGCTGGTGACGCACCCCGACTACCCGCTGGAGGTCGACGCCGACCAGGCCCGGTCGCTCTACCGCGACCTGGTGCTGGTGCGCCGCGTGGACACCGAGGCGGTGGCCCTGCAGCGGCAGGGCGAACTGGGCCTGTGGGCGTCGCTGCTGGGGCAGGAGGCCGCACAGATCGGCTCCGGCCGCGCGCTGCGCGATGGCGACATGGCCTTCCCCTCCTACCGCGAGCACGGCGTCGCCTGGTGCCGCGGCATCGCCCCCAAGGAACTGCTCGGCATGTTCCGGGGCGTCACCAACGGCGGGTGGGACCCCGCCGAGCACGGATTCCAGCTCTACACCATCGTCATCGGCAGCCAGGCGCTGCACGCCACCGGCTACGCCATGGGCGTCCAGCGGGACGGCGCCCTCGGCGACGACGGCGAGGCGGTCATCGCCTACTTCGGCGACGGCGCCACCAGCCAGGGCGACACCAACGAGGCGTTCAACTACGCCGCCGTCAACAACGCCCCGGTGGTGTTCTTCTGCCAGAACAACCAGTGGGCCATCTCCGAGCCGCTGGACCGCCAGTCGCGGGTGCCGATCTACAAGCGCGCCTCCGGCTTCGGCTTCCCCGGCGTGCGGGTCGACGGCAACGACGTGCTGGCCACCCTGGCGGTGACCCGGGCCGCGCTGCAGAACGCCCGCGAGGGCAACGGCCCCACCCTGATCGAGGCGTTCACCTACCGGATGGGCGCCCACACCACCAACGACGACCCCACCCGCTACCGGGCCTCCGCCGAGCTGGAGGAGTGGAAGCGCAAGGACCCCATCCTGCGGCTGCGGACCTACCTGGAGAAGCAGGGCCTGGCCGACGAGGCGTTCTTCGCGGGCGTCGACGAGGAGGCCGACCGGATCGGCGAGCGGGTGCGCACCGAGTGCCGCGCCCTGCCCGACCCGGGGCCCCTGGAGATCTTCGACGAGGTCTACGCCGAGCCCAACGTCCACATCGACCGCCAGCGTGCGGACTTCGCCGACTACCTCGCGTCCTTCGAGGACGCCGGGGCCCAAGGGGGTCGCTGACCGATGAGCACCAACCTGACCATCGGCAAGGCCATCAACGCGGGGCTGCGCCGCGCCATGGAGACCGACCCCAAGGTCCTGGTCATGGGCGAGGACGTGGGCCGCCTGGGCGGCGTCTTCCGGGTCACCGACCAGCTGCACAAGGACTTCGGCGCCGACCGGGTCATCGACACCCCCCTGGCCGAGTCCGGCATCGTCGGCACCGCCATCGGCCTGGCCCTGCGCGGCTACCGGCCGGTGTGCGAGATCCAGTTCGACGGGTTCTTCTTCCCCGCCGCCAACCAGACCTTCACCCAGCTCGCGAAGCTGCGCCGCCGCTCGGCGGGCAAGGTGAGCGTGCCGGTCGTGCTGCGCATCCCCTACGGCGGCGGCATCGGCGCGGTCGAGCACCACAGCGAGTCCCCCGAGGCCTACTTCGCGCACACCGCGGGGCTGCGGGTGGTCACCGTCGCCAACGCGGTGGACGCCTACTGGATGATCCAGCAGGCCGTCCGCAGCGAGGACCCCGTCGTCTTCCTGGAGCCCAAGCGCCGCTACTACGAGAAGGCCGAGGTCGACACCGACGCGGCGCTGGAGGACGCGGCGCCGATGGGGCGGGCCCGCGTCGCCCGCCCGGGGACCGACGCCACCCTGCTCGCCTACGGCCCCATGGTCAAGACCGCCCTGCAGGCGGCGGAGGCCGATGAGGAGCACTCCATCGAGGTGATCGACCTGCGGTCGATCAGCCCGGTCGACTACGACACGGTGACCGAGTCGGTGCGCCGCACCGGCCGCCTGGTCATCGCGCACGAGGCGCCGCTCAGCCTCGGCCCCGGCGCCGAGATCGCCGCGCGCGTCACCGAGGAGTGCTTCTACCACCTGGAGTCCCCGGTGGCCCGGGTCGCCGCCTTCGACACCCCCTACCCGCAGTCCCGGCTGGAGGAGCACTACCTGCCGGACCTGGACCGGGTGCTGGACGGGGTCGACCGGGCGTTCGCGTACTAAGGGCAGGGAGTCGGAGAAGAGCATGGCGCACAGTGGCATTCAGGAGTTCCGGCTGCCCGACGTCGGCGAGGGCCTGGTCGACGCCGAGATCCTGCAGTGGTACGTCCAGCCGGGCGACCGGGTCGAGGTCAACCAGATGATCTGCGAGATCGAGACCGCCAAGGCCGCGGTGGAGCTGCCCAGCCCGTACGCGGGCACGGTGCACGAGCTGCTGGCCGAGGCGGGGGCCACGGTCGAGGTCGGGAGCCCGATCATCCGGGTGGACGACGGCAGCGGCGGGGACGGCGGGGACGGCGGATCGTCCGCGTCCTCGGAGGCCGCCCCGGACGCCGGGGAGGAGAAGGAGAAGCCCCTCGTCGGCTACGGCGAGAAGGCCGCCTCCACCAAGCGGCGCCCGCGGCGCCGCCCGGGGGCCGCCGCGAACGGGAGCGGACCCGCGCCGGCCGCGGAGCCGCAGGCCGCACCGGCGAAGGCGGCGCAGGGCCCCGTCCTGACCAAGCCCCCGGTCCGCAAGCTGGCCAAGGACCTGGGCGTGGACCTGCGGGCGGTGGAGCCCACCGGCGAGGGCGGCCTCGTCACCCGCGAGGACGTGCGGCGCGCCGCCGAGGGCGCCGCCCCCGCGGAGGCGTCGGCGGCCCCCGAGGCCCCGGCCCCCGCCGCCCCGGCGGTGGACCGGTCGGCGCTGGAGGAGCGGATCCCGGTCAAGGGGGTGCGCAAGCGCACCGCCGCGGCGATGGTGGGCAGCGCGTTCACCGCCCCGCACGTCACCGAGTTCCTGCAGGTGGACGTCACCAGGACGATGAAGGCGGTGCGGCGGCTGCGCGAGCGGCCGGAGTTCGCCGGCACCAAGGTGTCGCCGCTGCTGCTGGTCGCGCGGGCGCTGCTGACGGCGGTCCGGCGGCACCCGGAGATCAACGCCTCCTGGGACGAGCAGGCGCAGGAGATCGTGCTCAAGAAGTACGTGAACCTGGGCATCGCGGCGGCGACCGAGCGGGGCCTGGTGGTGCCCAACGTCAAGGACGCGCACGCCAAGCCGCTGCCGGAGCTGGCGCGGGACCTGCAGGCGCTGACCGAGACGGCGCGGGCGGGCAGGACGTCCCCGGCGGACATGACCGGCGGGACGATCACCATCACCAACGTCGGGGTGTTCGGCGTCGACGCGGGCACGCCCATCCTCAACCCGGGGGAGGCCGCGATCCTGGCGTTCGGCCAGATTCGCGACATGCCCTGGGCGCACAAGGGGAGGATGAAACTGCGGAAGGTGACGACGCTGTCCCTGTCCTTCGACCACCGGCTGGTCGACGGCGAGCTGGGGTCGAAGGTCCTGCGGGACGTCGGCGCCATGCTGGAGGACCCCGAAGGCGTCGCCCTGGCCTGGGGCTGACGTCCGGAACGCGGTGGGCCCCGGCGGAGCGATGGCGCACCGCCGGGGCCGTTCGCTATGCGCGACCGCCCTCGTCCGCGACGCCTCCGCCGATATCGATGGCGCCGTCCGGGGCCGGGCGGGTGCGGATGAGGGACGCCCGGCCCTGGCGGATGTCCAGCGGGCGGGCCAGCTCGCCGGCGAGGACCAGGGCGGCGGCCCCGGTGGCCTCGTCCTCGGCGACGTCGCCCCGGCGGGGGAAGCCGCGGGCGCGGACCAGCCCCTCCGCCTCGTCGATCCAGGCCCAGGCGTACAGCCAGCCCTCGCCGTCGGGCGGGCCCGGGAGGGCCTCCAGCGCCTCGGCGGACGGGTACCGCTCGGTGCGGCGGCCCGCGGCCCATTCCGGCCGGGCGCGGATCCACACGGTGCCGTCGGCGTCCTCCCGCACGGGCACGGTTCCCGCCTCGGGGCGCAGCTCCCGCACCGGGCGGCCGGTGCGGCGCAGCAGCCAGGCGGTGCCCACCAGCGGGTGCCCGGCGAAGGGCAGGCGGACGCCCGGGGTGTAGATGTCGACCCGCCCGGTGTCCGGGTCGTCGACGAACACGGTCTCGCTGAAGCCCAGCCGTGCCGCCAGGGCCTGGCGCGCCTCCCGGCCGGGGACCGCGGGGCCGTCGAGCACGACCCCGAGGGGGTTCCCCCCGCCTCCGCCCGCCCCGGTGAACACGCGCAGGACGTGCACGGACGGGGAATCTCGGAGCGGTGCTCCATCGGTGGTGCCGGTTGCGGCGGTGTCGTCGTCCACACGAGGATTGAAGCATCGCCTCCCGGACACGCGGAACCCGCCCGGTCATGGGGGGTGCCGCCGCATGTCCGTGTCCGGCCGCGCCGAGGGCCTCCCTGGGCGCCCGCACGGGTGGTATACGACGCGTGAGGGCGCAGCCGCAGGTGAAGGGAGCATGGTCGCGTGACCATCGTCGAGTTCCTCTATGCACGGTTGGACGAGGACGAGAGGGCCGCGCACGCCGCCTCCCCCGCCACCGGCGGCCCCGGGCGCGCACGCGCGGACGTGGCGGCCAAACGGCGCATCGTGAACGAGTACGTGCGGGCCTACCAGGCGGGCGTGAACGCCATAGGGGGCCGAGGCGCACCCGCGAGCGACGACTCGTGGGGCGCGCTGCACGCCTGGCGCAAGGCACTGGAGCACCTGGCGTCGGCCTACGCGGGCCACCCGGACTTCGACCACACCTGGGCGGTCCAACAGGGCCAGGGCGTCCCCCGGAGATGAGGAGGGAGCCGCGGTCGGCGGCCCACGCGCGGTAGCGTCGCCGACCGCCGGGCGCGTGTGCGTGGTCGCCGTGTTCGGTGGTGTAGAGGGGCGGGGGTTCTGAGTTCTTTGGGCGCTGTTTTTGGGGGGTGTGGTTCCGGTTCCATCCCCATCGTCCGTGGGTGGGTGGTCACCCTCGCTTGGCGGGCCCACCCCGCCCCAGGGCCCGCGGTGGTGCAGGACGCCGGGCCCCTCGCGGTCCTGGTACGAGGGCGGCTGAGCAGGTACCCCGCTCACCGACGCCAGCCGTCCGACGAGCCACCGGAGCGCAAGGCCGCAAGGGCGGCGACGAGGAAGGTCCGCGACCCTTCCGGCAGCGCCGTCGGGTGCGGCGCGTGTGCGTGGTCACCGGAGAGGGCGGCGACGGAACAAGCGGGTCGGTCCCTCGGCCCTGCCTGCCGGGCGGCGGGTCCCTCGCGGTGCGGGTCGGCGGGCGGCTGAGCGAGTACCCCACTCCCCGCCCCGGCCGAGCGGCAGGCCGCCGGAGTGTGAGCGAGATGGCGGCGACGACGAAGGTCAGCGACCCATCCGGCAGCGCTGTCGGCCGCCGGGCGCGCGGATGGTCGGCGCGGTTGGCGGCGACGGCGAGAGCGGGGCGGTTCCCCGGCCGAACCGGCCGTCCGTCTGGCCGCTCGCGGTCCGGGTCGGCGGGCGGCTGGGCTGGTACCCCGCTTCAGGTCCCCGGCCGGGCGGCGGGCCGGTGGGGTGTGGGGTGGAGGGCGGCGACGACGAAGGTCGGCGGCCCATCGGGGAGCGCTGTCGGGTGCGGCGCGTGTGCGTGGTCGCTGTGATGGGCGGCGACGGCATGAGCGGGGCGGTTCCCCGGCCGAACCGGCCGTCCGGCGGGCCTCTCGCGGTCCGGGTCGGCAGGCGGCTCGGCTGGTACCCCGCTTCAGGTCCCCGCCCGGGCGGCGGGTTCCTCGCGGTCCGGGCGGCGCGGCCGGGTGGGGCGGTGGTGGCCCGTGTTCGTGGCGGCCTTCGGCCCGGTGCGGCCCTGCCCGGCGATGATCTCGACGAAGGTGCTGTCATCCTGGCGGTTTTGACAGCGCTTCCGTCGAGATCATCGCCGAGG
>NZ_JAQFWQ010000115.1 GCF_027706725.1 Nocardiopsis endophytica
TGACCCCGGCGCCCCGCCCGTGTGTCAGGGGTCCTTATAGATCGAGTGGTCACCGATGCGCCGCCAGACGAGAAGCGGTTCCCCGTCCTCGTCCTTTTGGATGTGGAAGGTGGCCCGCCCGTCCGGCGAAGCAAAGCTCCACGTCAGCGAGTACACATCGTGGCCACCGAGCTTGTGGATCCTGAGACGCGTCGGCCACGGTGGCGATCCGGAGAACGCACCGGCCGCGACGGCCGGGAGGAAGTCATTATGGACGGCAGTGAGGAACATGCGCTTGTGTTCCCGAGGGAGCTGCCCGAGCTCACGGTCGAAGGGACGTGAACTTCACTGCCCCTCGCCGAGCTTCTCACCGGTCACCTCTTCCAGATGGGACAGGAACTCCGCCCCGGTCATGGGAGGGTTGACCTCTCCAGCGGCGAGTTCCTCGTCCGCCTCGCGTTCGGCCCGCTGCTGCCCTTCCTCCCAGAACCACACGTCGTTCGGGTGGACGGCGACCCGGGGCAGGAGCACGACCTCCCCCTCCCGCACGACGAACTCCACCACGGTGTCGGGGTTGTCCAAGCCGAGCTCTCGCCGCACCTCGGGGGGGACGACCAGAGTGCCATCGGTCGAGGAGACACTTCCGAAACCCACGTGCTTGTCCATGTCTCCACGGTAGCCGTGGAGTGGTCCATCGGTAAGTACGGACATTCGCCTACGGCCTTCACGCCTGGGAACTCTTCGGTCGGCGCGACTCTAGCCGAGCGGTGCACAGCGTGTCCGGCGTTTACCGAATGTGAGCGGCCCGGAGGTGGGCGAGGAACTCCTCCTCGTTCTCGAAGGTGGTGTACCGGCCCGCCGCGAGGTCTTCTTCGGCCTCCCGCTCGGCCGCCTGGCTCTCCGGGCTCCAGAACCAGGCGTCATCGGGGTGGACGGCGACACGTGGCCGCAGCACGATCTCCCCATCGCGCGCGACGTACTCGACGATCGCATCAGGGTTGTCGAGCTCCAAAGCGGCCCACACTTCGGGGGGCACCGTGAGTGCATGACCGGACGAGGAGACGCTGCCGAACCCGATGCGCTTGTCCATGACTTCACGGTATCCGTGATCGCAGGAACCGTCCGGCTGTGGCCGGTGGACGGTTCGGGCTCGGACTGAAGCCTCCGCGTTCGATCCGCCGTCGTGGGTGACGTCCGGGGCCCTCGGTGGTGTCCCTTAGATTGGCCCCATGACCACAGCGAATGCGCACGCCGGACCGGAACTGCACGTGGCTCTGCTCGGTTACGGCAAGGGCGGGGAGGTGTTCCACGCACCGCTCATCGAGGCCACCCCCGGACTGCGGCTGGCCGCCGTGGTCACCGGCAACCCCGAGCGGCAGGAGGCCGTGCGGCGGCGCCACCCCGGTGCCGAGGTCATCCCCTCCGCCGACGAGCTGTGGGACCGCGCCGGGGAGTTCGAGATCGCGGTGGTCACCACCCCCAACGACACGCACGCCCCGCTCGCCGAGGCCGCGCTCAAGGCCGGGATGTCGGTGGTGGTCGACAAGCCCTTCGCGCTGGACGCGGCCCGCGCCCGGGGGCTCACCGAGCTGGCCGGGGAGCTGGGCCACGTGCTGACCGTGTACCAGAACCGCCGCTGGGACTCCGACTTCCTGACGCTGTGGAAGCTGATCGACGAGGGCGCCCTCGGGCGGGTGCACCGGTTCGAGTCGCGGTTCGAGCGGTGGCGCCCGCAGCCCAAGGAGACCTGGCGCGAGCGCGGCGCCGCCGAGGACGGCTCCGGAATCCTGTACGACCTGGGGCCGCACCTGATCGACCAGGCCGTCAACCTCTTCGGCCCGGTCGAGCGCGTCTACGCCGAACTCGACGCCCGCCGCCCCGGCGTCGGCGCCGAGGACGACGCCTTCCTCGCCCTCACCCACGGCTCCGGGGTCCGCTCCCACCTGTGGATGAGCGCCCTGGCGGCGCGGCCGGGCCCGCGCTTCCGGGTGCTGGGGGACCGGGGCGGGTTCACCGTCGACGGGTTGGACTCCCAGGAGGCCCGCCTGACCGCGGGGGAGACCCCCGACGCCGCCGACTGGGGCGTCGAGCCGGAGGACTCCTGGGGCCTGGTCGGTGCCGAGGGCGACCTGCGCCGCGTCCCGTCCGAGCGCGGGTCCTACCCGTCGTTCTACGAGGGCGTCCGCGAGGCCGTGGGGGAGGGCGACCCGGTCCCGGTGGAGCCGCACGAGGTGATCCACGGCCTGGAGGTCATCGAAGCCGCCCGCAGGAGCGCCCGCGAACAGCGCTCCGTCCGCCCGGGCGAGGGGGCGTAGCCGCCCTCATCAATGATCTCGACGAAAGTGCTGCCATTCCGGCGGGCTTGGCAGCACTTTCGTCGAGATCATCGCGGGGAGGGCGCGCCGGCGCGGCGGCCGCCCTTCTCGTCGAACCGGTCGGCCCGGTCGACGGGTCGTGGTGTGAATCCCCGTGACGGGATGTGAGATTCCTCCCGCCGGGGCCCACCGGGTGGGCCGGAGCACACCCCGCGGGCTAACGTCGGATGAGTGGATGAGTCATTGGCCACCGGGCGGGACGCCCTCGGGCACGCGGCGGGCAGTTCCGGGTACCGGCGGATCACGGTGGCGATGACCGCCGCGGGCGTCGCCACGTTCGCCCAGCTCTACGCGGTGCAGGCGGTCCTTCCCGGGATGGCCGACGACTTCTCCGCCGCCGCCTCCACCGTCGCCCTGTCGGTGTCCTTCGCCACCGCCGGGCTCGCCGCCTGCGTCCTGGTCTGGAGCGGGCTCGCCGACCGGTTCGGCCGGGTCGGGGTCATGACCGCCGCCCTCGTGGTCTCCACCGCGCTCGGGCTCGCCGCGCCCTTCGCCCCCGAGATCTGGTCCCTGCTCCTGCTGCGCGCCCTGCAAGGCGCCTTCCTCGGCGGCGTCCCCGCCGTGGCCATGGCCTACCTCGCCGAGGAGATCGCCCCCTCCCACCTGTCCCGCGCCGCCGGGATCTACATCGCCGGGAACACCGTCGGCGGCATGTCCGGCCGCCTCGTCGCCGGTGCCGTCGCCGACCTCGGCGGCTGGCGCTGGGGCGTGGGCGCCGACTCGCTGCTGGCGGCGGCCGCCCTCGTCGTCTTCCTCATCGCCGTGCCGCCCGCCCGCGGATTCGCCCCCCGGCCGCGCAAGCGGCGGCGGCGGGACGCGGCCGAGGGCGCCGACGCGGGCCACGGGCTGCTGCGCCGGGTCGGCGGCGCCGTGGGCGACCCCGGCCTGCTCGCGCTGTACGCCCACGCCCTCCTCCTCATGGGCGCCTTCGTCACCATCTACAACTACCTGGGCTTCCGCATGATGGACCCCCCGTTCGGGCTGTCCCAGACCGTGGTGGCGTTCCTCTTCGTGGCCTACCTGGCCGGCACGGTCAGCTCGGCCGCCGTGGGCCGGGCCGTCGAGCGCTTCGGCCGCCACCCCGTGCTCGCCGGGAGCGTGCTGTTGATGGCCGGGGGAGCCGCCCTGCTCGTCCTCCCGGCGTTCACGGCGGTCGCCGCCGGGCTGCTGGTGCTCACGTTCTTCTTCTTCGCCGCGCACACCACCGCCTCGGCGTGGGTCGGGCACCGCGCCCGCCCGTTCGCGCGCGCCCAGGCCGCCGCCCTGTACACGCTCGCCTACTACCTGGGGTCCAGCGCCTTCGGGTGGCTCGGCGGCGTCCTGTTCGACGCGTGGGGCTGGGGCGCGGTGGTGGGATTCGTGCTCGCCCTGTGCGCCCTGGCGCTGGTGGCCGGTCTCGCGCTCCGCGCCGCACCGAGGGGCGCGACCCCCTAGACCTTCGGCAGGATGTGCTCGGGGACCTCCGCGTTCACCTGGTGCAGCCGCGCCTGGGCCGCCCGGCGCAGGCGGCCGAAGCACTCCACCGCCGTCGTCGCGTCCCCGACCAGGCCGCCCTTGGTGACCGCCGGGACCCCGTCCAGGGGGCCGCCGCCGATGGTGCCGTGCACCGCCAGCGGGACGATCTCCCCCGCCACGGCGAACGACCGCACCCCCAGCTCGTCCAGCACGCTCGCGGCCAGGTCGCCCCCGGTCAGGTACAGCCCGGTCGGCAGCGCGTGCGTCCCCGAGTCGGACTCCACGTCGCGCACCGCCTCGGCGACGATCCCGGCCAGCAGCCGGGGCAGCGCCCGGAGCGCGGCGTCCGCCCCCGGCGCCCCCTGCGGCGGGGCGGTCGCCCGCACCACCACGAACTCGGGGAACACCGCCCCGGAGAGCCGCTCCCGCAGGGCGGCGGCGAACTCCTCGGCGTACTCCCCGGGGTCCGGCGGGGCCTCCCCGTTCTCCCCCTCGCCGCCGGTCCCGGCCAGCAGCACCGGGTCCACGTCCACGAACCGGACCGGCCCCGTGCGCGCGACCGCCTCCAACTGGCGCCGGGTCAGCCCGGTGGTGCTGCCGACCACCGCCAGCAGCGGCCCCGGCGCCCCGGCCCGCCCGCGCAGCCGCATCGCGTAGCCGAGCGCGGCCCCCGCCGGGCCCGGGTCGACCGACACCCACACCACGCCCTCGGACCGGCGCGCCTCCGCCGCCGCCTCGGCCAGGTCCTCGATGCGGCTCTCGTCGGCGGCGTCGCACAGCACGATGGGCTCATCGCCCGCGGTCAGCTCGGCCATCAGCAGCTCCCGGGTGACCTGCCGGGCGGGCACGTGCCGCACCGCCAACCCGGTCTGGCGGCCCAGGATCCGCGACACCACCCCGGTGTCCATCGGGCAGAACGGGTCGGCGGCCACCTCGCTGGACTCCAGCGGCACCCCGTCGAGGAGCTGCACCCCGTCCACGGTGACCCTGCCGGTGGCCGGGAAGGCGGGCACGGCCAGGGCGCGCACCGCCAGGCGCTCGGGCACCCGCTCGCGCACCGCCCGCCAGGCCGCCTCCACCTCGGCGCCCACGTTCCCGCGCAGCGTGCTGTCCACCCGCTTGACCACCAGGTCCACCGGCCAGACCGCCTCCACCACGTCGGTGACCAGGTCGGCCGCCTGCTCGGGGGGCAGGTGCCGGCTGTCCAGGTTGGCCACCACCACGTCGTAGGTGTCGGCGACCGCCGCGACCTGCTCGGGCGTCACCGTGGCCGTGCGCATCCCGGTCCGCGCGAAGCGGGCCCCGGTGGCGTTGGCCCCGGTGAGGTCATCGGCCACGACGAGTATGCGAGCCACGGTGGACGCTCCTTTGCGCGCTAGTGGGCCGGGCGGCCCCGCGCCGCCCCGGTTCCTCCCCGTCAAATCTCTCATCCGCGGGGCGCGTGCGGGTCGGCCTCCGCGGCGGGTAGAGGGGGAGCGAGGGCGTAAGAGAGGCGTCTCACAGCGCCGTGAGCGGGGGCGGGGCCCGCGGGTGGTCTAGAATCTCGGGCAATTTAAGCACGTGACCTGAGGTTTTCCGCGAACTTCGCCAAGGAGGACGATGACTCGACTCGCACGCGACACGATCCGGCGCATGCCCAAGGTGCTGCTGCACGACCACCTGGACGGCGGACTGCGCCCGAGCACCCTGGTCGACCTGGCCGCCGAGGCCGGCCACCAGGGGCTGCCCGCGACCGACCCGGACCGCCTGCAGGAGTGGTTCTCGGCCGCGCACGGCTCCCAGGAGGAGCTGCTGGCCCGCCTGGACCCGGTGCTGGACCTGCTGCAGACCGCGCCCGCCCTGGTCCGGGTGGCCACCGAGTGCGTCCAGGACCTCGCCGAGGACGGGGTGGTCTACGCCGAGGTCAAGATCGCCCCCGAGCAGCACACCCGCGCGGGCCTCACCCGCGAGCAGGTGGTGGACGCGGTGCTGGAGGGGCTGCGCGTGGGCACCGCCAAGGCCCGCCTGTTCGGCCGCGACATCCGGGTGCGGCTGCTGCTCACGGCGCTGCGCCAGGCCGCCGACTCCCAGGAGATCGCCGAGCTGGCGGTGCGCTACCGGGACGCCGGGGTGGTCGGCTTCGACATCGCCGGCCCCGAGGCGGGCTACCCGCCCACCCGGCACCTGGGCGCCTGCGACCACATCCGCCGGGAGAACTTCAACCTCACCCTGCACGCCGGCGAGGGGTTCGGCCTCTCCTCCATCTGGGAGGCCATCCAGTGGTGCGGCGCCGACCGCCTGGGCCAGGCCGTGCGCATCATCGACGACGTGGCGATCGCCGAGGACGGCACCTCCAAGCTGGGGCGGCTGGCCGCCTACGTGCGCGACAAGCGCATCCCGCTGGAGCTGTGCCCGACCGCCAACGTCAACACCGGCGCGGTGTCGGCGCTGGCCGAGCACCCGGTGGAGGCCCTGCGCCTGCTGCGGTTCCGGGTGACGGTCAACACCGACAACCGGCTGCTGCACGGCACCTCGATGACCGAGGAGTTCGCCCGCCTGAGCGAGGAGTTCGGGTACGGCACCGAGACGCTGCGCTGGTTCACGGTGAACGCGATGAAGTCCGCCTTCATCCCGCACGACGAGCGGCTGGAGCTGATCGACCGGGTGATCAAGCCCGGGTTCGCGCGCCTGCGCGCCGAGTCGGCCGGGGCCGCGTTCTTCCGCCAGGAGGACCCCTGGTGAGGGGGCGGCCGCCCCCTACCCTCGATGATCTCGGGGATTCCGGGCTTAAGAAGCCCGTCATAACCCCGACTTCCCCGAGATCAACATGGATTCGGGCCGGTGACCGGGCTGCCGGGCGGGTGAACGGTCCCCTTCGTTGCACTCCACCCGCCCGGCGCCCGCTGCCTCCCCGCGCCACCGGGGAGTGACCGTGGGGCGCGAGGACCTCAGTCCTGCGCCGGATCGACCGCCGGAACCGGGAACGGGGGCGCCCCCGTGCCCTGGAGGCGGTGGCCTCCCCACACGTTCCGCTCGGTCAGCCGCCCCGCCCCCTCGTGGCCCTGGGGGGTGCGCACCAGCACCGACGTGTGGCCCGCGTCGTACTCGGCGGCGACGCCGGGGTGCGGCCAGACGCGGCCCACCCAGGCGTAGGCCCCGGTGAGGGGGTCGAAGTGCCCGGCGATGAACGCCTCGGCCTCGACCGGGCGGCCGTCGAAGACGAGGGTCACCGGCCCCCGGTACTCCTCCTCGTCGTCGCCCATCCCGCTCACGCCGTCACCTCCTCGGAGGCGGCCCCGGGTGCGGCGCCCGCGGCCGCGGGCGCCTTCGGCGGCCCCGAGCCGTTCGCGGCCCCGGCGGCGCGCCCGCCCCGGTTGGGCGCACTCCGCGCCGAACGCGGGACCTCCTTGCGGATCCGGTAATTGTGCGGGTCGAACCGGAGCGTCTGCAGCGCGTACTCGAAGCTGAACCCGGGCCACAGGGTCACGTTCCGGCCCTTGGAGTTGAGGTACCAGCTGTCGCAGCCGCCGGTCACCCACACCGAGTCGCGGGTCTTGTGCTGCATGCGCGCCGAGTACGCGGTCTGCGCCTCGGGCAGCGCCTCCAGCCGGTCCACCCTGTTGCGCGCGGCGAAGCGCAGCGCCGACATCACGTACCGCATCTGCGCTTCCAGGAAGAACACGTGCGAGGTGTGCCCCGGTCCGGTGTTGGGCCCGGCCAGGATGAACAGGTTGGGGTAGCCCGAGACCGTGGTGCCCTTGAGGGACTCCAGGTCGTCGCCCCAGCGGTCCCAGATGCTGCGGCCCTCGGCGTCGTGCACCATCTTGGCGGCCGGCATGTCGGTGACGTGGAAGCCGGTGCCGAAGATGATCGTGTCGACCTCGCGCTCGGTGCCGTCGGCCGCCAGGACCGACTTCTCCCGGATCTCCTTGATCCCGTCGGTCACCACCTCGACGTTGGGCTTGTCGAGCGAGGGGTAGTAGTCGTTCGACAGCAGCAGCCGCTTGCAGCCCGGGACGAAGTCCGGCACCAGCTTCGCGCGCAGCTCCGGGTCCTTGACCTGGCGCTTCAGGTGGGCCTTGGCGAGCGCGGCGACGCCCTTCATCAGCGCCGGGTACTTCACGAACCCGAGGACGTAGGTCTCCCGCCCCCAGTAGATGTTCTTGCGGAACACCTGCTGGGCCCCGGGCACGTTGTGGAACAGCCACCGCTCCAGCCGGGTGACGTCCCGGTCGTGCTTGGGGATCACCCACGGGGGCGTGCGCTGGTACAGGTCGAGCCGCCCCACCTTCGGCTGGATCTGCGGCACGAACTGGATCGCCGAGGCGCCGGTGCCGATGACGGCGACGCTGCGCCCGGACAGGTCGTGGGAGTGGTCCCAGCGGGCCGAGTG
Source organism: Nocardiopsis endophytica (assembly GCF_027706725.1). Classification (GTDB taxonomy): domain Bacteria; phylum Actinomycetota; class Actinomycetes; order Streptosporangiales; family Streptosporangiaceae; genus Nocardiopsis_A; species Nocardiopsis_A endophytica. The sequence goes on from NZ_JAQFWQ010000115.1 coordinate 8,182, forward strand.
GAACACGGTGCCCTGGAAGTCCGCGAGCCCGGGGATGTCGGGGACCGACGGGTCGGCCAGCGCCCCGCACGCGCTGATCAGGAACTGCGCGGTGACCGTCCGCCCGTCCTCGGACTCGATCCGCCACCGGTTGGCCGCGGGCTCCCAGTACGTGCCGGACACGCCGAACCCGAAGCGCACGTGGCGGTAGACGTCCTCCTCCTCGGCCACCCGCTGCAGGTAGGCCTGGATCTCCTCCTGGCCGGAGAAGGTGCGCGACCAGCCCGGGTTCAGCCGGAACGACAGCGAGTACAGGTGGGAGGGGACGTCGCAGGCGGCGCCGGGGAAGGTGTTGTCCCGCCACGTCCCGCCGACGTCGTGGGCGCGTTCCAGCAGGACCAGGCTCGTGAGGCCGGCGCGCTTGAGCCGGGCGGCCATGCCGATTCCGGAGAACCCGGAGCCGATGACGGCCACCCGGTAATGGGGCGCCGTGGTCTCGTTCTCGGTCACGTCGTTGTCGTCCCTTCGGCGCTGCGGGGTGCTGGGAGGGAAGGGGAGGGGTGGGGCGGAAGAAAGGGGAGCCGGCCCGCGGGCTCAGGCGCGATGGCCCGCGGGCCGGCGGCTCTGCGGGCGCCCGGTGGCGCGGGCGCCCGGTCGTCATGCGGCGGGTGTCATGCGGCGGCGGCCGCCACGGGGGCCGGGGCGCCCTTGCGGCCCAGCAGCCCGGCCCGGCGCCACAGGTGCTTGGCGGGTCCGGCCAGCAGCCCGGCCTTGTCGAAGGTGGCGACCACCTTGCGCGCCGCCCAGGTCTTGGTGTCGATGTGGGCGGGGTTGCGCCGGGCGGCCCTGGCCGCCTCCTTGGGGTCCAGCCCCACGGAGCGGTAGACCTCGGGGCTGATCAGCCTGGTGGTCGCGAAGTAGACGACCAGGCCCAGCACGAACCGGCTGTAGGCCTTGGAGACGGCCCCGTGGTGGTCCCAGTCGCGGATCAGCTCCTCGCGGGCGTAGCGCATGTGCCGCGCCTCCTCCACCACGTGGATCCGGGAGACCGCCTGCACCAGCGGGTCGAGCGTCTCGTCCACCATGCCCTCGCGCTGGAGCTGGTCGAGGATCTCCTCGACGAACAGCGCGCCGGCGAAGGTCAGCGGGCCGTTGGAGATCGCCTTGAAGAGCCGGCCCAGGTTGTGGGTGACGAAGTCGGGCCGGTAGTGGCGCCCCGCCAGCTTCTGGGTCATCTTGGCGAACATCACCGAGTGGCGGCACTCGTCGGCGATCTCGGTGTAGGCGTACTGCACGTGGTTGGTGGTGGGGTCGCGGTCGTAGGCGTGCCGGATCAGCATCTGCATGAGGATGGTCTCGAACCACAGCCCGATGGAGGCGATGCTGGCCACCTCGTGCCGGCTCAGCTCCTTGCGCTGGTCCTCGGAGAGGCGGTCCCACAGCTCGGTCCCGTACAGCGACACCCGGTGCGGGGCGATGGCGTAGCGGTCCCGGTCGATCGGCGCGTCCCAGTCGATCTCCACGAGCGGGTCGTAGGAGGCCTTGGCCGAGGAGCGCAGCAGCCGCTTGGCGATGTCCTCGCGGTCGGTGACGGTCGGTTTCGGATCGGCCTGCACGGTCATGGCGGTTCTCCTTCGGGGGTGCGGGCGGCCGGGCGGCGGGACCCGGCCGGGGCGCGGCTAGCCGGTCGGCATCGGGGCGCCGTGGCGCTCGTGCAGGCCGCGGGCGATCTCCCCGCCGGACAGCCTGCCCTCGCGGACCAGGTCGGCGATCTCGGTGGCGGTCACCCGGTCGACGAGGCCGGGCGCGTGCCGGGTCAGGCGCAGGGCGGCGGTGCCCAGCGCGGTGGAGGCGACGTCGCGGGGCGGGCGGGGCGCGGCCGCCGCGCGCAGGACCGCGAGCACCGTGTCGCGCAGGCGCTCGGCGGGCACCAGGCCGTCCAGCGACACCCCCGCCGCGCGCGAGTCGTCGTGGATGGGGGTGTCGACGTAGCCGGGGTGCACGGTGGTGACCCCCACATGGGTGCCGTACTCGGCGCGGAGCGAGTCGGCGTAGGCGGTCACGGCGCGCTTGGAGACGACGTAGGCCGAGGCGAACGGCAGCGGGAGCCCCGCCAGCAGGGAGGCGGTGACCACCACCCGGCCCTTGTCGGCCACCAGCGCGGGCAGCGCCGCGGCGGTGGTGCGCCAGGTCCCCAGCAGGTTGACCTCCAGGGCCTCGCGGACGCACTGGTCGGGCATGGCGCCCACGTCCACGGCGGGGCCCACGCCGGCGAAGTGGATCAGCCGGTCGAGCCCGCCGAGCCGCTCGGTGGCGGCGCCGACGGCGCGGCGGACCGCGTCCTCGTCGGTGACGTCGCAGGCGAGCACGCGCCCGGCGTCGTCGGGCTTGCGGTCCAGTCCCACGGCGTCGGCGCCCAGGTGCCGCAGCACCCGCATGCTCGCCGAGCCGAACGCTCCGGAGGCGCCGGTGACCAGGACGCGCTTACCACGGAGGGCGCCCAGAGGGGGTCGGGGCATCAGTGATCTCCTCCACATCTCGTGCAGGAACGTTACAACGGACATTGTCACAGTGCAATAGGGTGAAGTCGTGCGGGCGCCCGAATTTCCCTAGGGTGGGACCATGGCCGAATACCGGATCGACGAGCTGGCGCGTCTCGCCGACACGACCGTGCGGAACGTGCGGGTCTACCAGGACCGGGGCCTGCTGTCCCCGCCCCGCAGGGAGGGGAGGGTGGGCATCTACACCGAGGCCCACCTGGCCCGCCTGCGCCTGATCGCCCAGCTGCTCAAGCGCGGGTACACCTTCGCCAACATCAGTGAGCTCGTCTCGGTCTGGGAGCGCGGCGGCGACCTCAACGACGTGCTCGGGTTCGAGTCCGCCATCGGCGACCCGTGGTCGGACGAGATCGCCGCGCACCTGACCTTCGAGGAGCTGGTCGAGCTCTTCCGGGGCGACGTCACCGACGAGAACATCGAGCGCGCCCTGGCCATGGGGCTGCTGGAGGTGGACGGCGACCGGTTCCGGGCGCCCAGCCCCCGGCTCCTGCACGCCGGAGCCGAACTGGTGGCGGCCGGGATGTCGGTCTCGCGCGTGCTCGACATCGCCGAGCAGCTCGGCGGGTACATCGACGAGGCCTCCGAGGGCCTCGTGCGCGAGATCGCCGACCACATCCTGTCGGCGCACGCCCCCGAGGGGCTCCTGCAGGGCGACGACATCGCCCAGGCCGCCGACCTGGTGCGCCGCCTGCGGCCGCTGGCCCAGACGGCGGTGGACGCGATGCTCGCCCGCTCGATGGCCCGCCACATCCAGGAGGTCATCGGCGAGCACTTCTCCGACGTCCTTGAACACATCGCCTCCGGCAAGGAGCCCCGGCCCGCCTGAGCGCCCCGGCGCCGCCTCAGGGGCCGCGCGGACAGGCGGGTGTGCTCCGCGTTGATCTCGGGACGAACGACGCTTCCGGGCCGGTCTCAGGGGCGCATTCCCCGAGATCAACGACGCAGGAGCGACGCTCGGCAGCGGAGTCGGCGAGGCCGGGTGCCCTGCCGCCCGCCCGCCTGTCCGCGTGGGTTCTTAGGGGCCGCACCGGCCGGGAACCGGTCCGTATGGTGATTCTTCCTGATCAGGGCGCTCGGGGGGTGGAGAACTCCGGGTTCGGTGGGCCCGAAGCGCCGGATCGGCGCCGGGGGCGTCAGTGGCCCCGGGGCGCGGCTCCAGGGCGACCCCGGCCAGGCGCGCCAGGTGGGCGCACGCCCGCTCGGGCTCCTCGGCCGGGACCATGTGCCCGGCCGACTCGGCCACGTCCTGCTCGGCCTCCGGCAGCTCGCGGGCGAGGGTCCGGCCGGCGCGGGCCGGGACCACCCGGTCCCGGCCGCCGGACAGCAGCACGACCGGCACCCGCCGCAGCGCCTCCAGCCGCCCCCGCACGTCGTGCCCGGCCACGGCCGCCGTCCCCTCCGCCAGCACGTCCGCCGGGGCCGCGTGGAGCTGCTGCGCGCACAGCGCCACCTGGTCCTCGGGGGCGCCCTCGCCGAAGGCCGCCCGCCGCACCGCCGCCCGGTAGGCGGGCAGCCGGTGCGGGAGCAGGCGGCGCAGCCGGTCGACCGCCCAGGGCGCGGCCCCGGCGAGCCGTCGGCCCGCGGCCCGGGCCGGGCCGGCCGCCGACCCGGCGGCCAGCAGCACCCCGGTGACGGTGCCGCCGAACAGGCCGGGGCGGTCGGCCGCCAGCCGGGCCGCGGCCATCGCGCCCAGCGAGTGGCCGCCCAGCACCACCGGCCCGTCCGGGGCGCAGGCGGCGACCACCCGCGCCAGGTCGTCGGCGAGCAGGCGCATGTCCATGCGGGCGGTGCCGCGGCCGGAGCCGCCGTGCCCGCGCAGGTCCCAGCGGACGACGCGGAGCCGTCCGCCGCTGCCCGCCGCCAGCCGGGTGGCGTGCGGGGCCCAGGTGTCGCAGCTCAGTCCCAGCCCGTGGGCGAGGACGACGGTGCACGCGGCCGCCTCCGGCCCGCGCGTGCGCAGGCGCAGCTCGGCGCCGTCGGGGGTGGTCACGGTCTCGGCCAGGTCCGCCGTATGGCGCAGAGGGGTCATGCGGGTCCTCGGGGGGTGCGGGCCGCGGCCGCGGTCGGTCCGCGGGCGCGGCCGGGGTCGGGGGTGCCTCCCACGGAGTGCCTGCCGTGCGCTCCTTCCTCCTTCCCGATAGGAGGAACGGGTCTTCCAGGGGTTGTTCCCCCGGCCGGGGCGGGCGACCCGGCCGGGGTGCGGGTGCGGGTGCGGGTCTGGGGCCCTCAGGCGGGGGAGACCGGAAGCGGGCGGGAGAAGCGCAGCTCGGCGAAGGCGCCGGCCGGGACGGCGGGGGAGTCGGGGTGCACCGGCGCCACGGTGCGGTAGGGCTCGCCGGGGGCGGGGCGGGGGTCGGTGCCGCCCTTGTTCGGCCAGAACGACATGGCCCGCTCGGCCTGGGCGGTGATGGTCAGCGAGGGGTTCACGCCGAGGTTCGCCGAGACCGCCGAGCCGTCCACCACGTGGATGCCCGGGTGGCCGTAGAGGCGGTGGTAGGGGTCGACCACGCCGCTGTCGGGGGAGTCGCCGATGGGGCAGCCGCCCAGGAAGTGCGCGGTGAGCGGGATGTTGAACACCTCGCCGACGGTGCCGCCGGGGAATCCGTCGATCTTCTCGGCCAGGCGGGAGAGCACCTCCTGGCCCTGCGGGATCCACGACGGGTTGGGCTCGCCGTGGCCCTGCCGGGAGGTGAGCACCCGGCGGCCGGAGGCGCCGCGGCGGGTGTAGGTGGTCAGCGAGTTGTCCAGGGACTGCATGACCAGCCCGATGACGGCGCGCTCGGAGAAGCGGCGCACCGACAGGCTGCGGGCGAAGACGTAGGGGTGCCGGGCGGCCAGCCCCAGGAAGCGCATCCAGCGGGGCACCCGGCCACCGCCGGGAACCTGGATGGTGGCCAGCATGCCCATGGCGTTGGAGCCCTTGCCGTAGCGGACCGGCTCCACGTGGGTGTGGGCGTCGGGGTGCATGGAGGAGGTGATGGCCACGCCACGGGAGAAGTCCTCGGGCGGGTCCATGCTGGCGGTCATGGCGCCGCCGAGGGACTCGGAGTTGGTCCGGGTGAGCGTGCCCAGGCGGGAGGAGATGCGGGGGAGCAGGCCGGTGTCGCGCATGCGGTGCAGGAGGTTCTGCGTGCCCCAGGTCCCGGCGGCGACCACGACCTGGTCGGCGGTGAAGGTCCGGGCGTTGGCGCGTCTGCGTCTGGCTCCGGTGGTGAGCGTGTCCACGGCGTACCCGCCCCCGGGCAGCTCGCGGACGCGCTCCACGGTGGTCATCGGGTGGATCACCGCGCCGCCCTTCTCGGCGAAGTGGAGGTAGTTCTCGGTGAGCATGTTCTTGGCGCCGTGGCGGCAGCCGGTCATGCATTCGCCGCACTCGGTGCACGCGCGGCGCTCGGGGCCCACCCCGCCGAAGTAGGGGTCCTTCACGCGCTCGCCGGGGGCGCCGCGCGCCGATCCGTCGGCGTCGGCGCCGTCGCCGAAGAACACGCCCACGGGGGCCAGGTGGAAGGTCTCGCCCACGCCCATGTCCTCGGCGACCGTGCGCAGGTGGGCGTCCGAGGGGGTGACGGTGGGGTTGGTGCGCACCCCGAGCATGCGTTTGGCCTGGTCGTAGTAGGGGGCGAGCTCGCGGCGCCAGTCGGTGATGCCCCGCCACTGCGGGTCCTCATAGAAGTCGTCGAGCGGCTCGTAGAGGGTGTTGGCGTAGTTGAGCGAGCCGCCGCCCACCCCGGCGCCGGCCAGGATCATCACGTCGCGCAGGACGTGGATGCGCTGGATGCCGTACATTCCCAGCCAGGGGGCCCAGATGAAGTTCTTCAGGTCCCATGAGCTGCTGGGAAGGGTCTCGGCGGTGTAGCGGCGGCCGGCCTCCAGCACCCCCACGCGGTAGCCCTTCTCGGTGAGGCGCAGGGCGCTGACCGCGCCCCCGAACCCCGACCCGATCACGAGCACGTCGTAGCGGCGTTCGGACGCGGTTCCGCCGGGGGCGGGCGCGGTGCTGCCGGCGTTGTCGGAGGCCAACGTGGCACCTTTCCTTCGTCGGGGGGACCCGCCGCGGACGTGGCGGACGCGTCGCGTCCGCACGGCGGAATCATGCACTTGGAAATGTGACATTCACTATTGTAATGTTCGTCACTACCCCCGAGTAAGGCGTGGTCCATGTAACACGCGAGGAGGTGGCCGGCGCAAGCTCCCCACCCCCCGATCGTCCGCTGACCTGCGGACCTGGCACGCAGGAGTCACCCCATGGCCGATCCCTCGACCGATGACACCCCCTCCGCCTCCGGAGGCGCCGACGGTGCCGACGGCGCCTCGGACGGCGCTGTGAACGCCGCTCCGGACGGCGCCGCGTCCTCCGGCGGCACCCGCTGGCGCCGGTTCGCGCTGGCGGTCCTGCCCGGCCTCGGCGCCGCCGCGATCCTGGGCATGATGACGACCCAGGGGCTGCTCGCGGCCTCCTTCGCCGTCTCCGGCGACAGCTTCAAGATGTCCGCCTCCTCGCTGGAGGGCGAGGGCTTCACCCAGTACGGCGACGTCGCCACCTCGGTCGACGACAGCGCCCGGCCCGTCGGGCTGAGCACCGTCGACCACGCCGAGCTGAAGGACCTGTGCATGTCCTCCCTGATCGACCTGCCCATCGGCACCGCGACCCTGCGGATCGGCGCCGGGGAGCAGACCCCGGTGGAGGGCACCAACCTGGTGATGGACGTGGAGCAGCTCCAGGGCAACGCGTCCTTCTCCAACATCGAGATCGGGCGGGACGCCAGCACCCTGGACAAGGCCGAGGGCGGCGCCGGGCCCGCCGGGGGCTTCGGGCTGCAGTCCGACACGATCTCGGTGAAGGACCCGAAGATCACCTCCTGGGCGGTCAACGCGGGCAGTCTGAAGCTGTCCGGGCTGAAGCTGTCCCTGAAGCCCGGTGAAGACGAGTGCTACTAGACGATTGCTCCTAGACGATGCCGCTGACCTCCGGTAACGGGCGCGGGGTGCTCCGCGCCTTCCGCGAATGGCGCCGCACCCGCCCCTTCTGGGGCGGGCTGCTGGTGCTCGTCGCCGGGGTGGAGATGATGGTCGCCCCGGCCGCGCAGTCCCTGGTGCTCCCGCTCAACCTGGTGATCTACGCCGGGATCGCCGGGATCTCGGTGTACCTCATCGGCATCCTGCTCATGGCGCTGGGCGTGCTCGCCTGGGTGCAGCCGCAGCAGCGGCTCTTCTACGGCGTGGTGTGCAGCCTGCTGTCGGTGGCCTCCTTCGTCACCGCGAACTTCGGCGGGTTCGTCATCGGGATGCTGCTGGGCATCGTCGGCGGGGCGATGGTGTTCTCCTGGTCGCCGTCGCGCCCGTCGCGCCCGCCGCGCCGCCGCGCCGCCCGCCGGACGGGCGGCGGGAAGGACGCGGACGGTGGGCCCGCCCCCGCCCACGCCGCCGTCGCGCTGCCGCTGGCCCTGGTGCTGGCGCTGCCCGCCGCGGCCGCCCCGACCGACTGGTGGCCCTGGGACGACTGGTTCGGCGGCGACGAGGGGCAGGGCGCACCGGCCGAGCCCGGCCCAACGGCCTCCCCCTCGCCCTCACCGTCCCCGTCCGGCGGCACGGGCGGGACGGACGGCGCCGACGAGGGCGCCGAGGACGGCGGTGCCGGAGGGCAGGACCCCGGCGACGGGGACGAGGACGCTGAGGACGGGGAGGACGGGGATCGAGGGGAGGCCGGTGCCGACCCCGCCGAGTGCGAACGGCGCTCCGGCCGGGACGCACTGGCCGCCGACGAGGAGGAGTTCCTGGACGCGGTCGAGGCCTGCAAGGCCGCGGACGAGGAGGGGAGCGCACCCGAGGTCCGGGTGGAGCAGGGCGACGACCGCTTCACCGCCTCGAACGCCGAGTCGGGGCTGACCGCCGATTCCCTCACCATGCGGGGCGCGTGGTTCGGCGGGGTCGTGGAGTACCCCGCGAGCGACGGCCCCGAACGCTACCTGCGCATCGTGATGAGCGAGGGCGACGTCACCGGCGGAGAGCTGTGGTGGAAGCATGCCGGGGGGCGCGCCTCGCTCGCCCTGCCCGAGATGAACCTGGCCGGCCGCGACGGCTCGTCGGTGGTGCTGCACGTCCAGCGGATGACCGTGCGCATCCTCGGGATCAGGCTGACCTTCACCCCGGACTTCCCGCCGCCGCTGCTGCTGCCCTACATGGTGGTGACCGACGTCGACGTGTCCCGGCCGGTGGCCGACGCGGCCCACCTGTCCGTCGACGGCCTCGACCTGATGGCCGACCGGGAAGGGATCTGACCCGGCCCCATCGCGCCTCCCTCGTTGATCTCGGGAGAAACGCCCCTACCCGCGCGGTTTTAGGGGCGTTTCTCCCGAGATCAACGACAGGGGAACGGGCGCGGCCGGTCGCTCCGGCCGCGCCCGCTCAGTGGTCGGTCAAGGGGCGATCAGGGGGCGGTCAGACCGCCGCCGCCTCCTTCTCGGAGTCCCGGACCCCGTGCGGCACCAGGCGGCTCGGCGCTCCCACGTAGGACACGTACAGCGCGTCCCGCGCCCGGGTGCAGGCCAGGAAGAGCAGGTTCCGCTCCTGCTGGTACACCTGCTCCAGGGCGACCGGGTCGCCTTCGGCGGCGTCGAGGGCGGCCTTGGGCGGCAGCAGCGGCTCGCTCACCCCCACCACCGCCACGCAGCGGAACTCCTGCCCCTTGAGCTTGTGCATGGTGCCCACCCGCACCGCCGGGGCCGAGTCCACCGCGTCCAGCGGCGCCGTCGGGATGCCGCGGGCCTGCAGCTCCTTGGCCATGTGCCGGACCACCCACTGGTTGCGCCCGGCCACCGCCACCGACGAGGGGGCCACCCCGGCCTCCAGCCACACCCGCACCCACTCGGCGAGCGCGGCCCGCTCGTCGGAGCGGTCGCGGCAGCCGCGCAGCACCGGCTCGGGGCCGTGCAGCAGGGAGCGGTAGCCGGTCAGCGCGTCGGCGTCGTCGTCCAGGCCGACCTCGGGGCGGCGGCCAAGGATGGGCACCGCCCAGTCGAGGATCTCCTGGCTGACCCGGTAGCTCACGCGCAGCCGGTGGCCGCGCCCGCGCACGTTGATCCCGAGCGAGGCCAGGGAGACGCGGTTGTCGGAGATGCGCTGGTGCGGGTCGCCGACGATGAACAGGTCGTCCGGCCCCTCGGGGACGGCGGCGCGCAGCAGCCGCCACTGGGCGGGGTGCAGGTCCTGGGCCTCGTCCACCACCACGTGCCGGTACCGGGGGCCCACCCGCCCCAGGTGCTCGGCGGCGGCCAGGGCGATCTGCGGGTAGGACCACTCCCCGGCCACCCGCATGGCCGCGGTGTAGCGGCGGATGGCGTCCCACACCTGCGGGCGGTGCTCGGGCGCCAGGTGCAGCATGCGCCCGCTGCGCTCGCAGCGCACGTAGTCCGACAGGCGGGTCAGGTTCTGCGCGAGCACGACCTGCTCCCACTCGTCGGCCAGGAAGCGGCCGGAGAAGGGCAGGCCGTCCTCGGCGGCCGCCTCCCGCCAGCGCTCGGCCAGGGTGTCCCGGCCCAGCGCGTCGGGCAGCAGGCCGGTGTGCTCGTGGACGATGCCGCGGGCGAGGCTGTCGACGGTGACGACCTCCACCCGGGCGCGGACCCGCGGGTCCGGCAGCAGGCGGTCGAGCTGCCCGGACAGGGTCTGGGCGAGCAGCCGGTTGTAGGTGGTCAGCAGGACGGTGCGGCGGGCGTCGGGGGAGACGGCGGAGTCCCGGGAGGCCAGGTGGGCGGCGCGGTGCAGGGCCAGCACCGTCTTCCCGGTTCCGGGGCCGCCGCTGATCTGCGCCGACCCGGCGTAGCGGGCGTCGACGATGCGGTGCTGGTCGGGGTGGAGGGTGAGCTGCCACTCGTCGAACGAGGCGCCCAGGTCGAGCTCGTCGGGGCCGGTGACGCGGGGCGCCCCGGCGGGGACGGGCGGCGGCTCCGGGGCCAGCTCGGCGCCGTCCTGGGGGACGGCGGTGCGGTCGCGGGCCATCGCCAGCGCGTCGTCCTGGCGGCGGACCCCCAGCAGGCACGTCCCGCCGCCGGTGCCGGGGACGAGCACACCGGCCCATTCGGGGCCGATGCGCAGCAGGCGGGTGCGGGGGTCGGCGGCGTCGGCGACGGTCTCCAGGCGGCTCTCGTCGCCGTCCATGAACGCCTGGACGACGGTCAGGGCGGCGCCGCGCACGCCGGGGTCGAGACGGGAGAAGTCGGAGAGGAACGTCGGGGTGATCACGAGCTTGAGCACGTCCTTCTTGCCTCCGGTCGCCGGGGAGAGAGCGGTGGGCACAGGGGCCGGGTCGGCCGGGTCCCGGACCTCCTGTCGCTTATGGGCATGCTCGTGGCGGAATTCCGGCAAACGCTGCCGGAAGACGGGTTCGAGGGGTTCGTCGCGGGGTGTGTTCATGCAGCTCAGAGGCGTTCTTTCGATGGTGTTTTCGAGCGTCGGCGAAAGTCGTCTCCGGTCCTCGTGCTGACCTGCGGTTCCTTGGCGGGGCCCAGGGTCCGGAAGTCGACTTAGCGCCTGTCCGAAATTGGGACCAGAGGGAGGGGAACCCCCGGCCAGATCCCCTGCAGGCCGGAGGCATCGGGACCGGTTTCGGTCACCATCCCCGGGGCGCGGGGGCGGCCAGGGGGAGTGGGCGGCCAGGGGGGAGCGGACGGCCACGGCGACGGCCCGGCGGTTCCCTGGCCCTGCCTGCCGGGCGGCGGGCTGCTCGCGTCTCGGCCACGCGGCTGGGCGGGTACCCCGCTCAAGGGCTTCGGCCGGGTGGCGGGTCATCGGGATGTGAGGTGGAGGGCGGCGACGAGGAGAGGTCGGTGGCCCGTGCGCCAGCGCTGTCGGCCGCGGCGCGTGTGCGTGGTCACCGTTGATGGCGGCGACGGAGTGAGCGGGGTGGTTCCCCGCCCCTGCCTGCCGGGTGCAAGGCTCCTCGCGGTCCAGGTGGGCGGCTGAGCAGGTACCCCGCTTCAGGGCACCGCCCGTCCGGCGGGCTGACGGAGTGCCAGGAAGGAGGCGGCGACGAAGGTCGGTGGCCCTTCCGGCAGCGCTGTCAGGCGCGGCGCGTGCGGGTGGTCGCCGGAGAAGGCGGCGACGGAGAGAGCGGGGCGGTTCCCCGCCCCTGCCTGCCGGGCGCAAGGCTCCTCGCGGTCCGGGTAGGCGGCTGGGCGGGTACCCCGCTTGAGGAACCGCCACCTTCGCGGCTCCGGTGTCGCCGCCAGGCTCCGGGAAGGGGCCCGGGGCCACCACCATTCCCGACATACCGGGCACGGGGGCGGGGTTCGGGAATCCTGCGTCGTGAAATCGACGCTTTTAGGCGGATCAGGCGTCGATCTTACGACGCAGGATGGCCTGTCGCTGCCCGCTCACCCCCTCGGTGGGGGCCGGGTGCGGCTCTGTGGCGAACCCAGGGGGCGGATCGGAGTACCCGCGGGGCTCGGCGAAACTGGGGGCGGTGCACCGATGCGTGCGCACCCCCACCCCCTCCAGCCCTCTGGACCACCTCTGCCCGCGAGCCGACCAGGAGCCCCACCGTGCCGACCGCGCCGACCGCCCCCGCACCGACCCGCACCGGCGGGCCGCTGCTCACCGCCTTCCGCTGGATCGCCGCCATCGAGGCCGTCACCTGGGCGGGCCTGCTGGTCGGGATGTTCTTCAAGTACGTCGTGGTCGGCGACGACATCGGGGTGCGGGTCTTCGGCCCCCTGCACGGCGTCGCGTTCATCGTCTACGTCGTCGTCGCACTGCTGGCCTGGTACAAGCTGCGCTGGGGGCTGTGGACCGGCCTGATCGGCCTGGCGGCGAGCATCCCGCCGCTGGGCACCGTCGTGTTCGAGCGCGTGGCCGCCGCCCGCGGCCTGCTCGACCCCGCAGCGCGTGCGCAGGCGGGCCGGAGGGCCTGATCGGAATCCGGCCCGCCGGTCCGCACGCGGACCGGCGGGCCGCCGGGAGGACGCTCGGTGCCCCTGCCCGGGCCCGTCCTTCCCCGGCAGGGGCCCCGACCGCCCTGCGGGCGCCCGGGTGCCCGATCATCGCACGGACCACCCCTGTTTCGCCGCCCGTTTCCGCGCCCCGGCCCTGCCGGGGGCGCACACGCCCACTACGGCTATCGTGATGCCGAGCACACTCGGGACCGGACCTGCCGGAGAGGAAGCGGGGAGCCGTGAGCCAGGAGAATCCGCGCGCGAGCATGCGCTGCGCCGACGCCGACCGCGAGCGCGTCGCGGGGGTCCTGCGCGAGGCCGCGGCCGCCGGGCGCATCACCTTGGAGGAGCTGGACGAGCGCCTGGACGCCGCCTTCGCCGCGCGCACCTACGGCGACCTCGAACCGCTCACCGCCGACCTGCCGGAACAGGAGGCGGAGACCGAACCGCTCGCCCCGTCCGCCGGGGTCGCGCCAGAGGAGGCCTCCCGGCCCCTGGTGCTGAAGTCGTCGGCGGGCACCATCGTGCGCCGGGGAGAGTGGGTGGCCCCGCGCCGCATCGAGGTGACCAACCCGATGGGCAGCACGGTGCTGGACTTCCGGTCGGCGTCGCTGTCCAGCGGCACCACCGAGGTCGCCCTCACCTCGTCGTGGGGCGAGGCGCGCCTCGTGCTGCCGGACGGCGCGACGGCGGACGTGCGGGTGGACGCCTCCTGGTGGGGCAGCATCGACAGCCGCGTCCCGGCCAACCCGGACCGCCCCAACCCGCACTTCGTGATCACCGGCGAGGTGAAGGGCGGCAACCTGAAGATCCGTTACAAGAGCCGCTTCGACGACATGTTCGGCCTGCACGGCTGAGGGTGCCCGGCCACCGCCGGAGACGGGGCGGCCGGTATCCCGCTTCCTGGCCCCGCCCGGGCGGCAGGCCGTCGGGGCGTGAGGTGGAGGGCGGCGACGAGGAGAGGTCGGCAGCCCTTCCGGTGGCGCTGTCGGGTGGCAGGTTTGTGCGTGGTCACCGGACAGGGCAGCGACGGAGTGAGCCGTCCGGCAGGGCCCTTGCGGCCCGGGAGGTAGCCGTGACCCGGTGGGCGCATGGCCACCCGCGCTCGTGGCGGCCGCCGCCCCGGTGCACCCCAGCCCGGTGATGATCTCGACAAGGGTGCTGTCATTCCGCCGGTTTTGACAGCACCCTTGTCGA
>NZ_JAQFWQ010000116.1 GCF_027706725.1 Nocardiopsis endophytica
AGGCCTCGGCGTCCCGCTTGAGCTTCTGCAGCACGAACGCGCTGATCTGCTGCGGCGTGAAGGCCTTGCCGTCGACCTCCGTGCTCCAGTCCGTGCCCATCTCCCGCTTCACCGACGTGATGGTCCGGTCCACGTTGGTCACGGCCTGCCGTTTGGCGACCTCTCCGACCAGGGACTCGCCGTTCTTGGCGAAGGCGACGACGGACGGGGTGGTCCGTGCGCCCTCGGCGTTCGCGATGACGGTGGGCTCGCCGCCCTCCAGGACCGAGACGACCGAGTTGGTCGTTCCCAGGTCGATACCGACCGCACGTGCCATGAGCAGATTCCTCCGCCGACTGTTCGCGATTCAACACATATGGCGCAGACAAGTTGAGCCCATCGGACACAACCCGTGACCGCTCCCCACAGACTGCCCGACGCCGCTCCGTGCGTCAATCAGGGTGAGCCCAGAGCACTCAACTTTGATGAGTGATCTTGCGGAGGCGGCGTCCGGGGCCCGCGGACGGCCCACCCCCCTGCGGCCGACCGCCGGTCCGGCTTCGCGCGCCGAATGCCGCCCTGTCCCTTTCTGATTCGACAGTCAGTCGGATCGCATCGCCGCAACGGCCCGGATTCAGCCGATACACGCTGCGACGATCCGGAGTGTTCGCATCCCGGCGACGTTGCGATTATCGCCATCGCCCTGCTAGCGTCACCCCCCGTGACCGACCACATGGAGGGCCTGCGCCACCGGGTCCGCGACGTGATCCGGCGGTCCGGGCGCCCGCAGCGCGAGTTCGCCGCCGTCATGGGCCTGGAGGCCTCGAAGCTCTCCAAGTCGCTCAGCGGCACCCGGCGCTTCACCGCCGAAGAGCTCATCCGCATCGCCGACACCGCCGGGGTGACCGTCAACTGGCTGCTGCACGGCGACGACGCCGCCGACGGCGGCGTCTCGGCCCCCCGGGTCGCGGTGGCAACCGAGCCGCCCCCCGACGCCGGGCGGGACGTGCGCGCCGCGCGCGAGCAGGGGCGGCGGCGCCAGATCACCGACGCCGCCTGGCGGCTCATCGCCGAGCGCGGCTACCACTCGGTGCGCACCGCCGACATCGCCGCCGAGTGCGGGGTGTCCAGCGCCGCCATCCACTACCACTTCCCCACCCTGCGCGAGCTGCTCGACGAGACCCTGCGCTCCTCGGTCAAGCAGGCCTTCGACCGCCAGGTCGCGGTCCTGCACGGCATCGAGGACGCGCGCGAGCGGCTGCACCGCCTCATCGAGCTGCAGCTGCCCTCCCCCGGGCACCTGGCCCGGGAGTGGTCCATCTGGATGCAGGTGTGGACCGAGTCCGCGCTCGACCCCGCGATGCGGGAGCTGCACGCCGACTCCTACCAGCGCTGGCACGACACCATCGCCCGCACGCTGCGCGACGGCGCCGCCTCCGGCGCCTTCCGCGCCGACCTGGACGCCGAGGCGATGACGGTCCGCCTCACCGCCCTCATCGACGGCCTGGGCATCCAGGTGCTCACCGGGCGCCCCGGGCGCACCGTCGAGGGGATGCGCACCGCCCTGCACGACTTCGTCACCACGCAGATCGAGCCGCCGGCCGGCGGCGCACCGGCCACCGAACACCCGCACACGAGCGAGGGATCCCCGTGAACGAGACCATGAACACCGAGGTCATCCTGACCGCGGCGCTGACCGGCGCCGGGGACACCGTGGGCCGCAGCCCGCACGTCCCGGTCACCCCCGAGCAGATCGCCGCCTCCGCGGTGGAGGCCGCCGGGGCCGGGGCCAGCGCGGTGCACATCCACGTGCGCGATCCCGAGACCGGCGCCCCCTCCCGGGACAACGCGCTGTACCGGGAGGTCGTGGAGCGGATCAAGGAGTCCGGCACCGACATCGTCATCAACCTGACCGCCGGGATGGGCGGCGACCTGGAGATCGGCAAGGGCGCCGACCCGTTCGCCTTCGGCGCCGGGACCGACCTGGTCAGCGGGCTGGACCGGCTGCCGCACGTCGAGGAGCTGCTGCCCGACATCTGCACGCTGGACTGCGGCACCCTCAACTTCGGCGACGGCAGCAGCGTGTACATCTCCACGCCGGACATGCTGCGCGCCGGGGCCAGGCGCATCCAGGAGCTGGGCGTGCGCCCGGAGCTGGAGATCTTCGACACCGGCCACCTGTGGTTCGCCAAGCAGATGTACGCCGAGGGCCTCATCGACGACCCGAGCATGTTCCAGCTGTGCACCGGCATCCCCTACGGCGCGCCGGCCGACCCGGGCGTCCTGCAGTCGATGGTGCGGATGCTGCCCGAGGGCGCCGAGTGGGCGAGCTTCGCGATCGGCCGCATGCAGATGCCGTGGGTGGCCCAGTCGGTGCTGCTGGGCGGGCACGCCCGCGTCGGCCTGGAGGACAACCTCTACCTGAGCCGCGGGGTCAAGGCCACCAACGGCCAGCTCGTGGAGAAGGCGCGCGGCATCATCGAGGCGCTGGGCGCGCGGGTCGTCACGCCCGACGAGGCCCGCGCCAAGCTCAAGCTGCGCAGCGCGCGCTGACGCCGGACCCCGTCCCGGGCCGGTGCGGCCCGGACCGGCCCCGTTGAACCGCCCCGGCCCCCTTCGGGCCGCGGGCGGCCCTTTTCGCCTGCCCGGACGCCGTTCCCGGCAGGCACCACCCCCCGTGAGCGGTTTCCCGACGATGAGAAGGATGTGTCCGATGGCGGAGACGAACGGCGCCCCCGCGGCGACGGCCGCGCCCGGCGGGGTGCGCACGGTCGCGTGCGTGGGCGCGGGGGTGATCGGCGGCGGCTGGGTCGCCCACTTCCTGGCCCGCGGCTACGACGTGCGCGCCTGGGACCCGGCACCCGACGCCGGGCGGAGGCTGCGCGGCCTGGTCGCCTCGGCCTGGCCCGCGCTGACCCGGCTGGGACTGGCCGAGGGCGCGTCGATGGACCGGCTGACCGTCACCGGCACGCTGGCCGAGGCGGTCGCCGGGGCGGACTTCGTGCAGGAGAGCGCCCCCGAGCGGCTCGACCTGAAGGTCTCCCTGCTCGCCGAGATCGACGAGGCCGCGCCCGAGCACGTGGTGGTGGGCTCCTCCACCTCCGGCTACTCGATGAGCGAGATGCAGGTCAAGGCCGCCCGGCCGGAGCGCCTGGTGGTGGGGCACCCGTTCAACCCGCCCTACCTGGTGCCGCTGGTGGAGGTCGTGGGCGGGGAGTCCACGGAGCGCTGGGCCGTGGAGTGGGCCTCGGAGTTCTACCGGGCCGCGGGCAAGCAGGTCATCACCATGGACCGGGAGCTGCCGGGCTTCATCGGCAACCGCATCCAGGAGGCGGCCTGGCGGGAGGCGCTGCACATGGTGGCCGAGGGCGAGGCCACGGTGGAGCAGATCGACCTGTCCATGACCGCCGGGATGGGGCTGCGCTGGGCGTTCTTCGGGCCGTGCCTGACCTTCCACCTGGCCGGCGGCGAGGGCGGCATGGCGCACATGCTCGACCACTTCGGCCCGTCGCTGAAGTCGCCGTGGACCCGTCTGGAGGCGCCCGAGCTCACCGCCGGGCTGCGCGACGCCATGGTGGCCGGGACCGACGAGGTGGTGGCCGGCCGGAGCACGTCCGAGCTGATCGAGCAGCGCGACCGCCGGATGATCGCGGTGATGCGGGCGCTGGCCGAGGTCGAGGCCGAGGAGGCCGCCGAGGCGCGGGCGCGCGGGGGCGAAGGGGGCGGCGCGTGAGCGGGCCGCACCTGGTCCAGCGGGTCCGGCCCGAGTGGATCGACTACAACGGCCACCTGAGCGAGGCCTACTACGTGCTGGTGTTCGGGTTCGCCACCGACGCGCTCATGGACCGCGCCGGGATGGACGCCGGGTACCGGGAGCGCAGCGGGTGCTCGCTGTACACGGTCGAGGCGCACGTCCGCTACCTGCGCGAGGTCCCGCCCGAGGCGGACCTGGAGGTGTGGACGCGGGTGGTGTCGGCGGGCGCCAAGAAGGTCCGCGTGTGCCACGAGATGTGGCTGGACGGCGTGCTGCGCGCGACCGAGGAGGTCATGGCGCTCCACGTCGACCAGGTGAACGGCGGCACGGTGCCCTTCCCCGACGAGGTGCTGGCCCGCCTGGCGGACGCGGTCGAGGAGGCCCCCGACTACGCGGGGCGGTCCATCGGCTGACACTTCGGGGCCGTGCCCCGGGCCCGGCCCGGGGCACGGCCGGCGCTCCTGCTTCCTGGGCCCCGCCGGCGGGGGCGGCTCCCGGCCGGAATACCAGACCGCCCCCGGTCGGCGGGGGCCGTGGCCGCATCAGGCCGTTGACCGGGGACGCACCCGTTTCGGGCCGTCCGTCCCTGATCCGACGGTTACCAAGCGCGTCCGCGAGGAATAGACTCCGGAGCACAGCGCTATCCCCCCGGATGACGATGGGACGCCGATGGCCCGACCCGACCCCCCCGAATTCCTGAAGCGGACCGGCCAGAAGTACACCGAGCCGCCCGACATCGACCTGACGAAGCCGTCGATCGCGCGTGTGTATTCGTACTTCCTCGGCGGCAAGGACCATTTCGAGGCCGACCGCGAAATGGCGAACTACGCGGAGGGGGTCGTCCCGGGCGTCACCGACCTGGCGCTGGGCAACCGGGCGTTCGTGCAGCGCGCGGCGCGCTACCTGGCGACCGAGGCGGGGATCGAGCAGTACCTCGACATCGGCTCGGGCCTGCCCACCGACGGCAACGTGCACGAGGTGGTGCACGAGAGCACCCCGCACGGCCGCGTGGTGTACGTCGACAAGGACCCCATGGTGCTGGCGCACGCGCGGGCGCTGCTGGCCGACAACAACACCACGATCGTCCTCAAGGCCGACCTGACCGCCCCCAAGGCGGTGCTGCAGGAGGCCGTGGCGACCGGGCTGATCGACCCGGACCGGCCGGTGGCGCTGATGCTCGGGGGGATCCTGCACCACCTGCAGGACGAGGAGGACCCGGGCGGAATCACCCGCGAACTGTGCGATGCGCTCGCCCCGGGAAGCCACCTCGTCATCAGCCATTTCTGCCGCCCCGACGCCGTGCGCTCGCCCAAGAGCGCGAAGAGGGCCGAGGCACTGCAAAAGGCGTTCATGGAGAAGCTCGGCCACGGCCTGTGGCGCACTCGGGAGGAGATCCTCTCCTATTTCCAGGGGTGGCCGCTGGTGGAGCCGGGACTGGTCCCCCTGAACGACTGGCGCCCCCTTCCGAAGGAGAGCGCACAGGCGGGGAACTACGTGATGCCGCCGCGCAACAAGCACATCATCATCGGCGCCATAGCGAAGAAGCCATAAGGCAGGCGCCCCGGCAGGCGAGGGAACCGGACCACCCGCTCCCTCGCCTTCCCGCGCCCCGGCACGACACGACTCACCTGAGATGACGCCGCACCTCGGCCGCGAACCGCGGGACACCCCCCTGTTCGAGCCTGGTCAGTACACCGGGGACGGTGGTCGGCTCCCGGCGGTACGAGCCGGCCTGTTCCTCCAGGACCCTCATGGTGAGCCCGGGGTCAGGACGTCGGCCGACCAGAGGCGGCGGTAGGTCCCCGTCTCTGCCGGGCGGAGCAGGGTGTCGGAGAGATACGCGGGGTACATGACGCACGTGTCGAGGAGGGCGGGGAATGCCACGGATCTCCGACCTCACCGGGTGTCACGGGGCGTGGACGTGGCCTCGTACAGGCCCGCATCCTCGCCTTCCGCGGCCATATCGTCGAGGACCCGCCGACGGTCACGCCGTGTGCGCTCTTGATAGGCGAGGATGTCCCGGAGCAGGACCCTGCGGTGGCGCCCGCGCATCGTGAAGGGGATCTCCCCTTCGGACAACAGCCGCACCAGAGTGGGCCGGGAGATGTTGAGCAGGTCGGCGGCCTCCTGTGTGGTCAGCATCGTATTGTGCGGAGCGATCGACACCGCCAACCCCTGGGACAGGGCTTCCACGACGCCGCAGAGCGCCTCGTACAGTTCGTCGGGGACCTCGATCTCCGAACCGTCCGGACCCACGAGGCGGGCCTGTCCGGGGCGGTCCGGCCCGCCCAGTTCATGGGCGAACCTCGCCAGTGCCGACGGATCGTCGGGCGGGAGGACCGTGTGTTCCCGGAGTGTGCGCGCCATACCCCCATGGTAGCGATATTCGAAAAAAACGAAATGTCTCCGAGTCGGCGTGCCGTCCCGACGACCGCCGGTGGGATGCGCCGTGGGGCCCACAGGTCTCCCCGTGGGCCCCACGTGGGTGCTCTGCCGTGGCTCTCTAGGCGAGGGGGTCGTAGGGGCACGTGTTCTCGTACCGGGAGATGCCGGAGGGGTCGGCCATCTCCGGGCACAGGAACTGCGTGTACCGGGTGTCGTTGTCGATGAAGATCTTCAGCCAGGGGATCGTCAGGCGCGTCACGTCCGTGTTGCCGTAGGTGGGGAAGCCGTGGCCGCCTCCGGCGAGCTGGACGTAGGCGCCGGGGGTCCCGGCGGGCAGGCTCGCGTACAGCCGGTCGAGGTCGCCCGGAGTGATGACCCCGTCGTCCTCGGCGCCCATCACCAGCGTCGGGACCTGGACACCGGAGAGGTCCTGGCTGAACGAGGCCGGCGCGAAGGGCACGGCCGCCTGCAGGTCCGGCCGCTTCGTCGCCGCGTTGACGGCGCCGCCCCCGCCCATCGAGTGGCCCATCACGCCCAGCCGGTCGGGGTCGACCCGGTCGGCGACCGGGCTGTCCTGGGTGAGGTAGTCCAGCGCCGCCAGCAGCTGATCGCCGCGCGCGTCGTCCCAGTCCTGGGGGCTGTTGGTGTCGATGCCGATGACGACGAACCCGAAGGAGGCGATCCAGTGGCCCATCCAGGCGCCCTCGTCGTCCCACTTGGCGGTGTAGCCGGGCACAACGGCGACCGCGCCCCAGGTCCCCAGGCTGGTGTCGGTGGGGTAGTAGATCTTCCCGCCGTTGAACCCGTGGCCGGGCTGGACGTCGACCTCGTCGGTGGCGAACGTCCCCGACGGGGCCGAGACGCTCTCCAGCGTGGGGTCCGGACCCCGCCGGTAGTCCTCCTGAGCGGATGCGGGCGGTGCCACGACCAGCGCCGTGACCAGGCCGATGATGGCCGCGACGAGGGCGGCCCCGATTCTGGCCGTTGATGGCATGTCGCGTTCTCTCCTTCTTCTCCGTGGCATGTCGGATCGACGGACTCGGGAAGGGGCGCGTGCGAGCCCTTGCGCGACGGAGCCGCGGCCGTCCACCGGTCGGCCGGACGGGATCATCAGGGCGACGCCCGGCACGGCGTTGAGCGCCGGGGCGTGGGAAGGGGGCGGGGGCAGGGGTGGGGATGAGGCCGCCCGGCCCGAGCGGGGGGCCGGTCCGAGCAGCAGGGGGCGATGCCTTCCGTCGTGTGCTCGCTGCGGCTCCCAGAACCCTGGGAGCGCTCCCAGATGAGCGAAAAGCTATCAAGGGGTCACCGAACGCGGTCAAGGCCCAGATTTCCCGAGACGGGGGCCGGGAACGCGAAAAGGCCCACAGGTTCCCCCTGTGGGCCTCGCGTGGATGCTCCCGCGACTGGACTCGAACCAGTAACCTGCCGGTTAACAGCCGGCTGCTCTGCCAATTGAGCTACGCGGGATGGTTCTCCCGCCGCCGTTCGGAGGGCCTGTCCCCCGCGGCGACAGGTAATACTCTAGCGCACCTCCAGGCGTGCTCGTGACAGGTCATCCCGCCCCGATCGCCCTTCCCTCGGGCGCCTTCCGGAGCTCGGGCGGCCGCGCGGGGTAACGTCGGACCCATCAGCACTCGACGCCGAGGGGTACCCATGCGCTACCGGATCACCTTCATCGCCGGCCTCGCCGTCGGCTACGTCCTCGGAGCCAAGGCCGGGCGCGCCCGCTATGAGCAGATCGCCGGGGCCGCCCGCAGGGTCGTGGAGAACCCCGCCGTCCAGGAGACCGCGGGCATCGTCGGGGCCCAGGTCGGCAACGCCGGGAAGGCCGTCGCCGCCAAGGTGGGCGAGCGGCTCCCGGTCACCTCCGTCCGGGACTTCCTGTCCCGGCCCACCTCCGAGGAGGAGGCCGAGATGGAGGCGGAGATGGCGGCCGAGGCGGAGGCGTGGGCCGGGTCCAACGGCACCGCCCCGGGAGGCGCCCGATCCGACGCCGAGCGGTGACCGGACCCGGTCACCGCTGGACGCACCCGGACGGCCGAGGGCGGACCGCCGTCCCGCACGGTCCCCTGCGCCCTGGCCGCGTCCCGCCCCGGGGAGGGCGGAGCGCGCGGGCGGGATCGAGGGGACCGTGCCCGTCCCACCCGTAAGCGCTCCCCTGCGGGGCCGGACAGGGTTCCCGCCGCTCCCCCTGCCCCGCTTACCGCCGCGCGGCCGAAGATCTAGGGTGGGCCCATGAGATGGCTCCGCCCCACCGTCCCCCGGGAGGTCCGCGACCGGCTCCGGCTGGAGCGGGGCGAACGCGTGCTGGCGCACGCCGAGTCCCGTGTGGGCCCACTCGTCTCCACCGACCGCGCCCTGCACCTCCCCGACGGTCGCCGCGTCCCCTGGCAGGACATCGACCGTGCGCGCTGGGACGCCGACGGCGAGGCGTTCACCTTCACCGAGGAGGGCGCCGGCGAGCACGTGTACGCCGTCCCCGACCCGGGGCGGCTGGCCGAGACCGTGCACGAGCGGGTCACCGCCACCATCGTGGTCAGCCACCGCGGCGAGCTGCCGGAGGGCGGCGCCGGGTTCCGGCTGGTGGCCCGTCGGCCGCCGGGCGGCACCGAGGTCGACTGGCGGGTCCACCTGGACGACGGCTTGGACCCGGACGACCCCCGGGTGCGCGAGGCCGTCCGGCACGAACTCGCGGCCGTACGCGAGCGGACCGGGGTATGAGCACCCGCCCCGGCCCCGCCGACCCCGGCCCACCCGGTTCCGTGCGGCCGGAGTCGGACGATTCACCGTTTTTCACCGCCCCTCGGAACATTCCGCCCCCACATGGGCTCTAACGTTGGGAAAGCCGGTCACGGTCCGCGCACTCTCCGGTACCGGACTCCCCCCGACCGCCACCGCACCGCGGTCCCCGAGCCGCACCGGAGCGCCGACTGAACGGCACGCCACACAGCGTCGTAGACAGGAGAACCATGGGGTCCCCGAACCCTCCCGTCCCACCGCACGGCCCCTCAGACCCGTACCGCAACCCCGGTGCCGGGCCCGCCCCGGGGCAGGGCGCCCCGGGTGCCCCCGGCGGCCACGGCGCTCCCGGAGCCCCGGGGGCTCCGGGCGTCCCGCCCGGGCAGAACCCGCCCGGCGCCCGGCCGACCCCTCCGGCCGGAGCACAGCCGCCCGGCGGCGTCCCCGGCGGCCATGCACAGGGCCCAGGCGGGCCGACCGGCCCCGGCGCCCCTGGTCCCGGCGGTCCCGGCGGCCCCGGCGGGCCGCAGATCCCGTGGGACAAGCAGCCCGCGCCGTCGTCCGCCTCCCGGAAGAAGCCGACCGGCCTGATCGTCGCCCTGGCCGTGGTCGCCGTGCTCGCCCTGGTGGGCGGCGGCGGAACCGTGTACTTCTACATGCAGAACGAGGAGACCACCAGCCAGCTGAACAGCGCCAACGACGAGATCGAGGCACTCGGCGGCGAGATCGAGGGGAACGAGGAGGAGGCCAAGCAGCGCGAGCAGGAGGCGCAGGAGGCCTATGAGGCCGCCGACCTCCCGGGCCTGTACAGCGAGGTGGACACGCTCAGCGCGGACCTCGAGACCTCGATGCAGGACTTCGCCGAGGCCTCCGCCGACGACGGCGCCAGTGTCGACCAGATCGAGACGCTGTTCAAGAACATGTACGACTGCCTCGGCGCCCGCGAGGAGTACAACATGGGCGCGGCCGAGCACGCCGCCCTGCTGGAGGAGAACGACCCCGACCTGCCGACGTACCTCTCGGAGGACGCCTACCCCTGCGGCCGGGACTTCTGGGGCGTGTGAGCCCGCGCAACACGCCCCCGGCCCACGGGCCCGGCACCTGATCCCCTCGGGTGCCGGGCCCGTTCCCGTCCAGGCCGCAGCCGGCGGCCCATGCGGCAGCGTCGTCGGCCGAGGCGGGTGTGCATGGTCCCCGTAGATAGCAGCGACGGCAACAACCGGGCGGTCCCCCACCCCTGCCAGCCGTGCGGCGGGCCCCTCGCGGTCCAGGCGGGCGGCACAGCAGGTCCCCCACTCCAGGCCCCCAGCCGAGCGGCGGGCCACCGGAGTGCAGCGTCGAGAGCAGCGACGACTGAAGTGGGCGGCCCCTAGTGCAGCGCTGTCGGTCGAGGCGCGTGTACGTGGTCCCCGTGGAGGGCGGCAACGGCAACAGCCGGGCGGTTCCCCGACCCTGCCAGCCGTGCGGCGGGCCCCTCGCGGTCCAGGCGGCAACGCGACCAGGTGGACGCGTGCTCGCCCGCGCTCGTGGCGCCCGCACCCCCGGCGCGCCCTCCTCGTTGATCTCGGGAAAAACGCCCCTACCAGGCCGGTTTTAGCGTCGCTTCTCCCGAGATCAACGAGGGGGCAGCGGCGCGGGGCGCACTGGTGTTGATCTCGGGGAAGTCGGGCTTATCGTGTCCGGTTCAACCCCGAGTTCCCCGAGATCAACGCGGAGAGGGCCTCCCGGGCGGCCCATACCGGGCATAACGGGCGACAGATGACGGGGCCGGGCATCCTGCGTCGTGGAATCGACACTTTTCGGCTGATCAGGCGTCGATTTCACGACACAGGATGCCCCCACACCCCCTCACCCGCCCCTCGGCGATGATCTCGACGAAGGTGCTGCCATTCCGGCGGTTTTGACAGCACTCCTGTCGAGATCATCGCGGAGTAGGGGCGCACCGGGGCGGCGGCCGCCACGAACGCGGACGACCACGCACCCTGCCCACCGCGCCGCCCACCCGGACCGAGAGCAGCCAGACGGACGGCAAGCAGCGCCCGGGAACCGCCCCGCTTCTGCCGTCGCCGCCCTCCCCGGCGACCACGCACACGCGCCTCGGCCGACAGCGCTACCGGAAGGGCTGCCCACCTCCGTCGTCGCCGCCGACCACCCCACACTCCGACAGCCCGCCGCCCGGCCGGAACCGTGAGCGGGGGACCGGCCCAGCCGCCCACCTGACCGCGTCATCCACCCGCACCGCGAGAGCCCGGAACCCGAGACCGCGGTTCTGGTGTCGGTCCCCCGAGATCAACTGCGGAAGGGGGCCGGGTCGGCGGGCCGACCCGGCCTGTCGGAAATGGCGCCACTCCAGCGCCGCGCTGGGCACGTGCCCCGAGCGCCCCTACCCCTTCGGGAGGCCGCTCGCCAGGGCCTCGGCCAGGTGGACGGCGGTGCGGCCGGTCTCCTGGGCCACCTGGGTGCGGCAGCTGAAGCCGTCGGCCACCACCATCGTGTCCGGCCCCGCGCCCCGCACCTCCGGCAGCAGGGACTGCTCCCCCACCGCCTTGGACACCGCGTAGTGCCCCTCCTCGAAGCCGAAGTTGCCCGCCAGGCCGCAGCAACCCGAGTCCAGCACCCGCGTGCGGATACCCGCCCTGTCCATCAGCTCCCGCTCCGCGTCGTAGCCGATGACCGCGTGCTGGTGGCAGTGCACCTGCGCCAGCGCGTCGCCCGCCACCTGCGGCGGCTCCCAGTCCGGGGCGGCCTCGCTCAGGAACCCCGCGAGCGTGTGCACCGACGCCGCCGTCCGGTCGGCGTCCTCCCCCGGCAGCAACTCCTTCAGGTCGGTGCGCAGGGCCGCCGTGCAGCTCGGCTCCAGCCCCACGACCGGCACCCCCGCCCGGGTGAACGGCTCCAGGGCCCGCACCGACCGCCGCATCACCCGGCGGGCCACCCCGAGCTGCCCCGTCGACACCCATGTCAGGCCGCAGCACACCGGCCCCTTGGGCAGCACCACCCGGAACCCGGCGCTCTCCAGCACCCGCACGGCGGCCGCCGGGACCCGCGGCTCCAAGTAGGTGCCGAAGGTGTCCGGCCACAGCACCACCGCGCCGCGGTGCCCCGGCGCCGGGGGCCTCCGGCGGAACCAGCGGGTGAAGGTGGTGCGGGGGAACGACGGCAGGTCCCGCTCCCGGGCGATCCCGCCCGCCCGCTTCACCAGGGCCGACAGCCCCGGCGCACGGGCCGCCCGGTCGACCTCGGCCGGGGCCAGCGCCGCCAGCCGCGCCCACACCGGCAGCCACCCCATCGAATAGTGCGACGCCGGACGCAGCCGCCCCTTGTAGTGGTGGTGCAGGAACTCGGCCTTGTAGGAGGCCATGTCCACGTCGACCGGGCAGTCGCTCAGGCACCCCTTGCACGACAGGCACAGGTCGAGGCTGTCGCGGACCTCCTCCGAGCGCCACCCGTCGGTGACTACCTCGCCGTTGAGCATCTCGAACAGCATCCGCGCCCGCCCCCGGGTGGAGTGCTTCTCCTCCCGGGTGACCTGGTAGCTCGGGCACATCACGCCGGGCCCCTCGTGGCGGCGGCACTTGCCCACCCCCGAGCAGCGGCGCAGCGCCTTGGCGAAGTCGCCGCCGTCCTCGGCGTAGGAGAGCACGGTCAGCGGCGCCCGCCCCGAGGCGGGCACCCGCAGGTCGGCGTCGAGCGGGCGCGGGGCGACCACCGCGCCGGGGTTCATCAGTCCGTCGGGGTCCCACACCCTCTTGAACGCGCCGAAGGCCTCCATCAGCTCCGGGCCGTACATCCGGGGCAGCAGCTCCGAACGGGCCCGCCCGTCGCCGTGCTCGCCGGAGATGGACCCGCCGTGCGCCACCACCAGGTCGGCGGCGTCCTCCATGAACGCCCGGTAGTTCCGCACGCCCGGCTCCGTGCCCAGCTCGAAGTCGATGCGCACGTGCAGGCAGCCCTCGCCGAAGTGGCCGTAGACGACGCCGTCCCGCCCGTGCCGCTCCATGAGGCGGTCGAACTCCCGCAGGTAGGAGCCGAGCCGCTCGGGCGGCACGGCGGCGTCCTCCCACCCCGACCAGGCCTCGGCCCCGGAGGCGGTGCGGGAGGTGAGCCCGGCCCCCTCCTCGCGGATCCGCCACAGGGCGCGGGCCTGCGCCGGGTCGGTGACCACCGCCGACCCGGAGGGGCGTGCGCCGCCCTTGAGGGCGGCGACCAGGGCGCGCCCCGCGGCGGCGGCCGCGCCCGCGTCCTCCCCGGCCAGCTCGACCAGCAGCCACGCGCGCCCGTCGGGCAGCGCCACCCCGGAGCGGGCGCCGGGCCGGTCCAGCCCGGCGACGAGCCGCTCGTTGAGCCCCTCCACGGTGAGCGGGCCGTGCGTGAGGATCTCGGGCACCGCGTCGGCGGCGGCCGGGGCGTCGGGGTAGCCCAGCACGGCCAGGGCCTTGGCGGGCGGCGCGGGGACCAGGTTCACCGTGGCGCCCAGGACGGTGACGCAGCCGCCCTCGGTGCCGGTGAGCGCTCGGGCGATGTTGCCGCCGTTCTCCGGCAGCAGCCGGTCCAGGGAGTACCCGGACACCCGGCGGGCCAGCCGGGGCATGCCGGTGCGCAGCGGCTCGGCGTAGGTGTCGGCCAGGTCGCGCAGCTCCGCGTAGACGCGGCCCTCGCGGCCGGGCAGGGCCGCCCGCCGGTCGAACTCCTCCTTGGTGGTGGCGCCCACCCGCATCCGGGTGCCGTCGGCCAGGAGCACGTCCAGCGATTCGACGTTGTCGGCGGTGGTGCCCCAGGCCACCGAGTGCGACCCGCAGGCGTTGTTGCCGATCATGCCGCCCACGGTGCAGCGGCTGTGCGTGGAGGGGTCGGGGCCGAAGGTGAGCCCGTGCGGGGCGGCGGCCTCGCGCAGCCGGTCCAGGACCACCCCGGGCTGCACCCGGGCGGTGCGGGCGTCCGGGTCGACCTCCTCGATGGCGGTCAGGTGGCGGGAGGCGTCGATGACCACCCCGGGGCCGATGGCGTTCCCGGCGATGCTGGTGCCCCCGCCGCGCGGGGTGACGGGCACCCCGTACTCGGCGCAGACGGCGACGGCGGCGGCGACGTCGTCGGTGGTGCGGGGCAGCACCACCCCGAGCGGGACGCTGCGGTAGTTGGAGGCGTCGGCGGTGTACAGGGCGCGGGTGCCGGGGTCGAAGGCCACCCGCCCGGAGACTCCGGACCGCAGGGCGCGCCGGAGGGCTTCGGTGTCGACCCCGCCGGGCGTCCCGGGTGCGGCGCTCCGGGAGGGGGTGTCGTCGGGATCGGCGGTGCCGCTGAGGGTGTCGCGCATGGGCCCAAGCCTGTCGCGGCGCGGCACCGTGTGACAACCGTCCGCCCGCACGGCGTGCCGATTCCGCACCCGCGCTCCTTCCTGACAGAGGATGTCAGGAGGGACGGGGACCCTGGAGGGCATGGACACGATGGAGAAGCAGAGCGGCGCGGCCGGTACGGGGACGGACGAGGGGCGGGGCGTGCCCTGGGCGGTCTTCGAGGAGGAGGCCCCGGAGCTGGCCGCGCGGGTGCGCGGGAGGTTCGAACGGACCCTGCACCACGTGCTGGCCACCCTGCGCTCCGACGGGGCGCCCCGGGTCAGCGGGACGGAGGTGCAGTTCTACGGGCGCCACCTGACCCTGGGGTCGATGCCGGGCGCGGTCAAGGCGCGCGACCTCCAGCGCGACGGCCGGTTCGCGCTGCACGCCAACCCGGGCGAGGTGACCCGGGAGGACGCCGAGGAGGCCATGGGCGACGGGGACGCCAAGGTGTCCGGGACGGCGGTGGAGGTCACCGACCCCGAGGAGCTGGAGGCCTTCCGGGAGGTGGGCGTCCCGCCCGGGCCGTTCCACCTGTTCCGGCTGATGCCGACCGGGGTGGTGCTGACCTCGGTGGAGGACGGCGGGCTGATGATCCGGCACTGGCGCCCGGGGGCGGGCGTGGCCGAGCACCGCAGGACGTGACGGAGCACCGGGAACACGCCGGGTGCGCTCCATGAGCACGGTGAGCGCGCCCGGCACCGTGGACCGACACCGTGGACCGGCGCCGCGAACACCGTAACCGGGCACCGGAAACGCGCCCGGGGCGCTCCATGAGCACCGTGACCGCGACCGGCACCGTGGACCGGCGCCGCGAACGCCATAACCAGGCACCGGGAACACGCCGGGGCATTCCATGAGCAGGGTGAACGCGACCGGCGCCGTGACCGCGGTGACCGGGCACCGGAAACGCGCCGGGGGCGCTCCATGAGCACCGTGACCGCGACCGGCACCCTGGACCGGCGCCGTGACCGCGGTGACCGGGCACCAGGAACGTGCCCGGGGCGCTCCATGAGCACCGTGACCGCTGTGGACGCGCTCCATGACCGCCGTGACCGCTGGGCGCACTGAACGCGCCGGGCGCGGCGGCCTGTGGGGCGCCGCTCAGCCGCCCTCCAGGGATTCGTCCATGGCCTCGACCAGCTCCGCTTCGGGGTCCATGTCCAGGTTCCACAGCATCAGGCCGCCCAGCTCCTCGCGGCGCACGTACGCCCCCTTCATCCGGACGATCTCAGGGGTGTCGAAGGTCCACCACTCGTCGCCGTCGTACAGCCAGTACGCGCCGTGGATCGGGTCGAAGAAGCGCTGGCCCGGGCGGTCCTTCAGGTCCTCGTAGGAGTCGGTGGCCTCCCCGTAGTCGCCCTCGGCCGGCCCCTGGGCCGGGGCGTAGCGGCCGAACCCCTCGGGGGACACCCCCGACCAGCCGCGTCCGAACCCGGGGAAGCCGAGCACCAGCTTCTCCGGCGGCAGCCCGTGGTCGAGCAGCTGGCGCACCGCCCGGTCGCTGCTGGGGTCGCCCTCGTCGCCGCTGGGGGCGTACAGCTGCGAGTGGTGGTCGGTGGTGCGGCTCCACGACCCGGTGAAGTCGTAGCCCTGCACGGTGGCGAAGTCGATCGGCTCGAAGACCGCGGGCTCGTAGCTGCTGTCGATGATCTCGGCGTCGTTGGCCAGCGACACCGACAGCGTGTACTCCTCCCCGGTCTCCTCCTCCAGCGCGTCGAGCTGGCGCCGGAACTCCTGCACGGCCAGGGTGAAGTTGCGCGGGTCGTCCGGGTGCTCGACGTTGTCGGGGTGCCCGGACCCGCCGGGCCACTCCCAGTCCAGGTCGATGCCGTCGAAGACGCCGGCGGCCGCGCCCTCCCCGCCCTGCGGCTCGTCGCCGAGCCGCGGCAGGTCCCCGCGGATCCACAGGTCGATGCAGGAGGACACGAACTCCCGGCGGGACTCCTCGGTGCGCACCGCCTCGGAGAAGTAGGTGGAGGTGTTCCAGCCGCCGATGGAGATGCTCGCCGACAGCGACGGCTCCTCCTCCTGCAGCTTCCGCAGCTGGTTCAGGCTCCCGGCCAGCGCCTGGTCGTAGTCGTCGGCCGCGCCGTCCACGCTCTCCCCGGCGTCGTAGCGGCGCTGGTAGATCTCCCAGGGCTGGTCGGCCTCGGGGTCGATGAAGCACCGCCCCTCGTCGCTGACCTCCCCGAAGGCCCACATCACCCGGGTGAGGCGCTCGGCCGCGCCGCTGTCGCGCATGTCCTTGATCGAGTAGCCGCGGTTGGCGGTGTTCCAGTCGGCGAAGTACGCCAGCCGGCGCAGCCCGTCGCCGTCCTCGCCCCCCGCGCTGGGCGCGTAGTCCACGACGCGGGTGAACGCGCCGAAGAACAGGGCGCCGAGGGCCACTGCCGCGACGACCCCGATGAGTACCCGCCCCTTGCGGGGCTCCGTCCGCCACTGCGCTGACATCACTAAGAAGGTAGCTTCAGGGCCCCGTGCGGAGTACACGGTCGGGCGCACGCGGCCACATCAGGCCGAACCGCCGGGTGCGGGAACCCGGCGGCGCCTCCGGTCGTTCTGCACGGCGCCGCGCCCCCGTCGAGGCGGGGCCGGGCGGCGGACCGGACGGGGACCTTGTCCTCCGGCCCCTCAGGGGCCTCTGGTCCCCCCGCCCTCAGTCCAGGTAGTCGCGGAGCATCTGCGCGCGCGAGGGGTGGCGCAGCTTGGCGAGGGTCTTGGACTCGATCTGGCGGATGCGCTCACGGGTCACCCCGAACTCCCGCCCCACCTCCTCCAGGGTGCGCGGGTGCCCGTCGGCCAGGCCGAAGCGCAGCTGGATGATGCGCTGTTCGCGGTCGGACAGCCCGCCCAGCAGGTCCACCAGGTGGTCCTGGAGCATGATGAAGGCGGCGGCCTCCACCGGGACGACCGCGTCGGAGTCCTCGATGAAGTCGCCGAAGTCGGAGTCCTCCTCCCCGATGGGGGCCTGGAGGGACACCGGTTCCTGGGCGATGCGCTGGATCTCCTGGACCCGCTCGTCGCCGCACCCGAGCTCCCCGGAGAGCTCGGCCGGGGTGGGTTCGCGCCCCAGCTCCTGGTGGAGCCGGCGCTGCACCCGCATCAGCTTGTTGATCGTCTCCACCATGTGCACCGGGATGCGGATGGTGCGCGCCTGGTCGGCGATGGCCCGGGTGATGGCCTGGCGGATCCACCAGGTGGCGTAGGTGGAGAACTTGAATCCCTTGGTGTAGTCGAACTTCTCCACGGCGCGGATGAGCCCCAGGTTCCCCTCCTGGATCAGGTCCAGGAAGAGCAGGCCCCGGCCGATGTAGCGCTTGGCGATGGACACCACCAGGCGCAGGTTCGACTCGATCAGGCGGCGCTTGGCGCGCTCGCCTTCGCGGACGAGGTGGTCGAGGTCCCCGGCGAGCTCGGCGCCCATCTGCGGGGGCACCGGACCCGACCGGGCCTGGCGCAGCTTCTCCGCCGCGAACAGCCCGACCTCGATCGATTTGGCCAGTTCGACTTCTTCTTCTGCCGTCAGGAGCGGAACGCGCCCGATCTCGCGCAGGTAGATCCGTACCAGGTCGCCGGTGGAGGTCCGGCGGCCGGGGTCGGCCGGGGCGGCCTCCTCGGCGACCGGGTCCACGACGTCGACCCCGTGCCGGACGAGTCCGCGGACGACCTGGTCCAGGGCGTCCGGTGACAGGTCCAGCCGCTCAAGGGCCGTGGCGACGTCGGCCACGGTGACCGGTTCCCCGGCACCGGAGCCCGCGACCAGTTGCGCCACCTGCCGGACCGGAGGCGTTTCGCTGGGCAGCACCGATAGAGCCACCCTTACAGTGTGCCCGCTCATGCAGCCGAATAGAGAGAACCAGTATTGTCACCCCGCTGCTACCCCGACCCGGCGATGCGCTCACGCACCGCGCGTTTGCGCTGGCCGGCGGCGAGAAGCTCGGCGAAGACGCGGTTGTACTCCTCGGCGTCGGCGGCGGGGTCCAGCCGGGCAAGGCGCGATTTGAGGTTTGCCTCGGCGCGGTTGGCGGAATGAACAAGGATTGTGTCGATGATGTTGCGGGCGTAGCGTTCGTCCAGCTCGCCGTCGACCTCGACCCGCTCGACCCCCAGCGCGGTGACGAAGGCCCGCCGCTCCTCGTCGGGCGCGGCCTCGCGCAGCCGGGCGGCCCACTGGGCGCCCTCCCCCGCGGCCGCCACCCCGCCCTGGGCGCGGATGAGCTCCAGCACCGCCTTGTGCTGCGGCGCGGTGAAGGCGTCCTCGTCCAGCTCGTCGAAGCCGGCGGCCAGGGCGGGCGCCTGGACCGCGATCTTGAGCGCCTGGCGCTCCCGGTGCAGCGAGGGGTCCCGCAGGTCGTAGGGGGCCGTCCCGGCGGCCCCGGGCGGAGCGGCCGGGGCCGGGCCGCCGCGCGGCCGCCCCCCGCCGGTGCGGGCGCCGCGCACGTGCTGCTCCACCCGTCGCCGGACGAACTCCTCGTCCATGATGCCCAGCCACCGGTCCAGGTGGACCCCGTAGAGCTTGCGCACGCCCTCGTTGCGGATGCTGGCCACGATCTCGGCGGCGGCGTCCAGCCCGGCCATGCGGCCCTCGGCGGTGTCCAGGTCGTAGCGCTCGATGACCTCGCGGACCATGAACTCGTACAGCGGCTTGGCGTCGCCGATGAGATGCTCGACCGCCTCGGCCCCCTTCTGCAGCCGCAGGTCGCACGGGTCGAGCCCGTCCGGCTCGACGGCGACGAAGGTCTCGGCGGCGAAGTTGTGCTCCTCGGCGAAGGCGCGCACCGCGGCCTTGCGCCCGGCCGCGTCGCCGTCGAAGGTGAACACCACGCGCGCGTTGGCGCCGCCCCGGTCCAGCAGGATGCGGCGCAGCAGTTTGACGTGGTCCTCGCCGAAGGAGGTCCCGCAGGTGGCGACGGCGGTGGGCACGCCGCTCAGGTGGCAGGCCATGACGTCGGTGTAGCCCTCGACGATGACGGCCCTGCCGCTGCGGGCCATCTCGCGCTTGGCCATGTCGAGGCCGTAGAGCAGGTGGCCCTTCTTGAAGATCGGGGTCTCGGGGGTGTTGAGGTACTTGGGCCCGTCGTCCCGCTCGGAGAGCCTGCGGGCGCCGAAGCCGACGGTCTCCCCGGTGACCTCGCGCACCGGCCACACCAGGCGGTCGCGGAACTTGTCGTAGGCGCCGCGGCGCCCCTGCCCGCCGAGCCCGGCGGTGACGATCTCCTTGTCGCTGAAGCCCTTGCCGCGCAGGTGGGCGGTGAGCGCCTCCCAGCCGCCGGGGGCGTACCCCACCCCGAACCGCTCGGCGTCGGCTCGGGCGAACCCCCGGTCGGTGAGGAACCGCCGCGCGTGCCGTGCCTCGGGGGCGAGGAGCTTCTCGGCGTAGAACTCCTGCGCCGCGCGGTGCGCCTCGATGAGCCGCTGGCGCTGCCCCTGGTCGCCGCGCTGGGTGTACCCGCCCTCCTCGTAGCGCAGCCGGATCCCGGCCTTGGCGGCCAGGGCCTCGACGGCCTCGACGAAGGAGATGTGGTCCATCTCCTGGACGAACGTGATGACGTCCCCGCCGACCCCGCAGCCGAAGCAGTGGTAGAGGCCCC
This sequence comes from Nocardiopsis endophytica, assembly GCF_027706725.1. Classification (GTDB taxonomy): domain Bacteria; phylum Actinomycetota; class Actinomycetes; order Streptosporangiales; family Streptosporangiaceae; genus Nocardiopsis_A; species Nocardiopsis_A endophytica. Next base: position 19,785 of record NZ_JAQFWQ010000116.1, read on the forward strand.
TCGAGGGGGTGACGTTGAAGGACGGGGACTTCTCGTCGTGGAAGGGGCACAGGCCCTTGAGCGAGCCGCCGCCCGCGTTGCGCAGCTGGAGGTACTCCCCGATCACTTCGGCGATGGGGGAGCGCTCGCGCACGAGGGCGATGTCTTCGTCTCTGATCCGTCCTGCCACGCACGCCAGGGTAGTCCTCGGCCGTGACCGTGGACGCAAAGGCCTCAGGGGACCGTGGATCGGCGGGGCCCACTCGTGCGACATTCGAGTGGCGCACCTCACACGGGCGGGGTGCGCAGATGAGGAGGTGGCCGATGAAGCGGGCACCGGCGGCCGCGGCCGTCCTGCTCCTCGCCGCGCTCCCGGCTGCGGCCGGGTGCGAGGGGAGCGGACGCGACCCCGGCACGGTGAAGGTCGTCTACCAGGACTTCGGCGCGTTCCGCGCGGCGGACGCGATCATGCGCACGGTCAAGGAGGAGTTCGAGGCGGCGAACGAGGGCGTCACCGTGGAGCTGCACCCCATCGAGGCCCCGGCCGAGGACTACCAGACCCAGGTCAACCTGATGAACCAGTCGGCCTCCGAGGCCCCGGACATCCTCTACGAGGACAGTTTCACCATCAACCAGGACGTGGAGGCCGGATACCTGCACCCCCTCGACGAGTACTGGGACTCCTGGGAGGACGCCGGCCAGTACAGCGAGCAGGCCGACGCCGCCGTGACCGCGCGGGACGGGTCCCGGTACGGCGTGATGCTCGGCACCGACACCCGCGGCCTCTGGTACAACCGCACCCTGCTGGAGCAGGCCGGGGTCGAGGTGCCCTGGGAGCCGGAGGACTGGGACGCCGTCCTGGACGCCGCCCGCGCGGTGCAGGACGAGTTCGGCGACGACGTGACCGCGTTCAACCTGTTCGGTGGCACCCCGGCCGGGGAGGTGTCCTCGATGCAGGGCTTCCAGATGCTGCTCACCGGCACCCCCGACCGCCTCTACGACGAGGAGGCGGGGAGATGGGTGGCCGGGTCGCAGGGGTTCGTCGACGCCCTGGAGTTCTACGACACCGTCTACTCCGAGGGCCTGTCCCTGGACACGCGGGACATGCTCAACGCCAACGCCCCCACGCTCAACCTCGAGGAGCGCATGCCCCAGGGGGAGATGGCCATCAGCCTCGACGGGTCCTGGGCCACGCAGACATGGATCGAGGACGGGGCCAGTCCGTGGCCCGAGTGGGAGGAGGAGATGGCCTTCACCGCCATGCCCACCCAGGACGGCTCCGCCCCCGGAGCAACCAGCCTGTCGGGCGGCTGGACCCTGGCCATGGGCGCGCAGACCGCCGACCCCGATCTGGCGTGGGAGGTCATGGCGATGGCCCTGAGCAAGGAGAACGCCACCGAGTTCGCGGTGCGCGGCGCGCAGATCCCGGTGCGGGCCGACGTGGCCGAGTCCGAGGACTACCAGGAGCGCTCCCCCATCGTCCCCGAGGCCAACGAGCTGGTCGACGTGACGCACTTCCGGCCCGCCTACGGCGAGTACCCCCGGGTGTCGCAGGCGGTCCAGCAGGCGACGGAGTCGGTGCTGCTCGGCGACGCCACCCCGGAGGAGGCGGCCGCCGCCTACGACGCCGAGCTGGAGGAGATCGTCGGCGCGGACCAGGTCACCGGTGGGTGAGGGGTCACCGGGGAGACCGGGCGGCGGGGGAG
>NZ_JAQFWQ010000117.1 GCF_027706725.1 Nocardiopsis endophytica
CTGTCAAAACCGCCGGAATGACAGCACTCTTGTCGAGATCATCGCCGGGCAGGGGGCACCGGGCAGACGGCCGCCACGAACGCGGGCGGCCATCCGCCCTCCTCGCCGCGCCGCCTACCCGGACCGCGAGGGGCCTGCCGGACGGCAGGCAGGGCCCGGGAACCGCCCGGCTCGCTCCGTCGCCGCCCACCACGGTGACCACGCACGCGCCGGACGGACGACAACGCTGCGCTGAGGGCCGCCGACCTCTCTCCTCTTCTCTCCATCCCCCTCGGTCGGCGTTCGCCGGTCGCCGCGGGGCGTTGCCATGACCCGGCCGCGGCCCGTGGCGCGGCGGTAGGATCGGGCGGCCCTGGCCCCTCTCTCACCTGTCGTGCAAGGAGTCCGCATGCAGTCCGATGCCGGTCACGGTCCTTACCGACCCCCCAGGGGGCCGGACGGGACCGCTCTCGACGGGCTCCGGATGGCGGCGGGCACGCTCACCGCCGTGCCCGTCCGGGTCGACCGGGTGGACCGTACGGTCGCCGGGTGGGCCATGCGGTGGGCCCCCCTCATCGGGGCCGGGCTGGGGGCCGCGGGCGGCGTGCTCGTCTCCGTCGCCGTGGCCGTCGGGCTCACCCCCCTGCTCGCCGCCGCGCTCGCCCTCGGCCTGCTCGCCGCCCTCACCCGGGGCCTCCACCTCGACGGGCTGGCCGACCTCGCCGACGGCCTCGGCAGCGGGAAGCCGGCCGAGGACGCCCTGCGGATCATGAAGCGCTCCGACATCGGCCCCTTCGGGGTGATCACCCTGGTGCTGGTGCTGCTGGTGCAGGCCTCCGCGCTGGCGCAGGCCGCGTCGGCGGGCGCACTCGCCGGGGCGGCCGCGCTGGTCGCCGCCGCCGTCGCCGGGCGCCTGGCCATCACCCTGGCCTGCACGCCCGGGGTCCCCTCGGCGCGCCCGGACGGGCTGGGGGCCTACGTCGCCGGAACGGTGCCGCACGCCGCGGCCGCCGCCTCCGCCGTCGGCGCGCTGGCCCTGGCCGCCCTGGCTGGGCTCCTGCACTCCCCCGGCGCGGCGCTGTCCCTGGCCTTCGCGGTGGCCCTGGGGGCCGCCGCGTCGGTCCCGCTGCTGCTGCACGCACGGCGCCGCCTGGGCGGGATCACCGGCGACGTGCTGGGCGCGCTGTGCGAGACGTCCGCCACGGTCGCCCTCGTCGCGGCGGCGATCGCCCTGTGAGCGCAGCCGCGCCCGGAACGGGCGCCCGGCCCCCTGCGGCACCCTGTAGCCATCATCACATTTCTTCACACTCCGGCCGGGGCCGCACCCGGCCACCCGCGGTGACCGGTGCGAACGCGCCGTTCCGGAAGATGCGGAGGATCGTCACGGACGGGGCGCTTCGCGCCGCCATCACCGGAAAGAATCGGACTTCTTCACATACAAGTGAACACGGGGCCGCCTCCGGCCCGGCGGTGGGCGCGCCGGGTGCGGCGTGCCCACCGGGACGTCACAAGGACTAGCATCGGACCCGTGAGCACGTCGCTGTCAGTCATTACGGAATCCCCCTGTTCGCTCGACGCCGACGCCGTTGTCGTCGGCTACCACTCCGGGGCCGACGGCCCGGAGCCCGCGTCGGGCGCTCACGACGTCGAGGCGGCCTACCCCGGCGGCCTCGCCCGGACCCTGTCGCTTCTGGGAGCGAGCGGCGCCCTCGAGGAGGTGCACAGCCTCCCCTCCGCCGGCGCGACCACCGCCCCGGTCGTGCTCGCCGTCGGTCTGGGCCCCGTCCCCGACGGCGGCGCCCCCGACCCCGACCATGTCGCCCGCGCGGCTGGCGCCGCCCTGCGCGCCCGCCCGGCCGAGGCCTCCCGCGTGGTGCTGGCGCTGCCCGCCGGCACCGCCGAGCTGGCCGGGGCAGCCGCCACCGGCGCCCTGCTGGGCGACTACGCCTTCACCCGCTACCGCACCGGCGAGGACGCCGAGCGCACCCCCGCCTCCTCCTTCCAGGTGGTCAGCGCCGCCGACGGGGCCGCGGCCGCCGTCGAGCGCGCCGAGCCGGTGGCCGCCTCGGTCAACCTGGTGCGCGACCTGGTCAACACCGCCCCGGCCGACCTGGTCCCCGAGGACCTGGCCGGGGTGGCCGAGGAGGTCGCCCGCGAGCACGGCCTCGACGTCCGGACCCTGGACGAGAAGGAGCTGGCCGAGGGCGGCTACGGCGGCATCGTCGGCGTCGGCCAGGGCTCGGCCAACCCGCCGCGCCTGGTGCGGCTGGCCTACTCCCACCCGGAGGCCTCCTCCACGGTCGCCTTCGTCGGCAAGGGCATCACCTTCGACTCCGGCGGCCTGTCGCTGAAGCCGGCGGGCGCCATGGACTGGATGAAGTCCGACATGGGCGGCGCCGCCGCGGTGCTGGGCGCCATGCGGGCCATCGCGGTCCTCAAGCCGAAGGTGAACGCGGTGGCCTACCTCGCCATCGCCGAGAACATGCCCTCCGGCACCGCCCAGCGCCCCTCCGACGTGCTGACCATGTACGGCGGCACGACGGTGGAGGTGCTCAACACCGACGCCGAGGGCCGCCTGGTCATGGCCGACGCGCTGGTGCGCGCCCAGGAGGACGGGCCGGACCTGCTGGTCGACGTGGCCACGCTGACCGGCGCGCAGCTGGTCGCGCTGGGCACCCGCGTCTTCGCGGTCATGGCCTCCGACGACGACACCCGCGACTCGGTCACCGCCTCGGCGGAGGCCGCGGGCGAGGCCGCCTGGCCGATGCCGCTGCCCGAGGAGCTGCGCAAGGGCCTGGACTCCTCGGTCGCCGACATCGCCAACGTGGCGGGCGAGCGCTGGGGCGGCATGCTCAGCGCGGGCGTGTTCCTCAAGGAGTTCGTGGCCGACGGGCAGCGCTGGGCGCACCTGGACATCGCCGGGCCCTCCTTCAACCAGGGCGGTCCGCACGGCTACACCCCCAAGGGCGGCACCGGTGCGGCCACCCGCACCCTGGTGCGGATCGCCGAGGACCTGGCCGGCGGCGCGCAGAACTGAGACCGGGCGCGGCCGGGCGGGACACGCGCCCGGCCGCACCGCATCCGTCACCGACGGACGAACACCACTACATCCACACCAAGGAGTGTCCTTCCCGTGAGTGAGAGCGGCGGCACCTTCGACCTCGTGATCCTGGGCGCCGGCAGCGGCGGCTACGCGGCGGCGCTGCGCGCGGCCGAACTGGACATGAGTGTCGCCCTGATCGAGAAAGACAAGCTCGGCGGCACCTGCCTGCACCAGGGCTGCATCCCGACCAAGGCGCTGCTGCACGCGGCCGAGGTCGCCGACTCCGCCAAGGAGGGCGAGAAGTTCGGCGTGAAGTCGAGCTTCGAGGGCGTCGACGTCCCCGCCGTCCACAAGTACAAGGACAAGGTCGTCGGCGGGCTCCACAAGGGCCTGTCCGGTCTGATCAAGTCCCGCGGGATCACCGTCGTCGAGGGCGAGGGCAAGCTGACCGGCCCCGACGAGGTCACCGTCGGCGGCGCGGTCTACAAGGGCCGCAACATCGTCCTGGCCACCGGCTCCAAGCCCAAGACCCTGGGCCTGGACATCGACGGCGAGAAGGTCATCACCAGCGAGCAGGCGCTGCGGATGGACCGGGTGCCCGAGTCCGCGGTCGTCCTGGGCGGCGGCGTGATCGGCGTGGAGTTCGCCAGCGTCTACCGCTCCTTCGGCTCCGAGGTCACCATCGTCGAGGCGCTGCCGCACCTGGTGCCGGTCGAGGAGGAGTCCAGCTCCAAGCTGCTGGAGCGGGCCTTCCGCAAGCGCGGCATCAAGTACGAGCTGGGCACCCCGTTCGAGAGCGTCAAGACCACCGACTCCGGCGTCAGCGTCACCCTGCAGGGCGGCAAGACCCTGGAGGCCGAGGTCCTGCTGGTGGCCATCGGCCGCGGCCCGGTCTCGGAGGGCCTGGGCTACGAGGAGCAGGGCATCCCGATGGAGCGCGGGTTCGTCAAGGTGGACGAGAACCTGCACACCGGCGTGGGCAACGTCTACGCGGTCGGCGACCTGATCCCCACCCTGCAGCTCGCGCACGTGGGCTTCGCCGAGGGCATCTTCGTGGCCGAGCGCATCGCCGGGCTCAACCCGCCGGCCATCGACTACGACGGCGTCCCGCGGATCACCTACTGCGAGCCGGAGGTGGCCTCGGTCGGCATCACCTCGGCCACCGCCAAGGAGCGCGGCTACGACATCGTCGAGACCAACTACAACCTGGCGGGCAACGGCAAGAGCCAGATCCTGCAGACCCAGGGCGCGATCAAGGTCATCGCCGAGAAGGACGGCCCGGTGCTGGGCGTCCACATGGTCGGCTCCCGGGTCGGCGAGCTGATCGCCGAGGGCCAGCTCATCTACAACTGGGAGGCGCTGCCCGCCGAGGTGGCGCAGCTCATCCACCCGCACCCGACCCAGTCGGAGGCGCTGGGCGAGGCGCACCTGGCGCTGGCGGGCAAGCCGCTGCACGTCCACGACTGACGCGCCCCCGCGGGGCGGGCTCCGGGCCCGCCCCGCTCGCTTCTTCTCCGCGCTCCATACGTTTTTCGCTGCTAAGAGGACCCCATGCCGACTTCCGTTGCAATGCCCGAACTGGGCGAGAGTGTCACCGAGGGCACCGTCACCCAGTGGCTCAAGAAGGAGGGCGACACCGTCGCGGTCGACGAGCCGCTGCTGGAGGTCTCCACCGACAAGGTCGACACCGAGATCCCCGCCCCCGCCTCCGGTGTGCTCACCAAGATCCTCGTCGCCGAGGATGAGACGGTGGAGATCGGCGCCCAGATCGCCATCATCTCCGAGGCGGGCGAGGCCCCGGCCGAGGAGGAGGCTGCGCCCACGGCCAAGGAGGCGCAGCCCGAGCCGGAGCCGGAGCCCGCCGCTCCCGCCCCCGAGCCCGAGCCCGCCCCGCAGGCCGCCGCCCCGGCGCCCGCGCCCGCCCCGGCCCCCGCGCCGGAGCGGCCCGCCGCGCCCGCCCGCGCCGACCGCGAGGCCGACGCCCCGACGGTGGACGTGGAGACCATCAGCGGCACCGGGACGGCCTCCGGCACCGACGCGGTCACCGAGGCCTACGTGACCCCGCTGGTGCGCAAGCTCGCCGCCGAGCACGGGGTGAGCCTGGCGTCGGTGCGCGGCACCGGCGTGGGCGGCCGCATCCGCAAGCAGGACGTGCTGGACGCCGCCGCGGCCGCCTCCGAGCCGGCCGCCCCCGCGGCCGCCCCGGCCCGCACCGCCCCGGCGCCCGACACCACGCTGCGCGGGCGCACCGAGAAGATGTCCCGGCTGCGGCAGACCATCGCCGACCAGATGGCCGAGTCGCTGCGCATCTCGGCCGAGGTCACCCAGGTGGTCGAGGTCGACATGACCAACATCGCCCGCCTGCGCGGCCAGGCGGCCGAGCAGTTCGCCGGGCGCGAGGGCGTGGAGCTGGACTTCTTCGACTTCTTCGCGCTGGCCGCGGTGGAGGCGCTCAAGGCGCACCCGAAGCTGAACGCCGTCATCGACAGCGACAGCTACGAGGTCACCTACCACGACCTGGAGAACCTGTCGGTGTCGGTGGACACCGAGCGCGGGCTGCTGGCCCCGGTGATCAAGGACGCGGGCGACCTCAACCTGGGCGGCCTGGCCCGCAAGATCTCCGACCTGAGCCGGCGCGCGCACACCGGGGAGCTCAGCCCCGACGAGCTGAGCGGCGGCACCTTCACCATCGCCGACACCGGCGCGGTGGGCGCGCTGTTCGAGACGCCCATCATCAACCAGCCGCAGGTGGCCATCCTGGGCACCGGCGCCGTGGTCAAGCGCCCGGTCGTGGTGGAGGACCCGGAGCTGGGCGAGGTCATGGCGGTGCGCTCGATGGCGTACCTGGCCCTCACCCACGACCACCGGCTGATCGACAAGGCCGACGCGGGCAAGTTCCTGCAGGCGGTGAAGGAGCGCCTGGAGGAGGGCGCCTTCGAGGCCGACCTGGGCCTGGCCTGACGGCGGTCCCGGACTGAGGCGTGCCCGGAGGCGTCCGGGCCGCTCCGCGGTCCCATGAGCGGCGAACGACACGGCCGCGGCCCCGCGAAGGGGTCGCGGCCGCGTCGTGTTTCCGGGGGCATGTTCCAGGGCGTCGGCATCGGCACACCGGCCGGTGCCGTCCGAGGGTGGCGTTTCCGCCACCCGATCGGCCCGTGGATGCCCCTTAACCACACTCAATGCGCGCCCCGGCACTCCCCACCCGGTACGCGCCGCCCACCCCCAGTCCTCCAGCCACAGCGCTTCCCGGCAGCCCGTGGCCGACAGGCGACCGGGCGGCGGTGGACGCACAACGGCAGCGGGGCGGCGCCCTCCCGGACACCGCCCCGCCTTGTTACCCCACCATTCACCATCCCCCTGGTGATCCCCATCACCAAAGGTCGGCCCGGGCTTCGCACCGAAGTGCGCCCGGATAAGCCCACCGTAGAGGGGTGATCACCCGCCGCGCAGGCATTCCGGGGAATTACCCGGGGAATCGGCCGAAGACTGTCCGAAGGGTCCCGCGATCTCCGGTTTCCGGTGGCCACTGGGCCTCCCGGCGGCCGGGCGGCCGCTCCCCCGCCCCCTTCACCGCCCCACCGCACCCCGCCTCCCGCCGTCCCGCCGCTCACCCGCCGCCGGAACGGGTAGGACCGTCCCTATGAAGGTCGCGATCACCGGGTCCACCGGTCTCATCGGAAGCGCCCTGGCGCGCTCCCTCGCCGACGACGGGCACGAGGTCGTGCGCATGGTGCGCCGCCCCGCCCGCGACGAGCACGAAGCGCGGTGGGACCCGGAGAACGGCACGGTCGACACCGGCCCCCTGGTCGGAGCCGACGCCGTCGTGCACCTGGCGGGGGCCCCGCTGGGCCCGGCCCGCTGGACCACCGCGCGCCGGCGCGCGATCCGGCAGAGCCGGGTGGCCGGGACCAGGACCCTGGCGAAGGCGCTTGCGGGCATGGACGCGCCGCCGGGCCGCCTGCTGTCCGGGTCGGCGGTGGGCTACTACGGCGACACCGGCGACCGGGCCGTGGACGAGACCGGCGACAAGGGGCAGGGGTTCCTCTCGGACCTGTGCCGGGACTGGGAGCGCGCCACCGCCGAGGCCGAGGAGGCCGGGACCGCCACCGCCCACCTGCGCACCGGCATCGCGCTGTCCGGGCACGGCGGGCTGCTGGCGGCGGTGCTGCCGCTGTTCCGGCTCGGCTTGGGCGGGCGGCTGGGCGACGGGCGCCAGTACATGAGCTGGATCAGCCTGCGCGACCATGTGGGGGCGATGCGGTTCCTGCTGGAGCGGCCCGACCTGACGGGACCGTTCGACCTGTGCGCTCCCGAGCCGGTGACCAATGCCGCCTATACGCGGGCGGTGGCGGCGGCCGTCGGCCGACCCGCGCCGCTGCCGGTGCCCGCGTTCGCGATGCGCGCGGCCCTGGGCGGCTTCGCCGACGAGGCGGCGCTGGTGAGCCAGCGGGTGCTGCCCGCTCGGCTGCAGGAGGCGGGCTTCGCGTTCGAGCACCCCACCCTGGGACCGGCGCTCATGGCCGCGGTGGCCGAAGCGTCGGAGCGGTGAGGCGGCGGGCGCTCCGGGCGTCCGGGGCGGCCCCGGCGACAGCCCCGGCAGCGGCGGGCGAACACCGCCCCGGGACGCGTTATTCCCGCAGGAACAGGGCGCCGCGGAGGGGTCGGGCCGCCTTCCGCCCGAGCCCCTCCGAGGGCATAAGGTGGGATGTATGAGTGAGCTCGTCTTCGCCCGGCTCGGCGACGACCCGGTCCCCTACCAGGAGGGCTGGGACCTCCAGAAGCGGCTCCACCAGAGCCGCGTCGCCGACCTCATCCCCGACACGGTGCTCATGCTCCAGCACGAGCCCGTCTACACGGCCGGGAAGCGCACCAGCAAATGGGACCGGGAGCAGACCTGGCCCGGAACCCCCGTCTTCGACATCGACCGCGGCGGCAAGATCACCTGGCACGGCCCCGGACAGCTCACCGTCTACCCGATGGTGCGCCTGGCCGACCCGATCGACGTGGTCGCCTACGTGCGCCTGCTCGAAGAGGCGATCATCCGCACCCTGGCCGAGTACGGCCTGGCCGGTCGGCGCATCGAGGGCAAGACCGGGGTCTGGCTGGACGCCGACCCCGCCCGCGGGCTGATCGAGCGCAAGGTCGGGGCCATCGGGTGCCGGATCTCGCGCGGGGTCGGCATGCACGGTTTCGCCCTCAACTGCGACAATGATCTCTCGTGGTTCCAGAGGATCGTCCCGTGCGGCATCCCCGCCGACGAAGGGGACGTCACCAGCATCTCGCGCGAGACGGGGCGCGGCGTGACCGTCGCCGAGGTCCTGCCGCGCGTCGAGGCGCACCTGGCCGAGGTGTTCGGCGCCGAGTCCTACAGCCACAGCGACGGCGTGCCGGCGCACTTCCCCGGGGCGCAGGCCCCGGCGGAGCCGGCGACCGCCTGACGGTGCCCGAGCACGACGACGACCTCCCCACGAGGGACGAGGAAAGGAAGGGTCCGCGTTGACCATCGCTCCCGAGGGCCGCAAGCTGCTGCGGATCGAGGCCCGCAACAGCGAGACGCCCATCGAGAAGAAGCCGCCGTGGATCAAGATCAAGGCGAAGATGGGGCCCGAGTACAGCGAGCTGCACTCGCTGGTGAAGCGCGAGGGCCTGCACACGGTCTGCCAGGAGGCCGGGTGCCCGAACATCTACGAGTGCTGGGAGGACCGCGAGGCGACCTTCCTCATCGGCGGCGACCAGTGCACCCGCCGGTGCGACTTCTGCCAGATCGCCACCGGTAAGCCCACGGCGCTGGACCGGATGGAGCCGACCAAGGTCGCCAACTCGGTGCGCACCATGGAGCTGCGCTACGCGACGGTCACCGGCGTGGCCCGCGACGACCTGGAGGACGGCGGCGCCTGGCTCTACGCCGAGACGGTCCGCAAGATCCACGAGTTCAACCCGGACACCGGCGTCGAGCTGCTGATCCCCGACTTCAACTCCGACGACGAGCAGTTGGGCGAGGTCTTCGGCTCCCGGCCCGAGGTGCTGGCGCACAACGTCGAGACGGTGCCGCGGGTGTTCAAGCGGATCCGCCCCGGGTTCCGCTACGAGCGCTCGCTGGAGGTCATCACCAAGGCGCGCGACGCCGGGCTGGTGACCAAGTCGAACCTGATCCTGGGCATGGGCGAGGAGCGGCACGAGATCAGCGAGGCCATTCGCGACCTGCACGAGGCCGGGTGCGACCTGCTGACCATCACCCAGTACCTGCGGCCCTCCAAGCTGCACCACCCGATCGACCGGTGGGTCAAGCCGGAGGAGTTCGTGGAGCTGGCGGCCGAGGCCGAGGAGATCGGCTTCGCGGGCGTGATGTCGGGGCCGCTGGTGCGCTCGTCCTACCGCGCCGGGCGGCTGTACAAGCAGGCGATCGAGAAGCGCGAGGCCGAGGCGGGGGCGCAGGCGCAGGCCTGAGGCGTCGGCGCGCGCCGCCCCGTCGGTACCGCCCCGCCACCGCCGTTCGCACCACGGCGCACACCGTGGTTCCACGCCGCCGTCCGCACCGCTCCTCGGGCGCCGCACACCGCTCACCTGGGACGGTTCCGGGACACCCCTGCGGACGATCCGGACAAACCGAACATTGCAAAGTAATCAAGCTGAAACGGCGGCCGACGGCCGCCGTTTCACGTTGGCGTCCCCATGGGCCATATCCTGGAAGGCATGGCGAAGAAGCCCAAGGACACCAACACCTCCCAGGCGGCCGCAGGCAAGGGCGGCTCCGAGGAGCAGAAGCGGCCGGGCCGGTTCAAGCAGCTCGGCATGGTCGCGAAGGTCGTGCACAAGCAGAGCCCCAAGTCGATCCCGATCGCGGTCGGCATCTTCCTGGGCCTGGTGGCGCTGTCGGTCGTCGGCGGCCTGGTCACCGGCGGGGGCTGGCTCTACTGGCTGAGCCTGGGCATCCCGATCGCCTTCCTGGCCGGGTTCATCTACTTCACCCGGTCGGCGCAGAAGATCCAGTACAAGATGCTCGACGGGCAGCTCGGCGCGGGCATGGCGGTGCTGGAGAACATGCGCGGCGACTGGTCGACGGAGCCGGGGGTGGCGGCCACGCGGCAGATGGACGTGGTGCACCGCGTCGTCGGCCGCCCGGGCGTCGTGCTGGTCGGCGAGGGGGAGCCGTCGCGGCTGCGCAAGATCGTGGCGGCGGAGAAGAAGCGCGTGTCGCGCGTGGCCTACGAGATGCCGATCTACGACGTGATGGTCGGCAACGGCGATGGCCAGGTGCCCATCTCCGACCTGCAGAAGCACATGATGAAGCTGCCGCGCAACCTGGACAAGGCGAAGGTGGCCGAGCTGCGGTACCGGCTCAGGGCGCTGCCCTCGGCGGTGCAGATGCCCAAGGGGCCGATGCCCAAGGGCGTGAAGATGCCGAAGGGCCCCAAGCCCCAGACGCGCTGAGGCCACGAGACGACTCGACGGGCGCTTCGCCAGCAGGACGACGGAGAGGAGCCGCCCGGCCCCGCGTGGACCGGGCGGCTCCTTCGTTCATTCCGCGGGGGTCACATCGGCACCGCCCGGGCCCCGCCCGCCCTCGTCGTTGATCTCGGTAGAAACGACGCTACATCCGCGGTTTTAGCGTCGTTTTCCCCGAGATCAACGGGGATCCGGGCAGGGGCTAGAGGCGCCGGGAGACGGTCCCCGCGGCGCGGTCGTGCAGGCCCCGCTGGTCGCGGTCGTAGACGACGGCGGGGATGACCAGGCACAGCAGGACGGTGCGGACGATGACCGCCAGAGGCCAGGGGATGCCGCGCTCGCCGGTCGGCGCCAGGCCGATGCCGGCGATGCGTTTGCCGAGGGTGGTTCCGAACAGTGCCAGCAACAGCGCCGTCATCACCGCGAACACCAGCAGGGCGGTGGCCGAGCCCTCTTGCGGATCCGCGCCGAGGAGGCCGTAGGCGATCGCCAGGCTCAGCACCCAGTCGAGCATGAGCGCCACGAGCCTGCGGCCCACGCCGGGCACCGAGCCCGGTCCCTCCTCGGGCATCCCCAGCCGGTTCCCCCGGTAGCGGAATGCGGCCTCCTCAGGGCCCACGTCACCGTTCGTCTCCATGGGACCCACGGTATCGGCGCCGCAGGGTACGTGATTCCGGACACTGTCGCGGGGGCGCCCGGAAGCGCCGTTTCCCGGTGCAACGCCGGATACGCCCCGCTGGACAGGGGAAACGCCGCACCCCGTAACGCGCAGGAAACATACGAGACATGGACGAGAAACGCCGCCCTCCTAGCGTCGTCAGCGTGGCCGAGGAGGGGGTCGCGGAGAGCGGATGACACCGGGCCGAGGCCCGCGCCACCGCCGCCCCCTCTCACATCTGCTCGGAGGTATGTCTTGTTCAGCAGCGCCGATGAGGCCCTCGCGTTCATCAGGAACGAGGGCGTCGAGTTCCTCGACGTCCGGTTCACCGACCTGTTCGGTGGCGTGAACCACGTCACGATCCCCACGGAGAACGTCGACGAGGACACGTTCACCAAGGGCCAGATGTTCGACGGGTCCTCGATCCGCGGATTCCAGGCGATCCACGAGTCGGACATGCTGCTGCTGCCCGACCTGAGCACCGCCGTGCTGGACCCGTTCCGCGAGTTCAAGACGCTGAACATGACGTTCTTCGTCCACGACCCGCTGACCCTGGAGTCCTACAGCCGCGACCCGCGCAACGTCGCCCGCAAGGCCGAGGCCTACCTGAAGAGCAGCGGCATCGCCGACACCGCCTTCTTCGGGCCCGAGGCCGAGTTCTACATCTTCGACGACGTCCGCTTCGAGACGCGCGCGAACACCGGCTACTACCAGATCGACTCCATCGAGGGCGCCTGGAACACCGGTACCGCGCAGAACGGCGGCAACCTCGGCTACCGCCCGCGCTACAAGGGCGGGTACTTCCCGGTCGAGCCGGTCGACCACTACAGCGACCTGCGCTCGCGCATGGTGCGCAACCTGATCGACGCCGGCCTCGACGTCGAGCTGCAGCACCACGAGGTGGGCACCGCCGGCCAGGCCGAGATCGGCATCAAGTTCGGCACGCTGCTGCAGCAGGCCGACCGCGTGCAGCTCTACAAGTACATCGTGAAGAACACGGCCAACGCCGCGGGCAAGACCGTGACCTTCATGCCCAAGCCGCTCTTCGGCGACAACGGGTCGGGCATGCACTGCCACCAGAGCCTGTGGAAGGACGGCGCCCCGCTGTTCTTCGACGAGTCGGGCTACGCCCAGCTCTCGGACACGGCCCGCTACTACATCGGCGGCCTGCTCAAGCACGCCAACGCGCTGCTGGCCTTCACCAACCCGACGGTGAACTCCTACCACCGCCTGGTGCCGGGCTACGAGGCCCCGATCAACCTGGTGTACTCCCAGCGGAACCGCTCGGCGTGCATCCGCATCCCGCTGACCGGCCCGAACCCCAAGGCCAAGCGCCTGGAGTTCCGCGTGCCGGACCCGTCGGCCAACCCGTACCTGGCCTTCTCGGCGATGCTGATGGCGGGCCTGGACGGCATCAAGAACAAGATCGAGCCGCCGGAGCCGATGGACAAGGACCTCTACGAGCTGCCCCCGGCCGAGGCCGCGGCGGTCGAGACGGTCCCGGCGTCCCTGGAGTCCGCCCTGGACGCCCTGGAGGCCGACCACGAGTTCCTGCTGGAGGGCGGGGTCTTCACCCCGGACCTGGTCGAGACCTACATCGACTTCAAGCGCACCGAGGAGATCGACTCCCTGCGCCTGCGCCCGCACCCGCGCGAGTTCGAGCTGTACTACGACATCTAAGGAACGGGTGCCGTAGGCGGGCTGGATCCGTCTGAGGGGGCCGCCGACCGCGCACGCGTCGGCGGCCCCTTCCTTCATGCGTTAGGGGCGTACCGCCAGTCCGGCGGAAAGCCCGATCCCCGGCAGTCGGCGCTGTTCCCGCACCACTCGTCGCGGCGGCTACATGGCCGGTCGAGCCGAAAGCCCCAGACGGCGAAGCCGTCGTCGTCGATGTCCTGGGCGTGCACGGGAAGGACCGTCCCATCCGGTTCGGCGAGGAGCATGCGGGAGGGGACGATGGTGTCGTCACCGACCCAGCACCGAGCGGAGAAGGCCCGCGAGACACGGGAGGCGAACTCCCACTCGGCGAGGGGCGCCCGCGTGGAGCCACAGGAGAACCAGGTGGAGGAGATGAGCGGCTCAGCCGCGTAGTCGAGGTACCCGTAATCAGCAGGCATCACCTGGCCGGCCCCAAGCTCCTCCCCCAGCCAGACAGGAACCCCGAGCAGCACTGAGCAGAGTTGCCGGACATCCTCCACGCCAAGGACCCGGTCGACAGTGACGTCATACGAGCCCGTCATGTCCGCCTCACTCCGCCTCACTTCAGCTCGGGTCCCGGCCCCTACCGGTCAACCGACCCAAGTGACGGTGTGGACCCGTACGAGGCTCTGGGCCGTGTCGACGTAGAAGAGCACGACGCCGTCCTCGCCGAACGGCGCCCACCGCCACAGGGGATCAGCGGCGTCATCGCTCCACCCTGCGCTCCAGGGGTCGCGTCCCACGGCACTGAGAGTCTCGATCAATGCGGTGAACGCCTTTGAGGGAAGGCCGACGGTCTCGGCATCACCTTTCGCGGTGAATTCGATCCGGTAGTTCACGTAGCCCGCCGACGAGCGATGATCTCGTCGAGGCTGGTGAAGTCGCCTACACCGGTGCGTGCCTGTTCGCGGCTCTCCTCGTACCCGTCACCGTTGCGTGCGAGCGCGCGCAGGTGCCATGTGCGGAGCATCTCTTGGAGCTGGTCGAAGCGCTTGGGGTCGTCCGCGGCGATATGGGCGGCCTCCCTGTACTCCCGGAGGAACCATGCCCGGTCCTGCTCGGGCAGCATCTCCATGATCTGCGCCGGGTCGTTCAACTGACGGGTGGCCACGGGGCACTCCCTTCCGTCGCTCGTTTCAGTGTGCCACGTAGTGGCCGAGAGGGCCGTGTGTTCTCGACCGGCCGGGGACCGCCTTCGACGCCTCATGGGCGTCGGGACTGTGTCGCCTCTCGAAGAGCGTGCCCCGGTCCCACCGCGTGTTGGGCGGGGGCGGGGCGTGGGGGTTCCTCTGCAGAAGGGGCCGGGCCCTGGGGTGGGTCCGGCCCCTGGGGGCGGGTCAGTGGTCCATGTCGCCGTGGTCCATGTCGTCCATCGACTCCATGTCCCCGCCCTTGGCGCCCTCGCCCATGACGTCCTCCACCTCGGCGTTCACCTCTACGGTGCCCGACTTTTCGAAGCGGAGTTCCAGGGCGACCGTCTCCCCCGCCTTCAGTTCGTCCGGGTCCATCAGCATCAGGTGCAGCTTCCCCGGCTCGAAGGAGACCGTCTCTCCCGCCTTCACCGGGATCTCGTCGCGCTCCTCCATGCCCGTGGTGCCGTCGTCCTTCTGCACGTTCTCGTGCATCTGGACCTCGTCGGCCGCCGCGGTGTCCGCCCCGATCAGGGTGTCGTCGGCGCCCCCGGTGTTCTCGATCGTCACGTACGCCGACGTCACGTCCGGCGTCAGCGGGACCCGCACCGTCGCGTCCGACGTCTCGATCTGCGGCTCCTGCGCCGCGCAGCCCGTGACCGCAGCCAGGGCGAGGGCGCCGGCCGCGCACGACAGCGTCAGGACCCGTCGCCCCGCCACCGGGCGGCGCGCCTTACCGGCACGGCCGCCTCTCGTCGCGCCTCTCACCGCCATCACGCGCCCTCTCCGATCACGGTCTCCAGGTCCTCGGCGACCTTCTCGGGCTCGGTGCCGTAGGACCACATGATCCGCGAGTTGCCCTCCGGGTCGAACAGCAGCGTCTGGCCGCCGTGGTCGACCTGGTAGTCGCCGGAGCGGTCCTCCGGCCGGGAGACCGAGATGCCCAGCTCATTGGCGGTCGCGTCGGTGTCCTCCAGGTCCGTGGTGAGCCCCACGAACGAGGGGTCGAAGCTGCTCAGCCACATGTCGAGCAGCTCGGGGTCGTCCCGCTCCGGGTCCGCCGTGATGAACACGGTCTGGAACTCCTCCTGCTCGGACTCGTCCAGCATCCCCTTCGCCTGGGACAGGTCCGCCATGGTGGTCGGGCAGATGTCCGGGCAGTTGGTGAACCCGATGAACACCGCCGTGTACTTCCCGGCCGAGTCCTCCTTGAGGTCGTACGGCTCGCCCTTGTTGTCGGTGAACTCGGTGGAGGGCAGCGTGAACGCGCCCTTGATCTCGCTGCCGTTGTAGGGCCCCTGGTCACCGGTCGCCGCCTGGCCACCGCATCCGGCCAGCAGCGCCGTCACGGCCGCCGCACCGGCGGCCGCCATCGTCGTCCTGCGCATTCCAGTGTCTTCCTCAGCTTCGTCGCCTTCCGGGGGATCCTCGGTCCGCGCACGCCGCGCCGCGCGGCGGCCGCCCCGGGGATCGCCCGAAGGGGTCAGGCCGCGGTGGCGCAGGGGCGCGGCGCCCACGGGGGCGGGGCCCGGCCGGCGAGGGTGTGCCGCAGGAAGCGGGTCGTGAGGAGGGCCCGGGGCGGCTCCGCACGGAGCGACGGCGCGGGAGGCGGCAGCGTCCCCGCCTTCCCCCGGACCGGGAGCCGGGCCCGCAGCAGGCGCAGGACCGCCCACAGCGCCTCTTCGCCCGAGCTCAGCCACCACCCCGTGACCAGCGCCGCCCAGACGTGCGCGGCCAGCATGCCGAAGTCCGCGTGCACGGCCGCGCTGCCGCACAGGTGCTCGACGGACAGGGGTCCCGCACCGGGCAGCGGCGAGGTCGCGGCGGAGAACGCCATGTGCAGGAGAAGTTGGGCTCCGAAGAGGCCGGGCGCCAGCGAGGCGAGCGACCGCCGCCCCCGCGCGAACGGGAGCGCCGCCAGGGCCACGAGCGCCCAGTAGCCCGCGACGACCCCGGGCAGCGGCGCGGGCGCGCCCGCCGCGGTGTGCCCGAACAGCGCGACGCCCGTGCACACGGCGGCGAAGAGCGCCGCCCTGAGCAGGGCGAATCGGAGTCCGTAGCGAGCGTCTGGCATGGCAGGACTCATCATCCCAGCGGTCCGGCGCCCCCTCGAACCGGGTCGGGGTCGACGCACCGGGGCCGCTCACGGGAGGACGAAGCACTCACCCCCGCGCACACGGGGGTCGCGCGCCCTTCTCCGGGCCGGCGGGCGGCCCTGGGAGGGAAGGTAGAGCGTCGTGTCGTCTCCGCCACTCTCGGGCCGACGACCGCCGTGCGGGTACCCGTACACGGTTCGGGGGTGGTGGAACGGCCGTTCTCAACGACTCCGGGGGGCCCACCACTCGATCGCGTCCGCTGGAGAAGCACTTCGTCCGGTCGGGCCGGCGCGGCCATTACGGCTTCAGGGCAAGGCCGGGGACCAGCGCTCCGCACTTCGGTAGGCGGCCCCGAAGGCGTCTCCACTCCAGCGGACGCCGTCCACCGGTCACTCCAGTCCCAGCGCGCGGGCAAGGACCGCGCGCGCCTCTCCCGGGTCCACGTCGCGGTCGTCGAGCAGGGCCTCCAGGCACAGCCCGTCCGCCGCGGCCACCGCCGTGCGCACCGCCACCGGGTCGTCGGTGTGCCGCCGCGCCACCTCGGTCACCAGGTCCATCCACCGGCGGGCCTGCGCGCGCAGGGACGGCCTGCGCACCGCGAGCAGGGTGAGCTCGTACTCGGCCAGGCAGCGCCCGCGCTGCTCCGGCGAGCCTCCGCCGACGACCGCCGCGGCGAGCGCGTCCAGCGGGTCGCCGCCCGCCTCGGCCGCCTCGCGCACCCGGCGCACGTACGCGTCGGCCGCCTCGGTGAGGGCCGCCACCAGCAGGTCGTCGATGGTCGCGAAGTAGTACACGGCCGAACTCGCCGGGATCCCGGCCTCGGCGGCCACCGCCCGGTGGGTCACCCCCGCCGTGCCGTCGCGCTCGACGACCCGCAGCGTCGCGTCGATGATCGCGGACCGCCGCCGCTCGCCGCGCGCGCGGCGCCCGTCCTCCTTCACGTCCTTGCCCTCCGGCGCCTCCGGCACCTCCGGGGCCGCCGGCTCCCCGCCGGGCCCGTCCTCCGAGGTCAATGCGCCGCCCCCAGTTCCATGGCCAACACTCCGCCGATGATCAGCACGACACCGGCCACCTGGATCCAGGTGAGCGTCTCCCCCAGGAAGAGCGCGCCGATGATCGCCACCAGGGACACCCCCACCGCCGCCCAGACGGCGTAGGCGACCCCCACCGGCATGCCCTGCTTGAGGGTCTGGGCGAGGAGGAAGAACGCGGCCCCGTAGCCGACGGCCGTGATCGCCGAGGGGAGGAGGCGGGTGAACCCCTCGGAGAAGCGTAGCGAGATGGTCGCGGTGACCTCGGCGAGGATCGCCCCGATGAGCAGCAGCCAGGGCATGGGCCCTCCCCTTTCCGTCGGCGCCGGGTCCCACCTCGGGTCCTCCCGAGGGGCATCCGGCGAACTTTTTGAACTATGGTTCAACTTAATTCCTTGAACGATAGTTCAACAACCCCTGTTCCGGTGCTTTCGGGTGATGCGCGCCACGCCCGCCCCGCGGCCGCCGCCCCGGCCGCCCGACCCGCCGCCCCGCTCTCCCCCGCCCCCGGACCTGCGGGCTACCGTTGACCCGTGACCACGCGCGAGGGGACCTTCACGACCACCGCCGGCGCCCTGGCCCGGCTCGGCTTCGGCGACGGTGAGCGGGCGCTGCGCCTGCTGCGGGAGGCCGGCATCGACCCGGCCGACCACCGCGCCCTCACCGCGGCCCTGGGCGCCGCCGCCGACCCCGACCAGGCCCTCACCGGGCTGGTGCGCATCGCCGAGCAGGCCGACGACCCCGCCGAGCTGCTGGAGGCCCTGGCCTCCGACGCCGACCTGCGCGCCCGCCTGACCGCCGTGCTCGGCGCCAGCGACGCGCTCACCGACCACCTCGTGCGCCACCCCGGCGACTGGCGCGAGCTGCGCGGCCCCGACGCCGCCCGCACCCCCACCGCCGCCGAGCTGCGCGCCGGCCTCCTGCACACCGTCGGCGCCGACCCCACCTCCCCCGCGCCCGCCGCCGACCCCGACACCGCGGGCGGCGCCCCCTCCCGCGCGCTGCGCGCCGCCTACCACCGCCGGGTCCTGCGCCTGGCCGGGCGCGACCTGACCGGCGCCGCCGACCTGCCCGCCGTCGGCGCCGAGCTGGCCGACCTGGCCGCCGCCGTGCTCGACGCCTCCCTGGCCGTCGCCCGCGGCGAGTCCCCTGAGGACGCCGCCCGGTGCCGCCTGGCCGTGATCGGCATGGGCAAGTGCGGCGGCCGGGAGCTGAACTACGTCAGCGACGTGGACGTCGTCTTCGTCGCCGAGCCCGCCGACGGGGCCGACGAGTACGACGCGATGCAGGCCGCCACCCGCCTGGCCTCCCGGATGATGGCGATCCCCGCCGAGACCGACACCGAGGGCACGCTCTGGGAGGTCGACGCCGCCCTGCGCCCCGAGGGCAAGAACGGCCCGCTGGTGCGCCCGCTGTCCGGCCACATCGCGTACTACGAGCGCTGGGCCAAGACCTGGGAGTTCCAGGCCCTGCTCAAGGCCCGCCCCGTCGCGGGCGACGCCGAGCTCGGCCGGGCCTACTCCGACGCGATCGGGCCCATGGTGTGGCGCGCCGCCGACCGCCCCGGCTTCGTGGAGGACGTGCAGGCGATGCGGCGCCGGGTGGTGGCGCACATCCCCGCCGCCGAGGCCGCCCGCGAACTCAAGCTGGGCCCCGGCGGCCTGCGCGACATCGAGTTCAGCGTTCAGCTTTTGCAGCTGGTGCACGGGCGCGCCGACGCGGCCCTGCGCTCGGGCAACACCCTGCAGGCCCTCGAGGCGCTGTCGGCCGGGGGCTACGTCGGCCGCTCCGACGCCGCCGGGCTGGCCTCGTCCTACCGGTTCCTGCGCCGGGTCGAGCACCTGCTGCAGCTGCACAAGCTGCGCCGCACCCACCTGCTGCCGGACGCCTCCTCCGCCTCCGGCCAGGAGGCGCTGCGCCGCCTGGGCCGCGCCCTGGGCCACGCCGCCAACCCGGTCTCCGACCTGACCGCGGCCTGGAAGCGGGTCGCGGGGGACGTGCGGCGGCTGCACGAGAAGCTGTTCTACCGGCCGCTGCTCAACGCGGTCGCCCGGCTGCCCGGGGACGAGTCGCGGCTCACCCCCGAGCAGGCGGGCGAGCGCCTGGGTGCGCTCGGGTTCGCCGACCCCAAGGGCGCGCTGCGGCACCTGCAGGCCCTCACCTCGGGGGTGTCGCGCCGGGCGTCCATCCAGCGCACGCTGCTTCCGGTGATGCTGGGCTGGTTCTCCGACGCGCCCCGGCCCGACGCCGGTCTGCTGGGGTTCCGCCAGGTCAGCGACGCCCTCGGGGCGACCCCGTGGTACCTGCGGCTGCTCCGCGACGACGTGCGGGTGGCCGAGCGCATGGCACGGGTGCTGGGCAGCAGCCGGTACGCGACCGACCTGCTGCTGCGCGCCCCCGAGGCGGTGGCGATGCTGGCCGGGGACGAGGAGCTGGCCCGCCGCCCCACCGCCCAGCTGGCGACCGAGGCGGAGGCGGCGCTGCGCCGCCACGACGACGGGGAGACGGCCGTGGCGGCGGTGCGCGCGCTGCGCCGCCGGGAGCTGTTCCGCACGGCCGCCGCCGACCTGCTGGGGGTGGCCGACATCGGCGAGGTGGGTCGGTCGGTCAGCGCCATCTCCCGGGTGACCGTGGACGCGGCGCTGCGCGCGGCAGAACGGGCGACCGCCGCTCGGCACGCGGCCCCGGCGGAGCGGGACGGCCGGAGGCCGGACGGCGCGGAGGCGGAGGCCGCGCGGACGGAGGGCGCGCGAGCGGACGGCGCTGTGACGGACGCCCGCGCTTCGGCCCCGGCCCGCGTGGCGGTGATCGGCATGGGGCGCTTCGGCGGCCGGGAGCTCACCTACGCCAGCGACGCCGACGTGATGTTCGTGTACGAGCCGGTCGAGGGCGCCGACCCGGAGGACGCGCGGCGGTACGCCGAGGCGCTGGTGCAGGAGATGCGGCGGCTGCTGGAGATGCCCGCCGCCGACCCGGCCCTGGTGGTCGACGCCGACCTGCGCCCGGAGGGGCGCAGCGGCCCGCTGGTGCGCCCCTTCTCCTCCTACCGGACCTACTACGACAAGTGGGCGGCGACCTGGGAGCGGCAGGCGCTGCTACGGGCGGCCCCGGTCGCCGGGGACGCGGACCTGGGCGCGCGGTTCATGGAGATGGTCGAGCCGGTGCGCTACCCGGAGGGCGGGGTGGACGCCGCCGGTGTGCTGGAGATCCGCAAGCTCAAGGCGCGGATGGAGGCCGAGCGGCTGCCGCGCGGCGCGGACCCCGCGCTCCACACCAAGCTGGGCCGGGGCGGCCTGAGCGACGTGGAGTGGGTCGCCCAGCTCATCCAGCTGCGGCACGCCTTCGAGGTCCCGGAGCTGCGCACGACGGAGACGATCCCGGCGCTGGAGGCGGCCGTCACGGCGGACCTGCTGGACGCCGACGACGCGGGGACGCTGGAGGTCGCCTGGCGGCTGGCGGCGCGCGTGCGCGGCATGATCATGCTGGTGCGGGGGCGGCCGGGGGACTCGATCCCGTCGGACACCGGCGAGGCGGGCGCACTGGCCGAGGCGCTGGGCTACCGCACCGACGACGAGGGCGAGGGCGCGGCGGCGCAGCTGCTTCAGGACTACCGCCAGGCGACCCGCCGGGCCCGAACGGTGATGGAGCGCGTCTTCTACGACGGGTGAGGGCGGTTCCCGGGCCGTGCCAGCTGGCGGCGGGCCGCTGGCGGTCCGGGTGCGCGGCTCAGCTGGTACCCCGCTCACGGGCCCCGGCCGAGCGGCGGGCCACCGGAGTGTGACGTGGAGGGCGGCGACGAGAAGAGGTCGGCGGCCCATACCGCAGCGCTGTCGGCCGCAAGGCGTGTGCATGGTCGCCGAAGTCGGCGGCAACAGAAAGAGCAGGCGGTTCCCCGGCCCTGCCTGCTGGCGGCGGGCCGCCAGCGGTCCGGGTGCACGGCTCGGCCGGTACCCCACTTCAGGGCCCCAGCCGGACGGCGGGCCGCCGGAGTGTGACGTGGAAGGCGGCAACGAGAAGAGGTCGGCGGCCCATACCGCAGCGCCGTCGGCCGCAAGGCGTGTGCATGGTCGCCGAAGTCGACGGCGACACAAAGAGCAAGGCGGTTCCCGGGCCTTGCCCGCCGGGTGGCGGGCCGTCGGGGTGTGACGTGGAGGGTGGCGGCACGGGGCGCGCTGGTGTTGATCTCGGGGAAGTCGGGCTTATCGTGTCCGGTTTAACC
>NZ_JAQFWQ010000118.1 GCF_027706725.1 Nocardiopsis endophytica
ACGGTCGCGCCGCCGCCCGAACGTCGTGCGGCCCGCCGGACGGCAGGCAGGGCCGGGGAACCGCCCGGCTGTTGCCGTTGCTGCCGAGCACGGCGACCGCCCGCACGCCCGACACCCGACAGCGCTGCGCCAAGGGCCGCCGACCTTCCTCGTCGCTGCCCCCACCCCACACCGCAACGGCTCACCGCCCGGCCAGGGCGCTGAAGTGGGGTACCTGCCCAGCCGCCCGCCCGGACCGTGTGCGGCCCGCCGCCCGGCAGGCAGGGTCGGGGGATCGCCCCGCTGTCGCCGTCGCTGATCGTCGCCTCTGGTCCCGTCGGCCTGTCGGCCGATCGTCCCGCAGACCCCGTCCCCATCAAGGGGAGTGGCCGGAGTGGCGGGGTGTCACGTCGGTCCTCCGGATGGTGATGGGGCCGAATCGTTAGCGCCCCGGGGAGAGATGTCCGGCATGCTGCCGTTCATGTGGAATCGAAGCTTCCTGATCCTCCACGGTGTGGAGAACCGGCGTCCCGCCGACCACTGGCAGCACGACCTCGCGCTGCGCCTCCGCGAGCGCGGGGAGCAGGTCTTCTACCCCCAGCTTCCCGACCCGGACCGGCCCACGCTCCAGGCGTGGACCGAGGCGGTCGAGGCCGAGCTGGCGATGGCGCGCGGCGAGCGGGTGGTCATCTGCCACAGCCTGGCCTGTGCGGCGTGGCTGCACGTGGCCGCCGGGCGCGACGAGCCCCCGGCCGACCGGGTGCTGCTGGTCGCCCCTCCCGGGCCGTCGGTGTTCGACTGGGACGTCGTCGCCGGGTTCACCCCGGAGGGGCTGGACCTGGGCGCGCTCACCCTCGCGGCCTCCACCCCCAGGCTGGCCTGCTCCGACGCCGACCCCTACTGCCCGGAGGGCGCGGCGGACGCCTACGGCAAGCCGTTGGGCTGCGACGTCGACCTGCTGCCGGGCGCCGGGCACATCGCCGTCCCGGACGGGTACGGCCCCTGGCCGTCGGTCCTGGAGTGGTGCCTCGACCCGTCGGCGCGCCTGGTGCCGAAGCCATGACCCCCTGACCTCCGGCGGCGTCCGGGCGGCCGACACGCCCCGGGAATGGTGTCCCGGCCACCCGGGGCGTTCCACCATGAGCCCATGACCACTGACATCACGCCCCCGCCGTGGCGCGGCATCGGGCGCCGCGCGGACCGCCGCTCCGAGGTCGGGCCGGTCGAGCTCTACTTCGACCTGGTCTACGTCTTCGCCATCATCCAGATATCGCACCTGCTCATCGAGCACCTCACCTGGAGGGGCTTCGCCGAGACCGCGATCGTGTTCGCCGCCATCTGGTGGGGGTGGAACTACACCGCCTGGGCGATGAACTGGCTGAACCCGAACAACACCCGGGTCCAGCTGCTCAACGCCGTGCTCATGCTCGCCTCCCTGGGGATGGCCGTGGCCATCCCCTACGCGTTCGCCGACTCGGGGCTGCTGTTCGCCGGGTGCTTCGTCTTCATGGGGATCGTCCGCCCGCTCTTCATGATCGTCGGATTCAAGGGGCAGCGGCTGGCCGCGAACTACCGGGCCCTGGTGAGCTGGTCCGCGCTGGCCGGGGTGGTGTGGATCGTCGGCGCCGTGCTGCCGCCCGAGGAGCGGCTGTGGGTGTGGCTGCTGGCGGTGGCCATCGACTACGCCGCGCCGCTGGTGAACTTCACCATCCCCGGCCTGGTGAGCGCCCCGATGGACCGCTGGCAGACCGACCCCGAGCACCTGGCCGAGCGCAACCGGCTGGTCTTCATCATCGCCTTGGGCGAGTCCATCCTGCTCATGGGCGGTGCCCTGGCCGACGAGGGGGTCGCCGACGCCGGCGTCCTGCTGAGCCTGCTGACCGGGTTCATCGGGCTGACCGTCCTGTGGTGGAACTATTTCGCGCTGGCCGGGCACGACGTCACCGGCGGCCAGGGCGGTACGGGGGCGCTGCGCTTCGCGTTCGCCTATGCGCACGCGCTGATGGTGTTCGGGGCGATCCTGGTCGCCGTCTCCATCGAACTGCGGATCTCCCACCACGAGCTCGACCCCGCGCTCGTTCTGGTGGTGGTCGGGGGGCCGCTGGTCTACCTGGCGGGCAACCTGCTGTTCCTGCGGTCCCGCTTCAGCAGGGTCGCCCGCTCCCGTCTGGTCGCCGCCGCCGTCCTCATCGCGATCGGCGCCGCCGGGCTCGCCTTCTACGAACGGCTGCCGGTGATGGCCCTGACGGTGCCCGTGCTGCTGGTGATGGCCACCCTGGCGTTCCTCACGGCGCGCTCCCGCACGGCCGCGGCCGCCGACTGACCCCGCCCCGGCGGGTGCCCCGGTTCGATAAGCGCGCCCTGTCCCGCCCGTGGGACTGGGCGCGCTCGGTGGACTGCAGAAACGGGGGCGAAGGCGGGCGATTGCGGACGAAACAGCAGACGGGGCCCCCGTCGACGTGAAAAATGGTTATCAAGATCACGCTCACGGCCACACTTTCCCATCCGCGGTTGATTACATTGAGTGATTGACAGCGTCCGGTGAGTGGCCGTCCGGCGTGCCGCCCTTGCGCGGCGCGGCGCACCCCCGCGTCCTCATCCACCGGAGGGCCGCTGTCCCCAGAGCGCCAGTTCGTCACACCCGATCGAGGGGGACACATGCGTCACGACGCCCCGGGAGCACACGCCGGCCATCCAGGACACCCGGGCCTCGCCGCCCGCCTCCGCTCGCTGCCCTTACTCTCCAACCCCGTCGGCGACGTCAGCGCCTCGCTCGTGGTCTTCCTCGTCGCCGTCCCGCTCTCCCTCGGCATCGCGGCCGCCTCCGGGGCGCCGCTGATGGCCGGGATCATCGCCGCCGCGGTCGGCGGCATCGTCGCCGGGCTCCTCGGCGGCTCCCGCATCCAGGTCACCGGCCCCTCCGCCGCCCAGACCGTCATCATCGCCGACCTGGTGATGCGCTACGGCTGGGAGGTGATGTGCCTGATCACCCTGCTGGCCGGGCTCCTGCAGGCGCTGCTGGGCGCCGTGCGCATCGCCCGCGCCGCCCTGGCGGTCTCGCCCGCCGTCATCCACGGCATGCTCGCCGGGGTCGGCGTCACGATCGCCCTGGCCCAGCTCCACGTGGTCCTGGGCGGCGACCCGCCCAGCTCGGCCGTGGCCGCCATCCGGGAGCTGCCCTCCGCCCTGGCCGGGGCCCACCTGCCCGCCGTCGCCGTGGGCGCGCTCACCATCGCCCTGCTCCTGCTGTGGCCGCGCCTGCCCGGCCCACGCGCCCTGCGTGCCGTCCCCGCCGCGCTGGTCGCGGTGGCCGCGGCCACCGCCGCGGCGGTGGCGACCGGGCTGGACGTGGAGCGGGTCTCGCTGCTGGCGTCCATGGGGGAGGGGTGGACCGGCCCGGTCCTGCCCGACCGCGCCGACGTGCACGGCGTCGCCATCGGCGTGGTCACCGTGTCCCTGGTGGCCAGCGTCGAGTCGCTGCTGTCCGGCCTGGCCGCCGACCGCCTGCACGACGGCCCCCGCATCCGGCTCGACCGCGAACTGGTCGGCCAGGGCGCCGCGAACGCGGCCAGCGGGGCCCTGGGCGGCCTGCCCGTCTCCGGGGCGATCGTGCGCAGCACCGCCAACGCCCGCGCCGGGGCCCGCACCCCGGCGGCGGCCGCCCTGCACGGCGTGTGGGTGGTGGTGTTCGTGCTGCTGTTCGCCCCGGCGGTGGAGCTCATCCCGATGGCGGCGCTGGCCGCCCTGCTGGTGATGATCGGCGCGCAGATGGTCCATCCCAGGCACGTGGCCGACCTGCGCCGCCACCACGAGGCCAGTGTCTACCTGGTGACCCTGGCCGCGGTGGTGCTGCTGGGCCTGCTGGAGGGCGTCCTGATCGGCTTCGCCCTGGCGCTGGCGGTCTCGCTGCGGCGGCTGACCCGCCTGACCGTGCTCACCGAGGAGCGCGACGGCCGCTGGCACGTGGTGGTGCAGGGGTCGCTCACCTTCCTGGGGGTTCCGCGGGTGGCCCGCATGCTGCGCACCCTGCCCACCGGCTGCCACGTCGACCTGGACCTGCACGTGGACTTCATGGACCACGCGGCCTTCGAGTCCATCCACGCCTGGCGTGTGGACCACGAGCGCACCGGCGGCAGCGTCGACATCGACGAGGTGCACGAGAACTGGTACGAGCGCAGCAGCATGCAGGCCCCGCCGGTGGGCAAGACGGCGCCGGGCGGTCTCGCGCGCTGGTGGGCGCCGTGGGGGATGCGCGACGGCTACGACAGCTCGGCCCCGCCGACCGGGCTGCTGGTGGCCGGGGCACAGGAGTACCACTCCAGCACCGCCGGGCGGATGCGCGCGATGATGGGCCGCCTGGCGCACCGGCAGCGCCCCACGGCGCTCTTCATCACCTGCGCCGACTCGCGCGTGGTGCCCAACCTCATCACCGCCAGCGGCCCGGGCGACCTCTTCACCGTACGCAACATCGGCAACCTGGTGCCGCCGCACGACGGGGCGGACGACGCGTCGGTGGGCGCGGCCGTGGAGTACGCGGTGGAGGTGCTGGAGGTGCCGTCGATCGTGGTGTGCGGGCACTCGCACTGCGGGGCGATGAAGGCGCTGATGGACGGCGTGCACGAGGCCCCGGCGGCGGTGCGCGCCGACCGGCTGCGGCGGTGGCTCGGCCATGGGCGCGCGTCGCTGGAGCGCACGCCGCGCGAGGCGCTGGAGGCGGCTCCCGGGGCGGAGGCGCTGCGGGCGCTGGCCCAGGCCAACGTCGAGCAGCAGCTGGAACACCTGCTCTCCTACCCGGCGGTGCGGCGCCGCAGCGAGCAGGGGCTGCTGGAGCTGACCGGGATGTTCTACGACCTGGACACCGCCCAGGTGCGGGTGCTGGACCCGCGGCAGGGGGTGTTCGTTCCGATCGCGGACGGGAGTGCCGGAGGCAGGATCCCCGGCCCGCGCGGCCCGCTCGGCCCTGTCGGTGAAGCAGGAGCCGTGGACGGTGCGGGAGCCGTGGACGGGGCGCAGGGGCCGCAGGGTCCGCCCCCGGAGCGGGAGCACGCATAGGGGCGGTGCTCCGGCAGGGACCGCGTTGAAGAAGGGCCCGCTGGTCCCGGTGCCGACCGGCACCGGCACCGGGACCATGGGGCCCACATGCCGCGAGGTCGGCCCCCTCGTACCGGGGCGGGCCGATCGCCGTCGGCCGACGGCCGGGTCGGCCGGGGGCGCCGCTGCCCCCGGATGCCGTATCGGCGGCTCGGGGCCGATGAGTCTCCGCGCTGCGGGAAGTCGAAATGCTGAGGCCATCGACCGATGCGCCGGAACGGGGTCCAGGCGCCCCCGGACGGAAGCAGGCGCCCCCGAACGGAAGGAAGAACCATGGCGACCCTGATGGTCGACTTCATCATCTCCCTCGACGGCTACGGGGCCGCGGAGGGCTGGCCCGGCTTCTGGGGCATGGAGGGCCCCGAGTACCTCGCGCAGATCGAGGACGAGGCCGGACAGGAGCACGTCGCCCTCATGGGGGCGACGACCTACCGGCTGATGTCGGGGTTCGCCGCCCAGGCGCCGGACGACCCCGGCTTCGCCCAGCTCACCGGGCTGCCCAAGGCCGTGTTCTCCTCCTCCCTGGAGGCGCCGCTGTCGTGGAAGAACTCCGAGCTGGTCTCCGGGGACGCGGTCGAGGCCGTGAAGGAGATGAAGCGGACCGAAACGCGGCCGCTGCGCACCATCGGCAGTATCAGCCTGTGCCGGTCGCTGCTCCGTGCCGGGCTGGTGGACCGCTTCCGCGTGGTCATCTTCCCGGTCATCACCGGCGCGACCGGACGGGACCGGATCTTCGACGCCTACCCCGACGTCACCCTCGACCTGGTGGAGAGCCGCACCTTCGACGGGCGGCTCCAGCTGCTCGAATACGTGCCCACGGTGCTCGACGCGCCGCCGGGCGCCGGTGCCTGAACCGGCCGGTGCCCGCGCCGCCCGGTGCCCGCGCCGCCCGGCCCGGCCGTGAGCGGGACCGGCGGAGGGCGCTCCGCCGGGAGCACGGACCGGGAAGGGCGCCGCCGGCTCCGGCGCCGCACCCGGCCGCCCGCCGACGGCGGTGTGCGCCACCGGGCCGGGCGGTGGTCGGGGTGCCCGGCCTCACTCCTCCTCGGGCCGGTCGTCCCGGCCGTCCTGCTGCACTTCTGAGGCCTGGTAGCGGGCGAACCCGATGATCACGATGATCGCCAGGATCGGCAGCCCGAACAGCACCCCCCAGACCACGTTCATGTCCATGTGCGCTCTACCCGATCTCTCCCGGAGGGGTCCCGATTCCGCGCGGCCGCGCCGCCGTCGCCGGAGCGGCCCACCGCACCAATCTATCTGGCCGGGGCCCGGGAAGCCCGCCCCGACAAGGGATTCCGGTCCCCGTCGCACGCCACGGCGCACCCGGTGGCCGTCCCGCCGACCGACCCGTTCTCAGGCCGGGACGTCCCATAAGGCCCGATGCGGCGCCTTGTGCAAGGGTGGGCGCAGACATCCCGGAAAGGATCGCCTCTGTGTCCATCCCCCAGCCGACGCTCCCCTGGAATACCCGGCGGATCCGGACCGCGGCGCGCGTCGCCCCCGTGGTCCTGGTCATCGCTCTCGGAGGCTGCACCGGCGGCGCCGGGCAGACCGCAGGGGACGCCCCGCCGTCGCCGTCCCCGTCGCCTTCATCGACCCTCCTCACGCCCAGCCCGGAGGAGATGGAGGACCTCGACGTCTACTGCGGTCCGGGCCCCAGCGATCAGCTGACGGTGGCCGACGAGGAGAAGTCCGTCGCCGGCTATCCGGACGCGCCCGAGTACGCGGGCGAGGGGCCGCACCCCGCCGCCGTGTTCGCCGACACCCCCTCCAACAACGCCGAGCTTCCCGACTTCAAGCTCAAGGACGGCCCGAGCTACAGCAAGTGGCTTCCGGAAACCCCTGAGGAGGTCGAACTGGTGGTGTGCCTGCGCCCGGCCTCGCAGGGGGAGGAGCGCCTCGACACCTGCGAGTACACCGGCGGGGGCGAGTACCCGCTGTACGAGCAGACCTACGAGTACACGGTCTACTCGCTGCACACCGGCGACGAGGTCGCCACGGGCGACGTCCCGGCGGGGTCCGAGGACTGTCCGATCGCCGTCATCGGGGACTCGCCCATCGACGAGATCGAAGAGGTCTACACGGGCATGCACCACACCACCTTCATCGACGGGGTCGAGAAGCTCGTGGAGGGCGGGGCCGAGTAGCGCACCGGGAGGGGCGGGGGCGGTCGTGTGCCCGGTCCTTCAGCCGTCCACGACCGCCGAGGCCACCTGCTCCTCCAGGAGGCCGTCGACCGAGGCCAGGTCGGCCCGCCTCAGATCCGCGCGGTCGATCCGGGCGCCCGCCAGGGTCGCCCGCCTCAGGTTCGCGGCGTACAGGTTCGCGCCTTCGAGGCGGGCCTCCTTGAGATACGCCCCCTCAAGGTCGCTGCCGCCCAGGTCCGCCTCCGGGAGGCTGGCACCCCACAGCCTCGCGTACGGCAGGCGGGCGTTGAGCAGGTCCGCGCCGTCCATCCGTGCGTGCGCGAGATCGGCGCCCTCCAGGTGGGCGCTCCGCAGCCGTGCGGCGTTCAGATCGGCGCCGCGCATCCTCGCGGCCTCCAGCCGGGCACCCGAAAGGTTCGCGCCGCCGAGGAGCGCGGCCGACAGGTTCGCGCGGTGCAGGCGGGCGTTCGTCAGATCGGCGCCGCGCAGATCCGTGGCGTGCAGGTCGAGCGGGGCGGTCTCCTCCCGGGGCGGGCGCCTCCCGAGCACCGTCAGTGCGGCCTGTACGTCGGTTCCGAGCCTTTTCCGCGGCTCCTGGGGAGTATCGGGGGCCGGGCTCGTCTCTCGCACGAAGGCGGAGAGGACCTCCACCACGGTCCGGTGATCTTCGGGGGACTCGCGCATGATGTGTTCGAGGGAGTAGATGCCGCCGATGCGGACGGCTGTCTGCTCGGAGCCGAGCTGTTCGACGGCGTCCTTGAACCTCTGGGTCTGCTGCCCCCTCCGGTTCAGGAGGTAGGTCCGGACGGTGAACAGCAGCGCCGTCAGCGCCGCGGTCCCTCCGGCCGCCTGGAGCAGGGTGCGGCGGGTGGCGTCGATGACGTCGGCCCGGTCCCTTCCGGAGAGCCCGGTGAGGCTGTCATCGGCCGCCCAGTCGGTGAGCGGGAAGAGGATTCCCCAAAGGGCCGCGAGCACGGCGACGACGGTTCCGACGACGACGAACCACGAGCGCACCGGCACGCGCGCCCCGTTCCGGACCCGTTCGGTGTGCGGCCACGAGAACACCATGCGCATGCGCGCTTCATAACAGAGGTCCGCCGCCCAGGAGGGCGCCCTGGCCTCTGTCGGCCAAGGAACCCGGCGGGGCGCCGAGAGCGCGATGCCGCACGCGACCGGATTCGACCGCCGACACCGTGCCCCGCCCGCCGCAGCTGCGAAGAGGGGAGAGTCGGCCGGTAAGCCGGATTCTGTCGGCCCCCGTGGACGGGGGCGGACGGCCATCCATCTGGGGCCGCCGTTGCCGACGGCCTCGGTGCGGTCTACCCGCGGACCTCGGGCGGGCAGCCCTCGAACGTCCGCGCGGGGGCCGGAGCCCCCTTCTCGACCTTGCTCCGGGTGGGGTTTACCTAGCCGACCGGATCACTCCGGCCGCTGGTGGTCTCTTACACCACCGTTTCACCCTTACCACCGCGAGCGGTGGCGGTCTGTTTTCTGTGGCACTGTCCCGCGGGTCACCCCGGGTCGGTGTTACCGACCACCCTGCCCTGTGGAGTCCGGACTTTCCTCGACGCCGACGATGGGCGCCGCGACCGTCTGGCCGACTCTCCCGTGACCGAATTCTACGCGTATCCGGAGGCCGGCCGGACCGGTGTCCGAAGCGGCCCCGCAATGGGGCGGCCCCCGCATCCCGGATGCGGGGGCCGCCCTTCCGTCTCGGCCGCGTGTCAGCGCAGCGGGTCGCCGTAGCCTCCGTAGCCGCCCGGCCGCCACTGGCGGCCGTCGGGGTCTCCGGGGTCCGCGGCACCCGGGTACGGGCCGCCGTAGGCCGGGTAGCCACCGGTGGCCTCCGCCGGGTACCCGTAGTCGCCCAGCGTGTCGCCGTAGCCGGCGCCGCCCCCGTAGGAGGGCTGCGCCCCCGTCGGCGGCTGCGGGGTCCCCGCTCTCCCGTAGGGAGGCGCCGCCCCGACGCCGTCTTGGCCCGCGGCGCCGTAGGGGGAGCCGACGGCCCCGCTGTCGTAGGAGCCGGTTCCGTAGGAGGCGGCCTGCCCGTAGGTGGAGCCCCCGTGGCCCGGCTCGAACCCGGTGCGCGGCGCCATCGACGGCAGCCCCCCGGTGGCCTGCTCGGGCGGCGCGCCGTAGGGCGCCCCGGGCGAGGCGTACCCGCCGGTGTCGCCGCCGCCGAACCGGTCGGGGGAGCCGTAGGAGGACCCGTACTCGCCGCCGAAGTCGGAGGCGGGCGAGGGGGCCGGGGCCGGCGGTGCCTCAGGCCGGCGGTGTGACCCGGTGTCCATGCTCGACCACAGCGGAGCGGCGGGCTCGGCCCCGGCCCCGCGGTCGCCCGCGCCGAACGGCTCGCCGACCGGTGCCGACCCCCCATAGGAGGGCCGCGAGTAGCTGCCGGTGTCGTACGGGGACGACGCGGCCCCGTAGCCGCCGCCGAGCGCGGCCGCACGGCTGTAGTCGCCGGTGTCGTAGGGCGACCCGCCGGGGCGCGCGTGCGAGCCGGTGTCGTAGGCCGACGGGGCCGGGGACGGCGCCGGGGCCGTCGATCCGTAGGGCACGGCCGGCCGCGAGTGGTTGCCCGTGTCGTACGGCGAACCCGGGCCGCGCTCGT
The DNA here is from genome assembly GCF_027706725.1 of Nocardiopsis endophytica. Taxonomy (GTDB): domain Bacteria; phylum Actinomycetota; class Actinomycetes; order Streptosporangiales; family Streptosporangiaceae; genus Nocardiopsis_A; species Nocardiopsis_A endophytica. The sequence continues at coordinate 9,832 of NZ_JAQFWQ010000118.1, forward strand.
AGTCGGGCATCGACGGCCGAGAGTAGTCGCCGGTGTCGAAAGGGGACCCGGAGGAGGGGGTGGCGGGGGAGGGGGAGTACGAGATGAGCCCGTGCGCCCCGGTGGTGAACGCGCCCGTGTTCGACGCTCCCGGGGCCGGTGCGCCCGGGGAGGGGGAACCGGTGGTGAACGAGCCCGTGTCGTAGGCGCCGGTGCTGTAGGAGCCGGTGTCGTAGGACGACGGCGACCCGAGGGACGGAGTCCCGAGAGGGGACGCGGGGGACGACGGGGTGCGGGCGGCGGAGCCGTAGGAGGAGGACGGCGCGCCCAGCGGGTCGTCGGAGGGAGAGGGGAGTGAGGGAGGGGAGGTGAAGGAGGACCCGAACCCGCCGACGGTGGGGGAGGCGGCGGTGGTGGGCCCACTCAGCGGGTCGTCGGCGGCCGGGGATGAGGGGACCGCCGGGGAGGAGGGGGAGGAGAAGGCCGCGGGAGCCGAGGGGGTGCCCAGCGGGTCGTGCGTCGTACGGCCCGTGGCCGGCCCCGTGCCGAGAGGGTCCGGCGTCGGGGCCGCACCGGCCCCGAGGGGATCGGGCGCCGCGGCCGACCCGGTGCCGAGGGGGTCGGACGCCGGTGCCGGGCCGGTGCCCTGGCCGAGGCTGGCGAGTTTGGCGAGCCCGTCGTCGGCCCCGGCCCCCGCCCCTGCGGATGCGGGCTCGATGGCCGCCGGCTGCGCCGCGGGCTGCGGTGCCTCGGCCTCGCGGCGGGCGCGGCGGCCGCGGGAGCGCCGCGGTGCGGGCTCGGGCTCCGGCTCGGCGGCGGGGGCGCCGTAGGCCTCCGGCGCGTCCTCGTCCTCCACGCCCGCCATCGGCCCGGTGGCCTCGGCGCGGGTCTCGCGGCGGCCCCGGCGGCGCCCGCCGCGGGACCGGCCGCGCGGCTCCGCGCCGTCCTCGAACCCGTCGTCCTCGTCGTCGACGCCGTCCATGGGGCCGGTGGCCTCGGCGCGCGTGTCCCGGCGCGCCTCGCGGCGCCCGGCGCGCGAGCGGCCGCGCGGGGCGGGCTCGTCGTCGGCGCCGTCGTCCATGTCGGTGTCGGACCAGAAGGAGCTGCCGGAGATGTCGGAGTCGTCGTCCCAGTCCGCCGAGGCGCGGGAGCGGCGGGAGCGGCCGCGCGCCGGGCGGGGGGCGTCCTCCCCCTCGTCCGCGCGGTCGCCGTAGTCGTCGTCGTAGTCGTCGAAGTCGTCCTCGCGCCCATGGTTGAGAGCCCGCATGCCCAGCAGGATCAGCACGAGGACGAGAAGGACGACGATGATCGCGACGATCGTGGCGATCAGTACGGTCATACTTGCACCACCCTTGGGGCCGTGGCCGTGTCGGGGACGGAGGTGCCACCGGCGGGGGTGACGTGCGCGGACTGGTGGCCCCCGGGACGGGGCGCCGTGCGCGCGCTCGGTCGGCGCAGGCGCCTCGCACAGTCGAAAACGTTTTCGGTCATCAGTAAATGCAGGGGGGACACGGCCCCACTTTATGCCCAGTTGTGCCGCGAGTGCAGCGGGTGACCGCCGAATTTTTCGCCTGCGCGGCGGTCGGCCGCCGGTCGGGCGGTCCGCTCCGCGGCGGCGGGGCGGGCCGTGTCCGGGCCCGGTTACTCGGCCGCCGTCACCAGCGACCCCCGGGCCACCGTGTGCGCGGAGATCTGCTCCAGGGTGTCGGTGAGCGGCGCCCCCTGGGGCAGCTCCAGCTTCCGGTCCAGGGCGTAGACGGTGAACCGGTACTCGTGCGGGTCGTCCTCCTCCGGGCACGGAGGAGTGTAGTCCGTCTCGCCGAAGCTGTTCTCCCCGGTGTGCGCGGGCTGGGGGACGCCGTCCTGGCGGATCTCCACGGTGGCCGGGTCCAGGTCGAAGAGCACCCAGAACACCTCGGCCGCCCCCGGGTCGTCGGCGACGATGGCGAAGGAGCCGATGTCCTCGGGCTGCCCGGACCACTGCAGCGGCGGCGAGCCCGCCTCGCCCTCCCCCCGGCAGGTGAAGGCATCCGGCAGCATCGACCCCTCCATCAGCAGCGTGCTGCTGACGTTGATGTCGTCGGTGAGCTCGCCGTTCCCGGGGGTGAACCCGGTGCAGCCGCCCGCGGCGGCCAGCGCCGCGGCCGCCCCGGCCGCCAGCGCGGCTCTGCGCCTGCCGGGGGCACGTGAGCGGACCGCGCGGCCGTGGCCGGGGGAACGGTGACGTGCTGCCGAGATCATGGGGCTCCTGCGCATGGGTCGTCGGGGCCGGGGGCGGGTGCCGCGCGCGGCGCGCCTTGCTGCTTCTTCCCACCGCACCTTACTGCCGTGCGGGCGGGTGCGGACCCGGAAGGGGGGAGTGTCCCCGCCCCCGCCCGGGCGGAGTGGCCGGGCCCGGCCGACGCGGAGGGGGCGATGCGTTGAGGGGCCGGGGCCCACATCGGGGATCATATGACGGTGCGGTTCTCCATTCTCGGTCCTCTGGCGGTGCGCGACGGTGCGGGCCGGCCCGTCGCGGTGGGCGGCACCCGCCTGCGCCGCCTGCTGGCCATGCTGCTGCTGGCCCCTGGGCGCACGGTGGGCACCGAGCGCCTGATCGACGGGATCTGGGGCTCCGACGCCCCGGCGGGGGCGGGCAACGCGCTGCAGGCGCTGGTGTCGCGGCTGCGCAAGCTGCTCGGAGACCAGGCGCCGGTGGTCGGCGACGCCTCCGGCTACCGCCTGGAGGTCGCCCCCGAGCAGATCGACCTGTGGCGGTTCGAGGACCTGGTGCGCCGGGGGCGGCGCGCCCGCGCCCGGGGCGCCGCCGCGGAGGCCTCCGACCTGCTGGGGCGGGCCCTGGAGCTGTGGCGGGGCGACCCGCTGCCCGAGTTCGCCGAGGCCGGGGGCGAGGGCGAGGCGGTCCGGCTCGCCGAGCAGCTGCGCGCGGTCCAGGCCGAGCACCTGGAGGCGCGGGTGGAGGCGGGCGACCACGCGGCCGCGCTGCCCGAGATCGAGGCGCTGGCCGCCCGCGAGCCGCTGCGCGAGCGGCCGGTGGAGCTGCTGATGCGGGCGCTGGCGGCCTCCGGGCGCACCGTGGACGCGCTGTCGGCCTACGAGCGCCTGCGCACCGGCCTGGCCGAGGAGCTGGGCATCGACCCCTCCGAGCGGATCGCCGAGCTGCACCTGCGGCTGCTGCGCGGGGAGCTGGAGGGGGCCGCGCCCGCCGAGGCGGTGCCGCCGGAGCGGGCCGCGGAGGACGGCGGCCGCGCCGATGGCGGCGGCGACGGCGGTGCGCACGGCGGCGCGCACGGAGCGGGGCCCGGCTCCGGTGCGGAGGCCGGGCGCGCGCCCGCCGCCGAGGGGCCGCCCGTGCGGCTCCCGGCGTCGCTGACCGCGTTCGTCGCCCGCGACGAGGAACTGGGCGCCGCCCTGGGGCTGCTGTCCGGCGAGCGGCTGGTCACGCTGGTCGGACCGGGCGGATCGGGCAAGACCCGGCTGGCGGTGGAGACCGGAACCCGCCTGGCCGCCGAACGCCCCGAACTGGTTCCCGACGGCGTGTGGTTCATCGACCTCGCCCCGCTGCGCGACGGCGCCGCCGTGCCCGAGGCGCTGCTGGACGCGCTGGGGGTGCGCGAGCGCGCCGTCACCCCGCTCCAGGTGGGCGGGACGGCCGACGACCCGCTGGTGCGCGCCGCCGAGGTGCTCTCCGGTCGGCGGCTGCTGCTGGTCGCCGACAACTGCGAGCACCTGGTGGCGGACGTCGCCGACGCCATGGAGCGGCTGCTGGCCGTCTGCCCGGGGGTGCGGGTGCTGGCCACCAGCCGCGAACCGCTCGGCGTGACCGGGGAGCGGCTGCAGGCGGTGCCGCCGCTGGCGCTGCCGCCGGAGGGGGCCGGCGCCGAGGAGGCGGCCGGGTACGCCTCGGTGCGGCTGTTCGCCGACCGGGTGCGCGCCTGGCGCCCGTCGTTCACCGTGGACGAGGACAGCGCCGGGCCGGTGGTGCGGATCTGCCGGGAGCTGGACGGGATGCCGCTGGCGCTGGAGCTGGCGGCGGCCCGGGTGCGGGCGATGCCGCTGCCGCAGCTGGCCGAGCGGCTCACCGACCGGTTCCGGCTGCTGGCCTCCGGGCCGCGCCAGGTGCGCCCCCGCCACCAGACGCTGCAGGCGGTGGTCGACTGGAGCTGGGAGCTGCTGGACGGGGCCGAGCAGGCGCTGCTGCGGCGGCTGTCGGTGTTCGCCGGAGGCGCCTCCCTGGACGCGGTGGAGGCGGTGTGCGCCGACGCGGCGCTCGCACCCGCGCCGACCGGTGCGCCCGAGGGGCCGGGGGAGGCGGGGGAGGGGGACCCCGGGGCCCCGCTCCCCGCCGGGGGCGGCACCGTCGGCGGGCGCGACGTGTGGTCGGTGCTGTTCGCCCTGGTCGACAAGTCGCTGGTGGAGGCGGACGGCGCGGACGAGGTCGGGCACGGCCAGCCCCGCTACCGGATGCTGGAGACCGTGCGCGCCTACGGGGCGCAGCGGCTGGCCGAGAGCGGCGAGCGCGACCGGGTCCGCGCCGCGCACGCCCGGCACATGCGGTGGCTGTGGCGGGCCGCCGAGGAGCCGCTGCGCGGCCCCGGCCAGCTCGAATGGCTGGCGCGGCTGCGCGAGGAGCACGAGAACTACGCCGCGGCGGTGCGCCGCACCGTCGCCTCCGGCGACGCCGGGGCCGCCCTCGACATGGTCCACATCGCCTTCCTGTACGGGATGCGGGTGGACGCCTGGTCGGACCTGTCGCGCTGGGCCGAGGAGGCCCTGGCGCTGGCGGGGGACACGCCCCCGCCCGGCCATGAGCTGGCCTACGCCGAGTGCCGCTTCGCCCACGCCATCGAGAAGGACATGGGGCGCCGGGCCTCCGGGCCGGAGGAGGCCGGGGAGATCGTGGAGGCGATCCGCGCCGAGCTGGAGGAGATCGAGCGGATCGTGGAGGCGGTGGGCGAGCGCTGCGAGGACCACCTGTCCCTGGTGTTCGTCCCGGTGTTCCTGGCCATGCTGGGGCGGGACCCGCAGGGCACGGTCGACCGGCTGGACGCCGCGGCCCGGCGCGGCGGCGCGTGGCGGCGCGCCTACCTGGGCGCGTTCACGGCCACGCTGATCACGCAGTCCTTCCCGGGGCGGTCGGGCGAGGCGCTGGACCGGCTCCGGACGGTCACCGCCGAGGTGCGCCGCGGCGGGGACCGGTGGGTGCTGACCCACGTGCTGTTCCTGCTGGCCGAGCTGGAGTCCTTCGGCGACACCGGGCGGGCCGAGGAGCTGATGGAGGAGGCGGAGCGCACCACCCGCGAGCTGGGACTGGCCGACCAGCTCGCGGCGCTGCTGGGGCACCGGGCGGTGATCGGCGCGCTCGCGGGGCGCGGCGAGTGGGCGGCCGCACTGCTGGACGAGGCCGAGGCGTCGTCGGCCACCCCCGACACCCGGCAGTCGCTCGCCTTCTACCGGGCCGAGGTCGAGCTGCGCAGCGGCGCCCCGGAGGCGGCGCGCGACCGGCTGCTGGAGGTGCTCTTCGGCGCCGACCAGAGCAACTCGGTGACGCGCCTGCACATGGAACCGCTGTGGAGGGCGGTGCTGGCCCGGGCGTACCTGGCGGCGGGGGACATCGGCGAGGCCCGGAGGTCCGCGGCGGGCGCCTGGGCCCTGCTCGACAAGTGGCTGCAGGGGCAGCAGGCGGCGATGGTGGGGGAGACGGCCGCGCTGATCCTGGGGGCGGAGGACGGCGGCGCCGTGGAGGCGGCGGGGCTGCTGGGGGCGGCGGAGGCGCTCCGGGGGCTGCCGTTCACGACCGACGGCGCACTGCGTGCGCTGACGCGGGACCTGGTCAAGGAGCTGGGCCAGGACCGGTACGAGGAGGAGTACGCGCGCTGGGCGTCGGCCGGGCCGGATGAGGCGGTCGGGATGGTGGGCCGGGTCGTCGAAGGGTGGGACTGACCACGTCGCCTCCTGCGCGCTTGGGGGTGCGACGACGAGCGGCCTCCCGCCCATGACGGGCGGGAGGCCGCTCGCATCCGTTGTGCCGGCCGGGGCGCGGCCGGGCCGGGGCGCGGTCCAGTCGGGGCCCCGTTCGGCCGGGACGCCGTCCGGCCGCCCGGGCCGTGCCGAGCGGTCGTGTCCCTTGGAGCGGTGTGATCTCCACCCGCCCAGGTCGGCCCGCCGGTGACGGCCCCGGAACGGGACCGGCCCGTCCTTGGGCGGCCCCCCGCCCTTCGGCGAGACGGCCCCCGGCCGCCCGACGAGGGCGGCCGAAGGCCGGCGAACGTCACACCACTCGGCAGGACACCGTCGTCCGAGCCGTGCGGCCGCTAGGCGCGGCGCTTGTAGGCGCGGGTCGCCAGCGGGAAGAAGACCCCGATCAGGACGGCCACCCACACCAGGGTCCACATCAGGGGGACGGCCACCGGGCCGCCCTCCATCAGGCCGCGCATCGTGTCGGTGACGTGTGTGACCGGGTTGACCTTCGCGAACGCCCCCATCCAGGACGGCATGTCGTCGGGGTCGACGAACGTCGAGGCGCCGAAGGTCAGCGGGAACATCCACACCGACCCGAAGATGTTCACCGCCATCGGGGTGCGCAGCAGCAGGCCCATGAACGCCGACAGCCAGCACAGCGCGAAGGCGAACAGCATCACCACCGCGCCCGCCGCCACGACGCCGAGCACGCCGCCCTCCGGGCGGTAGCCGATGAGCGCGGCCACCACCAGCACGGCGATCACCGTGAGGCCGTAGCGCACCAGGTCGCCCAGGATCGCCCCGACCAGCGGGGCCGAGCGGGCGATGGGCAGCGAACGGAACCGGTCGAAGATGCCCTTCTCGATGTCGGTGTTGAGCGCGACACCGGTGCCGATCGTGGCGAAGATGACCGACTGGGCGGCGATACCGGGGATGATGAAGTCCCGGTAGGCCTGCCAGTCGCCCATCATGGCCTGCCCGAACACGAACACGAACAGCGCCACGAACATCAGCGGCATGAACGTCAGCCCGAGGATCTCCTCGGGGTTGCGCTTGATCTTGAGCAGGCTGCGCCAGGCCAGTAGGCCCCCGTGCCGGACCGCCACCGCGGGGGTGAGGCGGGGCGCGGGCGGCGCCGCGGCGGCCTGCTCCCTGGGCTCCGCGGTCGTCGCGGTGCTCATGCGTGCGTCCTCTCGGCAGGGGCGGCGCCGTCGGCACCGCCGGTCGTGTCCTCGGCCGGGCGCCCGGTCAACGCCAGGAACACCTCGTCGAGGCTGGGCTTGCGCAGGTTGAGCTCGGACACGGAGATGCCCGCGTCGTCCAGGCGGCGCACCACCTCCGGCATCACCGAGGGATCGGTGACCGAGGCGCTGGCGGTGCGCTCGCCGGTGCGCACCTCGCTGCCGGTGACCTGCTCCACGATGCCGCCGACCCGCTCCAGCTCGCCAGCGTGCAGCGGCTGCACCTGCAGCACCTGGGCCCCGGCGCGGGCCTTGAGCTCGTCGGGGGTGCCGCGGCTGATGACCTTGCCGTGGTCGAGCACCACGATGTCGTCGGCGAGCTGGTCGGCCTCCTCCAGGTACTGGGTGGTCAGCAGCACGGTCACCCCGTCGTCGACCAGGCCGCGCACCACGTCCCACAGCTCGTTGCGGCTGTGCGGGTCCAGTCCGGTGGTGGGCTCGTCCAGGTACAGCAGGGTGGGGCGGCCGACCAGGCTCGCGGCCAGGTCGAGGCGGCGGCGCATGCCGCCGGAGTAGGTCTTGGCGGGACGGTCCGCGGCGTCGCTGAGGGAGAACCGGGCCAGCAGTTCGGCCGCGCGGGCGCGCGCCCCCGCGCGCGAGTGGCCCAGCAGCCGGGCGATGAGCACGAGGTTCTGGGTGCCCGTCAGGTCCTGGTCGACGGCGGCGTACTGGCCGGTGAGCCCGATGGTGCGGCGCACCTCGTGAGGCGCGCGCACGACGTCGTGGCCGCCGACGGTGGCGTGGCCGCCGTCGGGGGTCAGCAGGGTCGCCAGGATGCGGACGGTCGTCGTCTTTCCCGACCCGTTGGGGCCGAGGACGCCCAGCACGGCCCCCGCGCGCGCGACGAGGTCGACCCCGTCGAGCGCGGTGGTCCCCTTGAACCGCTTCACGAGGCCCTCCGCGCGGATGGCGTCTGTCATCTGTGCCTCCAAATGGGATGTAACAGGACCAAGTCTGAACGGGATGACTGACAAAGCACTGAGATGTCGGCTGACAGCCGCGCCTCAGGGCTGCCGGAGCGGATGGCCGGGGTGGGCGGGACGGTCGGGACGGGCGGCCCCGTCGGCGGCGCGGACGGGCGGCCGGAGGTCTCCGGAGGTCTCCGGGGGAGCCGCCGGAGGTGGCCGGAGGCGGTCGACGCGGCCCGACACGGAGGACAACACCGCCGGTGCCGCGCGCATTTCGGGCATGGCCCCTTCTTTGCCCGACGTTGCGCCTTCTGGGCCGTGTGCGCCCGCCCGTAGACTCGGCGCGTGATGAGCAGCCGTCTACGACCTCCCCAGCACCGCGTCTCGCCCCGCGCCGTCCCCATGTGGACCCTCGGTTCGGCGGTGGGGCACCTGGTTACCGCCGCCGTCCTGGGGTTCGCCGCCTGGGGGGCGATGACCGTCGGCTGGTCATGGATCCCGGACTGGGTGAGCCGGTACGCCTGGTGGGTGCCGGCGGTCTACGCGGTGTACGGGGTCGTCGAGACGGCGGTGGTGCCGCGCTTCCGCTTCCGGGTGCACCGGTGGGAGGTCACCGAGGACGTCATCTACACCCGCAAGGGGTGGATCGGCAGGGAGTGGCAGCTGGTGCCGATCAGCCGCATCCAGACGGTGGACCACACGCAGGGGTGGTTCGAGCGGATGTTCCGGGTGGCGACGCTGGAGGTGCAGACGGCCTCGCACGCCGGGTCGTCCACGATCGAGGGGCTCGACGCCGACCAGGCGCGGGAGATCTCCGAGGACCTCGCGGTGCGCGCTGGTGAGCTGCGGGACGACGCGACATGAGCGCGCGCGGCGAGGAGGGCCCAGAGGAGAAGGGCCCGGAGCAGGAGCGTCCGACCGGGGCGGGCCACGGCGGCGAAGGGACCGTCGGCGGCGCCCCGGACGCTGACGCGGGCGCTGGTACGGGTGTCGGCATGGACGCTGATGCCGGTGCCGACGGCGGTAAGGGGCCGGAGCAGGAGCGTCCGACCGGGGTGGGCCACGGCGGCGAAGAGACCGTCGGCGGCGCCCCGGACGCTGACGCAGGCGCTGGTACGGGTGTCGGCACGGATGCTGACACCGGTGCCGACGGCGGTGCCGAGCCTGAGGCCCCGGCCACCGGCGAGGACGAGGACACGGAAGCGGCCGAGGACCTTCCCCCGGCCGAGCCGTGGCGGCGCCTGAGCCCGCGCATGCTGGTCGCCGCGCCGGTGACCTACATGAAGAACTTCATCGTGCCGCTGGCACTGATCGCCTTCGGTGCGACGCAGAACCCCTGGGTGCTGGGCAGCCTCTTCGCGGCGCTGGTCGGCATGGTCGCCACCGGCGTCTACACCTGGCTCACGTTCCGCTACCAGGTCGGGGCCGACCGGCTGGAGATCCGCAAGGGCTGGATCGGGCGGTCCCGCCGCACCATCCCGCTGGAGCGGATCCGCGGCGTGCACGTCACCACGAGCCTGGTCCACCGGGTGCTGGGGCTGGCGGTCGTCAAGGTGGAGGCCGCGGCGGGCGGAGGCGGCGACGAGGAGGGCAAGCTCGACGCGGTGTCGGCCGCCGAGGCCGGGCGCCTCCGCGACGACCTGCTGCACCGCCGCGCCGTCCTGCGGGGCGCACGGCCCGCCGGGGAGGCGGGGGAGAACGGGGCCGAGGAGGGCCGGGCCGGGGCCGGTGACACCGCGGAGGCCCCTGAAGCCCTCGACACCGGTGCCGCGGAGGGCGCCCCCGAGCGCGTGTACTTCACCATGCCGACACGCTGGTACTCCTACGGGATGCTCAGCGTGGGCTACCTGCTCACGCCGTTCGTCGCGCTGGCGGCGGTCTTCGGGCTGCTGTCGCAGGGGCTGGGCGACGTGCTGGAGCGGATGGGGGCACTGGAGGCGAGCGAGCGCGCGCTGGTGCTCTACAAGTGGGCCTTCGCCGAGGGCGGCGTCCTCGTCCTGGTGGGGGTGGCAGGGGCGGCCCTGCTGTTCCTCATCCTGCTGATGCCGCTGTTCGCCGTCGTCGCCTACACGGTGGGGCACTGGCGGTTCCGGCTGGTCGGCGGGGCGGAGTCGCTGGTCACCGAGCGGGGGCTGTTCACCCGGCAGAGCGTGACCCTGGAGCGGCGGCGGATCCGGGGGTACGAGCTGGCCGACAGCCCGCTGGAGCGGACGCGCTCGGTGGTGCGGCTGAGGGCCATCATGACCGGGCTGGGGGATGCCTCCACCCGCGCGGTCCTGCTGCCCGCGGGGCCGAGAGCGCAGGTGGGTCGGATCGTCGAGGAGACGCTCGACGGCTACCAGGGCGGGCTGGAACGGCACCCGCGTGCAGCCCTGCGGCGCAGGTTCGTGCGCGCGCTGGCGCTGCCCCTGCTGGGGGCCGTAGCGGCGGCCGTGGCGGGCTGGTACTGGGCGGCGGCGCCGCTTCTGCTGCTGGCGCTGCTCGGGGTGCCCCTGGCGATCGACCGGTACCGCTCGTTGGGGCACGGTCGGGATGAGCGCCGTATCAGCGTTCGGTCAGGATCGCTGGCCCGCAAGCAGGCGGTGGTGCAGCGCGAGGCGGTCGTGGGGTGGCTGTGGCGGCAGAGCCTCTTCCAGCGCCGCGCGGGGCTGGCCCACCTGACGGCCACGGTGGGGGCCGGGGCGGGCGGCTATACGGCCGTGGATGCTGACTTCGCCGAATCGGTCTCCTTCGCGGCCGGAGTGACCCCGGCCATGGTGCGCCCCTTCCTGGAGCAGCCGGAAGAGGGGCCCGAGTCCTCCGAGGAGGAGTAACGCCTGGGAAGGGAAGACGGGCGTCCTCAGCGGCGTCCGCCGTGTGGCACGCCACTCCTGGTCCGGGTGGGCGGCTGGGCTGGTACCCCGCTTCAGGGCCCCGGCCGGGCGGTGAGCCGCCGGGGTGTGGGGTGGGGGCGGCGACGAGGAAGGTCGGCGGCCCTTGGCGCAGCGCTGTCGGGTGTGGCGCGTGCGGGTGGTCGCCGTGTTCGGCAGCGACGGAGTGAGCGGGGCGGTTCCCCGGCCCTGCCTGCCGTCCGGCGGGCCCCTCGCGGTCCGGGTGGGCGAGCGGCTGAGCAGGTACCCCACTTCAGGGCCCCGGCCGGGCGGAGTGCCGCCGGGGTGTGGGGTGGGGGCAGCGACGACAAAGGGCAGCGGCCCTTGGCGCAGCGCTGTCGGCTGCGGCGCGTGCGGGCGGTCGCCGTGCTCGGCGGCGACGGCAACAGCCGGGCGGTTCCCCGACCCAGCCCGCCAGGCGGCGGGCCGCACGACGTTCGGGCGGCGGCGCGACCGG
>NZ_JAQFWQ010000119.1 GCF_027706725.1 Nocardiopsis endophytica
CCCGAGATCAACATTGTCCGGCCACGGGGCCTCTTGCTATGCGGCGGAGGCCCCGCCGCCGGCCGACCGGTTCGGGAGCGGGAGGTTGCGCAGATAGAACTGGGCCAGGTCGTCCCACATCCGCCGCTCCTCGGCCTGGCCCGCCGGCACCGTGAAGCCGAGGTGGCGGGGGAGCGCGGTGCGGTGGAGGTCGAACACCACGGCCACCTCCTGGCCGTAGGCCGTCGCCGCCTGGAGGGCCGCCCGATGGGCGCCCCAGGCCAGGGGCCAGGCGAGGAGGGGGAGCGCCGCCAGGGCACCGGGGCCCTCCAGCGCCAGCAGCACCAAAGGCCAAGCCGCGCCGAAGACAGCGGACAGCCCCAGCAGGGTGACCGCGACGTCCAGCGAGGTGCGCGCCGAGGTGACGCGGGCCGTCGCCTCGGGCGGCAGCAGGGGGACCAGCCGGGGCCAGATGACCACGGCGTCGATCCCGTACCGGTCGAGCGGATAGAACTCCATCGCCCGCAGGCGGTTGCCCAGCGCCGTGGGCAGGGCCCCGTCGTTCAGGTGCGGCCGTGGCGGGTAGCGCGCGGCCAGTTCGCCCGCCAAGGCCGACGCCCGGGTGTGCTCCTGCTTCGCGTGCAGCTCGGCGACCTGCCGCCACCGCTCCTCGGCGGCGCGGCGGTGCCGTTCGGTCCGGCGCTCGCGCAGACCGTCCAGCAGGGCGGTCTCCGGCCAGTAGCCCTCCAGCAGGCGGAGGAAGGGCAGGTGGAACAGGGCCAGCAGGTAGGCCGCCCCTACCAGCGAGAGCACCGACCATAGGGCGGCCATCAGCTGGCTCGAAGCGCTGAAGTCCTGCCATGCGCGCAGGGCGTCGCCGGGGGAGGCGTCGGCCGCGGCCATCGCGAGCGCCCAGGAGGCGCCTGCGGCGAGCACCACGGGCAGCAGGAACGCCAGGAGGAAGCGGGAGCCGAGGATCCTCTCGGCGCTGCCGAGGCCGACTTCGAGAAGTGTGTTCACTCAGGTTTCCTGGCCATGGGGTCGCCGTGGCTGCAACGCGGAGGGTCGCGGGGGTCGAAGTAGTCGACGGCCAGTTCCTCGCCGTGCTCTTCGCAGTGGAACCACAGTACGGACAGGGCGTGCCCGGGAAGCCCCTGCTGCGGTGGGCCCCCGTCCGGTGGGGAACCGATGGGAGGACCCCCGTCGGGCGACGGGTACCGGGACGGTGGTCTCTCCTGAGGCTGTAGCTCGGCGCCCGCCTCCTCGGCGGTCTCCTTCCTCCTCCACAGCCGCCATCGGCGGCGCCTGGGCCGGGGCTCGTCGTTCTCGCCCATTCGGGTGTGCTCCTCTCCTGACGGGGGGTGAGAGAGGCGGTCGACCTGTATCGGGGAGGCAGGGCGCGAACCGGCGGGTCTCGCTCGGAGCGCGCCTTGCGCACCTGCCCCCGCCCGGCAGGCTAATCGGTCTGCTCCCGTCGGTCAGGTGGATCACCCCTGGCCTTGAGGACAGAATCTGACCTGAAGGCGTGTGAAGGTGGGGTCAGAGCAGGAGGGACACCGCCGCTCGCCCGCCGCGGCCGCACCGCGCCGAAGCGGCGCACCGGCGCCGGCCGACGACCGAGAGGAACCACGCCCCGATGACCGTTCTGACCGCCCGGGACCTCAACCGTGCGACGCTCGCCCGGCAGCTCCTGCTGGAGCGCGCCGACATGACGGCGCTCGACGCCGTCGCCCACCTGTGCGGCCTGCAGGCCCAGGAGCCGCAGGAGCCGTTCATCGGGCTCTGGTCACGGCTGCGCGGATTCGCCCCCGGGGAGCTGTCGGGGCTGCTGAACGACCGCAAGGTCGCGCGGACCCACCTGATGCGCCGCACCGTCCACCTCGTCACCACCGACGACGCGGTCGCCTGGCGCCCCCGCCACCAGTCCATGCTCCTCCAGCGCGGTGCGACCGCCTACCGCCACGAACTGGACGGGGTCGACCTGGAGGCGCTGGCATCGGCGGGCCGGGAGGTGCTGGCCGACGGGCAGGGCCGCTCGTCGGCCGACCTGGTCCGGGCGGTCGCCGAGCGCCGCCCGGACGCGGTCGGGCAGGCGGGCACCCGTGCGCTGGGGGAGATGCTGATGGGGCTCGTCCCGGTGGTGCAGCTCCCGCCGCGCGGACTGTGGCGGGAGAAGGGCGGAGTGCGCAACGTCCCGCTGGCGGCCTGGGCGGGCCGGGAGGTCGACCTGGCCGCGCCGGAGGGGGCCGACGGCTCCGACCCGGTCGGGCGCGAGCTGGTGCGGCGCTACCTGGCGGCGTACGGACCCGCGTCCTCGGCCGACCTGCGCGCGTGGTGCGGCCTGGCGGGGCTGCCGGGCGCGGTGAAGGCGGTCCGCGGCGAGCTGGTGTCCTTCCGCGACGAGCGCGGCCGGGAACTGCTCGACCTGCCGGACGCCCCGCGCCCCGACCCCGCCACCCCGGCGCCGGTGCGGTTCCTCCCGGCCTTCGACAACGCGGTCCTGGGCTACCAGGACCGCGGCCGCATCATCGACGACGACCACCGGTGGGTGTCGGTGGCCGGGGAGCGCGTCGTCCTGGTGGACGGGCGGGTGTCGGCGACCTGGAGCGTCGAGGAGGAGACCGTCGTCGTCACTCCGCTGCGCGCGCTGGACCGCGGCGAGCGGGACTCCGTCGCGGCGGAGGGGGAGGAGACGGCGTCGTTCCTGTCTGAGGGCGGCAGCCGCAGGGTGCGGGTGGGGGCGCCGACGGGCTGAGGGGCGCCCCGCGCTCAGTGCTGCGGCGGGTAGGGCGGGTGATAGGGCTGCTGGGGGTGCTGCTGCGGGTATCCCTGCGGGGCGCCGTGCCACCCGCCGTGCTGGGGCTGGCCGTGCCACTGCTGCTGCGGGTGGCCGTGCGCCTGGCCCGGCCACTGCTGGGCATGCTGCTGCGGGTAGTACTGCTGGTGGTGCTGTTGCTGCTGGGCGGCCTTGGCCGCCTTGTTCCGGTCCAGGCGGGCCTGGATCTGCTTGGCCCTGACCCTGGTGATGGCGACGTAGGCGATGGCGAGCGCGAAGAGGATGGCGGCACCGCCGAGCGATTGCAGACCGCGCTCGACTTCGCCGACGGCGAGGGAGAACAGGCCGAAGCCGGCCGAGATCATTCCGAGGATCACGACGGGGACGACTCGGAGCACAGCTAGAGCGGACACGGCTCCTCCGAACTCTGGTTCAAGGTCTGGGATGGGCTCAGGCGCCCGCCCGCGGGGATTCAGGGGAGCGGGGGACGAGGGTCGGACGCGGAGGCCGCCGGGGAGGTTCCCGGCCGATGGCCTTCCTCATGCGGGCGCCCCGGCACCGCGCAGCCGCGAGAGAGGAACCAGGTGCCCGCGACCCGCTCGGCCTCCGCGAGGACGGCGTACCCCACGGCTTGGGCCGTCGCCATGGTGGTGAGCGCGATCCGCGGCCCGAACCGGTCGACGGCCCGGGCGCGCCGGCCCCGAGAATCGGGGCATGGCCTACTCCGTGCGTGACTACGCGCCCGGCGACGAGGGCTCGTGGCTGCGGTGCCGTGTGCTGTCGTTCCTGGGCACCGCGTTCTACGACGACGTCGACCCCGCCAAGCCCGCCATCGCCGCGCCAGGACTGGAGCTGGTCGCGGTCGACGCCTCCGGCGCCGTCGTCGCGATCATGGACACCGAGGTCCGTGGCGGCCGGGCCACCATCGACACCGCCGCCGTGCACCCGGACCACCAGCGGCGGGGCCTGGGGCGGCGGCTCCTCGAACGGACCCACCAGGCCGTCCGTGAGCGCGGTGCGCGCCTGTTGGAGGCCTGGACCCGCGACGACCCGGGCACGTTGAGCTGGTACCGCGCGATGGGTTTCCGTGAGAGCGACCACTACCTGCACGTGTTCGCCGACCGCCGGACCGACGGCGAGGGGCCGGTCCGCGCGGCGGCCGAGCCCCGGCCCGGCCTGCGCCCGGTGGCATCGTTCTTCCACGCCGACCTGGACGCGGAGGAGCGGCTCCGCCGGGAGTTCACCCGTGTCCACGTGTGCCGCCGCTTCAGCATGACCGTGTGACCACGACCGCCCCGGACGGCGCCCCCACCGGATCGCCCGCCCCGGGTCGCGATCCGGGCGTTCGACGAGGGCTTCGCCTACGCCACTGAATGGCTGAACGAGCTCGGCTACCGCGCGGACATCTCTGCCACCCGCCGGCTCCACCCCGGCGCGATGGGCTTCGGCACCTGGCTGGAGCGCACCGGCGCGGCCCGGATCTCCGCGTTCCTGGATGCGGAGGACTCCCTGAAGACCTGAGGCGGCGGAGAGTCCGGGAGAGGAGAGCCTGTCGGAGATGAGCCGCCCCGGTCGGCCGCCCCGTGCGTCGACGCTCCAGGCCCCCGAAGTGTCGGCGTAGGGGCGGCTTGTAGGGTCTGTGGCACGGCGCGGGGTGCGCCGGTGGGCCGACCGCGCGGCGAGCGCGGGGGAGTCCGTCGGCGCTGAGAGCCAAACCCGTTGAACCTGCACTAGCTCGTACTAGCGAAGGGACGCCTGCTGTGGGCGGATTCTGTGCTGAAGTCTGGGAAGCGACCGCCGAGACGCGTGCGGCCATCGATGAACTGCCGTTCGTGAAGGGGCTGGCCGACGGCTCCCTGGAGCGGGACCGGTTCGAGTACTACATGGTCCAGGACGCGCTGTACCTGCACGGCTATGCGCGCGCTCTGGCGTCCACCGCCGCTCGGGCCGACCGGTCGGAGGAGATCGCGTTCTACGCCAAGTCCGCGCACGAGTGCATCGTGGTGGAGAGCGCGCTGCACGAGGGGAACGTGGGCAGCGTCGAGGGGGCGAAGCCGTCGCCGACGGGGACGGCGTATGTGTCGTACCTGCAATCGCTGGCACAGACCGGGGGATACGCGGAGCTGGCGGCGGGGGTGCTGCCCTGCTTCTGGGTGTACATGGACGTCGGCTCGCGGCTGATGGAGAAGGCCGGCGACCTCGCCGGGCACCCGTACGGGGACTGGATCTCGACGTATGCGGACGAGGCGTTCGCCGAGTCGACGCGGAAGGCGTGCGAGATCACGGACGCCATCGCGGGGCGGTCGGACGCGCCGACGGTGGCACGGATGCGCGAGGCGTTCGCGAGGGCGACGACGTACGAGTGGAAGTTCTGGGACGCCGCGTGGAAGAAGGAGACGTGGCCCTTCGGGGGCTGAGGGCGGAGCGCCTGAGCGAGCACGCGACGGGCGGCCCCGCGCGCTGGGGGGGCGGGGCCGCTACGCGCTACAGGGCTTCAGCGGAGGTGGCCCTGAGGAACGCCTGCCACTCGGAGGAGGGGAAGGCGAGGTGCCCGAGGGGGCGGTTCTGGGTGTCCCGCACGAGGGTTCTCGTGCCTCTGGCCACTTCGACGCACGCGTTGGTGTCGGCCCCGCTGTGGCTGCTCTTCTGCCAGGGGAGTGCGACCTCCACGCACGAGGTGTTCGCCCCCGTGCTGTAGCTGGACTTGTTCCAGGTAGGGAGCGAAACCTCTACGCAGTTCCCGCCCCCACCGTCGCTGTAGCTGCTCTTGATCCAGTTACGCATGGTCCAACTCTTTCAATCGTTCTAGCGTGGAGCGCGGTGAGAGGGCTTCACTCTGGAGCATTCCGAACAGGGTCGAAAGGTAGTCGATCTCCTCCCGCTTCGTCACCGACCGCCCGCCCAGAGGGTCCTCAACGAAGCCGACCGTGCGCCCGTCATGGAGTGACATCACCCGGTACGCACCGCAGAGGCCGGGGTTGTGCCGACTGTCTTCGATGACCTGAAGCTGGATGGTACCGCCTTCCATGAGGTCGATGAGGTGCCTGCGCTGTTCCCTCATTATCTTCTCATCTCCGACGACACGAGTCAGGGCAACCCATTCAACAACAAACCAGAGAAGTGGGCGCATGTCAGACAGCTTCTGAAGCCGCTCGACCCGAGTCTGGACGACCTGATCGATACTCTCCGGGGGTCCGTTGACTCTTCGAGCCCGAACGAGCGTGATGGCATAGTCGGGCGTTTGCAGGAGTCCGGGCACAAGGATCGCATGGTACTCCCGGATGTGCTTGCTGCGCCGCTCCATCATCAAGGCATTTCGGAATTCAGGGGGTACATGGGCGTCGTCCATGATCTGCTCCCAGAGCAGAATGAGGGCGTCGCCGGTAGCGAGAGCTTCATCCATGGCGGCCGCTTTGTCCCGCTGTGGCACCCGCGTCGCAGCCTCGTACTTACCGATGATCTGTCGTGACACTCGAGCCTTCCGAGCCAGAGAATCCATCGTTTCCCCAGCTTGAAGGCGCATCCGCTTGAGCTCGTTCCCCCACTGACGCCACTCCTCGTGTATTCGCTCCACCATGGTTCAATGGTGCGCCCATAGCGCGCCCGATCGCTACCGATGCGACGAATAGTGACGTCTATGTAGCCCTTATGGCAGGTCGAAGCCGGTAGCGCCACCATGAAGGCCATCACCCAACCGAAAGGTCGATGGCCATGGTGCGAACCAGAAAACGCCGGATTCGTCCCTACATCCGCATTATGTGGTGGGTGAGGGTGATATGACGCTCCGCCCTCCGCCCCAGCCTCCCGACCGCCGGAAAGTCATGGTCGACATCTCCGGCTACCGCACCACCGTCACCTCCGACGGCTGGACCGTCGAATGCGACCACGCCCACCCCGAGCGCCCCTTCAGCCTCGCCTGTGGGGACGCCTTCCGCCTCACCCGCGTCTCCTACGGCGTCGCCGCCGACACCCTCCGTCTCGGCGGGCTCGGGCACGCCGACGCGACGCGGCTCCTCGCCGCCGCCGTCACCGGTTCGCGCCCGGCCGCGCACCCGGACCAGCCCGCGCGCAACCCAACGCGCAAACCCGAACCGATACCCGTCGACCACCCCGGTGCCCTGCCTCCGCGCGGCCGGATCGACGCGCTCGACGGCTCCGCCATCCTCGTCTACCGGCTGCGCACCGGGGGCGGGGTGCTCGACATCTGGGAGGTCGACGCCGCCTCCGGCCGCCTCCTGCGTACCGCCGCCCTCGCCGGGCACCGCTTCGGCTGGTCCCTCCGCCGCTACCTGCGCAACGGCGCCTGGGAGCGCTACGCGCACCCGATTCCATGACGCGCCCGCCCTACCGGCCTCCTCCATCGGACTGAAAATCCGTTGCGAGGCCTCCCCGGGGCGGCTTAGAAAGAACGCGCCTGAACCGTTCCTGAATCGTTCGGCCGTCCACCAGCACTCTGCTCTAAGGAGCCCATGCGCGCATGCCCACCGACGACGACGTAGAGGTCCCCATCGACGCCGATCTGGCACATCGCCTCATCGCCGAGCAGTTCCCGCAGTGGGCGGACCTGCCCGTCACCCCCGTCCCGGTCTCCGGGATGGACAACGCGACCTTCCGCCTCGGCGACGACATGTCGGTGCGCATGCCCCGCTTCGGGCGCTGGGCCGAGCAGGTCGAGCGCGAGCACCGCTGGCTGCCCTTCCTGGCGCCGCAGCTCCCCTTGGCCGTCTCCGAACCCCTCGCCAAGGGTGAACCCGGCGCGGGGTACCCGTTCCCCTGGTCGGTCTACCGCTGGCTGGACGGGGCGACGGCCGAGGGCGCCGGACTCGCCGACCCGGAGCGCGCGGCGCTCGACCTGGCCGCCTTCATCACCGCCCTGCAGAAGATCGACGCCACCGGCGGCCCGGGGCCGCGCGCGAGCAACGCCTTCCGGGGCGTCCCCATGGGCGACGAGCGCGACTCCATCGCGGTGGAGGCCCGCGTGCGGCCCAAGATCGAAGGCCTCAAGGGCCTGATCGACACCGACAGGGTCACCGCCGCCTGGGAGGACGCGCTCGCCGCGCCGCCCTGGGACGGGCCGCCGGTCTGGTTCCACGGCGACCTCGCCGCGGGCAACCTGCTCTCCGTCGACGGGAACCTGAGCGCGGTCATCGACTTCGGCACGGTCGGCGTGGGCGACCCCGCCGTCGACCTCCTCCCGGCGTGGAAGTTCCTCCCGGCCGAGGCGCGGGGCGTGTTCCGGGAGGCCCTGGGCGTCGACGACGCGACGTGGGCACGCGGCCGCGGGTGGGGGCTGGCCTCGTCGCTGCCGGTCCCCGACGACCCCTACTTCCAGGCGGTCCCCGGCCGCGTGGAGGCGGCCCTGCGCGACCTCGAGCAGATCCTCGACGACCTGGACTGAACCCCCGCCGAACCCCTCGTTGATCTCGGGGAACCCGGCCTTATGAAGGCGCTCATAAGGCCGACTTCCCCGAGATCGACAACGAGAGAGGGGCGGCACAGGGGGCGCCTGACCGGTTTCGGCCGTCATTTCCAGAACTCGCACCCCTCCCGCCACGTCCTACCGGCCGTCCCTACGACCGACAGACGGAGGACACCTTTGAGACGCCCCCATCCCCTGCTCGCGCTGCCCCTCGCCGTCGCGCTCCTCGCCGCCGGATGCTCCATGGGCGGCGACCCCGACGGCTCGTCCGGCGGCGGTGCGGGTGCGGACGGAGCCGACGGCGAGTCCTCGGAGCAGGCCGCGGATCCCCTTGAGGCCGAGGACGCCGACCCGGACGAGTGCACGGGCGACAGCGTCTTCATCGAGGCCGTCGAGATCCCCGGGACGACCAGCGACCCCGTGACGATCCCCGAGGTCGAGAACGAGGCGGGCGAGGTCGTCCAGGAGGAGCAGGAGATCCCCGGCGTGGAGATCCCCGACCAGCGCGTCCCCGCCCAGTGCGCGACCGTCGAGGAGGCCCCGGCCGGGTGTCTGGGCGAGGCGGTCATCCCGCCGACGGCGCTGCCGGAGGTCACCATCCCCGAGACGACCATCCCGGCCTTCGAGTACGGCGACGTCGCGCTGGAGGAGGAGGTGGCCGAGGCGGTCACCGCCGAAGGCGTCGAGACCGAGGGCGCCAAGGCCGACGAGGTGTGCCAGATCAGCGAGGAGGAGGCCGGGGAGGGCGGGCTGATCGGCTCGGTGCTGCGCCCGTCCGTCCTGCGGAGCTCGATTCTGCGCTCCTCGGTCCTCCGGTCGTCCATCATGCGGCCGAGCGCGCGCTTGGAGGACGGCACGCAGATCCCGTCCGTCCAGGTGCCCTCGGTCAAGGTGGACGCCGTGAAGGTCGACGCCGTCAAGATCGACGCGGACCGCCTCGACGCGCGCCGCGTCGGCGAATTCGACGTCCTGGAGGGCGAAGGGGACATCGCCTTCAACATCGACGCCGACGTGCTCTTCGAGACCGACTCCGACGAGGTCCGTCCGGACGCAGAGGAGACGCTCGCCGACCTCGCCGACCAGATCGACCGGGAGCTTCCCTCGGACGCCCCGATCAGGGTCGACGGGCACACCGACGCCGACGGGGGCGAGGACCACAACCAGGACCTGTCCGAGCGGCGCGCCCAGTCGGTGGTGGACTGGCTCGTCGACGAGGAAGGCTTGGACGAGGGCCGCTTCACGGTGACGGGCTACGGCGAGACCAAGCCGGTCGCCTCCAATGACGACGACGAGGGCAAGCAGAAGAACCGGCGTGTGGTGATCTCCGCCGAGGTGTAGGGGCGGACCCCAGGCCCACCGTCTTCGTGCGGATCGCCGTCGACATCCGATCACGGTTGTGGGGGCTCCTATGGAGCCCCCACAACCGCGCCCCTGTGGCCCCGGTTGCCATCGCGGCTCTCCGCCTATCGGCAGAGGGGCAGAGGGAGGAACGTGTTCCCCGCTCGGCACGTCTGATGTGCGCTCGATCACAGACCCGGACCGGGAGCGCGGACGATGAGCTTCGACCTTGGCGTGTGGCGGGAGAACCGCCCCCTCACGTGCCCACAGGCCTTTCGCACCTACTTGTGGACATGCGACGACGAGAGGATGGCGGAGGTCGACCAGGAGGACCTCGGGATCGAGACGGACGAGCGGGTCGACGCCTTCCACGACGACCTCCTGAGCGAGTACCCCGCGCTGGAAGGGCTGACGACGGCCGACGCCGAGGCGTCTCCCTGGAGCATGACGCCCGAACACGTCCCCGGCCTCTTCGTGATCACGCTGATGGGCTTCTCCGATGCCCCGAAGGTCGCCCCGTTCGTCGTCGGGCTCGCCGAGGCGCACGGCCTGGTCTGCTTCGACCCGCAGGCGATGCGGGTCCACAACCCGCCGGACATCGTCGCCCCCGACGTCCCCCGCCTCGACTTCTGCGACGGCGGCATCGTCGCCGACCCCCGCCCCGGCGAGCTCCCCGAGCTGCTCGGCCAGGTCGACCACCGGAACTGGTTCGCCCGCCTGGAGACCCGGCCCGGCTGGTTCATGCAGGTCGGTGTCGGCGAGCGGGCGGGCGGGCTTCCGGACGGCGTGTTCGGGCTGGAGTACCGGGAGGGGAGCGCCGACCGGCACTTCCGTGTCCTGGTCCCGGACACCGACGCGATGGTGCGCGCCTTCCAGGACTACGCCGAGGGCCATGAGCGCTGGAAGGACGCGCTCGACTGGCAGCCGCTGGCCTGAGCGGGCCGCCACCCCAACTACCCGCCTCGTCGGGTGCACCGGGCTCACCCGGCGCACAGGGGGGGAACGGAATGACGGTGGCGGGGGCCCCGTCCAGGCCCCCGCCACCGTGCCCCCGTCGTCTCCGCCGTCCCCGTTCACCGGGGCCGGGCCCCCGCGCCGGCCTCGGTCGTCGGCGGCGCCGACGTGCGCCGTCGGGCGCCCACCGGCCTCGTCAGTCGTCGACGGCCTGGTAGAGCGTGGTCCAGAAGTCGTGGATGGCCTGGGTCGATGTCGGCGTCGACATCCCGGTCTGGGTGAGCATGATGCCGAACAGGTCGTTCTCCGGGTCCGCGTACACGGTGGTTCCGGTGCCCCCGTCCCAGCCGAACTGGCCGACGGGCGCGTAGGAGGAGCGGTAGCTGCGCACCGCCATGCCCATGCCCCAGCCCGCGTGCCTGGCCAGGCCCATCGACACCGGGTGGTCGGCCTTCTCGAACCACAGGGAGCGCTGCGCGGGGGTCAGGTGGTCGGTCGTCATCAGCTCGACGGCGGGCCGCGACAGGATCCGCTCGTTCCCGCGCCTTCCGCCGTCGAGCAGCATGCGGAAGTAGGCGTGGTAGTCGTCAACGGTCGAGACGAGCCCGCCGCCGCCGGACGGGAAGGCCGGAGGGCTCGCGTAGGCGCCGGTCTCGGGCTCGTCCCAGACGTTCAGCTCCCCGGTGGCGGGGTCGGGCATGTAGGCGACGGGGAGCCGGTGCAGTTTCTCAGCGGGCACATGGAATCCGGTGTCCTTCATGCCGAGCGGTTCGAGGACGCGTTCGCGCAGGAAGGCCTCATAGGGCTGCCCGGTGACGCGGGCGACGAGCACGCCGATGACGTCGTTGCTGATGTGGTACTGCCAGCTCTCCCCGGGCTGGTGCGACAGGGGGAGTTCGCCGAGGCGGCGCATCCACTCGTCGGGTTCGAGGGAGGCCCCCGCCCCCTGGGTGAAGATCCCGCTCTCGAAGACCGCCTTCATGATCGGGGTGTCCAGCGCGGACTGGTCCAGGCCGAGCCCGAAGGAGGAGTACATCAGGTCCCGGACGGTGATGGGCCGCCGGGCCGGGACGGTCTCGTCCAGTGGGCCGTCGGGGCTCTTGAGCACCCGGCGGTCGGCGAGTTCGGGCAGCCACTCCTCGACGGGGTCGTCCAGGCGCAGTCGGCACTCGTCGAGCAGCACCACCGCCGGGGCGATGCCTACCGGCTTGGAGGTCGAGGCCATCCGGAAGACGGTGTCCCGTGCCATCGGCGCGCCGCCCTCGGCGCGCATCGTGCCCAGAGCTTCGACGTGCGTCTCCGCACCCCAGCTGACCAGGGCCACGAGCCCGGGGATGCGTCCCGAGTCGACGTAGCGCGCGAGGACCTCGCGCATCCTCTCCAGCCCGGCCTTGGAGAAGCCGCGCCCGTTCGTCTCCATTTCGCGAACCTCCTGTGTCGCGTGTACACGTGCGGCGCGACGGCGGGCACGCGTGTCGGCCCAGAGGACCGACACCACGGCCTGGCGTCGCATTGACGTCACTATGACACCATATTGGCGTCGCTACAAGTCGTTCTGGTGTCGGGTCGACGTCATCGCTGGTGGGGTGTGCGGGGGGAGGGGATGTGCGGCACGGGGCCGGACCCAAGGGGCGTCCAGAGGAGCGCTATGGCCGTGTCGGCTGTCGGCGGGGCGGCGTAGGGTCCGGCCATGACGACCGAACCGAGTACGGAACACGACCCTCGTCCGACCTTCACCAGGGCGCTCGACCAGGCCGAACGGCAGGTCGCGGCGGTGCGGCCCGAGGAGCTGACCGGCCCCACCCCCTGCTCCGAGTACGACGTCCGCGCGCTGCTGGGGCATGTGGTGGCGGTGCTGCACAAGCTCGCCACGGCGGGCCGGGGAGGCGATGCGCGCGACATCCCCTCCGTCATCGACGGCATCGCCGACGACGACTGGGCGGGGGCGTTCGCCCGGGGCCGCAGCGAGCTGGAGGAGGTGTGGGCCGACGCCGGCAGGCTCGACAGCATGGTGCAGCTGCCCTGGGGCAAGCTTCCCGGCCGGACCGCGATCGAGGCCTACACGCACGAGTTCACGGTCCATTCGTGGGACATCGCCCGGGCCACCGGGCGGCTGGCCGACCTCGACCCGGACCTCGCCGAGCGGGCGCTCGAAGGCTTCTCCCAGTTCGCCCCGCCGGAGGCCCGCAGCGAGGAGGGACCGTTCAGCCCGACCGTCCAGGTGCCGGACGACGCCGACGTCTACACCCGGCTGGCCGCCTTCATGGGCCGCCGGCCCTAGCCCCTGTCCGGAGTTCCCCTTTCACCTGGCCACTCACGTTGTTGATCTCGGGAGAATCGACGCTGAAACCGCGCTTTTAGGGGCGCTTTTCCCGAGATCAACGGGAATCCGGGCCGTCTCCGGCCCGCGGCCGACCGCGGCCGTGCCTCCGCTTCGCCGCTTCGCGGAGATCGCGCAGCGGAGACCTGAACGGCGCCCGCCGCACCGGAATGCTCAAGCGGCCGACGGCTTCACGCCCCGCCATGTGAGCGGGCCCCGGCCCCTACCGTGTCGACCCGGCGAAGCCGATTCGAGGGCGGAACCGAAACGGTAGGGGCCACGGTCGTTCCCCCGCCCCCGCGTTCGGACCGAGCGCAGGGCGCCTCCGCCTGACGCAGCGGCCCACCCCTACTCCACCCTCTCCACCCGGGTCGTATCGCTGTCGAGCAGGGCGCCGTCCTGCCCCTGGGGGCGGAGCTCGGCGACCGGCCGCCCCTCGGCGTCGACCAGGCGCGAGTGCGGCTCGCCGTCGGCGAAGGCGTGGCGCTCGCCCCACTGCCTCAGCGCCACGACGGCGGTGAACAGGTCCTTTCCGGCCCCGGTCAGCTCGTAGACGTGCCGCTTGCCGCCGCCGCTGGGGCCGGTGCTCAGGATGCCCTGGTCGACCAGTCTGCGGAGCCGGTCGCTGAGGATGTTGCGGGCGATCCCGAGGCTCCGCCGGAGGCCGGTGAAGGAGGCCGGCCCCTCCATGGCGTCGCGCACGATGAGCAGGCTCCACCGGTCGCCGACCAGGTCCACGGCCCGGGCGACCGGGCACGCGGGATCGGTCCAGTCGCGCTCGGCTCCGGCGTCCCCCATCGACCCCTCCTCATCGGTTGCGCTTTGAAACCATTCTGCCCTAGCCTTCGATGGTTTCAAAATGAAACCAATCGGGGGTGGTCCGGTGTCCGGAGTGACGAGTGCGCAGCGCACCGTCCTGGCCGCGGTGTGCGCCGTGGCGGTGTCGACGGTGTACGCGATCCAGCCGGTCCTGGAGGCGGCGGGCGCCGACCTGGGCGTGGCGCCCGGGGCGCTGGGGTGGCTGGCCGCCGCGGGCCAGTTCGGCTACGTCGCCGGGCTGGTCCTGCTGGTGCCCCTCGGCGACGTCGTGAACCGGCGCCGGCTCATCACCGCCCACCTGGTGCTCGTCGCCGTCGGCGCCGTGACCGCGGGCCTGGCCCCCGGCGGGCCGGTCGCGGCGGCGGGTCTGGCGGCCGCCGGGCTCTTCGCGGTCGTCGTGCAGGTCGCGGTGGCCTACGTCGCCGCCGTCTCCGCACCGGGCGAGCGCGGGCGCAACATCGGCGCGGTCACCTCGGGGGTGGTGACCGGCATCCTCGGGGTGCGCGTCCTGGCCGGCGTCCTCGGCGACGCGGTCGGCTGGCGCGCCGTCTACGTGGTCCTCGCGCTGCTGTGCCTCGTGCTCGCCGCGGCCGTGCGCCTGTGCCTGCCCCCGGACCCCCGGGCGTCCCGGGAGCGGTACACGCGGGCGGTCGGCGCGGTGGCGCGCCTCGCGGCCACCGACCGGCTGTTCCTCGGCCGCGGGGGCATCGCCTTCTTCCTCTTCGCCTCCTTCGGGACGCTGTGGAGCGGCCTGGCCCTCCCGCTCGGGGCCGAGCCGTGGTCCTTCGGCACGGCCCAGATCGGCCTGTTCGGGCTGGCGGGCCTCGCCGGAGCCCTCGGGGCCGCCCGCGCGGGGCGGTGGGCCGACGGCGGGCGCACCCGGGCGGTCGGCGGCTGGTCCCTGGCGGGGCTGATCGCCTCCTGGGCGCTCATCGCCCTGACCGAGCCGACCCTGTGGCCCCTGATCGCCGGGATCGTCCTGCTGGACTTCGCGGTCCAGGCCGTGCACGTGACCAACCAGCACCTGCTGACCACGGCGCACCCGGACCGCGCGAGCGGCGTCATCGGCGCCTACATGGCGTTCTACTCCCTGGGGTCGGCCCTCGGGGCGGTCACCACGGCCTGGGCCTACACCACGTGGGGGTGGTGGGCCTCCAGCCTGGCGGGCGCCGCCTACGCGCTTCTCGCCCTCCTCGTCTGGGCGCGGGCCCGGTCGAGCGTGCCCGCGCACGGCTCCGAGGCGGCGCCCCAGGCGCGTGCATGACCTCCTGTCGGCGCTCGGCGTGGTGATGCGACCGCCCGGGGGGGGGATCGGGTGGCGCATCCACCGCCCCCACGGGAGGCCTTCAGGAGCCGCGGCGGCGGTAGGCGCTCACCGCGGCCTCCACGAAGGAGCGCACCAGCGGGTCGGTGTCGCCCTCGTTCCAGGCCGCCACGGCCCGGCTCGGCTCCATGTCGGTCACCGGCACGACGGTGAGCCCCTTGGGGAGGTCGTGGCCCAGCGGCGCCAGGCCGACGGTGCCGTTCCACAGCACGGCCTGCAGGCACTCCTGGACGGCGCGCACCACCGGGCCCTCGCGCTCCCTGCCGCCGCTCCAGTACGACCGCCACAGGGGGTCGGTCCTCTGCGGGAACCGGAACCAGCGGCGGTCGGCGAGGTCGGCCAGCGTCAGCCGGTCGCGGGACGCCAGCGGGTCGTCGGCGCGCAAAACCGCACCCACCGGGTCGGTGCGCAGCGTGCGCACCGCGAGGGCGGTCTCGTCGAAGGGGGCCCGGGTCAGGGCGACATCGACCAGTCCGGCGTGCAGCCCGCACGTCGGGTCGGTCAGGTCGGTGTCGCGGACGCGGACGTCGACGCCGGGGTGGCGGCGGCGGAAGTCGACGGCCAGCCGGGCCGTTCCCGGGTCGGCGGCGTCGCCAAGGATGCCGACGGTGAGGGCGCGGTCGCCGGCCGCCGCGCTCACGCGCGCGCGGAGGCGGTCGGCGTGGTCGAGCAGTGCCCGCGCCTCGTCGAGGAGGACCGCACCCACCGGGGTGAGCGCGACGCCGGAGGGCGAGCGGGTGAACAGGGCCGCCCCGACGTCGGCCTCCAGCCGCTTGACGGCCCGGCTCAGCGGCGGCTGGCTCATGTGCAGGCGGGTGGCGGCGCGTCCGAAGTGGAGCTCCTCGGCGACCGTGACGAAGTAGCGCAGGGCCTGTAGCTCCATGGTGCGACGATATCCGCCGGGTATCGGCGCTGCGGAACGGGTCTTGGACACCGGTGGTGCCGGGGCGGTGCACTCGTGGGCATGACCGAGGAATCCAATACCGGCGGGCCCCAGGCCGCACCCGGCGTCTCCGTGGTGGGGCCCGGCGAAGGCGAGACGATCGTTCTGGGTGGGACGCGCATGCGCGTCCTGGAGGACGGCGGCACCACCGGGCACCGGCTGGCGATCGCCGAATCCGTTCTGCCGCCGCACACGCAGGGGCCGCCGCAGCACCGCCACACCCGGCACGACGAGGGCTTCTACATCCTCTCGGGGAGCGTGCGGTTCACCGTGGGGGAGGAGGAGCACGACGCCGCGGCGGGCACGCTCGTGATGGTGCCGCCGGGCGCGCCGCACACCTTCGCCAACGTGACCGACCGGCCCGCCCGCATGCTCAGCACGTTCACCCCGGACTTCTACCTGCAGTACTTCCGGGACCTGCAGGAGGCGCTGGCCGACGGGCGCCGGATGACCCCGGAGGCCAACCTCGACGCGATGAGCCGCTACGCGACCGAGCCCGCCGGGTAGCGGGAGCCCGCGCGCTCAGGAGCCTGCGGGCCGCCGTACCGCGGTACGGCGGCCCGCCGTGGCGTGCGAAGGCCTACTTGGCCGTCAGGATGCAGAACTCGTTGCCCTCGGGGTCGGCGAGCACGATCCACGGCTCGTCCTTCTGACCGACGTCGGCGTCGGTGGCGCCCAGCGCGCGCAGGCGGTCGGCCTCGGCGGCCTGGTCGTCGCCCGGGTAGGGGCGCAGGTCGAAGTGGACGCGGTTCTTGACGGCCTTCTCGTCCGGGGTGGGGATGAACTCCACGTAGGGCCCGACGCCGGCGGACGAGTGCAGCCGCGCGCCGTCCTCGTCCGCGTCCAGCACCTTCCAGTCGGTGGCCTCGCTCCAGAAGCGCGCCTGGGCCACCGGGTCCGCGCAGTCGATGGCCACCGCCGCGATGGGGCCGGTGCCCTGGTAGGCCTCGCGCGGTTCGAGCACGCAGAACTCGTTGCCCTCGGGGTCGGCCAGGACGGTCCAGGTCTCGTCGCCGCGCTGGCCGACGTCGGCCCGGGTGGCGCCCAGCTCCTCCAGCCGCCGCACCGTCTCGGCGTAGTGCTCGGGGGAGTGCGAGGCCAGGTCCAGGTGGACGCGGTTCTTGACGGTCTTCGGGTCGTCCACGGGGACGAGGTCGATCACGAGCGCGCTCGGCTCCGGATAGGTGAACCCGGCCGGTTCGAGGTTGACCTCGTAGGAGTCGTCGTTGGTGACCTCCCAGCCGAGGGCGTCCGCCCAGAACCGCCCCAGGCGGGAGGGGTCGGACGCGTTGAAGTTCACCTGAACGAATCGCAGAGCCATGGCCGGGAGTCTTCCAGAGCCCCTTGCGGATCGCGACCGAATTAGAGCCCGCGCGGACAGGGGGCGGACCGCAGGGGCCCAGCCGCCCCTACGTCCTTGACCTCGGGGATAGCGCCCCTGAAATCGGCCCTCAAGTCTTGGGTCTTGGTGTGGGGGCACGGGCCGCTCGCCCCGGGGTAAGTCGGTGCTCCCCTGCAACGGCGCAGGGAGCACCAGCGGCACCGGCGGTGACCCGCCAGGCGGGCCGCCTCTGCCGCCACCTGTGCGCCCGCGACCACGGGGCTCTGCGGCCACCGCCCTGATCGGGGAGGACACCGGCACCCCAACGACCCAGAACTTGAGGCGGCCCGGAAGCGTCGTTTCTCCCGAGATCAGCGCCGAGCGCACCCGCCTGTGCGCGCCTTCTCAGGCGGTCGGCGGCGGGGCTCAGGCCCGGTCGAGCTGCTCGGCGAGGTCGGCCAGGCCGTCGGCGTACAGGTCGAACCGGTCCGAGGAGGCGGGCGGGTCGCCGACGGGGCGCCGAACGTAGGCCGTGCGCATGCCGACCCTCTGCGCTCCGCGCAGGTCCCAGGCGTGGGCGGCGACCATGAGCAGCCGCTCCGGCGGTCGGCCGGAGGCCTCCACGGCCAGGCGGTACACCTCTGGCGACGGCTTGTAGGCCCGGGCGTCCTCGGCGGAGACGGCCAGGTGCCAGCGCAGCCCGGCGTGGGCGTCGAGCTCCAGCAGCGCGGCCCGGCTCGCGTTGGACAGCCCGACGAGGGGGAAGCGCTCGGCGAGGCGGGCGAGCCCGTCGGTGGTGTCGGGCCACGGCGGCAGGCGCCGGGCGGAGGCCGCCAGCGCCTCGACGGCGGCGCTGGCGGTGCCGTCGGGCCCCGCGGCGTCGGCGACCCGCCGGGCGGCCTCGCGGTCGAGGGCGGCCGAGTCCCGGTAGGGGCGCTCGCCGTCGCCGATGGCGGCCTGTTCATGGGCGACGTGGTCCTGCCAGAGGGCCAGGAGCCGCTCGACGGCGACGTCGTCGAGCGCGGGGGCGAATGCGCGGATGCCGGAGCGGATCCCGGCGGGCTCGTCGACGAGCGTGCCCAGGACGTCGAACACGAGGGCGTCGGGCTTCGGCACGGGGCCTCCTCGGGTCATCGGCGCACCGATGTAAGGGGTAAACTGGCTTTTAACCGAAGCTAGCCGGAGGTCCGCAGGGGATGCAAGTCGCGCTGGACGACTACGCGTGGGCGGCGGGGGTCGCCACCGAACTGGTCAACACCACCGCCGAGGTCTGGCGCGGCGCCGACCGGCTGCCCGACGCCGCGGCCCTCGTCGACTTCGCCGACCTGCACGGAGGCCGGTCGGCGCACCCCGGGACCGGATCGGCCCTGTCCGCCCTGGCGCGCCGCGCCGACGCCGCCGACCTGGAAGCGGTGCGGGCGCTGCGCGGCCCGGTACGCGAGCTGATCGACCACCCCGACCGCGACCGCCTCATCGCCGGCGGGTCCGCCCTGACCGGGCACGGCGGCGCCACCCTCGCCGCCGACCCCGCGCACCCGGACCGGACGGGCTGGGCGCTCCGCCTCCGCGACGGGGCGGGCATCGCCGAGGCGCTGTCGCTGGTCTGCGGGATCGGCATCCTGGGCACCGTGCGCGCACTGGGGGAGGAGCGGTTCCGCCCGTGCGGGGCACCGACGTGCCGGGGAGCGTTCATCGACACGACCAGGCCGGGGCACCGCCGGTACTGCATGCCGGGGCTGTGCGGCAACCGCGTGAACGTGGCCAACCACCGCGCCCGCAAGGCGAGTCCGCCAGGACCGGGCGGCGGGTAGCGCTCACCCCACCCGGACAGCGGGCGGACGCACGTTCAGGCCACGTCCGATGGAACACCCGGGCCGATCCGACCACTACGGCCGCCGAGCCGCCCTGCCCGTCGCGGGTCCTGACCGACGACCCGCCGACGGGCGACCGAGGAGCCGCCCGCCGAGGTCGGTCGCGACCGGCGGAGGCCACACCGATCGGCCGGACACCGCCTGGACCGCATTCGCCCCCGGCCACGGAGGCGCAATGCCGCAACGGGTCACCAATTTCGCCAAACCGCCTGACCGCGCCCGGGACGGACTTGTAGCTTTGAGCGACCGGATGGAAACGGTGCGGAGTTTTAGCCCTTCGGGTCGGCCGAAACGCCCCGCCGGTTTCCAGCGGCGCACGGGTCCCGCGCCCGCATCGCCCGAACTCCCGCCCGGCCGCACGCGCCGCGGGAGGGCCGCCGACAACCGAAAGGTCGTTCACCGGTGCTTCAGGCCCCGATCTCCGAGCTCGACATCGCCCCCGGACACGTCATCGAGTGGAGGCTGCGCTCCTCACGCTCACCCGGCACCTCCGCGAGGGAGGACAGGAACGGCTCCTTCAACCAGGAGAAGCACTTCAGCGCGGCCCTGGACGCCCGCGCCGACGACGATCCGCTGGGCTCCTACGTGGCCTGCACCTTCGAACTGCCCGGCCCGCCGGACCGCGCGGCCCTGGAGGCCGCGATGCTCTCCTTCGTGCGCCGACACGAGGTGCTGCGCTGCGAGTTCCGCCACCTGTCCGGCGACCTGACCTGCCGACCGATGGCCGCCGCGGACGCCGTCCTGGAGCCCGTCGACATCGGACCGGTCGCCACCCCCGAGGGGGTCCGCGGCCACGTCGACGCGTGCTTCCACCGCATCGACACGCTGTCCTGGCCCCTGCTGGTGATGGGCGCCGTCGTCCGGCCCGGGTCCACCACCGTCTTCCTCGGCTTCGACCACCTGGTCTCCGACGGGCTCTCCACCCCGATCGCGGTCAACGACATCGCCACCGCCTACACCGCCGCCGTCCGGGGCGAGGCCCCCGAGCGGCCCGAGGTCGGCAGCTACCTCGACTTCGGCCACGAGCAGCGCCTCCGGTACGCCTCGCTCGGCGCCGACGACGCCCGCCTGGACCACTGGAAGGCGTTCATGCGGCGCAACGGCGGGTTCTTCCCGCCCTTCCCGCTCGACCTGGGCGTGGCGCCGGGACGGATGTACGGCACCGTCAACGCCACCGACACCCTCCTGTCCGACGCGGGGGCCGAGGCCTTCGAGGCGCACTGCCGCAAGGCCGACGGCAAGGTGTTCATGGGGGTCCTGGCCGCGGTGGGGGAGGCGCTGCGCCGCGAGGGCGGCCCCGAGGTCTACCGGGGCCTGATGCCGGTCAGCGACCGGGGCCGCGGCCGCTACGCCGAGGCGATGGGCTGGTTCGTCAACACCATGCCCATCGAGTTCCCGGTCCCGGCCGGGGCCGACTTCGCACAGGTGATGGCGGGGGTCCGCGACGCCGCGGGCGCCATGCGGGAGCACCTGGACGTGCCCTTCGTCCAGGCCTGGCGGCTGCTCGCCCCCGAATACGCCGACCTGCGCTCCTGGCCGTACGCGGTGAACTTCTTCTCCTACCTGGACTTCCGCCGCACCCCCGGCGGCGAGCGCCAGCACGCCCTGCGGGCCCGCAAGCACGTGTGGGCCTCGCACAGCAACGGCATCTGCTTCTGGTTCCACCGCAACGAGACCGGTATGCACGTCAACACGATCCACGCCGACACCCCGCAGGCGCACCGCACCAAGGCCTCGCTCACCGCGACCCTGACCCGGGTGCTGTCCGGACTCGCCGACACCGGCGAGTTCTGACCCCCGTCGCGAGGAGCCGCGTGGACCGGCGGGCCTCCCCCCCCCGGCCACGCCCCCACCCGA
>NZ_JAQFWQ010000120.1 GCF_027706725.1 Nocardiopsis endophytica
GCGGTGGCCGGACCGCCACACTCAATCCCTGACCCCGACACCTTCCGATCCCGCCATCCCCGAACCGGGAATCCCCGCCCACGCATGCGGAGCCGCACCCCCCAGAGACGACAACCCCGCGTATGCGATACCGACCCGGACGGCCTCGGAGAGATCTCCGGGCATCGGGCGAGGTGGAAACACCACGTAACCGCTCCGGCGGTGGCCGGACCGCCACACTCAATCCCTGACCCCGACACCTTCCGATCCCGCCGCCCCCGAACCGGGAATCCCCGCCCACGCGTGCGGGGCCGCGCCCCCCAGAGACGAGGACCCGGCGTATGCGCTGCCGGTCCGGACGGCTGCCTGTGCCGTGAATCCCCGTGCACGCCTCGGAGGCCGGAATCGCTCTTTCCGGCGGAGGAGCCTTCATAGCTCCCACTCCGCTTCGAACTCATCGATCTCGGACTGGGCCAGGCCCTCGAAGGCCATGTCGGAGGGGGTCGCCCCGCCCGCGTCCGGGGTTCGGGCGTGGGCCGCCAGCCCTGCGAGCTGGGCCGTCCACTCCTCGGCCATTGCTCGCACCTCCTCCTCGGTGAACAGGTGCTCCGGCCAGGCGAACGTCGCTGTCAGCTCGGCTCCGCCGTCGCCCTCGCGGGTCGAGGCGATCACCTCGAACGCGTACCGCACGGGCGCGTCCGGGTCGGCGCCCGGCGGCAGCGCCCCCGTCTCGGGGGCGGGCCCCCACGCCTGGGCCTCCGGCGCGGGCGCGACGCGCCCGAGGTTGTTGAAGAGCACCTGCGGCCGCGCCCGCTCGGCGAGCCCCGCCCCGGCCGCGGACAGGTAGCGCAGCAGGCCGTAGCCCGCTCCGCTCCCCGGGACCGAGCGCAGCTGCTCCTTCACCGCCTTGAGCGCCTCGCCCGCCTCCGGCCCGCCGGTGCGCACCCGGTCCGGGTCGGCGCCCGGCTCCAGGCGCACCGGGTGCACGGCGGTGAACCAGCCGACGGTGCCGGACGTGTCCAAGCCGCCCGCGTCCTCGTGGTCGCGCCCGTGCCGCTCCATGTCGATCAGGAGCGGCGGCCGCGCTTCGGCACCCGCTCGGTCGGCCCTCCACCGGGCGAAGGCCAGGGCCAGAGCCGTGAGCAGGGCGTCGTCCGGACCCGCGTTGTACAGGGCCGGGAGTCCTCCCAGGATCTCGCCGGTGTCGGCCGCGCCGAGCCGGACCGTCGTGCGCCGCAGCGTGGCGGCGGTGTCGCGCTTCGGGTCCGGGACGGGTTCGGGGATGTCGACGGGGGCGGTGATCCGCTGCCATTCCGCGAACTCGGCGTGGCGCTCGGGGGACTCGGCACCGGCGGCCATCCGGCGGGCCCACGTCTCGAAGGTCGCCGGCGGCGCGGGGAGCGCGGGCACCTTCTCGCCGGCGTCGGCCCAAGCGGCGGCGAGGTCGGAGCGCAGGACGCCCCAGGAGACCCCGTCGACGGCCAGGTGGTGGACGACCAGGACCAGGCGTCCGGGGAGGTCCCCACGATCGAGCCAGCAGGCCCGCACCATGGCCCCGTCCCCGGGCGAGAGCCGGGTCTGGGCGCCGCGCGCCTCTTCGGCGGCGACGGCCGCCAGGTCGTCACCCTCGAGGCCGGACGCGTCCCGGTGGCGGAGGAGGTCCGCGGCGCGGACGTCCCCAGGAGGCGCGACCACGAGCCGGGGAAGATCCCCGGTGGCCGCCCCGCCCACAGGCCGCCCATCGGTCTCGGCGCTGCGGGGGCGATCCGGGTCGGCTCGGTCCACGGTCTCCGCCTCCTCGGAGGTCTTCGCGCCGTCGGCCGGTCGTCGCGGCCCTTGCACGGCGGCGACCGTTCGGCCGTTCCGCTCGCCTGCCCCGGCGCCGTGGGCGCCACCGGTCTCGACCGGGCCACCGGCCACCGCACGCGCGCGCAGCATCGGGTGGGCGTCGATGACCGCCTGCAGCGTCCGTTCGATCCGGGCGGCGTCGGCAGCCGCCGGGGTGTGCAGCACCATGGCCTGGCTGAACCGGTCGAACGGCCCGCCCTGCTCCAGCATCCAGTGCATCACCGGCGTGAACGGCACCTCGCCGGTGTCGTCCGCTCCCCCGGTCCCCACGCCGTCCTCGGGCGCGGTCCGACCGGCGACCGCCGCGAGCCCGGCGGGGGTCTGCTCGGTGACCACGTCAGCGGGCGTGAGCGTGATCCCGCGCCCCCGCGCACGGCCGACCAGGGCGATCGCCTGGATGCTGTCGCCCCCGAGCGTGAAGAACCCGTCGTCGGCGCCGACCGACTCCAGCCCCAGCACCTCGGCGAACAGCCCGCACAGCGCCGCTTCGGCCGCATCGGCCGGCGCCCGTCCGGCACCGCCCCCCGCGGCGGGCCGCTCCGGCACGGGCAGCGCCTTGCGGTCCAGCTTGCCGTTCGGGCTGAGCGGCAGTTCGTCCATGACCATGACCTGCGAGGGCACCATGTACTCGGGCAGCGCCGACCGGAGGCCGGCACGCAGCTCCTCCGCGTCGGGTGCCGTCCCCGGGCGGGGGACGGCGTACCCGGCGATGCGCGGCGCGCCGGAGGCGCCCTCGTGGACGGCCGCGGCCGCCGCGGCCACTCCGGGCAGGCGCGCGAGCGCCGCCTCGATCTCGCCCAGCTCGATGCGGAGCCCGCGGATCTTCACCTGGAAGTCGGTCCGCCCCAGGTACTCGATGCCGCCGGGACCGCGCCGCACCAGGTCGCCGGTGCGGTACATGCGCGCACCGGGAGCCCCGAAGGGGCAGGCCACGAACCGCTCCGCCGACAGGTCCGGCCGGCCGGCGTAGCCGCGCGCCAACTGGTCACCGGCCAGGTACAGCTCACCGGCGACACCGTCCGGCACCGGGGCCAGCGACGCATCGAGGACGTACACGCCCGTGTTCCACACCGGGTGCCCGATGGGCACGGAGCCCCCGCCCGCCGAACCCGGCGCCGTCGTGTCCGGTGCCGTCGCGTCGAAGGCGGTGACGTCGACGGCGGCCTCCGTCGGCCCGTACAGGTTGTGCAGCTCCACACCGGGCAGCACCGACCGGAACCGCCCGGCCGTGTCCGCGCCCAGCGCCTCTCCCGAGGCGAACACACGGCGCAGCCCCATCGGGCGCGTCGCGTCCGCCACGGCCGGATCCTCCAGGAACGCCGTGAGCATGGAGGGGACGAAGTGGCAGACCGTCACCCCCTGGGAGCGGATCAGCTCGGCCAGGTAGGCCGGGTCACGGTGGCCACCGGGCTCGGCCACCACCAGCGGCACCCCCGCCGCCAGCGGCCAGAAGAACTCCCACACCGACACATCGAATGAGGCCGGGGTCTTCTGCAGCACACGGTCGCCGTAGGCAAGGGGATAGGCGCCCTGCATCCACTCCAGCCGGTTCACGATCGCCCCGTGCGGCACCGCCACACCCTTCGGACGCCCCGTCGACCCCGACGTGAAGAT
Source organism: Nocardiopsis endophytica (assembly GCF_027706725.1). Taxonomy (GTDB): domain Bacteria; phylum Actinomycetota; class Actinomycetes; order Streptosporangiales; family Streptosporangiaceae; genus Nocardiopsis_A; species Nocardiopsis_A endophytica. The sequence goes on from NZ_JAQFWQ010000120.1 coordinate 3,442, forward strand.
CACATACGCCGGATGGCGCGGGTCCAGGGGCGCGCGGCGGTCGGTGTCGGTCAGCGGGTCGGCGCTTCGCCCGGATCGCTCACCCGCGTCGGGGGCGACCCGTCCGCCCCCGGCGGCCTCGGGCACCAGGCTCGCCGTCTCCGCATCGGCGATCGTGCACACCGGTCCGGCGTCGTCGAGCATGGCGGCCAGGCGCTCGGCCGGAAGCTCCGGATCCAACGGCAGGTACGCCGCCCCCGCACGCACCACCGCGTGCAGCGCCACCACCAGATCCACCGACCGCGGCAACGCCACCGCCACCACCGACTCCGGCCCCGCACCACGCGCCACCAGCTCACGCGCCAACCGGTTCACACGGACGTCGAACTCGGCCCGCGACACCCCCGTGCCATCAGGCGCCACCACCGCCGTCGCCGACGGATCCACCGCCCCCTCCGACACCAGCCCCGCCAACGTCCGATTCCGCACCGGGTGGGAGGTGCGCGACCCGGCGCCCTCCAGCTCCTCGCGTTCGCCAGGCGTCAGCACGTCGAACGCGGACACCGGCCGCTCCGGCGCGGCGACAGCCTCCGCCAGCAGCCGGACCAGCCGCTCGGCGAGCCCTTCAGCTGTCTCCCGGTCGAACAGGTCCGCCGCGTACCGCACCGACGCCGTGCAGCCCTCGTCCCCCGGCGTCTCGACGAACTCGAACTCCAGGTCGAAGCGCGCGCTGTGCAGCGCGCCGTCGTCCACGGCGGTCTCCAGGCCCAGCACCCGCCGCACGCGCTCGGGCCGGGTCTGGTGGGAGACCATCACCTGGAACAGCGGGTTGCGGCCCGGGACACGCGCTGGGCCCACCGCGTCGACCACGCGGTCGAAAGGCAGGTCGGCGTTGTCGAACGCGGCCAGGTCGGCGGCGCGCACGCGGTCGAGGACCTCGCCGAACGACGGCCGCCCCGACAGGTCGGCGCGCAGCACCAGCGTGTTGAGGAACATTCCGACCGCGTCGTGCAACGCCTCGTCGGAGCGCCCCGTGGCGGGCGCCCCCAGCGGGACGTCGTCGCCCGCGCCCATCCGGTGCAGCAGCACGGCGACGGCCGCCTGCAGCACCATGAAGCGTGTGGCGCCGTGGCCGCGCCCCACCTCCTCGGCGGCGCGCATCAGCTCGGCGGGCAGTGCGGCCCTGGCGGTCCCGCCCTCGGAGCCCCGGCGGCGCGGGCGCGGACGGTCGGCGGGAAGGGCGATCTCCTCGGGGAGCCCGTCCAGGGCACGGCGCCAGAACTCCCGCTGGCGCGCGGCCCTGCTGTCCGGGTCGTCCTCCGAGCCGAGCAGCTCCCGCTGCCACACCGCGTAGTCGGCGTAGCGGAGCGGCAGCGGCCCCCAGCCGGGGTCCTCCCCCCGGGTACGGGCCCGGTAGGCGGCCTGCAGGTCCCACAGGAAGGGCTCCTGCGACCACTCGTCCACGACGATGTGGTGGAAGAGGAACAGCAGGGTGTAGGCCCGGTCGCCGGTGCGCAGCACCGTCACCCGGAAGGCCGGTTCGCGCTCCAGGTCGAAGGGGCGGCGCGCGGCTTGTGCCAGGAGGTCCTCGGCGGCCTCGTCGCCCATGGCGCGGGCGTCCACCACCTCCACCGGGTCGGGCGCCTCCTCCGGGGCGAGGACCCGCTGCACGGGCTCCCCGCCGGACCCGCCGTCGGAGGCGGGGAAGACGGTGCGCAGGACCTCGTGGAGGGCGGCGACGTCGCGCACCGCGCGTCCCAGGGCGCGGGTGTCCAGGTCGCCGCGGCCCCGCAGCACCCACGGCACGTTGTAGGCGGCCTCGGACCCCGCGACCCGGGCGGCGGCCCACATGCCGCGCTGGCCGCCGGTGAGCGGGACGGGGCCGCCGGAGGCGTCGGCCGCGCCGGGGCGCAGCGGGGGGCGGGCCCCGGTGGCCGTGCCCAGCCGGGCGGCCAGGGCGGCGGGGGTCGGCGCCTCGAACACGTCGGTGACGCGCGCGTCAGCGCCGAGGCGGCCGCGGAGCAGGTTGGCCGCGCGGGCGGCGGCCAGGGAGTTGCCGCCCAGGGCGAAGAAGTCGTCGTCCGCGTGCGCGACGGGGACGCCGACGGCGTCGGCGAAGGCCTCGGCGACGGTGCGCTCGGCGCCTTCGGCCGGGGGGCGGCCGCCGGTGCGCCCGGCGGCCGTAGAGGTGGCGGCGGGCGGTTCGGGCAGGGCCTTGCGGTCGAGCTTGCCGCTGGGGGTCAGGGGCGGTTCGGGCAGGAGGACGAGGACCTCGGGGACCATGGCGGCGGGGAGGAGGGTGGTCAGGCGAGTGCGCAGGCCGTCGAGGTCGAGCTCGGCGGGAGGGGTGCCGGCCTCGCCGGACGCTCCGCCTGCTCGCTGCACTGCGGGAACCACGTAGCCGACGACGCGGGCCTCGCCCCCCGGCCCCGATCCGACGGTGGCGACGGCGTCCGCGACACCGGGCAGAGAGCGCAGCGCGGCCTCCACGTCGCCGAGTTCAATGCGCTGGCCCCGGATCTTGACCTGGAAGTCCGTGCGGCCGAGGAACTCGATCGCCCCGCCGCGACGGCGGACGAGGTCTCCGGTGCGGTACATGCGCTCGCCGGAATCCCCGAAGGGGCAGGCCACGAACCGCTCCGCCGATAGGTCCGGCCGACCGGCGTACCCGCGCGCCAACTGCTCCCCGGCCAGGTACAGCTCACCCGCCACACCGTCCGGAACGGGAGCCAGCGACGCATCGAGGACGTGCACGCGGGTGTTCCACACCGGGTAGCCGATCGGGACCGACCCCGCTCCTTCAGGCGTCCAGGCGGAGTCGAATGCGGTGACGTCGACGGCGGCCTCCGTCGGCCCGTACAGGTTGTGCAGCTCAACACCGGGCAGCACCGACCGGAAACGCCCCGCGACGTCGGCGGCGAGCGCCTCACCGGAGGCGAACACGGTGCGTAGGGGGAGCTCGGTGCGGCCGTCGCCGCTCCCGCCGGCCGTCCCCCACGCGTCGAGGAAGATGCGCAGCATGGAGGGGACGAAGTGGCAGACCGTCACCCCCTGGGAGCGGATCAGCTCCGCCAGGTAGGCCGGGTCCCGGTGCCCGCCCGGCTCGGCCACCACCAGCGGCACCCCCGCCGCCAGGGGCCAGAAGAACTCCCACACCGACACATCGAATGAGGCCGGGGTCTTCTGCAGCACACGGTCGCCGGAACCCAGCGCGTAGGCCCCCTGCATCCACTCCAACCGGTTCACGATCGCCCCGTGCGGCACCGCCACACCCTTCGGACGCCCCGTCGACCCCGACGTGAAGATCACGTACGCGGGGTGCCGGGAATCGAGGCGGCCGCGCCGGTCGCCGTCGGCCAGCGGGGCACCGGAGCGCACTTCCAGCCGGCCCTGAAGGCGGGCGTCGTCGAGTTCAAGCACCTCGGGCAGGCCACGGGACAGCAGCTCCGGGCCGGGCAGGACGCCCCTCGTCACGGCATCGGTCACGACGGCCACGGGGCGGGCGTCGTCGAGCATGGCGGCCAGACGCTCGGCCGGAAGCTCCGGATCCAACGGCAGGTACGCCGCCCCCGCACGCACCACCGCGTGCAACGCCACCACCAGATCCACCGACCGCGGCAACGCCACCGCCACCACCGACTCCGGCCCCGCACCACACTCCACCAGCTCACGGGCGAGCCGGTTCACACGCGCATCGAAGGCACCCCGCGACACCTCCGTGCCATCGGGCGCCACCACCGCCGTCGCCGACGGATCCACCGCCCCCTCCGACACCAGCCCCGCCAACGTCCGATTCCGCACCGGACGCGCCATGGCGGACCGGGCCGAGTCCAGCGCCCGGCGCTCGCGCGGCAGCAGCACGTCGGCCGCCGACACGGGCCGGCGCGGGTCGGCCACGAGCGCCCCGAGCAGCCGGGTGAAGCGTTCGGCCAGATCCTCGACGGTGGCGCGGTCGAACAGGGCGGAGGCGTAGCGGACCACGGCGTCCAGCCCGTCGCGTCCGGGCCGTTCGATGAACGCGAACTCCAGGTCGAACTTGGCGCTGTCGATCACCTGGTCGTCCAGGCGCGTGCGCAGCCCGAACAGGCCCTCGGCGCCGTCGGGGCGGGTCTGCTGGGAGACCATCACCTGGAACAGCGGGTTGCGGCCCGGTGCCCGGACCGGGTCGACGGCGTCCACGACGTCCTCGAAGGGCAGGTCGGCGTTGCCGTGGGCGGCCAGGTCCGCGGCGCGCACCCGTTCCAGGAGCGCGGAGAAGCCGGGATCGCCCGACAGGTCGGTGCGCAGCACCAGCGTGTTGAGGAACATGCCGACCGCGTCGTGCAACGCCTCGTCCGAACGGCCGGTGACGGGCGTCCCCAGGGGGATGTCGTCGCCCGCGCCCATCCGGTGCAGCAGCACCGCCAGGGCCGAGCGCAGCACCATGAAGCGGGTGGCGCCCGACGCGGCGGCGAGGGCGTCGGCCGCGCGCCGCAGCTCGGCGGGAACGGCGAACCGGACCACTCCCCCGGCCGCTGAGGGGGACGCGGGGCGGGGCCGGTCGGCGGGAAGGGCGGTCTCCTCGGGGAGCCCGTCCAGGGCACGGCGCCAGAACTCCCGCTGGTGCGCAGCCCTGCTGTCCGGGTCGTCCTGCGCCCCGAGCAGGTCCCGCTGCCAGAGCGCGTAGTCGGTGTACTGGACGGGGAGCGGCGCCCACTCTGGGGCGGTTCCGGCGGCGCGGGCACGGTAGGCGGTATCGAGGTCGCGGAGGAAGGGCTCCTGCGACCACTCGTCAACGGCGGCGTGGTGGAAGACGGCGAGCAGCAGGTGCTCGTCGGCCCCGCTGCGGAACAGGGTGAAGCGGGCGGGCAGGTCGGCGGCCAGGTCGAACGGTTCGCGGGCGGCACGGTCGGCGCGCGCGGGGACCTCTCCGGCGTGGGCGGTGTCGACGCGTAGGACGCGTTCGGGCAGGTCCTCGGGGGCGAGGACGCGCTGCACCGGCTCGGCACCGCCCGGCGCGGGCACCAGGCGGGTGCGCAGGACGGCGTGGCGGACGAGGACGTCGCGCAGGGCGGCGTTCACGGCGTCGGCGTCCAGGGCGCCCTCGATGCGCAGGGCCCACGGCACGTTGTAGGCGTCCGACGCGGGGGCCATACCGTCGAGCAGCCACAGCCGGACCTGTTCGGCCGAGGCGGGGGCCTCGACGGGCGCTGGGCCGGTGTGCGCGGTCAGCGCGGGGCGGGTCCGGAGGCCGGCCCCGCCGCGCTCCCCGATGCGGGCGGCCAGGAGTGCCGGGGTGGGGGCGTCGAAAACGTCGCGGACGGTGATGTCCGCGCCCAGGGCGGCGCGCACCCGGTTGGCGGCGCGGGCGGCGGAGAGGGAATGGCCGCCGAGGGCGAAGAAGTCGTCGTGCACGCCGACCGAGGGCAGGCCGAGGACGTCGGCGGCGATGGCGCACAGGTCGCGTTCGAGGCCGGTGCGGGGCCCGCGGTGGGCGGCGCCGCCGGTGCCGGAGGAACCTGCGGCGTCGGGGGCGGGCAGGGCCTTGCGGTCGATCTTGCCGTTCTCGGTGAGCGGGAGGGCGTCGAGGACGGTGAACACCGACGGGACCATGTAGTCCGGGAGGCGCTCGGCCATCGCGGCCCGCATGGTGGACGGTTGGAGCGGCGTACCCGCTTCGGGAACGGTATAGGCGGCCAGGTAGGCCTGGCCGGGGGCGTCCTCGCGGGCGGTGACGACGCCCTGGGCGACGCCGGGGAGGCGGGTCAGTTCGGCCTCGGCCTCGCCGAGCTCGATGCGGAAGCCGCGTACCTTCACCTGGTGGTCGACGCGGCCGAGGTAGTCCAGGGTGCCGTCGTTGCGCCACCGGGCCACGTCGCCGGTGCGGTACATGCGCGTGCCCGGAGCGCCGAAGGGGCAGGCGGTGAACCGCTCGGCGGTCAGGCCCGGGCGGCCGTCGTAGCCGAGGGCCAGGCCCGCCCCGGAGATGTACAGGTCTCCGGGAACACCGGTCGGGACGGGGCGGAGGTCCGGGCCGAGGATGTAGACGCCGGTGTTGGCGATGGGGGCGCCGATGACGACCTGCTCCCCCGCTCGGACGGGAGCGGTGGTGGACCAGATGGTGGTCTCGGTGGGCCCGTAGAGGTTGGTGGCCTCGCGCGCACGGGAGGCCAGGGTGTCCGCGAGGTCGGGCGGCAGGGCCTCGCCGCCGACGAGGACGCGCAGGCCGTCCAGGACCGATGGCCGCTCGTCGGCGAGCGCACGCCACAGGGTGGGCGTGGCCTGCGCGATGGTGGCCCGGGACTCCTCGGCCAGGTCGGCGAGGGCCGCAGGGTCGCGGACCGTGTCCTTGTCCGCCAGGACGACCGTCGCCCCGGAGAGCAGCGGCAGATAGAGCTCCAAGGCCGAGATGTCGAACCCGACGGTGGTGACGGCGAGCCAGCGGTCATCGCCGGTCAGGGGGAAGCGGTCCCCCATGTCCTCAAGGAAGTTGAGCAGGGCCCCGTGCGGAACGACCACACCCTTGGGCCGCCCGGTGGACCCGGACGTGTAGAGGACGTAGGCGGGCGAGGCGGGATCGGGGTCGAGGACGTCGTCGTCCAGGACGATGATCGGCGCCGGGGCCGGAGTGGACGGCTCGGCGGATCCACCGACCGGTGCGGCAGGAGCAGCGGTGTCGACGGCGCGCCCGGCGTCCAGGTGCTCAGCCTGCTCTGCGCCGAGGGCCCGCGGATCCGCATCGCCCTCGGACGACCTGCGCTCCGGTTCCCCCGGACTCCCTGTACGCGCCGCTTCGCTGCCGGCTGTCCCCGTGAGCGGAACGTTGTCGTCGCCATTCGAGTCGTTCGAGTCGGCCGGCGCACACTCCACGGCCCCAGGAGCGGCGTCACCCCGATCAACTGGGCCCGCAGTGTCCTCAGCAGGAACGGCGCCCAGGTGATCGGTCAGCCCGGTGCCGGGGGCCCACGACCCTGCGAGCGCACCGTCCACCTGCTCCCCCGGCACACCCGGCCGCGCCACGCCGTACGCCGAATCGGCGGACGCGCACTCCGCGGCCAGGGCGCGGCCATCACCCTCAGCTACGAGGGCCTCATTCGTCTGGTCCCGGTCGGTGTGTGCGGCCTGCACAGAGGTGTCCCCGGCAGGCGCACCCCCCTGGGCGGTCCCGCCTCGGGCCGTGTCGGCCGCCGTCGTCGCTCCGCCATCGGACAGGTCGCCGTCTGAGGGGTTCTCCGCTGTCCGGTCCCGGGCGTCCACGTCGGCCCGGACCTCCGCCCCGCCGGAGAAGGCGGTACCGCCTGGGACGGCACCGGCCGGCACCCGTTGCACCGTGTCCGGAAGCAGGGCCCCTGTTCCCGGGGACGTCACCGCCAGGCGCACGCCGGAGTCCTCCAGCATCGCGGCGATGCGGTCGGGCGGGAACTCCGGGTCGATCGGCAGGTACGCCGCTCCGGTGCGCAGTGCGCCGACGACCGCGGGGACCAGGTCGGCCCCGCGCGGCAGCGCGACCGCCACCACCGATCCCGGCCCGGCGCCGTGGGCGCGCAGCCGTTCCGCGACCGCGCCGGACCTCTCCCACAGCTCCCCGTAGGTCAGGGTGCCGTCCTCGGCCCGCACGGCCGTCCGCTCCGGGTGCGCGGCCGCGGACGCCGCGACGCGCGCGGCCAGACCGGCCGCGCCGACAGGGCGGGCCTGGGCCTCGGCGCCGCCCAGCAGGCGTCGGCGCTCGGCGTCGGAGACCACCTCGAACTCGTCCACCGGCACGTCCGGGGCTGCCAGCAGGTGGATGAGCACCTGCCGGAACCGCTCCACCAGGCTCTCGGCGGTCGCCCGGTCGAAGCGGGCGGTGGCGTAGCGCAGGGTGGCGGCGAGCCCCTCCCGGCCGGGCACCTCGGCGAAGGTGAACTCCAGGTCCAGCTTGGAGGTGGCCGCGTCCACGGGGTGCACCCGCGCGTCGGCGCCCAGCAGCCGGGTGCGGTCGGACTCGCGCTGGTAGGTGATCATCACCTGGAACAGCGGGTGCCGCGCCGCCGACCGGGCCGGGTCGCATTCGCGCACCACCGCCTCGAAGGGCACGCCGGAGTGGGCGAACGCGGCGATGTCGGCCTCGCGCACCCGCGCGAGCAGCTCGCGCCCGGTCGGCGCCCCCGACAGGTCGGTGCGCAGGGTCAGCATGTTCAGGTACATGCCGACGGCGTCGTGCAGGGCCTCGTCGGTCCGGTCGGTGACCGGGGTGCCCACGGCGATGTCGTCCCCGGCGCCCATCCGGTGCAGCAGCGCGGTGACGGCCCCCTGCAGCAGCATGAACGCGGTGACCCCGTGCTCGGCGGCCGAGCGGCGGAGGGCGGCGGCCGTGTCGCCGTCGAGGTCGAACCCGACCGTGTCCCCGGCGCCGTCGGCGACGGCGGGGCGCGGGCGGTCGGCGGGCAGCGGCAGCTCCGACGGGAGCCCGTGGAGGGCGCGCCGCCAGTGCTCCAGGCCCTGGGCCATGGCCGACCCCGGGTCGGCCTCGTCGCCGAGGAGTTCGCGCTGCCAGCGGGCGAAGTCGGTGTAGCGGACCGCAGGGGCCGCCCACTCGGGGGCGCGGCCGTCGCGGCGCGCGGTGTAGGCGGCGTCGAGGTCGCGGATGAACGGCCCCTCGGACCACTCGTCGGTGGCGATGTGGTGGAAGCACAGGCCCAGGACCGCGCCGTCCGGCCCCGTGCGCAGCAGCTCGGCGCGGACGGGGGCGTCGGTGCGCACGTCGAAGGGCGTGTGGAAGAGCCGCGCCAGGTGCTCGTCGGCCCCGGCGGAGGCGCCGTCCGCCGCGTCGCGGGTCCGCAGCAGCTCGGGGACGCGGTCCATGGGCAGCACGTGCGGGCGCGGCCCGTCCCCGTCGTCGGCGTAGACGGTCCGCAGGACCTCGTGCCGTTCCACGGTGTCGCGCAGGGCGGCGGCGAGCGCGTCCGGGTCGACGGCGCCGTGCAGGCGGAAGGCGAGCGGCACATTGTAGGCGGCGCCGGGGCCGTGCATCTGCTCGTGGAACCAGATGCGCTCCTGGGCATAGGAGAGGGGCGCGTCCTCGTCGGGGCCGGTGCGGGCCACCAGGGCGGGGCGCGGGTCCTCGCCCGCGCGCTCGTCGAGCAGGGCCGCCAGGCGGGCGGCGGTGGGGGCGTCGAAGACGTCGCGTACGCGCACGGCCGGGCCGGACTGGGCCCGCACAAGGTTGGCTGCGCGGGTGGCGAGCAGGGAGTGGCCGCCCAGGGCGAAGAAGTCGTCGTGCACGCCGACCGATGCGACCCCCAGGACCTGCGCGAACGCCTGGCACACCTGCTCCTCGCGCGGGGTGCGCGGCGCTTCGGCCCCGGCGGCGGGGGCGGCGTCGGGGGCGGGCAGGGCCTTGCGGTCGATCTTGCCGTTCTCGGTGAGCGGGAGGGCGTCGAGGACGGTGAACACCGACGGGACCATGTACTCGGGCAGGCGCTCGGCCATGGCCGCCCGCACGGCGGCGGGGTCGGCCCCGTCGTCGCCGGGGACGACGTAGGCGGCCAGGTAGGCCCGGCCGGGGGCGTCCTCGCGGGCGGTGACGACGCCCTGGGCGACGCCGGGCGCGGCGGCGAGGGCGGCCTCGGCCTCGCCGAGCTCGATGCGGAAGCCGCGCACCTTCACCTGGTGGTCGCCGCGGCCGAGGTAGTCGAGGACGCCGTCGGGGCGGCGGCGGACGACGTCGCCGGTGCGGTACATGCGCGTGCCGGGGGCCCCGAAGGGGCAGGCGGTGAACCGCTCGGCGGTCAGGTCCGGGCGGCCGTTGTACCCGAGGGCCAGGCCCGCCCCGGTGAGGTAGAGGTCCCCGGCGACCCCGTCGGGGACCGGCCGGAGCGCGGAGTCGAGGACGAGGGCGCCGGTGCTGGCGATGGGGGTGCCGATGTCGACGGGCCCGTCCGCGCGCACGGGTGAGGCGGTGGACCAGATGGTGGTCTCGGTGGGCCCGTAGAGGTTGGTGGCCTCGCGCGCGCGGGAGGCGAGGCGGACGGCCAGGTCAGGGGGCAATGCCTCGCCGCCGACGAGGATGCGCAGGCCGTCCAGGACCGATGGCCGCTCGTCGGCGAGCGCACGCCACAGGGTGGGCGTGGCCTGCGCGATGGTGGCCCGGGACTCCTCGGCCAGGTCGGCAAGATCGGCGGGGTCGCGGACGGTGTCCTTGTCGGCCAGGACGACCGTCGCCCCGGAGATGAGAGGGAGGTAGAGCTCCAGAGCGGAGATGTCGAACCCGACGGTGGTGACGGCGAGCCAGCGGTCGTCGCCGGTCAGGGGGAAGCGGTCGCCCATGTCCGCGAGGAAGTTGTTGAGGGCGCCGTGAGGGATGACGACACCCTTGGGCCGCCCGGTGGACCCGGAGGTGTAGAGGATGTAAGCGGCGGAGTCCGGGGCGGTGGTCGCCCCATTGAGGCTCCCGGTGCCGACCGACCCGTTCAAGCCGTCGACGGCCCCGGCGGAAGGGACGGCGCCCATGTTCGTTCGGCCGCGGTCCATGGCCTCGTCGGCCGTGGCCGTGGTCGTGGTGCGGCCGCCAACCGGCCCGTCCAAGGCGACAGGGGCGTTGCCCGAAGCATCGGAACCACAGGGTCCCACCCCGGAACCGCGAACGCCGGGCGCATCCCCGGCCCCGGCACCACGTTCGTCATCCGTGTCAGCGGCGCCGGCATGCACACCCCGTGCATCGGGCACGGCATCCGCCGACGCCTCACGGGACATCGCGACGCGCGATCCGGCCAAGCCCGCGACGGCACCCTCCGCCTCCGCTGTGGCGTACGGTGCGCCCGGTCGGCCCTGGTTCCGGCCGGGGCCGTCCTTCCCGCCGACGACCTGGGCAGGGGCACCGGTCAGCTCCTCCTCCGTGCCGCCGATGACCAGGCGCTCGATGTCCTCCGGGACGGCCCCGTCCGCGCCCGGAGCGGTCACGGCCAGGTGCGCCCCCGAGTCGGACAGCATGTACGCGATCCGGTCGGCCGGGAACTCCGGGTCGATCGGCAGGTAGGTCGCCCCCGCCCGGACGGCTCCGAGCAGGGCCGCGACCAGATTGGTGCTCCGAGGGAGCACGACGGCCACGACGCTTCCCGCCCCCGCGCCGCGGGCGCGGAGGGCTTCGGCGATCTCGCCGGACCGGCGCCACAGCCCGCCGTAGGTCAGGGTCCCGTCCCCCGCCTCCACGGCCACGCGCTCCGGGTGATCGGCCACGGCGGCCGCCACCTGGTCGGCCACGGTCCCGGCCGGGACCGGGCGCGGGTCGGGCACACCGGTCAGGCGGCCGACGGCATCGGGGGCGACCAGGTCCAGGGCTCCGACCCGGAGCTCGGCGGCGGTCCGGCCTGCCGCCTCCCCGGCACCGGCCGGGGCCGGGGCGCCCGAACCACCGCTCGCCTCCCCCCGACCGGCGGAGGGCACAGGACCGTCCGCCCCCGCGGCACCGGGCTCGGCGGCCGCGCCGGTGCCGGCCGCCGCCCCGCCACGCGGCACGGGTTCCGAGGCCACATCGGCACCGGCCCCGGCCGGGCCGCCCGAACCACCGCCCGCCTCCCCCCGACCGGCGGAGGGCACAGGACCGTCCGCCCCCGCGGCACCCCGCTCGGCGACCGCGCCGATGCCGGTCGCCGCCCCGCCGCGCGGCACGGGTTCCGAGGCCGCACCGGCCCGGCCGCGGGCGGACAGCGCCCCCGCCACCAGACGGGTGAACTCGACCAGGCGGCCCCGGGCCTGCTCCTCGGTGTACCTGGCCGGGTTGGCGTTCAGCTCGAAGCCCAGTCCCCCGTCGCCGGCCGTGCGGACCGACAGCGACACGTCGTCCACCGGCCCCTCCGACAGGGTCCGGACCGAGGCCTCCAGCCCCTCGAACGGCAGCGCGTAGTCGAAGGCCTTGATGTTGACCACCGGCCCGTACAGCCCCGCCGCGCGGCCCACCAGGTTCAGGTCGCGCCGAACGTCCTCGGCGCGGTACCGCTGGTGCGCCCGCAGCCCCTCCAGCGCCTCCTTCGTCCTCCCGATCACGGCGCCCACGGTGTCCCCCGGCGCCACCGCCACACGCAGCGGCAGCACGTTCACCACCATCGACGGGGTCCGCAGCGCCGCCGAGCCCAGCCTGTTCATCACCGGCATCCCGAGCACCACGTCCCGCGCCCCGGTGCGCCGGTGCACGTAGCACGCGAACAGCGCGGTCAGCACCTCCGCCCAGCCCGCGCCGGCGGCCGCGGCAGCCTCCTCCAGGCGGGCCCTGTCCCCGGCGCCGATACCGGACCGGGCGCGCACCGCCCGGCGGGGCGCGGCCGGGGCGGCCTCCGTCAGCGGCGCCGGCTCGGGCCGCCCCTCCAGGGCCCGCGCCCAGTAGGCGCGGTCGTCCTCGCGCCGGCCGGAGGCGTCGTAGGCCTCCTCCTCGGCGACCACCTCGCGCAGCGGCCGGAAGCCCCTTCCGGCGTCCGTCCCCCCGCCGAGCGCGGTGTAGTGCGCGGCCGTGCGGCGGGTGATCGCGGCGACGGAGTAGGCGTCCACCAGGATGTGGTGGAACCGCTGGTACCACAGGTGGCGGCCGTCGCCCACGCGGTACAGCGCGAACCGGTACAGCCCCTCGCCGAACAGGTCGGCGGGCGTGTCCATGTCGGCGAGCATCGCCTCCAGCGCGGCCGCCTCCGGGTCGGGGCGGCCCCGGAGGTCGACGTGGGCGACCCGGCCCTCTCCCCCGCCCGGGGCGTGCACCTCCTGGCGCGGCACGCCGCCCTCGTCGACGATGCGGGTGCGCAGCGCGTCGGCCTCGGCGGCCACCGCCGCCACGGCCTCCCGGAAGCGGCCCACGTCCAGGTCCCCGCTCAGGTCGACGTACTGGCCGACGTTGTACACGGGGTTGCCGGGGTCGACCTGCTGGGCGTACCAGACCCCGCTCTGCGCTCCGGTGAGGTCGATGCGGCGGTCGCGGTCAACGGTCATTCGTGCTGCTCCGGGTGAGGGCGGGGTGGCGGTGGGGTGCGCGGCTGCGGGGCTGCGGCGGGTCAGCGGCAGGCGGGGAGGCGGGGCGGGTCAGGACAGCAGGCGCGCCCAGGCGGCGATGGTGGGGTCCTCGGCCAGCTCGACGAAGTCGGTCGAGGCCCCGTCGGTGCGCCACTTCTCCACCAGGCTCATCAGGCGGATCGAGTCCATCCCCCGGTCCAGGAGGTCCTCGTCGTCGGCCAGGGTGCCGGGCTCCTCCTCCAGGACGGATTCCACGTCGGCGCGGACGCGCTCGGGGGTGAAGGGCGTGCGCTCGGCTCCGGTGCTCATGGTCGTACTCGCTTTCGGCGGTCGGTGCGGGAACGGGCGGGGGCGCCGCCCTAGGCGGTGGCGGGGGTGCGGGCGCTCAGCGAATCGAGGATCTCCCCGGTGCGCACCGCGATGTTGGACAGCAGCGTCGAGGAGATCCCGTGCGTGTGCTCCGTGCCGCCCTGCAGGTAGATGCCGCAGGTCACCTCGTCGTCGGTGGCCAGGCGGTAGTCGCGGCCGACGGCGGGGCGCCCGCGCTCGTCCTGCACCACGTGGGCGGCCAGCGGACCGAGCAGCCCGCGCGGGTCGACGGGCCGGTAGCCGGTGGCGTAGACGACGTAGTCGGCCCGCAGCGGCACCTGCTTGCCGGTGGGCAGGTGGTCCAGGGTGAGGGCCACCCCGTCGGGGCCCTCCTCGACGGCCGCCACCCGGGACAGGTTGTGCAGCACCAGGCGCTCGGTGCCCAGCACCCGGTCCTGGTAGGCGGCCCGGTACAGGGAGTCGATCAGGTCGGGGTCGACCACCGAGTAGTTGGTATTGCGGTGGTAGCCGAGGATGTCGTCCTTGACCGGCTCGGGCGAGGTGTAGAACGCGTCCACCGCCTCGGGGTCGAAGATCCGGTTGGCGAACGGGCTGTCGTCGGAGGGGCTGTAGCCGTACCGGGAGAACACGGCGTGCACCTGCGCGCCGGGGAAGCGGCGGTACAGGTGGTCGGCGGCCTCGGCGGCGCTCTGCCCGGCCCCCACCACGGCGAACGAGGCGGGGGCGGCGCCGGCGCCCAGCCGCTCCAGCTCGTGCAGCAGGTACTCGTTGTGCCAGACCCGCTCGCCCATGGCCGCGCCCTCGGGCATGCGCGGCTCCAGCCCGGGGGCGACCACGAGGTTGCGGGCGCGGGTGCGGTGCTCGGCGCCGCCCGCCTCGCGCGCCACCACGTCCACCGCCCACACGCGGCCCGCGGCGTCGCGCACCGGCTCCACCCCGGTGACCTCCGAGCCGTAGCGCACGCGGTCCGACAGGCGGCCGGCGCACCAGGCCAGGTAGTCGTGGAACTCGCTGCGCAGCGGGAACAGCGTCTTGTGGTTGATGAAGTCGTGCAGCCGCCCGGCGTGGTGCAGGTAGCTCAGGAAGCTGAAGCCGCTGGCCGGGTTGCGGGTGGTGACCAGGTCCTTGAGGAAGGACACCTGCATGGTGGCGTCGTCCAGCAGCATGCCGCGGTGCCAGCCGAAGCCCTCCTGGCGCTCGTGGAAGACCGCGCTCAGGTCGGGGCGGCCGGGGTCCTCGCGCCACTCCTCCAGGGCGATGGCCAGGGCGACGTTGGAAGGGCCGAATCCGATGCCCGCCAGGTCGTGGACGGGGTACTCCGGGGACGTGGTCACATGGTTCCTTTCGGGCGGGCCGCGCGGTCGGCGCGGCGGTGCGTTCGGTCGGCTCGCTAGCCCAGGGGGGCGGGGGCGGCGCCCGCCGCCGCCAGCGCGTCGGCCGCCGACAGGGCGGCCCCGCAGCGGCGGGCGGCATAGCGCACCGCGAAGTGGTGGTCCTCGGCGGTGAAGTCGGCCATGGCGTCGGCGACGAAGAAGGGCCGCACGTCGCGCATGAACGCGTCGGCGGCGGTGAGCAGGCAGCCGATGTGCGCGTAGACGCCGGTGACCAGGAGCTGGTCGCGGCCCAGGGCGGCCAGGCGGTCGGCCAGGTCGGTGCCGGAGAAGGCGCTGTAGCGCCGCTTGACCAGGACGGTGTCGCCCTCGCGGGGGCGCACCGCGTCGTCGATGGCGGTGTGCTCGGGCACGTCGCGCATGCCCGAGCCCCAGAAGTCGATCTCCAGGCCGCGCTCCTCGGGCGGCATGCCGCCGGGCTTGGCGGTGTAGACGACGGGGGCGCCGGCGGCGCGGTAGGCCTCGGTGATGCGGGCGATGTTGCGCACGGCGGTGGCCAGCGGCTCGGCCCCGGGCGCGAACGGGCGCAGGAAGTAGCGCTGCATGTCGTGCACGAGGACGGCGGCGCGGGACGGGTCGGGCTTCCACGGGGCCCGGTTCTCGGGCAGCCGGTCGGCCGCCGGGGGCGGGTAGGGGGCGATCTGCGGCAGGGACATCGGCGGGCGGTCTCTCTCCTCGGGCGGTCTCACGCGCGCCCGGCGGGGCGGGCGGCGGCGTCGGCGATGGCGGCGCGGAGGTCGCGGCGGCTGACCTTGCCGACCCCGGTGGCGGGGAAGGCGGGCACCACCTCGACGCGGTCGGGGATCTTGTAGGAGGCCAGGCCGCGGCCGCGCAGGAAGCGCAGCAGGGCCGGGCGGGTGAGGCCGTCGGCGCCGTCGCGGGGGATGACGTAGGCGCAGGCCCTCTCCCCCAGGTAGGGGTCGGGCATGGCGACGACGGCGGCGTCGTGCACGCCGGGGTGGGCCAGCAGGTGGTCCTCGACCTCGTCGGGGGCGATCTTCTCGCCGCCGCGGTTGATCTGGTCCTTGACCCGGCCCTCCACGACGAGGTGGCCGGTGGGGGTCTGCCGCACCACGTCGCCGGTGCGGTAGAAGCCGTCCTCGGTGAAGGCGCGGGCGTTGTGGGCGGGGGCGTCGTAGTAGCCGCGGATGGTGTAGGGGCCGCGGGTGAGGAGCTCCCCGGGCTCGCCGGGGGCGGCCTCGGCGCCGTCGGGACCGACGATGCGGATCTCGTCGTCGGGTGAGATGGGGCGGCCCTGGGTGCCGGTGACGGTGGCCTCGTCGTCCTCGGGGCGGGTGTAGTTGACCAGCCCTTCGGCCATGCCGAACACCTGCTGGAGGCGGCAGCCGAGCACGGGGGTGACGCGCCGGGCGGCCTCGGGGGCGAACTTGGCGCCGCCGACCTGGAGGGTGTCCAGGCTGGACAGGTCGCGGCCGGACTCGGCGCCGCCGTCGACGGCGTCCAGCCACAGCATCGCCACCGGGGGCACGACCGAGGCGAGGGTGACCCGTTCGGCTTCGATGAGCCGCAGGCACGTGGCGGGGCTGGGGTCGGGGGCCAGGACGACCGACCCGCCGGCGTGCATGACGCCGAGGAAGCCGGGCGAGCTCATCGGGAAGTTGTGCACGATGGGCAGCGCGCTCAGGTACACGGTGTCGGGGCCGAGTTCGCAGATGTCGGCGCTGGCGCGCACCGAGTACAGGTAGTCGTCGTGTGTACGGGGGATGAGCTTGGGCAGGCCGGTGGTGCCGCCGGAGAGCTGGAAGAACGCCGCGTCGCCGGGGTCGGGGGCGGCGAAGACGGTGGGGTCGACGGTGTCGGAGCGCAGGCACGCCAGGGGGTGCACCCCCTCGCGCGGGGTGTCGGCGGCTCCGGGTGCGGCGTCGACGACGTGCGGGCGGGGCCCATCGGCGGCCGCGGCGACGTCCAGGGCCATGCCGACGTGGTCGAACCCGCCGCCCGAGGCGGCGACGAGGGCGCGGGCGCCGGTGGCGGCGGCCAGGTGGCCGACCTCGGCGGAGCGGTGGGCGGGCAGCGCGTACACCGGCAGGGCGCCGATGCGGAACAGGGCGAAGACGACCTCGAACACCTCGGGGGTGTTGGGCAGCTGCACCACCACCGGGTCGCCGGGGCCCAGGTCGAGGCGGCGGGCCAGGCCGGTGGCCAGCCGGTCGGCGCGCTCGTCCAGGTCGGCGTAGGTCCAGCGCTCCTCGGCGGAGACCACTGCGGTGCGGTCGGCGAAGCGCCGGGCGCGGTCGCGCAGGAACGCGCCGAGGGTCTCGCCCGTCCAGTACCCGGCCGCGCGGTAGCGTTCGGCGAACTCCTGGGGCCAGGGGGTGCATCCGGGG
>NZ_JAQFWQ010000121.1 GCF_027706725.1 Nocardiopsis endophytica
CTGCGTCGTGAAATCGACGCTTTTTGGCTGATCAGGCGTCGATTTCACCACCCAAGATGCCCCAGGGCCGCCCGAGGCACCCGGTTCGAGAGCGGCCCCGCGGACGGCAGGCAGGGCCGGGGAACCGCTCGGCTGCTGCCGTCGCCGCCCTCACCAGCGACCACGCACACGCGCCGCGGCCGACGACGCTGCAGCGAGGGCCGCCCACCTGTCCTCGTCGCCGCCCTCAACGCCGCACCCCGGCAGCCCACCGCCCGGCCGGGTTGCGTGAGCGGGGGACCTGCTCAGCCGCCCGCCCACCTGCACCGCGAGTAGCCCGCCACCCGGCAGGCAGGGCCGGGGAACCGCTTCGCTCGCTCCGTCGCCGCCCATCACGGCGACCCCGCACACTCCGTGTGATCATCAGCGCTGACCAAGGGCCGCCGACCTTCCTCTTCGTCGCCGCTTCTCTGCCGGGGAACGGCGCACCCAAGGTTCCCGGGCGTCTGGGCGCCCCACCGGGGCGTCAGCCGGTGAACGTGCCGGTGCGGGCGTGTTCGTGGCAGTGCTCCTCTTCTTCCGCGCCCCAGCCGAATTCCTCGCGTAGTTCCCGGAACTCCCTGTCGAGGCTGGTCGCCGACGTCGTGCGGGCGTCGGTGGACACCGTCACGGCGAACCCCTCGGACAGGAGGCGGTCGGCCGGGTGCGCAGACCGGTGGGCCACCGCGCCCGTCTGCACGTTGCTCACCGGGCACATCTCCAGCGTCACCGAGTCCGCCTTCAGGCGGTCGAGCAGCGCGCGCTCCTCGACCGATCGGACCCCGTGCCCGATCCTCCGTGCGCCGAGTACCTCCAGCGCCTCCCACACGCTCTCCGGGCCCGCGGCCTCTCCGGCGTGCACGGTCACCGGGAGCGACGCGGCGTGCGCCGCATCGAACGCGGCGCGGTGCGGTGCCCCCGGGCGGCTCTCGTCCCCGGCCAGGTCCAGGCCGGACACGGTGCCCATGTGCCGCACGGCCGCGTCGGCGACCTCTTCGCTGACCTCGGGGGACTGGTGGCGCAGGCAGCACAGCAGGAGGCCGGTGGCCACGCCCGTCGCCGCGGCGCCCTCCTCAAGTCCGCGTGCGACGGCCGCGACCGCGCCGTCCATGTCCATGCCCCTGCGCGTGTGCAGCTGAGGGGCGAAGCGCACCTCCCCGAGGGCGACGCCGTCGGTGTGCCAGTCCTCGACCAGCTCACGGGCGGCTCGGCGAAGTGCCCCCGGCGTCTGCAGCACCTCCAGCACCGGGTCGATGTAGGAGATGTAGGCCATCAGGTCGCCACAGTCGCGGGGTGCGGTGACCAGCGACCCGACCGGCCGGTCGAATCCGACGCCCTGCTCGCGGGCCAGCTCCGCGACGGTGGCCGGCCGCACCGACCCGTCCAGGTGGCAGTGGAGCTCGACGCGGCCGGTCACGCGCGACCACCTCCGCCCAGTGTGTCCATGAGCAGGTTCTTGAAGCCGTCCTCGTCCACGCGGCGCACCAGGGCCAGGTTCGGTGCCTCGGCGACGCCCCGGCGGTCGGGGCTGGTCTGGCCGCGCGTTCCGGGGTCGAGGCTCACCCGCACGTGCGCCTCCTCGGACTCGGTGACCAGGCCGGGCCGGAGCGCGACGGCCATGGCGACCGGGTCGGGCAGGTCGTACCCGGCCAGCCCGGTGACCTCCGAGGCCCACCGGGCGACCTTCCGGTTGATCTCGTGGGCGAAGGCGGCGACGGGAGTCCCGAGGCCCCGCAGCCGCTCCTGGTCGGCGGGGGTGATCACGGCGTCCTTCCGGGAGACGTCCCAGCCGACCCAGGTCACCCGGTCGGGGGTCGCGGCCTCGGCCACGATCTGCGCGGCCTCGGGGTCGGCCCAGGCGTTGAACTCGGCGGTGGCGCTGATGTTGCCCACCATGTCCGGGGCGCCGATCATGCACACGACCTGCCGGAACCGGGTGAGCAGCGACCGGTCGCGCAGGAGCGCGGCGGCGATGTTGGTCAGCGGCCCCAGGGTGACGAGGGTGAGCTCCCCGGGCCGGCGCCGGGGCAGGTCGAGGATGGCGTCCACCGCGTGTCCGCCGCTCGGGGCGGCGGCCGGGTCGGGCAGCCCGATGTCGCCCATGCCGTCCTCGCCGTGCACCTCCTGGCCGGTGTGCAGGGGGCGGAGGATCGGCCGGTCGCACCCCTCGTGCACCGGCACGGTCCCGGCGCCGGCGCGTTCGAGGCTGATCAGGGCGTTGCGGGTGGCCAGCGGGAGCGGGACGTTCCCGGCCACGGTGGTGACGGCGCTGATGCGCACCGACGGGTCGAGCGCGGCGAGCAGCAGGGCCACCGCGTCGTCGGAGCCGGTGTCGGTGTCGACGAGCAGGTCGGGCATGCGGCCTCCGATTCGTCTTCGAAGGGAATCTAAACGATTAGATCGGCCTCGCTACGATGAACCGCGTGCACCGGCGGTGTCAAGGCCGGGGTGCGGCGGGCGGGCGCGCGGGGCGCCGCCCGGGGAGGAAGGGACGGCGCGCATGGCGGTGACCATGGCCGACGTGGCCCACAGGGCGGGGACCTCGGTCGCGGTGGTCAGCTACGTCGTCAACGGCGGCCCCCGGCCGGTCGCGCCGCACACCCGGGAGCGGGTGCTCGCCGCCGCCGCCGAGCTGGGCTACCGCCGCAACCGGGTGGCGGCGGCGCTGCGCTCGGGCTCCTCCGGGGTGGTCGGGGTCGTGCTGCCGGACGCCGCCAACCCCTATTTCGCCGCGCTCGGCCGGGCCCTGGAAGGGGCGCTGTCCCGGTCGGGGCGGCTCACCGTCGTCGCCACCACCGGCTACGACACCGACCGGCAGGCGGAGGCCGTCGACCGCATCCTGGCCGCGCAGCCCGACGGGCTCGTCGTCGCCTCCGCCGACGGGGCCGACGACCCGGCGCCTGCGGCCGCCGAGGCCGGGGTGCCGGTGGTCGCGGTCCACCACCGCCCCGAGGGCGCACGGGCGGCCCTGGTCGCCGCCGACGACCGCGCGGCGGTGCGCACCGTCCTGGAGCACCTGCGCGGGCACGGCCATGAGCGCATCGCCTTCCTGGCGGGCCCAGCCGACGATGGGCCGGTCGCCGAGCGGATGCGGGCCTGGCGCGACTCGCCCGCCGCGGGGGAGTTGTTGCGCTGCGGATACGCGCGCGCCTCGGCGGCGCGCCTGACCGCCGGTCTGGCGGCGCGGGGGGAGCTGCCGCGCGCGCTGCTGGTCGCCACCGACGAACAGGCGGTCGGTGTGCTCGCCGCGGCGAGTGCCGCAGGGGTCGCGGTGCCCGAGCGGATGGCGGTGGCGGCCTGCGACGGGACACCGGACGCGGCGTTCACCGTGCCGTCGCTGACCGCGGTGGAGCAGCCGTTCGAAGAGGTCGCCGAACAGGCGGTGGCGGTCCTCCTCGGCGGAGAGGAGCCGACGGAACGGCCGCAGGGCCGCCTGATCCCCCGCCGGAGCTGCGGGTGCCCCGCCCCGGGCTTCGCCGATGCGCCGGAGGAGTGAAGGGGCGGCCGCCTCGGGCGCGGGGCACGCCTTGAATCGGTGGACCCGCTGCCTTCTGGCCCGATGACCTCCCGGTCGCCGCTGAGGGCGACCGCTACTCCCGATCTCCGGGGTTGCTCCGCTTCGGTTCAGCGTTGCGATCCTCGGTCGCCCGTCGGGGGAACGGCCAGCGAGCCGTCGCTCGGCGCGGCACCATCGTCGGACGCTACGCCGCGGCCACGTAGAGCCGCTCCAGTCGGCCATCGCTCTGGGTCGTATCGGGTCCCGCGGGCGGTGCACTCATGCGTGCGTCCTTCGGCCTTGCGGAGTACCCGTCTCCGGCAGGCCGTGTCCTCAACCGGCCAGCGTCGGTGCTGCGCCGTGGTGGCCCGATGCTGAGCGTTAGTATCGCTCCCCGTGCCGTCCGACGACGGCCGGGGCCGCGCGGGCGGCCGAACGGCGGTTCCACTGGGCGGCCGGTGGCGATCGGGCCGCGCGGTCCGCACGTCGGCGCACCCGTCGGCCGCCGTCGGTGAGATGACTGGAGCGGATCGTTGTTCCTGAGCCGGGTCCCCGTCAACGAGATGTCGCGCGCCTTCCGCCGCGACTACGCCGATGTCCACGACATGCACCGGACACTGATGAGCGTCTTCGACGAGGCCGACGTGGACGCGGGCGCGCGCCGCCACCACGGCCTGCTCTGGCGCATGGACGAGGACGGTCCCGCCCGCTCCCTGCTCGTGCAGAGCCGTGTGCGCCCCGACTGGACCCGCCTGCCGCACGGCTACGCCTCAGGGCGCATCAAGGTGACGTGCCTGCAGCCGGCACTGGCGGCGGCGGAGGCGGGCCGGCGCCTGGCCTTCCGTCTGGTCGCCAACCCCACCCGCAGCACCCCGCCGGTCGGCGGCGCGCCGGGCGGCCGGGGGCGCGGGCGGCGGCGGCCGATCCACGAGCCGAAGGAGCAGGTGGCCTGGTTGGTCCGCCAAGGGGAGCGGCTCGGATTCGTGATCCCCGCCGCCCCCGACGGCACCCCGGACGTGGCCGTCGAGGCGCGCCCCGCGCTGGTCGGCAGGAAGGCGGACCAGCGCTCCACGGCGCGCCGCGACTCCCGCCTGAAGATCTCGATCCTCCCCGCGGGCTTCACCGGACGGCTGATCGTCACCGACCCCGAGGCGTTCGCCGGTGCGGTCAAGGAGGGCATCGGCAGGGCGAAGGCGTACGGGTGCGGGCTGATGAGCCTGGAGCCTGAACTCCCTGCGGTCCGGCACGCGTCCTGAGCCCGGAGGGGCCACGGGGGTGAGGCGCCGCGGAGGTGGGGCGCACGGGCTTGGCGCGGCCGCGCTGCACGCCGGGGACGAGCACGGACGCACACGGGCGCGACGGGTGCGGAGGCACGCGGGATGCGGCCGGGACGACCGGAGCGGGGAGGGCGGGGACGCCCTGGGGAACGGCGCCCCCGCCCCGGGTACACCCCGCAAGGTCGGCGTCGGCGGCGGGAGCGGTGGACCCGCCCCGCGGCGGCGTCGGCCAAGAGGGCCCGTGGCCATGCCGCGCCGCCCGCACCATCGGGCGGGACCGACGGCGGACACCGCGCCGGGTGGCGCGGCCGCGGCGACGACCGTGCGCACGCTCCCGTGGGACGCTCCGGGGGATCGGGGACCGTGCCGCCAGGCCTGTAGGGGGGAGTCGGCCGTCGTCGGCGCGGCCACCGAGAGGTCCCGGTGGGAGGCACAGATGCATGCTGTCACGCGCCGGGGGCCCACGAAGGGTGTTTCCGTGAATTGGCCGCAAGGCGGGCCGGAGGTCCCGGCCTGACGGAACGCCTGTCCCGAACCGGACTCCTCTGCTCCGCCGCTCCGTGCGTCGTCGATGGGCCGCCTCGGTAGGGTGGGTGGGGCCGCGCGGCGGGGAGGGCCGAGTGCGGGCCGGGGACGGAGAAAAACGTTTCAATCTCGTTTCTGTCGGGCGGCAGGGCGCGCGTACGGCCACGAGCTGGGGAGTAAGGGCTCTCGGTTTGGCGGCATGCATCCATCGCCCTCTCGAACGCCGCTCCCACCGCATCGCCATTGACACGTTTCAATGCCGCCTGAAAGGATGAAGGGGCACACTCGCGACCTCTGGCCGTGACTCCTGGAAGGGCAGCGGTGGAACCGAGCGAACGCGCCGACCGGCCCGTCGGCATCAACGACGTCGCGGCCCGCGCGGGCGTGTCCGCCGGGACCGTCTCGAACGTGCTCAACCGCCCCGAGCGCGTCTCCGAGGCGACCCGCCGCCGGGTGGAGCGCGCCATCGAGGAGCTCGACTACGTGCGCAACTCCTCCGGGCGCAACCTGCGCTCGGGACGCAGCGACTCGATCGGCCTCGTCGTCCTCGACGTCACCAACCCGTTCTTCACCGAGGTCGCCCAGGGGGTCGAGGACGTCGCCGCCGAGGACGGCCTGGCCGTCGTACTGCTGAACTCGGCCGAGCGCGGCGACCGGCAGCGGCGCTCCGCCCGCCTGCTGGCCGAGCAGCGGGCCGCCGGAGCCGTGGTCATGCCCGTCGACGGTGACACCGCCGACCTGCTGTGGCTGCGCAAGCAGGGCGTGAGCGGGGTCCTTCTGGACCGTGGCGACGTCGGCCCCGAGGTCGCGTGCAGCGTGTCGGTGGACAACCTCGCCGGCGGGGCCGCGGCGGCGCGCCACCTGATCGGCCTGGGCCACGAGCGCATCACCTTCCTCAGCGGCCCCGAGGGGCTGGAGCAGTGCCGTACCCGGCTCCAGGGGCTGCGCGAGGGCCTGGCCGAGGTGGGCCTCGACCCGGAGGCGGCGGTACGCGTCGTGCACACGGCCCAGCTCAACGCCGAGTCCGGGGAGAAGGCGGTGGAGGAGGTCCTGGCAGGTGGGCCGGGGCGGCGTCCGACGGCCGTCTTCTGCGCCAACGACCAGCTCGCCCTCGGTGTCCTGAAGGGGCTGGGGGAGCGCGGCCTGAGCGCGCCGAGCGACCTGTCGGTGGTCGGGTACGACGATGTGGCGACCGCGTCCCTGGTGCACCCGGGGCTGACGACGGTGGCCCAGCCCAAGTACGAACTGGGCTGCGCGGCGATGCGCCTGCTCCTCGGGGAGCTGAACGACCCCGACCACACGCATGAGCGGGTGCGCTACACCCCGGAACTCGTGGTGCGCGGCTCCACCGCGGTCAACCGGCGCTGAACCGCGCCCGAAGGGCGGCGCGACGCCCGGCCGGGGCACCGGACCTGCACGGAACCGGCACGGCTCCTGCCCTGGCAGGGCACCTGCGCCGTCGTGGCGCAGAACCGACCGTCACGGCGTCAGGCCTCGGTGAAGCGGACGACCGACTCTCCGACCTCGTACTCATCCAAGGGCGATGCCGCATCGGGGTTCTGCCGGGTCGTCTCGCACGACATCGGCAGCAACTCGTCGCCCGGCCCGCCTTCGGGGGCGTGCGGCGTCAGCTGCTCGCACGAGTGCCCGTCCAAGTACAGGCGCTGCAGCCCGGTCCCGGCCCACCCGGTCATGACCTCGCCCTCACCCGAGGCGAACCTCTCGGCGAGGTCCACCGCCTCCTTGCACCCCATCTCCCACGACACGGCGTGCACGTTCCAGTCGCTCCCGCCCATGGAGACCTGGCCGCACGCGGGCGTGTACATGAGCGCGTCGTAGGGGATCTCGAAGATCTGGGTCTCCGGAGCGAAGATGGCGCCCTCCGGCTCCCCGACCGAAGGGGCCTCGTCGACGGAGGTAAAGTCCACGGTCGTCGTCCAGTCGGGCGATGTATAGGCGAGCCGCAGCGGCACCCCCTCCCCGTCCAGGTTCAGTTCTCCGCGCGCGTCCGTCGGCTCACCGTCGGGGCCGTCGATCGTGAAAGTCCCGGTCAGGCGGGTCACCTGGGCGCCGCCCACCTCGGTCTCGACGCCTTCCAGGTCCTCGGCCCCCGCGAGCGCCTCCACGGCGCCGAGCACCGCGTCCCGGCTGTAGGCGTCGGTGGTGAACCGGTCCGCCTCGGCGTACCACCCCACCGGGTCGTCGATGACGGCCTCACGCGGGGCGTAGGCGAGGACGCGGCCCCCGGTGTTGGCGACGGTCTCGCCGCCCTGCTCGGGCGGGACGCGGTAGACCAGCACGTCCTGCGGGTCGGTGGCGTAGAGCAGCTCGGCGGTGAAGGGCTCGCCGCCTCCGGTGCCCCCGTCCGCCGGCTCGCGCACCAGGCTCGCGGTGAACCCGGCGCCGTCCTCCAACAGCGCGGCCGCCTGCCCGGCCAGCTCCGCGCGCTGGGTGGCGGCATAGGACTCGTAGCCGAAGTAGCCGCCGACCCCGGCGGTACCCGCCGCGATGACGGCGGCGGAGGCGATGGCGATGCCCTTGGCGCCGAGCAGCGCCGAGCCGCCCCCGGTCGCCGCGGCCCCGCCGAGTCCGCCCCCGGCGCCCGCGCCGATCGCCCCGCTCCCGGCCCCCGCGGCGGCCGCTCCGCTCCCGGCCGCTCCCGACCCGGCGGCGGAGGCGGCTCCGCCGCCTGCCACGCCTGCGCCCGCGGCCCCGGCGCCCGCACCGATGCCGGAGGTGGCGGTGGCAGCGGCGGCGGCGCCCGCCACGGCCGTCCCCACGGCCATCCAGGCCTCGGGGCTGTGCCCGGCGGCGTCGAACCCGCGCCAGACGGAGGCGAGGGCCGAACGCAGGCGCGTGCGCGGCGACGTGCCCGCCTCCGCCCGGGCCGGCTCGGCGCCCGCGGACGTGGTCTCACCGGCCCCCTCGGGCGCGGCCGCCTCCAGGGCGGCGGCGAAGCAGTCGAGCGCGCTCGGGCGCCGACCGGGGTCGGGATCCAGGGCCGCCGTGACGATGCCGAGGATTTCCTCCGGCACCCCTTCCAGGTCGTGCTCGCCCGCGCGCGTGCGGGCGAGCACCGTGTCCACCTCGCCGCCGCCGAACGGCGGCCGCCCCGTGGCGGCGAAGGCGACCATGGCTCCCCAGGCGAACACGTCGACGGCCGGGGACGGGGGCGCTCCTCCGAGGCGCTCCGGCGCCAGATACCCCGGGGTCCCTTCGATCCTCTCGGGGCCGGGCCGCCCCGCCGCGCGGGCGATGCCGAAGTCCAGCACCCGGGGGCCGGTGGGGGAGAGCACCACGTTCCCCGGCTTGATGTCACAGTGGACGACGCCCAGCCGGTGCAGCGCCTCCAGGGCCTCGGCGGTCCCGGCCGCGAAGGCGGCGAGTACCGGGGGCTCCAATGGGCCCGATTCCCGCACCCGGGCGCGCAGCGTGCGTCCGGGGACGAACTCGATCGCCAGCCACGGCGGCTCGGCCGAGGGGTCGGCTCCCAGGAAGGCGGGCGCGCACTCGGCGTCCAGGCCGCGCATCAGGTCGGCCTCGCGGGCGAACGCGGCGCGGTACTCGGGGGCCGACGCGTGGCGCGGGTGGACCACCTTCACCGCCACGCACCGGTGCGCGGCGTCGAGCGCCCCGTACACCGCGCCCATGCCGCCGGAGCCGAGCCTGCCGATCAGGCGGAACGGTCCGATCGCCCGGGGGTCGCCCGGTTCCAGCGCGGCCAGTTCGGGGGGAAGGGGGATGTCCACGGCGCTCCTGTCCGGCTTCGGGGTGTCGCGCCCCAATGATGCCGGTTCCCCGGGCCCATCGTGATCCGGCCCCGCCCGGGGCCGCGTCCCTTGGGGGGACCACCGGTGGCCTGTGGCCCGGATCGCCGTTGATCTCGAGGAAGTCGGGGTTGAAACGGGCGCGATGAGCCCGGGTTTCCCGAGATCAACAACAACGCCCCCGCAACGCCGCTCCCTCGTTGATCTCGGGAGAAACGACCCTAAAACCGCGCCGGTAGCGCCGTTTTTCCCGAGATCATCGCCGATCCCCTCGCCGACAGCCCGGTATGCCCGGTATGCGCCGCCCGGGAGGCCCCCTCCGTGTTGATCTCGGGGAACTCGGGGTTGAACCGGACACGATAAGCCCGACTTCCCCGAGATCAACAACAATGCGCCCCCGCGCCGCCATCCCCGCGTTGATCTCGGGAGAAACGACGCGAGAACGGCGGCTGTAGCGTCGTTTCTCCCGAGATCAACGACCGGGGGCGCCGGGCCGATGGCGCCGTCCGGGGGTCATTCCGGAGGTCCGGCCTTCTCGGCCGGGCGGCCGGGGAACTCCACGAGGGAGAAGAACTTCTCGGTCTCGGCGCCCCTGATGGCGCGGTACCGCTCGAAGAGCGACCGGTGGGCCTCCGCGGCGCGGGCGTCCCGCTCGGGGCCGTCCGCCCCCGGGCCGGCGGCCGTGAGCGACCACTCCAGGTGCGCGTCCTCCAGGTCCAGCTGGGCGCCGCGCAGGAGCTGCCACTGGCGGTCCCATCGGAAGAAGGCGTGCAGGCTCGCCGACAGCGACATCGCCACGCCGGCCACCGACACCGCGGCGGCCTTGTAGGGGTAGTCGGCGATGGCGAACAGCGGCATCGCGGCCCCGAGCAGGATGAGCGCGGTCCCCGAGAGCCGGAACAGGAGCAGGGCTCGGTCGGCGCGGCGCCGGTACTCGTCCCGCAGGCGCAGGACGGCGGCCGGGACGTCGCCGGGCAGGTCGTCGGCGGGCCGGTTCACGAGGGGTGTGCCGCGGGGCGGCGGGGAGCCGGACCGGCGCCCGTGCGGGGGCGGGTGCGGGGCGTGCGGAGCGGGGGGTGGGGCAACGCGCCTCCTCGGTCGGCCGGTCGGGCTGGGAGCGGTTGCGCCCAAGATAGCCCGCGCACGCGGGATCCAGCAGGGCCGCAGGTGATTCGGGGGCCATCGGCACCCGCCCGAGGCACTTACCTGAGCATCAGTACTTACTTTAAAGTGAGTACCAGAGATTCGGAATGTGCAGGAACGGGCGGCCGTTGGAGGGGCTGACGGCCGGGACGCGCCCGGCCGCGACCGAGAGAGGACCGCCCATGTCCGTCGTCGTCACCGGTGCCACCGGCCAGTTCGGCCGCATCGCCGTCGAAGTACTGCTCGACCGGGGCCTGCCGGCCGGATCCGTCACCGCCACGGGCCGCGACCCCGAGCGGCTGTCGGACCTGGCCGAGCGCGGGGTCCGCACGGCGCGCGCCGACTACGGCGACCCCGCCTCCCTCAAGGCGGCCTTCGCCGGAGCCGACGTGCTGCTGCTGGTCTCCGGAAGCGAGGTCGGCCAGAGGGAGGACCAGCACCGCAACGCCGTCGAGGCCGCGGCCGAGGCCGGGGTCGGCCACATCGTCTACACCAGCGCGCCCAGGGCGACCGACACGACGCTGGTGCTGGCCCCCGAGCACGCGGCCACCGAGAAGATCATCGCCGCGTCCGGCCTGACCTCCACGATCCTGCGCAACGGCTGGTACAACGAGAACTTCCTCCCGCAGCTGGAGGAGGCCCGCGCGACGGGCCGGATCGTCGGCAGCGCGGGGGAGGGGCTCACGGCGAGCGCCGCGCGGCGGGACTTCGCTGAGGCGGCCGCCGCGGTCCTCCTGGAGCCCGAGGCCCATGCGGGCGCCGTGTACGAGCTCTCGGGCGACTCGGCGTGGACCCGGGCGGACCTGGCCCGGGCCCTGTCCGAGGTGCTGGGCCGGGAGGTCGTCTACCAGGACGTGAGCACGGAGGACCACGCCGCCGCGCTGGAGCGGGCGGGGCTGGACGCGGGCACGGCCGGGTTCGTGGCGGCCCTGGACACCAACACGCGCGACGGCGAGCTCGGGGAGGTCACCGACACCCTGTCGCGGCTGATCGGGCGTCCGACCACGCCGATCGCCGAGACGCTGCGCGCCCACGCGTGAGGCCGGGGCCGCCCCGGGCGTGTCCTCCGCACGGGCGGCCTCGGTCCTGCCGAACCCGGTCCGGCGGCGCGTCCGCCGGACCGGGTCGGGCCGAGCCGTGCCGGGGGACACCTTCCGTACCTTCGCCGGGCGGCGGAATGGCAGGTGAACCGGTCGCTGCACATCGCGCAGGCCCCGTCGGCCGAGTCCGAGGCAGACTCCTCCAAGCGCAAACCAGTGCGAACCAGCGCAAGGAGGCCTCAGCAGCGGCCGGAGCGCTGTTTCCGAGCCGCCGGTGGACCCGAAACGGAGTAGGGCGCGAGAGGGCGGGGACGCCTCAGACGCGGATGCCTCAGACCAGGAAGCCGAACAGCGGGCTGTCCGGTGACACCCGCTCGATGCGCAGGGGCGCGGCCTCCATCCGCTTCAGCAGCGGGTCCAGGTTCTCCGGCGCCCCCAGCTCGACGCCCACCAGCGCCGGGCCGGTCTCGCGGTTGTTGCGCTTGATGTACTCGAACCGCGTGATGTCGTCGTCGGGCCCCAGCACATCGTCGAGGAACCGGCGCAGCGCCCCCGGCTCCTGCGGGAACTCCACCAGGAAGTAGTGCTTGCGGCCCTGGTGGATCAGGGCCCGCTCCACGATCTCGGCGTACCGGCTCACGTCGTTGTTGCCGCCCGAGAGCACGCACACCACCGTCGCCCCCTGCGGCAGGTCCGCCGCCGCGGCCGCGGGGCCCAGGGCCGCCGGGGCCAGCGCCCCCGCGGGCTCGCTGATGATCCCGTCGGTCTGGTAGAGGTCCAGCATCTCCACACAGATCCGGCCCTCCGGTACGGCGGCCGTGTGCGGCGCCCCGGCCGCCGCGATCGCGTGGGTCAGCGACCCCACCTTGCGCACCGCCGCCCCGTCCACGAACGGGTCGATGTGCTCCAGCTCCACCGGCCGGCCCGCCTCCAGCGCGGCGGCCATGCTCGCCGCGCCCAGCGGCTCGGCCCCGACCACCGGCACCTCCGGGTGGGCCTCGCGCAGCCACGCCAGGGTGCCCGCCAGCAGGCCGCCGCCGCCCACCGGCACCACCACGGCGTCGGGGGCGCCCCCCAGCTGCTCGACGGCCTCACGGATCACGGTCCCCTGGCCGGCGACCGTGCGCGGGTCGTCGAAGGCCGGGAGCGGCGTCATGCCGAGCTCTTCGGCGTCGGCGCGCGCCGCGGCCGCCGCGTCGTCGTAGGTCTCCCCGGTGACGATGGGCTCCACGAAGGACCCGCCCAGGGCCGCGACGCGGTCGCGCTTCTGGCGCGGGGTCGTGCGCGGCAGGTACACCCGTGCCCGGATGCCCAGCGAGGCGCAGGCGAACGCCACCCCCTGGGCGTGGTTGCCCGCGCTCGCGCAGACCACGCCGCGTCTGCGCTGCTCCTCGTCGAGCAAGCGCGCGAAGTTGAGCGCGCCGCGTCCCTTGTAGGAGCGCATCGGGGTGAGGTCTTCGCGCTTGAGGCGGACGTCGAGCCCGTACTGGACCGACAGGCGCTCGCTGCGCTGCAGGGGCGTGGGCGGGATGACGCCGGAGATCCTCGAGGCGGCCGCGGCCACGTCGGCCGCGGTCACCGTGGCGGAGGCCGTGCGCTCGTCCGTGCCGTTCTCGGTCAACGCGATCCTTCTTTCCACTGGGCGGGGTCGCAACCGACCGTACAGCGGCGCGCACCGTGGCGCGGGCGGACCCGGGGAGAGTCGCGCCCCCGACCGGGTCGGCGTCCGGTTCGCGGAACGGCCCGGAGCCGATACGGGGAGTGTGCGGCGTTTTGCGCTGAGCCCGGAAAACCGCTTCGATGGGACGCCCCCGCGATCGTTCAATGGGAATCGGCGGGGTCCGGTGCGGGCGGTCCCCGTGGGCCGGGGCATGCACCGGGCACCGTACGGCGCCGCGCACGGCCCTGGAACGCGGATGTCGGGTCGTTAACATTGCGACAAGGGAGAGGGGCGGTCGTTCATGGCTGAACAGGGCAAGGTGGCCCCCGCCAGACGGCGGGGACTGGCCGGTGAGGTCGCCGACCGCATTCGGGAGGCGATCTTCAACGGCGCCTATGCCCCCGGCGCGCAGCTGCGCGAGGTGGAGCTGTCCACGGCGCTGGACGTCAGCCGCGGGCCGGTGCGCGAGGCGCTGCTGCTCCTCGAACGCGAAGGGCTCGTGCACAGCGCCTGGCACCGCGGCGTGACCGTCACCGAGCTGGCCCCCGGCGACGTCGCCGAGCTGGACACCCTGCGCGACGCCCTCGACGGCCTCGCCGTGCGCACCGTCGTCGCCGACGCCGCGGAGGAGGACCTGGACGCGGTCGAGGCGGCCGCGGAACGCATGGCACGGGCCGAGGACGGCCACACCATGGTGCGGTGCGACATCGCCTTCCACGACGCCGTGTACGCCGCCTCCGGCCACCGGCGGCTCCAAGAGGCCTGGCGGGCCATCCGCTCCCAGGTGCACCTGTTCCTGCTCACGCGGATCGGCCGGGACACCGACGGCTACCTGGCGCACATCCCCGGGGAGCACAGGGAACTGGCCGCGGCGCTGCGCGCGCGGGACGCCGGGCGCGCGCTGGAGCTGTTCGCCGCGCACCGGCGCATCGCCTTCGACGTGGTCACGCGCTCGGGGGACGGGCAGCCGCCGGCGGTGGACGGCGCCCGGGCCTCGGAGCGCTGACGACGCGCGCGCCGCTCGGCCGCCCTGGTCCGACCCCTGAGTCCCCGCCCTCCCTAGGATTCGGGGGAGAGTGCGTGTCGGCAGTCGAGGAGGCGCCATGCGGGCGAACAGGGTCCCGACCGAGGAGATCAAGCGCGAACCGGCGGCCTTCGCCGACCGGGTCACCGCCGACGGGCGGTTCGGGAGGGCCGCCGAGCCCGGCCGGTACCGCCTGGTGATCAGCAGGGCGTGCCCGTGGGCGCACCGCGTCGTCATGGTCCGCAGGCTGATGGGCCTGGAGGACGCGGTCTCCCTCGCCGTCGCCGACCCCGTCCAGGAGATCATCGAGGGCGACCCGCACTGGGTGTTCACCGAGGAGACGGGCAGCCCCGGCGGCCGCGACCCGGTGCTGGGCATCCACGCGCTGCGCGAGGCCTACCTGGCCGCCGACCCGGGCTACGGCGGCGGGGTGAGCGTGCCCGCCCTGGTCGACACCGGGAACGGGCACGTGGTGTCCAACGACTACGACCGGCTCTCGATCGACATGGCCGCGGAGTGGGGGCCGCTGGCCCGCCCCGGGGCGCCCGACCTGTACCCCGAGGGACTGCGGGACGAGATCGAGGAGGTCGGGGAGGGCGTCTACAACGACGTCAACAACGGCGTGTACCGCACCGGGTTCGCCCCCGACCAGGAGCGCTACGACGCGGCGGTCGCCCGCCTGTTCGCGCGCCTGGACGGGCTGGAGGAGCGGCTGAGCACGCGGCGCTACCTGGTCGGCGACCACATCACCCTGGCCGATGTGCGCCTGTGGTCGACGCTGCTCCGCTTCGACGCGGCCTACCACGGCCTGTTCAAGTGCAATGTGCGCAAGATCAGCGAATACCCGGCGCTGTGGGGGTACGCGCGCGACCTGTTCCAGACGCCGGGGTTCGGCGACACCGCGAACCTGGACCACATCCGGACGCACTACTACCGGGTGATGACGGGCATCAACCCGACCGGCGTCATCGCGGCGGGCCCGGATCCGCGGGGCTGGCTGACCCCGCACCACAGGGAGGAGCTGGGAGGCACCCCCTTCGGTGAGGGGACGGCGCCGGGGCCTGTCCCCGAGGGGGAGCGGGTCCCGCCCATCGGCTGAGACGGTCGGGGCGGCCGTGCGATGTGCCGACGGGCCGGAGATGCGATACGCTTCCCATCGCCCCAAGGGCACCGGCCGGAGAGCCGGACCGCCGCGGGGGCACCGGGACGTAGCGCAGTTTGGCAGCGCACTTGACTGGGGGTCAAGGGGTCGTGGGTTCAAATCCCGCCGTCCCGACAGGCGAAGGGCGCTCACATAGGTGAGCGCCCTTTTTCGTGCCTACAAGGGGTTTCCGGCGCAGGTCGTCGCCCTGCAGCCGGCACCGCCCGGCGGCGGCGCCGGGGATGTCCCGCGCGCGCAGGACGGGCGCGGGCCCAGGCCCTGAGCGCGGCCGGCGGCAGGGATGATCCGGAGCGTCCGGCCGTCCGCCGGGTGACGGCGCGTTCACGCTATGGAGAATTCAAGCCGACGGCCGTTGACGCACCGCGGGTCCGGACCGCTCAATGGTGTGCATGCGAATCTCCCCGCTGTTTTCGCGTACCGGTACCGCAGCCGTCCTCATGGCGGCGTTCTTCGTCGGCGGTGCGACCGCCCCGGCCGCGGCCGACGTCGGTGACGTCTGCTACACGGCCCTGCCCCCCGAGGCCCACGACACCCTCGACCTGATCGAGGCCGGCGGCCCCTTCCCCTACCCGCAGGACGGATCGACCTTCTACAACCGGGAAGGCCTCCTCCCGGACCAGGAGACGGGCTACTACCGCGAGTACACCGTCGAGACGCCCGGCTCGGACGACCGCGGCGCCCGCCGCATCGTCACCGGCGACTCCTACCAGGAGGACTACTACACCGCCGACCACTACGCCTCGTTCCGCCTGGTCGACTACGGCTGCTGACCCGCCGGGGCACGGCCGCCCGGGCGTCGCCCGCGGGGCCGTGCCCCCGACGGAACACCCCTGAGAATCCCCACCGACCAGGAAAGGCCGGGTACCCTCCGCACATGACGGCGACCTACGTGATCGAGGGCCGCGAGGTGACCAGCCTCGACCGCTTCTGGCAGGTGATCGGCGAAGCCGTGAACGGCCCGGGCGGCTACTTCGGCACGAACCTGGACGCGTTCGCCGACTGTCTGCGCGGAGGGTACGGCACCCCGCCCGACGGCGACTTCGTCATCGAGTGGCGGGACCACGAGGCGTCCCGCCGCGCGCTGGGGCACGACGAGACCGTCCGCCGCCTCGACGAGCGCCTGCAGAGGGTCCACCCCTCCAACCGGCCCTCGGTGCAGGCCGAACGCGACCGCGCGGCGGCGGGGGAGGGGCCCACCGTGTTCGACTGGCTGGTGGACATCATCGAGTCCCAGGCCCCCGGGCGGCTCCGGCTCGACTAGCCGCGGGAACCCCGCCCGCTATACGGCGCCGCGCCCCTCGAATCCCAGCTCGCCCCGGAGGCGGGGCAGCGCGACGGTGAGGGACGGCCCGTACCAGGTGAGCAGTCGGCCGGTCACCAGTCGCGCGTTCTCCCCGAACTCCTCCGGGCCGTCGTCGGCCGAGAACGGATAGGGCTCGTCCGGCAGCACGACCAGGTCGGCTCCGGAGCCGCGGATCTCGTCGAGCCCCATGTGCGGGTACCGGTCGGCATGCTCCTGGAACACGTTGGCGGCCCCGGCGTACCGCAGCACCTCCGAGGCGAAGTTGCTCCGCCCGACGACCATCCAGGGGTCGCGCCAGACGCACACCGCCGCGCGCGCGAGGGGCGGGGGCGGCGGTGCGGCGAAGGCCGCGCGGGCGCCCTCCCACCACTCGGGCACCGGGACGTCCAGGGCCTCTTCGAACAGGCGGCGCATGGAGCGCAGCGCCTGTTCGACGCCTTCGATGACGGTGACCCACACGGGGACGCCCGCCTCCCGCAGCCGCCGCACGTCCAGCTCGCGGTTCTCCTCCTTGTTGGCGATGACGAGGTCGGGCGCCAGCTCCCGGATGCGGCGCACGTCCGGGTTCTTCGTCCCCCGCACGCGTTCGGCCTCAAGGCCCGCCGGGTGCGTGCACCACTGCGTAGCACCGACCAGCGTGCCGGGCGCCGTCGCCGCGACGGCCTCGGTCAAGGAGGGCACCAGGGACACCACCCGGCGCACGGGACGGCGCAGGGCGACGGGCGCCCCGGTGTCGTCGTGCGGTTCGCTGGTGTTCACGATCCCTCCTCAGGACGACGAGGCTCCGGCGCCGTGCGGCGGCGCCCGACGGCAATCCTGCCGACCGCACCGGAGAGGTCCGCCCCCTCCCCGCACCGAGGCCCAGATCACGCTCCGTCCCTCCGGATCGTGCGACAGGCCGGGCGGAGGCCGTAAGACAATCGTGGCACCGACCCACCCAACGGACGATGCGAGAGGCGTGACGGCATGCGGCAGCTCCCCGTCATCGCGCTGACCGGACACCTCGGCGCGGGCAAGACGACCCTCCTCAACCGGCTCCTGCGCGCCCCCGGGGCGCGGCTCGGCGTGGTCGTCAACGACTTCGGCTCCATCAACGTCGACGCGGGGCTGGTCACCGGCCAGGTCGACGAGGCCGAGGCGATCAGCGGCGGCTGCGTGTGCTGCCTGCCCGACGCGGGCGGCCTGGACGAGGCGCTGGAGAAGCTCGCCCAGCCCCGGCTGCGCCTGGACGCGGTGATCGTCGAGGCCAGCGGTGTGGCCGACCCGTCCTCGCTGGCGCGGCTGATCCGCTTCAGCGAGGTCAAGGGCGTGCGGTCCGGCGGGGTCGTCGACGTGGTCGACGCCGGGGCCCACTTCGAGACCGTCGACACCGGGGTCCTGCCGCCGGAGCGGTACGCGGGGGCGACCCTGGTCGTCATCAACAAGATCGACCGGGTCTCCGAGCCGGAGCGGGACGCGGTGCGGGCGCGCATCACCGAGCGGATCAAGGAGCGCAACCCGCGGGCGCACGTCGTGGCCGCCGAGCACGGGCGCATCGACCCGGCCCTGGTGTTCGACGCGGCGGCGGAGGAGGCGGCCCAGCCCGAGCTCCCCTTCGCCGAGGCGGACGGGGAGGACCACGCCCCGCACGTGCACGCCGACGGTGTGACCGTCCCGGCGGAGGCCCCGGCCGACCCGGGGCGCCTGGTCGACCTGCTGGAGGACCCGCCGGAGGGGGTCTACCGGCTGAAGGGCGCGGTCACGGTGGCGGCGGGACGGGGGACGCGCCGGTTCGCGGTGAACATGGTCGGGCGGCAGCTCCACGTCGCCTCACACGCCCAGGGAGGCGGCAGGGACGGCCTGGTGGCCATCGGCATGCACCTGGACACCGCTGAGGTACGGCGCCGACTGAAGGAGGCACTGAGCCCCGCAGAGGAGGGGGCGGAAGGCGACGGCCTCCGCCGCCTGACCCGCCTGCGCAGGTTGAGCGAGTGACCGCCTGGCCGCGCCGTGCGTGGCCCGGGGGGCACGATCCGTGGCAGGGGTGTCCGAGTCGCCGGCGCTCGGCCTCCCCGGCCGCCACCGGGCCCGGAGAACCGAAAAGGGGGACCCACTCGGTGCGGATCCCCCTCAAGGGCTGTGTCGGGACGGCGGGATTTGAACCCACGACCCCTTGACCCCCAGTCAAGTGCGCTGCCAAACTGCGCTACGTCCCGTGTCCTGCCGCTGGGCCCGGACTCCGTGCCCCCGGCGACGGATGAAACTCTATCGCACTCGCGCCCGTGGTCGGGACAGGTTTCCCGGCGTGCGGGCGATCCCGGGACTTTCGTCGCTCTGCGTGTATGTGCTGGTGACAACCGGCGATCCGTGATGCACCATGAACCATGGAGCACAGACAGGCCGAGCAGGCAGGACGCCGGGTTCCGCCCGAGGTCGTCGACGTGGTCGGGCGCATGGCGGGGCTCGTCCCCGGGCAGGCCCGCGCGATCGGGGTCGTCGCCCGCACCTTCCATCCCGCCGAGCTCGAGACACGGGGCCAGAGGGAGACCGCCGACGCGGCCGCCCGAACCGCCGTCGCCGAGGAGATCGAGGAGCGCTGGCCCGGCGCCCCCTACGTGGTGCGCCACGGCCCCGCCGAGGACTTCCCGGGGGTCGTTCCCGAGGCCGCCCACGGGGACGAGGTCGTCATCGGCATCGTCTACCGGGTCGGTCCGCCCCCGGCCGGGGAGTGAGCCGGGGCCTCAAGGGCGTGCGGGGCGCCGGACCCTCGGGGGAGTGGACGCTGCGGTCCCTGGCGCTGAGGGGCGCTCCGCGTGAACGGCTACGGCTGGCCCCTGAGGCGGCCGATCGTGCCCCGGCAGCGCCGTTCGGAGTGTGTTCGCGCACGTCCGCTTGCGGTCGGCGCCTCGGTGCCGCATGCTCGGGCGGCGGGCCCGGTCCGGCGGACCGGGTATGAGGGGAAGCGGGAGTGGCGCTGGGCACAGCGCGCCTCCCGTCGGAATGGTCCTCCGCGGCCCGGGGTTCAGGTGCGGAGGACGCGATCGACCGCAACGGGGGAGAGACATGTTCGAGGTGCCTGAGGTCACCCTCAACAACGGCGTGCGCATGCCGCAGCTGGGCTTCGGGGTCTGGCAGGTGGGCTCGGCGGAGGCGACCGACGTCGTCGGCACCGCACTGCAGGCTGGATACCGCAGCATCGACACCGCCGCCGCCTACGGCAACGAGGAGGGCGTCGGCGAGGCGGTCCGCCGTTCCGGCATCGCGCGCGACGACCTGTTCATCACGTCGAAGCTGTGGAACAGCGACCAGGGGTACGACGCGACGCTGAGGGCGTTCGACGCCTCGATGCAGCGCCTCGGCCTGGAGCAGCTGGACCTGTACCTGATCCACTGGCCGCTTCCCGCCCGGGACGCCTACGTCAGCACGTGGAAGGCGCTGGAGCGGCTCTAC
The DNA here is from genome assembly GCF_027706725.1 of Nocardiopsis endophytica. Classification (GTDB taxonomy): domain Bacteria; phylum Actinomycetota; class Actinomycetes; order Streptosporangiales; family Streptosporangiaceae; genus Nocardiopsis_A; species Nocardiopsis_A endophytica. Next base: position 19,845 of record NZ_JAQFWQ010000121.1, read on the forward strand.
GCCGACGGGCGCGTGCGCGCCATCGGCGTCTCCAACTTCCAGACGGCCCATCTCGAGCGGGTGATGGACGAGGGCGGCATCACGCCCATGGTCAACCAGATCGAGCTGCACCCCAGACTCGTCCAGGAGGAGCTGCGCCGGTTCGACGCCCGGCACGGCATCGCCACCGAGGCGTGGAGTCCGCTGGGGCAGGGCAACCTGCTGCAGGACCCGGTCATCGTGAAGATCGCGGAGGCCTACGGCAAGTCCCCGGCGCAGGTGATCATCCGCTGGCACCTGCAGCTCGGCAACGTGGTGATCCCCAAGTCGGCGACCCCGGAGCGGATCCGCGCCAACATCGACGTCTTCGACTTCGAGCTGTCCAGCGGCGACGTGGAGGCGGTCACCGGCCTCAACGCCGACCAGCGCTTCGGCCCCGCCCCGGACACCTTCGACGTCGCGGACTGACATGCGCTGACGTGCGCCGGACAACGCCACGTGGCGGTGGGCGGCTCCCCGGGACCGGGGAAC
>NZ_JAQFWQ010000122.1 GCF_027706725.1 Nocardiopsis endophytica
TCGGCCAGGTGCGCCGCCGCCTGGCCCTGCCCGAGGGGTCCGGGTGTCGTGGAATCGACGCTCAGGGGCGGACCGGGCGTCGATTCCACCACCCGGGATGCCCTCGTACGCCCGCTGGTCCCTGGGCGCGTCCGTCCTCGGCCGCTGACGGGCGGCCGACGGCCGGGACGCGTCCGGTCAGGCCACCTCGCGGCGCTTCTGTGCGGCGGCCAGCGTGGCCTCCGGACCCTTGCGCGCCACGCGCGCGGTGTAGACGGCGAAGCCCCCGAAGATGCTGACGGGGATCGCCATGATGACGGCCAGCATGATCAGGCCGAAGATTCCGAGTTCACCCATGGCCCCATCCTAAGTGCCCGCAGTGCCCGCGCGGATGGGGGGCGGGCCGCAGGGGGTCCAACCCCGCCGACTCCGCCGCTGAACGCCGCCCCTGCCTCGTTGATCTCGGGAAAAGCGCCCCTAAAAGCGGCCCCGAAGCGTCGTTTCTCCCGAGATCAACGCCGAGCACATCCGCCTGTCCGCGCCGGCTCCAAGCGCCGCCGTCCGCCTCCGGGCGGCGGGGAGCGGCGGGGCGGTCCCGGTCCCCGAACCCGTGTGTCGTATTCGTGACGGCGGTCATGATCGAGTGATACCTTGCCCCCATGGAGGCTGCCCCCCGACGCGCCCTGGTATCCGGCGGGGCCGGCGGAATCGGCCGCGCCGTCTGCGCCGAGCTGGTCCGCGCCGGTCTCGACGTCGTCGCCCTCGGGCGGGACGAGCGGCGGCTGGACGCGCTCGCCCGCGAGCTCCCGGTGCGCACGCTGGTGTGCGACGCCGCCGACGAGGACCAGGTGGAGGCCGCCGTCGGCTCCCTCCCCGGCCCGGTCGACGTGCTGGTCAACAACGCGGGCGCGGCCGAATCGGCCCCGCTGCACCGCACCGGCCTGGACTCCTGGAACGCCCACTTCGCCGCCAACGCCACCACCGCCTTCCTCCTCACCCGCGCCCTGCTCCCCGGCATGCGCGAGCGCGACCGCGGCCGGATCGTGTTCATCGCCTCGACCGCCGCCCTGGCCGGGACCCCCTACACCGCCGCCTACGCCGCCTCCAAGCACGCCGTCCTGGGCCTGGCCCGCGTCGTCGCGGCGGAGGCCGCCGGGACCGGCGTGACCGCCAACGCCGTCTGTCCCGCCTTCGTGCGCACCCCCATGACCGAGCGCTCCGCCGCCCGCATCGCCGAACGCACCGGCCGCGACCCGCGCGCCGCCGAGGAGGCGCTCGCCCGCTCCGCCCCGCTCGGGCGCCTGGTGGAGCCCGAAGAGGTCGCCGCCGCCGTCGCCTATTTCGCCTCCGACGCCGCCGCCTGCGTCAACGGCCAGTCCCTCGTACTCGACGGAGGAGGAATCCAGTCGTGAGCCCGTTCCGCGCCTCGGCGCCCTTCACCCCGGAGTGGAAGCACTTCGGCTTCACGGTCGACGACGGCGTCGCCACGGTCGCCTTCGACCGCCCCGACCGCCTCAACGCCCTCACCTTCGAGGCCTACGCCGACCTGCGCGACCTGCTGCTGGAGCTGCCCCACCGGGACGACGTGCGCGCCCTGGTGCTGCGCGGGCGCGGCCGCGGGTTCTGCTCGGGCGGCGACGTCGACACCATCATCGGCGCCACCCTCGGCATGGCCCCCGACGACCTGCTGGCCTTCACTCGCATGACGGGCGAGACCGTGCGGGCCATGCGCGAGTGCCCGGTGCCCGTGATCGCCGCCGTGCACGGGATCGCCGCCGGGGCCGGGGCGGTGCTGGCCCTGGCCGCCGACTTCCGGGTGGTGGAGAGCAGCGCCCGGTTCGCGTTCCTGTTCACCCGGGTCGGCCTGGCCGGAGGCGACATGGGCGCGGCCTACCTGCTGCCGCGCATCGCCGGGCTGGGGCACGCCACCCGGCTGCTGATGCTGGGCGACACGGTCGGCGCCGAGGAGGCCGACCGCTGCGGCCTGGTCAGCGAGGCGGTCGGGGAGGGCGAGGCGGCCGACGCCGCGCAGCGGCTGGCCCGGCGCCTGGCCGACGGCCCCGCCTTCGCCTACGCCCAGACCAAGGCGCTGCTCTCCCGCGAGCTGGACATGGGCCTGTCCGGCTCGGTGGAGCTGGAGGCGGTCACCCAGGCCCTGCTCATGAAGAGCGAGGACTACCGGGAGTTCCACGCCGCCTTCACCGGGAAGCGGGACCCCGAGTGGAAGGGGAGGTAGTGCGATGACGGCGGACGCGAACGAGGGCGCGCTGGGCCCCGACGAGGTGCGCGTGGACACCCGCCACCTCCTGGTCGACCCGCCGGGGCTGGCGCCCGCCGTGGGATTCGCCCACGCGGTGGCGGCCGCCCCCGGCCGCACGGTCCACCTGGCGGGGCAGACCGCGCAGCTCCCCGACGGCACCATCGGCGCACCGGACCTGCCGGGCCAGTTCCACCTGGCGCTGGGCAACCTGGTCACCGCGCTGCGGGCGGCGGGCGGCGCCCCGGGCGACCTGGTGTCCCTGACCGTGTACACCACCGACGTCCCGGCCTACCGGGCCGACCTCAAGCACATCGGCCGGGTGTACCGCCGCCACCTCGGGCGCCACTACCCGGCGATGGCGCTGTTCGGCGTGACCGAGCTGTTCGACCCTCAGGCGCGGGTGGAGCTGGTGGGCATCGCGGTCGTCCCCGAGGACGCGCCGTCGGGGTCCTCAGAGGGGTCGGAGCCCGGTTCGGGCTGACCGCCGCCGCAGGGCGCCGCGCCGGGGACACCAGGGTCGGGGAACGGCCCGGCGACGTCCTCGACGTGGCGCAGCGCCGGTTCCCGCAGCAGGGCGTGCAGGTCGGCGAAGACCCGGCCCGCACGCACCCCCGACCACTCCGCGGGCAGCACCTCCGGCGGCAGCCCCGGGTCGAGGAAGGGCATGCGCCGCCAGGCGTCCACGGCCCGCAGGTGGTCGGCGAACGCCGACGGCGCGTCGGCCTCCCGCCCCTGGGGCCACTCCCGCGCGGATCCGCCGCGGCCGCCGTGCAGCAGGGCGCGCCAGCGCGCGAGGACGGGTTCGTACTCGTCCAGGAACCCCTGGTACATCTCCTGGAGCGCGTCCAGGTCCCACCAGTCGGCGACGGCGTCGGACAGCTCCCCGAAGCCGATGCGGTGCCCGCTGAACAGTTGGGCGTACTCGCTCACGCCGAGCTCGCCCAGGGCCCGGCGCGCCTCGCCCGCCAGGTGGGCCGGGGCGATCCACACCCCCGCCGCGGTGCTGCCGAACCCCAGCCAGGCCAGGCGCGTGCGCAGCAGGTGGCGCTTGCCGCGCTCGGACTCGGGGATGGAGAACACCACCAGCACCCACCCGTCGGCCAGGTCGGCCGGGCGGCGGTCGAAGATCCGGCGGTCGCCGTCGGCCAGGATGCGCACGCCCTCCTCCGACAGGCGGTACCCGGCGGCCCCGCCGCGCCGCTCGGCCTCCACCAGGCCGCGCCGCTTGAGGCGGGAGACCGCCGAGCGCACGGCCGGCGGGTCCACGTCGAGCCCGCCCATCAGGCCGATGAGGCCCGAGACCGAGACCCAGCCGCCGATGCGGCGGCCGTGGGCGCCGAAGAAGGACACGATGAGCGACCGGGGGCGGCGGTTGCGCCGCTCGCCGCCCGTGCGCGGGGCCGGCCCGCCCTCGGCCGCGTTCGATGGGGTCGTCACACCGGCACGATACCGGCGGACCGGGTGTCGTGTCGTCCTATTGACGGGCGTCACCAACTCTGTATATTCGGGAGGGAGCCACCGGTCACTCGGGGAGGGCACATGGCGTTCTCGCTCAGCCCGCACCACCGCGGCTTCGCCGAACGGGCGCGGACCGCGGCCCGGCGCGAGTTCGGGCGCGACGGCCCGGCCGCCCCCGAACCGCCGCCCGCCACCGGCCCGGCCGACGGCCCCGGCGACGGGCACGACCTGCTGCGCCGCCTGGCCCGCTGCGGACTGCTCGGCCTCCTCTTCCCCGGAGGCCCCGCCCCCGCCATCGAGATCTGCCTGCTGCGCGAGGCCGTCGCGGGCGTGAGCACCGCCGCCGAGACGGCCCTGGCCCTGCAGGGCCTCGGCGCCTATCCCATCCTCCAGTCGGGCACCCCCGAACAGGCCGAGCGCTGGATCCCGCAGGTCGCCTCGGGCGCCGCCGCGGCGGCCTTCGCCCTCAGCGAGCCCGAGGCCGGGTCCGACGCGGCCGCCCTGCGGCTGGAGGCCCGCCCCGACCCGCGGAGCGGGGGCTGGACCCTGCACGGCGAGAAGACCTGGATCTCCAACGCCCCCCACGCCGACGTCATCACCGTCTTCGCCCGCACCGGGCCCGAGCAGGGGGCCAAGGGCGTCACGGCGTTCCTGGTGCCCGCCGACCGCCCCGGCCTGTCGGCCGAACCGATCGAGATGCTCGGCGAGCACGCCCTCGGGTCGCTGCGCTTCGACGGCGTCCCGGTCGGCCGCGGCGACCTGCTGGGGGAGGAGGGCCGCGGGTTCCGCACCGCCATGCGCACCCTGGACCTGTTCCGCCCCAGCGTGGGCGCGTTCGCCGTGGGCATGGCGCAGGCCGCGCTGGACGCCGCCCGCGGGCACGCCGCGCGGCGCCAGGCCTTCGGCGGCCCCCTGCGCGACCAGCAGGCGGTCGCGCACACCCTGGCCGAGATGGCCACCCGCACCGAGGCCGCCCGCCTGCTCGTCTACTGGGCGGCCGACGCCCTGGACGCCCAGGGGGCGGACGGGGACGGCCCCTCCGGCGCGGATGCCGGCGCCGGCGGCCCGGACACCGCAGGACCCGGCGCCACCGAGCGCGCCGCCATGGCCAAGCTCTACGCCACCGAGACGGCCCAGTACGTCGTCGACGCGGCCGTCCAGATCCACGGCGCCCGCGCCCTGCGCCGCGGGCACCTGCTCGAACACCTCTACCGCGAGGTGCGCGCCCCGCGCATCTACGAGGGCGCCTCGGAGGTCCAGCGCGGGATCATCGCGCGCGAGATGTACCGCCGCGCGGACGCCTCCCGGACGCACCGCACCGGCGTCGGCTGAACACGCCGGCCCGGTGCCGGAGGAGGAATACCGGAGGAGGAGCACGCAATGGAGCCGACCCTTTCCCCGTCCGCCTACACCGACACCTTCGCCCGAGACCGCCTTCCTCCGGCCGAGGAATGGCCCGAACTCCTTTTCACCCTGCCCGAGCTCGACCGCACCGGGCAGCACCTCAACTGCGCCGAGGAGCTGCTGGACGGCGGCCTGGAGCGCTTCGGCGCCGACCGCCCGTGCGTGCGCGGCGAGCACGCGGGCGCGCGCCACTCCTGGAGCTTCGGGCAGCTCCGCGCGCGCGTGGACCGCATCGCCCGGATGCTCACCGAGGACATGGGGGTGCGGCCGGGCAACCGCGTCCTGCTGCGCGGCCCCAACTCGCCGTGGCTGGCCGCCTGCTGGCTGGCGGTCCTCAAGGCCGGGGGCGTCGTGGTGACCGTGCTCCACGTGCTGCGCACCGAGGAGCTGGAGGGCATCATTCGCTCGGCGCGCGTCTCCCATGCGCTGTGCGACGCCCGGTTCGCCGACGACCTGGAGGAGGCGGCCGACCGCGCCGCCCCGCAGCTGGGGGAGCGGACCGCGATCGTGCTCTACGGCGACGGCGGGCCGCAGGACCCGGCGGTCCTCGCCGAGCGCGCCGCCGCCGAGGGGGAGCCCCCGTTCCCGGCGGTGCGCACGGCCGCCGACGACGTCGCCCTGATCGCCTACACCTCGGGGACCACCGGCCGCCCCAAGGGGTGCGTGCACTTCCACCGCGACGTCACCGCCATCGCCGACACCTTCTCGGCCTACGTGCTCAAACCGCGGCCGGACGACCTGTTCGCCGGGAGCCCGCCGTTCGCGTTCACCTTCGGCCTGGGCGGGCTGCTCATCTTCCCGATGCGGGCCGGGGCGGAGACGCTGCTCCTGGAGAAGGCCGGCCCCGAGCGGCTCGCGCGCGCGGTGGCCGAGGAGCGCGTCACCGTCCTGTTCACCGCCCCCACGGCCTACCGGGCGATGCTGTCCGAGTCGCTGCCCGACGCCCACGCGCGGGCCCTGTCCTCGCTGAGGCGGTGCGTGTCGGCGGGCGAGCACCTGCCCGAGGCGGTGTGGACCGCCTGGTACGAGGCCACCGGCGTCAAGCTGATCGACGGCATCGGCGCCACCGAGATGCTGCACATCTTCATCTCCGCCTCCGACGACGACATCCGCCCCGGCTCCACCGGCAGGCCGGTGCCCGGCTTCACCGCCGAGGTGCTCGACGACGAGGGCCGCCCGGCCCCCGACGGCGTCCCCGGCCGCCTGGCCGTGCGCGGCCCGGTGGGCTGCCGCTACCTGGCCGACGAGCGCCAGCGCCGCTACGTGCACGACGGCTGGAACATCACCGGCGACACCTACGTCCGCGACACCGACGGCTACTTCTGGTACCGGTCGCGCTCGGACGACATCATCGTCTCGGCCGGGTACAACATCGCCGCCATGGAGGTCGAGGAGGTCCTCATGCGCTCGCCGCTGGTGCGCGAGGCGGCGGTGGTGGGGGTGCCCGACCCCGACCGCGGCCAGATCGTCAAGGCGGTCGTGGTCCCCGCCGAGGGGACGCCGTCGGACGAGGCCACCGCCGAGGCCCTGAAGGCCTACGTCAAGCAGAGCGTGGCCCCGTACAAGACGCCCCGGCTCGTGGAGTTCACCGCCGCGCTGCCCCGCACCGAGACGGGCAAGCTCCAGCGCTACAAGCTGCGCGAGAACGGCTGAGGGGGGACATGCGCATCGCCTGCGTCGGCGGCGGCCCGGGAGGGCTGTACTTCGCCGCCCTGATGAAGGGGCTGGACCCCCGACACGAGGTCACCGTCTACGAGCGCAACGCCCCCGGGGACGCCTTCGGGTTCGGCGTCGTGCTCTCCGACGAGACGCTCGGCGGCATCGAGCACGCCGACCCCGAGGTGTACGCGGCCCTGTCCGCCGGGTTCGCCCGGTGGGACGACATCGACGTGCACTACCGGGGGACCGTCACGACCTCCGGCGGGCACGGGTTCTCCGCCGTCGACCGCCGCCGCCTGCTGGGCATCCTGCGCGACCGGTGCGCGGCGCTCGGCGTGGACCTGCGCCTGCGCACCGAGGCCCCGCCGGCCGAGGAGCTGGAGCGCACCCACGACGTGGTGGTGGCCTGCGACGGCGCCGGCAGCGCCACCCGCACCGCGTTCGCGGGCGACTTCGGCACCACCCTGGAGCGGCGGCACTGCCGCTACATGTGGCTGGCCACCGACAAGGTCTTCGACGCCTTCAACTTCCACGTCGTCGAGACCCCCTACGGGGTGATGCAGGCGCACGCCTACCCCTACTCCGACGGCGCCTCCACGTTCATCGCGGAGATGCACGAGGACGTGTGGCGCGCCGCCGGGTTCGACGCGCCGGGGCGGCCGACCGCCCCCGACGGCACCGACCTGGAGGCCGTGGAGCGCTGCGCCGACCTGTTCGCCGACGCCCTGGAGGGCCACGCCCTCATCCCCAACGCCTCACGGTGGCGGTCCTTCACCACGGTCCGCAACCGCACCTGGAGGCGGGGCGCCATCGTGCTCCTGGGGGACGCCGCGCACACCGCCCACTTCTCCATCGGCTCGGGCACCAAGCTGGCCATGGAGGACGCCCTTGCGCTCGCGGCGTGCCTGCACGAGCACGACGGGGTGAAGGAGGCGCTGGCCGCCTATGAGGAGGAACGGCGCCCCGTCGCCGAGAGCGTCCAGCGCGCGGCGCAGGCCAGCCTGGAGTGGTTCGAGGACATGGCGATGCACGTCGGCCAGGAGCCGAAGCAGTTCGCCTTCAACCTGCTCACCCGCAGCCGCCGGGTCGGCCGGGACAACCTCCGCCTGCGGGACCCGGACTTCGCCGACGCGGTGGACGGCTGGTTCGCCCGGGCCAACGGCGGCGCCGAGGCGCGGCCCCCCATGTTCCACCCGTTCCGCCTGCGCGGCCTGGAGCTGAAGAACCGGGTCGTGGTCTCGGCGATGGACATGTACTCCTCCGAGGACGGCACCCCCGGCGACTTCCACCTCGTCCACCTGGGCTCCAAGGCGCTGGGCGGCGCGGGTCTGGTGATGACCGAGATGGTGTGCGTGTCGGCGCCCGGCCGCATCACCCCCGGCTGCGCGGGGCTGTACGCCCCCGAGCACACCGAGGCCTGGCGCCGCGTCACCGACTTCGTGCACGAGCACTCCACCGCGGCCGTCGGCGTGCAGCTCGGGCACTCGGGCCGCAAGGGCGCCACCCGCCTGATGTGGGAGGGCATCGACGAACCCCTGGAGGAGGGGGAGTGGCCGGTCGTCGCCCCGTCACCGCTTCCCTATCGGGAAGGCGTCAACCAGGTGCCCGAGGAGCTGACGCAGGAGGGCATGGCGCGGATCCGCGACGCGTTCGTGCACAGCGCGCGGGAGGCCGAACGCGCCGGGTTCGACCTGTTGGAGCTGCACTGCGCGCACGGGTACCTGCTGTCGTCGTTCCTGTCGCCGGTCACCAACCGGCGCACCGACCGCTACGGCGGCGACCTCCGCGGCCGGCTGCGCTACCCGCTGGAGGTGTTCGCGGCGGTGCGCGAGGTGTGGCCGGAGCGCAAGCCGATGAGCGTGCGGATCTCGGCCACCGACTGGGTCGAGGGCGGCACCACGGGCGAGGACGCGGTCGAGATCGCGCGCGCGTTCGCGGAGGCGGGGGCCGACGCCATCGACGTGTCCACCGGCCAGGTGACGCCGGACGAGCGCCCCGCCTACGGGCGCAGCTTCCAGGTGCCCTTCGCCGAGCGCATCCGCGCGCGCGTGGACGTGCCGGTCATCGCGGTGGGGGCCATCTCCTCCTACGACGACGTCAATTCGCTGCTGCTGGCGGGGCGGGCCGACCTGTGCGCGCTGGGGCGCACCCACCTGTACGACCCGCAGTGGACGCTGCACGCCGCCGCCGAACAGGAGTACTCCGGGCCCGGCGCGCAGTGGCCGGTGCAGTTCCAGGCGGGGTCCCGGCGGCCGCCCACCGGGCGCACCGATGGGCCCCGTCCCCGCCTGGAGCTGCTGCGCAGCCCCGACCCCGGGCCCGCGCACCGGCGGTGGCGGCCCCAACACGCCGGGGGCCCACGGACCGCGTGACCGGGCGGGCGGTGACGGAGGATGGGAGCCATGGAGCGCGATGAGCGGGAGCTGCGGTACGGAGACCACCCGAGCCAGCGGGTGCGCGTCCTGGGGCCGGAGCCGGGCGGGGACAGCCCCGCGCCGGTGGCGGTCCTGCTGCACGGGGGGTTCTGGCGGGACCGGCACGGCATGGAGCTGATGGAGCCGATCGCCGAGGACCTGGTGCGGGCCGGATGGCGGGTGTGGAACGTGGAGTACCGCCGCACCGGCGCCGACGGCGGCGGCTGGCCGCAGACCCTCGAGGACGTGCGGGCCGCCCTGGTGCTGCTGTCCGAGGAGCTCTCCGAGCGCCCGGAGGGGGCGGCCCGGGGCAAGGTGGTCGCGGTGGGGCATTCGGCCGGCGGCCACCTGGCGCTGCTGGCCGCGCCCGGGTCGCCGCTGGGCGGGGTGGTCGGGCTGGCGCCCGTCACCGACATGGTGGACACCGCCGAACGGGGCCTGGGGGAGGGCGCCGCCGACGCGTTCCTGGGCGAGGAGGCGCCGCACGCGGCGTTCCACGAGTCCTCGCCGCTGCGGCAGGTGCCCGTGGGCGTCCCGCAGCTGATCGTGCACGGGGACCAGGACCAGCGCGTCCCGGTGGAGCAGACCAGGACCTACGTGCAGGAGGCGCGCCTGGCCGGAGACGAGGTCGACTTCGAGGAGGTCTCCGGCGCGGACCACTTCGTGGTGATCGACCCGTCCCACCGCGCCTGGGCGGCCGCGCGCGCATGGATGGAGTCGAGTTCGGGGCCCTGAACGAGTTCCTGAGCCCCGTCCCCGGGCGAGGCCCCCGGCCCGCATCCTGCAACGGCGCTCTCGGGGCCCACCGGGCCCTGGTGGCGCGCGCGGCACCACAGGCGATCCGGGATCGGGTGGGGGCGTGTTCCGCCGGGCCGGGTCAGGTCCGGGCGTAGCGGGAGTAGGTGACGCCGTTGCGGAACGCCTTCGCTTCGAGCAGCTTCAGCGCCGGGACTTCGATCCCTTCCGGGAACAGGCGGCGGCCGCGGCCCTGCACGGAGGGATACACGAAGAGCCGGAACTCGTCGACCAGTCCGGCCCCGATCAGGGTGTGGCACAGCGTGATGCTGCCGGTGACCACGATGTCCTTGCCCGGCTGCTCCTTCAGCGCGCGGACCTCATCGGCGGGGTCGCCGGGCAGGACCGTGGAGTTCTGCCACTGCGGGTCGGTCATGGTCGAGGAGACGACGTATTTGTGGACCTTGTTGAGGTAGTCGGTGATGCCCGTGGTGTCATCGGACTGTTCGGGCCAGTAGCCGCGGAAGTCCTCGAAGGTCTTGCGTCCGAGGACCAGGGCGTCGGCTTCGCCGGCCTGGCGGTGCGCCTCGGCGGAATGGTCCGAGCCGTCCGCGCCGCCCTGCGCCTGCGGGTCGAACCAGTCCTCCAGCATCTCGATCGAGCCGTCGACGGTGATGTTCTGCGTGATGGCGAGTGTCCGCACGGTGGGCCTCCGTACCGCGTCGCGGAGAGTGAATCGTTCCGTCGGTCAGGTACGACTCCCACGGCGGACCGAACTCATCGGTCGAGCGGGACGTGCCTGGCGGCGGGCCCTCACGGAGGGCGGCGGGGGAGGGGCCGACCGGGTCCCGCAGCCGCGGAGCGGTCGGTCGGCCGGAGCGGCGTTCACGCCCGTGCCGAGCGGGACTTCTTCTCTCCGTAGCCCAGGCGGGACAGCTCGGTCTTGGCGACGGAGCGGATCTCCGCGTGCTGGTCGGTCGTCAGGCGGGTGCGGGGCGGCGGGCCGGACGACTCCTCGCGGATCAGTTCCACGGCCGACACCCGTGCCCCGGTGAAGGCCCGCAGCTGTTCCGCCGTCTCGACCTCCTTGCCCGCCAGGTCCTCATAGCGCAGCGTCATCAGGCGCTCGGAGTCCAGCTCGCCCCGCAGGCGGGCCGACAGGCGCACCGCGCCCCGCCAGCGCATCGCGCACTTGGCGGTGTCGGAGAGCGAGGTGTACCCCTCGCGCTCCTCCTCGTCCTCCACCCCGTAGAAGGGGTGCGGCAGCTCGTCCGCCAGGCGGACGGCGCCCGGCCGGAACCAGGCCATCGACCGCTCGTCCTCCAGCATCTCCGCCACCACGTCCCGGCCGTCCCGGATGATCTGCACGAACGCGGCGTCCGGGAAGGCGGTGCTCAGGGCCGGAGCGCTGTACAGCAGGTCCGGGCCCGCGTCCCCGTAGGCGTTGGTCTCGCCCGCGTGGCGGCAGGGGGAGGCCGCCTCCCGGGCGGGGAAGCGCTCGCCCGGGCAGAACGGGCAGTTGGGCGGCGTCAGGCTCCACGCCTCGGCGAACGCGTCCCGCAGGAGGGCGGAGGTGCCCGAGGCGCGCTCCTCGGCCAGGGCCGGGCGCCGCGCCACCGTGTAGACGGCGTTGGCGACGGCCGCGTGCCCGGCCCTCACAAGGAAGCCGGGCGCACGGCCGAGCGCACGGGCGAGGAGGTCGACACCCGAATGGGGGGCGCCCAGGATGAACACCGGGCGCCTGACCTTCGTCCCGTTGACGACGAGGATGTGCGGCGGCTGCTTCATGTAGGTCGATTTTTACACTCTTTGCCGGACTCCGCCGCGCACCTCGCCGCCGTTTCTCCGCCCCGAGGGGCGTCCCCGCTGGTCAGCGGGGGGATGCCGGTTCGGCCGGGGGAGCCTGCCGTGTCACATCCGTTGCCGATCGGTCGCCGCCCCGTGCCCTGTCGGCGGAGCCGTCGGCCGCTCCTGCGTGGGCGGGGTCGGCCGGCGTCTTGAGGAACCAGGTCATCGCCGCCGCGATCAGGTAGAGCACCGCGAAGGAGATCACCACGCCGCCCGCGCCGAACGGCACCAGCAGCAGGCTCACCAGGGCGGGGCCGACGAACGTGGCGCCGCCCGCGCCGAAGTTCAGCAGCGCCATCGCGCCGCCCTTGTTCTCCGGGGCCAGGGAGGGCAGCAGCGCGGAGATCGGCACGAACCCGGCGAGCGTCGCGCCGTACAGGGCGCCCACGATCAGCGCCAGCCAGTAGTAGTCGGCGCCGAAGGCCACCGGCACGAAGTACAGCAGCAGGATGGAGACCGAGCAGCCCAGGGCGCCGAACCAGAAGATCGTGTTGCGCCAGCCCAGCTTGTCGCTCACCACGCCGAAGATCAGGTTGAAGAAGATGTTGGTGCCGTAGATGACCGACACCAGCAGCAGCCAGCGGGCCTCGCCGAAGCCGATCTGGTGGGCGAAGATGGTCGGGAACAGCACCAGCATGCCGAACTGCGGCGCGGTGTTGATGATGCGCACCACCGTGCCCATGCCCACGCGCGGGTTGCGCCAGGCGATGGCCATGCTCGACATCAGGCTCTGCACCGGCTTGACGCCCTCGGGGGCCATGCGGGTGTAGCCGGTGCGCTCGCGCACGCCCAGCAGGCAGATGGCGCCGCCCAGGGCGATCACGCCCAGGGACAGCCACAGCGTGCCGTAGTGGCCGATGATCGGGTTCGTGCCGCTGGCGACGAGCGAGCCGAGCGTCGGCAGGCCGCCGGTGAAGGCGAAGTAGAACCAGCCGACCGCGGCGCCCAGCCGCGCGGTGGGCGCCACCGCGGTGATCCAGACCAGGAAGCCGAAGGCGAACATGGGGTAGCCGAAGCCGCGCAGGCCGTAGGCGGCGAGCATCATCGGGTAGTTCTGCGCCCCGGCCGCCACCAGGAAGGCGACGTGGAACACCAGCCAGATCCCCAGGCCGACCATCATGACCCGGCGCGGCCCCCACAGCTGGGACAGCGCCCCGGACAGCCACGAGGCGACCATGACCGCCACGCCGTAGACGGTGACGGCGTAGGAGGCGTGCACGTCGTCGCCGGCGCCGTTGGCGGCCATGAACGGGGTGATGAAGCCGGACTCGATGCCGTCGCCGATCATGAAGATCAGCAGGCCCAGGTAGCCCAGGGCCAGGGGGACGGGGACGCCCACCCGGTCCAGCCACCGGGAGAGCGCGCTCGGCGCGCGGGAGTCCGCCGTCGGTGAAGTTGCGGTCATGTGTCCTCCAGGTGAGATCCGGAGCACATCATGGACCTTGTTAACTTAACGCGCAATATGTGAACGGAAAATCCGTGTGCGCCTCCCCCGTCGGCCGGCCCCCGTCGACCGCCCCCGTCGGCCGGCGCCGGCGGGGTCAGAGCGCGGCCACGTCCACCGGGAGGTGCTGGCGGGCCTCTTCGACCAGGTCGTCGGGCACGCCCTCGTCCACGACCAGGCGGTCGTACTCGGCCAGCGGCGCCAGCCGGTGCAGGGCGGGGCGCGGCATCTTGCTGGAGTCCATCAGCAGCACCCGGGTGCGCGAGGCGGCCATCATGGCCCGCTTGACCATGATGATCTCCGGCTCCTGGTGGAAGGTGGTGTGGGCGGTCATCGACGAGGTCGACAGGAACGCGGCGTCCACCGTCAGCCGCTCGACCGCCTCGATGCAGGCCATGCCGTTGAAGGAGTCGTGGGTGGAGGAGTAGTCCCCGCCCAGGCAGATCAGCCGCACCTCCTCGGCGCCCTTGAGCGCCTCGATGGCCTGCAGGTAGTTGGTGGCCACGGTCAGCGGGCCGACCGAGGGCAGCAGGCGGGCCACCTCCAGGGCGGTGGTGGAGTCGTCGAGCATCACCGACATCCCGGGCTCGACCAGCTCGGCGGCCTTGCGCGCGATCGCCGCCTTGGCCTCCACGTGCACCTGGCGCCGGTACTCCTCGTTGCTCTCGAACACCGTCGAGGGCAGGGCCGACACCCCGCCGCGGAACTTGCGCAGCAGCCCGCGCCGGGCCAGCTCGTCCAGGTCGCGGTGGACCGTCATCAGGCTGACCCCGGTCAGCTCGACCAGCTCGGCGGCCGACGCGGACCCCCGGCTGATGACGTAGTCCGTGATCCGCTGCTGCCGGATGTTGCGGGAGCGGGTGCTGCCGCCGCTCGGCGTCTCCTTGTTCATGGGGACCAGGATCGCGCATCGGCCCGGGGTCTCGCGCGGAAGGGCATCAGATCGGCCGTGACAAATAACAGTGTCCATGTTAATTTCCCGGTGAGTTTGTGAGAGGGGTTGCTGACATGGCCTTCGCCGCCGTGGTGTTCGACATGGACGGGGTGCTCGTGGAGAGCGAACACCTATGGGAGGAGAACTGGACGGCCTACGCCGCCCGGCACGGCGTGGAGTGGTCGCCCGAGGACACCGCCGCGTGCCAGGGCAAGAGCGCCCCCGAGTGGGCGGCCTACCTGGCCGAGGCCTGCGGGGTGCCCGAGCGGGCCGCCGAGGCCGAGAAGGCGGTGGTCGACGGGCTGGTCGCGGCGGTCGCCGAGGGCCGCGCGCCGCTGCTGGAGGGCGCGGCCGCCATGGTCCGCGACGCCGCCGCCCGGGTCCCGGTCGCGCTGGCCTCCTCGGCCGCCCGCCCGGTCATCGACGCGGCGCTGTCCGCGCACGGCCTGGCCGACGCCTTCACCGCCACCGTCTCCAGCGCCGAGGTGGCCCGCGGCAAGCCGAGCCCCGACGTGTACCAGGAGGCCGCCGCCCGCCTGGGCCGCACCGGCGCCGAATGCCTCGGGGTCGAGGACTCCAGCAACGGCATCCGCGCGGCGGCCGCCGCGGGGCTGACCGTCATCGCGGTCCCCAACCCCGCCTACCCGCCCAAGCCCGACGCCCTGGAACTGGCCGCCGAGGTCGCCGACGGCGCGGTCGCCGCGCGCGGCCTGCTGCTGGCCCGCCTGGACGGCGAGCGCGAGACCGAAGGAGCACGGCGATGACGGTCCTGGGAGAGGCCGCGACCTTCAAGCGCGACTGGCTCGACGGGTTCGCCACCACCTACGGGCGCCTCGTCCGCAAGGTCCCCGGCGCCTACGGCGTGGTCACCCGCGAGCGCCCCCGCGAGGGCAAGGTCGCGGTGGTCATCGGCGGCGGCTGCGGCCACTACCCGGCCTTCGCCGGGCTCGTGGGCCCCGGCCTCGCCGGGGGCGCCGTGGTGGGCGACGTGTTCACCAGCCCCAGCGCCGAGCAGGTGTACCGCACCGCGCGCGAGGCCGACAACGGCGGCGGCGTCCTCTTCGGCTACGGCAACTACCAGGGCGACGTCCTCCACTTCGGCCTGGCTGCGCGCCGCCTGGCCGCCGAGGGGATCGACTCGCGCACCGTCCTGGTCACCGACGACGTGGCCAGCGGCCCGGCCGACGACACCGCGCGGCGCCGCGGCGTCGCGGGCGACTTCCTCGTCTTCAAGGTCGCCGGCGCGGCCGCCGAGCGCGGCGACGACCTGGCCGCCGTGCACGCCGCCGCCGAGAAGGCCAACGCCGCCACCCGCACGTTCGGCGTCGCCTTCGGCGGGTGCACGCTCCCCGGGGCGCACGACCCGCTGTTCACGGTCGACGACGGCGCGATGGAGCTGGGGCTGGGCATCCACGGCGAGCCCGGGGTGCGCACCGTGGGGCGGCTGGGCCCCGAGGCCCTGGCCGACGAGCTGGTCGACGGGCTCCTGCCCGAACTGCCCTCCCAGGGGCGCGTTGCCGTCCTCCTCAACGGGCTGGGCCGCACCAAGTACGAGGAGATGTTCACCGTCTCCACCCGGGTGCACGAGCGCCTGGCCGCGGCCGGGCTCACCCCCGTGCACACCGAGGCCGGGGAGTTCGTCACCTCCCTGGACATGGCGGGGCTGTCGCTGTCGGTCATGGTGCTCGACGACGAGCTGGCCGAGCTCTACGCCGCCCCGTGCGACACCCCCGGCTACCGCAGCACCGGCGCCCGCCTGGAGCCGGTCGAGCCGGTGCGCACCGACGACGCCGGACTTGAGCGGCCCGACCCGGCGGACGCCTCCGGCCCGGTCGACCGCGCGCTGAGCGCGGCCATGGTCCGCCTCGAAGAGGCCGAGGACGAGCTGGGCCGCCTCGACGCGGTCGCCGCCGACGGCGACCACGGCCTGGGCATGACGCGCGGCATCCGCGCCGCCGTCGCCGCCGCGCGCGCGGCAGAGGCGGCGGGCGAGCCCGTCTCCGGGGCGCTGCTGGCCGCCGGGACCGCCTTCGCCGACGCGGCGGGCGGCGCCTCCGGGGCGCTGTACGGGGTCCTGCTCGCCGAGACCGGCGCCGGGCTGGAGGGGCGCGGCGTCGGCGACATCGACCCGGCCGCCCTCGCCGACGCCTTCGACGGGGCCGTGCGTGCCTTCACCGCCCTGGGCGGGGCCCGCCTGGGGGACAAGACGATGCTCGACGCGATCGAGCCGTTCCGCCGCACCCTGAGGGAGGGCGCCGACGCGGCGGGCCCGGGCTCGGGCCCGGCCGAGGCCGCCGCCTGCTGGTCCCAGGCCGCCGAGCAGGCCCGGCAGGCCGCGCGCGCCACCGCCGGCCTGACCCCCGCCAAGGGCCGCGCGGCCCGCCTGGCCGCCCGCAGCCACGGCCACCCCGACCCGGGGGCCACCTCCTTCGCCCACCTGGTGACCGCCGTGTCGGAAGCGGCCGGACGGTCCGAGTCGTCCCCGGCCACCGCCGGACAGTCCACTGGAGGTAACCGATGACCGCCGAAACGCACACGGGAGCGCCGAACGGCGGGGCCTCGCCCAACGGCGGCGGGGCGCGCCCCTTCCGCGTCGTCGTCGCCGCCGACAGCGCGGGCGTCGAGCTCAAGAACCGGCTGCGCGACCTGATGCTGGCCGACCCCCGGGTCGCCCTCGTCGACGACGTCGGCGTCGCCGACGCCTCCGACGACGTGGCCTACCCGGTCCCCGCCCTGGAGGGGGCCGAGCGCATCGCCTGCGGCGAGGCCGACCGCGGCGTGTTCGTCTGCGGCACCGGCATCGGGGTGGCGATCTCCGCCAACAAGGTGCCCGGCATCCGCGCGACCGTCGCCCACGACTCCTACTCGGCCGAACGGTCCGTCAAGTCCAACAACTGCCAGGTCATCACGTTCGGGGCGCGCGTCATCGGACCGGACGCGGCTGAGAAGATCCTCACCGAGTGGCTCGGCCACACCTTCGACGAGAACTCGCCCAGCGCGGCGAAGGTCGCCCGCATCGACTCCTACGAAGCCGGCCGCGTCTGAGCGACCGCACGGCAAGAGAGGCACCCGCTTTGCGCATACTCGCTGCAGGAGACGAATTCGTCCGCACCGGCCTGCTCGCCGACGCGGTCGCGGCCGAGCTCGCCGCCGCCCCCGACATCTCCCGGCTCGACCTGCCCTGGCCGGTGGAGCCCTTCGGCCCCGTGGGCGGCGTGCACGAGGCCAGCGGCACCGAGGAGCAGGTCATTGAGGCCCTCCAGGGAGCCGAGGTCGCCGTCACCCAGATGGCTCCCTTCACCGAGAAGGTGTTCGCGTCCGCCCCCGGCCTGCGGCTGGTGTCGGTCTGCCGGGGCGGCCCCGTCAACGTCGACCTCAAGGCCGCCACCGCGGCCGGGGTCGCCGTCACCTACGCCCCCGGGCGCAACGCGGCCGCGGCCGCCGAGTTCGCCGTCGGCATGATCCTGGCAGCCCTGCGCCGCATCCCCGGCTCCTCGGCCGAGCTGCTGCGCGACGGGACCTGGCGCGGCGACCTGTACGCCTACGACAACGCCGGGGTGGAGCTGGAGAACGCCACCGTCGGCCTGGTCGGCTACGGCGCGATCGGCGCCCGTGTCGCACGGGTCCTCGTCGCCTTCGGCGCCCGCGTCCTGGTCAGCGACCCCTACGCCGACCCGGGGCAGGTGCGCGCCGACGGCGCCGAGCCCACCGGGCTGGAGGACCTGCTGCGCCGCAGCACCGCCGTCAGCCTGCACGCCCGCCTCACGGACGAGACGCGCAACCTGATCGACGCCGAGCGCCTGGCGCTCATGCCGCACGGCGCGGTGCTGGTGAACACCGCGCGCGGCGGCCTGCTCGACTACGCGCCGCTTCCCGAGGCGCTGCGCTCGGGCCGCCTGGGCGCCCTGGCCCTGGACGTCTACGACGTCGAGCCGCCGCCCGCCGACTGGGCGCTGCGCGACGCGCCGAACGTCATCGCCACCCCGCACCTGGCCGGGTGCAGCCGCCAGACCGCCGAGCGCGCCGCCCGCATCGTCGCCGCCGAGGTGGGGCGCTACAGCCGCGGCGAGGCCCAGGCCCACCTGGCCAACCCCGACGTGCTGGAGCGGTAGCGCCATGATCATCGGTGTGGACATCGGGACGTCGCTGACCAAGGCGGTGGCCTTCGACCGGGGCGGCGCCTCCGTCGCCCAGGCGGGCGCCGCCAGCACCCTGCACCACCTGCCCGGCGGCAGGGTCGAGCAGGACCTCGAAGAGGTCCTGGAGACGGTGGCCCGGGTGGTGCGCGAGGTCGCCGTCGGCCTGGACGGGCCCGTCACCGCGCTGGCGCTCACCGGGCAGGGCGACGGCCTGTGGCTGCGCGACGAGCGCGGCCGCGCCGTCCGCCCGGCCGTGTCCTGGCTGGACGGGCGCGCGTCCGGGCAGGTGGACAAGTGGATGCGGGACGGCACCGCGCGGCGCGTGTTCGCCCGCACCGGGTCGGGCGTCTTCCCCGGCTGCGCAGCGGCCCTGCTGTCCCACCTGGACACCGAGGAGCCCGAGTCGCTGGAGGCGGCCGCGGTCGCGGGGTACTGCGTGGACGCCGTGGCCCAGCGCCTGACCGGCACCGTCTCGGTGGACGTCTCCGACGCCTCGCTGCCGTTCCTCGACCCGCGCACCCGACGCTACGACGCCGAGGCCCTCGCGGCGTGCGGTGTGGAGCACCGCCGCGGCCTGCTCGCCGAGCCGGCGCCCCCGGGCACCGTGCTGCGCCTGGACGCCGCCGGGGCCGAGCTGCTGGGCCTGCCCGAAGGGCTGCCGGTGACGGCGGGGCCGTTCGACATGCCCGCGTGCGCCATGGGCGCGGGAGTGCGTGAGCCGGGGGACGGCGTCCTCATCGCGGGCACCACGCTCGCCTGCCAGGTGCTCCAGCACGGGCCCGGGTTCGACCCGGACGGCGAGCCCGCGGGCATGCTGCTCGCCATGCCCGAGGCCGACCGCTACCTGCGGGCCATGGCGGCCATGGTCGGCACGGCGGGACTGGACTGGGCGTGCGAGCTGATGGGGGTGCGCGTCGAGGACGCCGACGCCCTGCTGGCCGAGTCCGGCAGGGGCGCCGGGGGAGTGCGGGCACTGCCGTTCCTGGCCGAGTCGGGGGAGCGGGCACCGTTCGTGGACGCGGGGGCGCGGGCCCGGTTCACCGGGCTGAGCCTGCAGAACACGCGGGCGGACGTCATTCGCGCGCTGTGCGAGTCGGTGGCGTTCGCGGCCCGGCACTGCCTGGAGACGGCGGGCCTCGACGGAGACCTGTACGCCTGCGGCGGCGGGGTGCGCTCCCCGGAGTGGACCCGCATCTTCGCGGATGTGCTGGGGCGGCCGGTGACCATCCCCGACGACCCGGGCGTGGGCGCGCGCGGCGCCGTGATCGCGTGCGCACGCGCGCTGGGCGAGCCGGTCGACGAGGAGCGCTGGTGGTCGGCGTCCCGCACGGTCGAACCGACCGCGGAGGGCACCGAGTTCTACCAGAACGCCTACACCGAGTACCGGTCGTCCCTCGACCTGGCCCGTACCGCCTGGGCCGCCTGACCGGGGGCGAGGAGACGGCGCCGCCGCCCGGCCCACCCGAGAGGAGCGGGCCGGGCGGCGTTCCTTTCGGTAGCGCTGTCGGCCGCCGGGCGTGGGCGTGGTCGCCGTGTTCGGCGGTGAAGTGGGGCGGGGGCTGGGTTCCTTGGGCGCTGCTTTCGGGTGGTGTGGTTCCGGTTCCATCCCCGCTGTCCGTGGGTGGGTGGTCATTCTTACTTGGCGGGCCCGCCCCACCCCAAGGTGCGCGGTGGTGCAGGCCACCGGTCCCCTGGCGGTCCCGATAGGCAGGCGGACCAGCAGGTACCCCGCTCACGGGCTCCAGCCGGGCGGCAGGCCGGTCGGGTGTCCGGTGGAAGGCGGTGACGAGGAAGGTCAGCGGCCCACCCGGCAGCGCTGTCGGCCGCCGGGCGTGCGGATGGTCGTCGTGGTTGGCGGCGACGGCACAAGC
>NZ_JAQFWQ010000123.1 GCF_027706725.1 Nocardiopsis endophytica
TGGGGCGCGGTTGGGCGGAGCTCGCGGGGAGGTGGCGGCGGCGGCGCGTGCCGGAGCGCTGGCGGGGGCGGGGGGGGGGCGGGGTGTGGGGGCCACTCCGATCGGCCTTTCCGGATCGCGGGAAGAGCGGGCGTCCGATCATGCCGGACGCCCGTTACGGCGCGGAAGCCCCCCGGTGAACGCGCCCTTGTCGGAGGCCGCACCGCCGACCGCCGCCCCTACGTCGTTGATCTCGGGAAAAACGACGCTAAAACCGCGCTTGTAGCGTCGTTTTTCCCGAGATCAACGCGGGAACGGCGAACCGCTGCGCGCGGGCGCGGCCATGGTGCACCATGGGCTGCGTGGACGCCCGACACGTCGCGCTGCTGCGCGACCTCCTCGCCTCGACCCCGTGGGTGGAGCGCGCCGAGGACCTCGCGCGCGGACTGCGCCGCACCCGTACCCCCGGCGGCCTGATGCTGCTGGGCACGCCCGACGACGAGCCCTGGCACCTCGCCGCGCACCTCGACGACGAGGCGCGCTACGCCGACCTGCCGCAGCTCTCGCCGTCCCTCGTGCGCTGGGAGCCCCCGCCCGGGGCGCCCGCGCACCTGAGCATCGGCCTGGAGCGGCTGGAGGACGCCCGGCGCGGGAACACCCTGTTCGTCGTCAACGACGCCCCCGAGGCGCCGGTGCCGCTGCTGGAACGGGTGGACGACGCCCGCCGGTCCGGGGCCACCGTGCTCTCCCTCGACCAGGGCGACCCGGAGCTGGCCTCCATCGCGCACGAGGCGGTCAGCCTGCGGCCCTCGGGCGACCCGGTCACCTTCGAGGGCATGCAGCACCTGGTGTCCAGCGCCGCAGGGCACGTCGGGGACCGGCGCCGCGGCGGCCTGCGCGACCGGCTCTCGCGCTTCCTCGACATGGTCAGCGGGCCGCGCCCGGCGGACTGAGCCGGGTGGGCCCACCCCGCGCCGCCCGCCCCGGCCGCCGCGCCACCGCTCCTGCTCCCAGCTACCGCTCCTGCTCCCAGGGGTCGTCGGAGGCCTCCCAGGCCTCGTTGCGCTCGGCCACCGTGTGCAGCGCACCGGCCGCCGACGCCTCGTCGGGGTAGGGGCCGAGGCGGAACTTGTTCGGGCACCCCGCCCCCTTCTCCACCCGGTCGTGCTTCAGGCAGTACCACCAGCGCTGGTCCTCGGGCAGGTCCATCGGGTTGCCGGCCATCTCACTGCTCCCTCTGCCGTACGTCCCGTGCGCGCGCCCGCCCGCCCCGCGGGTCCCGGGTCGGCCCGGGCGGCCCCATCGGCCGGACAGGTCGCGCACTCGCCTCTTACCCCCGGTCCGTGCGGTGCCACACACCGGCGCCGGAGGCCGCCGCGCGCACCGCTCCGGGGGAGCGCCGCGGGTAGACTCCGACGACATGACCACACCGCTTGTTCCCGGGCGAATCTCGCCGCAGCGCTCCGTCCCCTCCAGCATCGAGCGGCCGGAGTACGTCGGGCAGAAACGTCCGGTCGAAGGGGTGCTGGGGGACGTGCAGACCCCCGAGACCATCGAGGCCATGCGCGAGGCCGGGCGGATCGCCGCCCAGGCCCTGCAGGAGGTCGGCAAGCACATCGTCCCGGGCGTCACCACCGACGAGCTCGACCGGATCGGCCACGAGTTCCTCCTCGACCACGGGGCCTACCCCAGCACGCTCGGCTACAAGGGCTACCCCAAGTCGCTGTGCTCGTCGCTGAACGAGGTCATCTGCCACGGCATCCCGGACGACACCGTGGTCAAGGACGGCGACATCGTCAACATCGACATCACCGCCTACTACAAGGGCGTGCACGGCGACACCAACGCCACCTTCATGGCGGGGGACGTCAGCCAGGAGCACCGGCTTCTGGTGGAGCGCACCGAGGAGGCCACCCGGCGCGCCATCAAGGCCTGCCGCCCGGGGCGGCAGATCAACGTCATCGGGCGCGTCATCGAGTCCTACGCCAAGCGGTTCGGCTACGGCGTGGTGCGCGACTTCACCGGGCACGGTGTGGGCCCGGAGTTCCACTCCGGGCTGATCATCCCGCACTACGACGACCCGCGCGCCGACACCGTCATGGTCCCCGGCATGACCTTCACCATCGAGCCGATGATCACGCTGGGCACCATCGAGTACGACCTGTGGGACGACGGGTGGACCGCGGTCACCGCCGACCGCAAGTGGACCGCCCAGTTCGAGCACACCCTGGTGATCACCGAGGACGGCGTCGAGATCCTCACGCAGCCCTGACCGGGGGGCCGCCCGGCCGCGGCGCCCGATACGAGCCCGCGCGGACAGGCGGGTGTGCTCGTCGTTGATCTCGGGGGAAACGACGCTTCCGGGCCGGTTTCAGGGGCGCTTTTCCCGAGATCAACGACGCAGGGGCGGCGCTCGGCGGCGGAGTCGGCGGTGACGGACCCCTGCGGTCCGCCCGCCCGGCCGGGGCCCGATAAGGCTTGGCTACCCCCGGTGCCCCCGGGATAGGGTCGCCCCCGTGAGGGTGCTGATCTCCGCCGACATGGAAGGCGCCACCGGCGTCACCTGGCCCGCCGACGTCGAACCGGGCACCGAGCAGTGGCAGCGCTGCCGGTCCATGTTCACCTCCGACGTGAACGCCGCCATCGCCGGGCTCCATGCCGGGGGCGCCACCGAGGTCCTGGTCAACGAGGCCCACTCCACCATGCGCAACCTGCTGCTGGAGCGCCTCGACGAACGCGCGTCGATGCTCACCGGGCGGCACAAGGACCTGTCCATGGTCGAAGGGGTGCAGCGCGGCGACGTCGACGGCGTCGTCTTCCTCGGCTACCACTGCGGCGCCGGGGAGGAGGGCGTGCTCGCCCACACCTACCTGCCCAACTCCGTCACCGGGGTGTGGCTCGACGGCGAGACCGCGAGCGAGGGGCGGCTCAACGCCGCCGTGTGCGCCGAGTTCGGCGCCCCCGTCGTGCTCGTCACCGGCGACGACAAGGCCTGTGAGGACGCCGCGCGGTACGCCCCCGCGGCCCGCACCGTCGCCGTCAAGGACCACGTCTCCCGGTACGCGGCCCTGTGCCGCCCGCCCGGCCGTACCCACGCCGCCATCGCCGAGGCCGCCCAGGACGCCATGGAGCTGGCCGGGCGCACCGAGCCCCTGCGCCGCGACGAGCCCTTCGGCGTCGAGGTGGAGGTCGACGCCGAGCACTTGGCCGGGGCCGCCGCCGTGGTCCCCGGGGTCGAACGCGTCGGCGCCCGGCGCGTCCGTTACACCTCGCCCACCGCCTATGACATGATCCGCTGCTTCAAGGCGGTCACCACCCTCATCTCCAACGCGGTCGAGGACCGCTACGGGTGACACGCCCCCGGCCGGAAGCGACGATCGAGAAAAGGGCGCCCGTGCGCGAGGAAGACTTCTCGACCGCCGACGAAGAAGTCGTGCGGTTCACCTCCGAACTCATCAGGATCGACACCACCAACCGGGGAGGAGGCGACGGCGACGAGCGGGAGGCCGCCGAGTACGTCGCCGCGCTGCTGGACGGGGCCGGCCTGGAGCCGCGGCTGCTGGAGTCGGCGCCGCGCCGCTCCAACGTGGTCGCGCGCATCCCCGGCACCGACCCCGCCGCCCCCGCGCTGCTCGTCCACGGCCACCTCGACGTGGTCCCCGCCGACCAGGCGGCGTGGCGCGTCCACCCCTTCTCGGGGGAGGTGCGCGACGGCATGGTGTGGGGGCGCGGCGCCATCGACATGAAGGACGCGGTCGCCATGGTGGCGGCCGTGGCCCGGCACTGGTCCCGCACCGGCCGCCGCCCCCGCCGCGACATCGTGCTCGCCTTCACCGCCGACGAGGAGGCCAGCGCCGCCTACGGCGCCGAGTGGCTGGTGCGTACGCACCCGGAGCTGTTCGAGGGGTGCACCGAGGCGATCGGCGAGTCCGGCGGCCACACCGAGCACGTGCGCACGCCGGACGGGCGGGCGGTGCGGCTGTACCCGGTGGCCGCCGGGGAGCGCGGCACCGCCTGGCTGCGGCTGCGCGCCACGGGCACGGCGGGGCACGGCTCGCGCCCCAACGACGACAACGCGGTGCAGGCGCTCGCCGCCGCCGTCGCCCGCATCGGCGACCACCGCTGGCCCTACCGGCTCACCCCGCTCACCCGGGCCGCGATCACCGAGATCGGGGCGGCCGTGGGCGTCAAGGCCGACCTGGACGCCCCCGGCTTCGACGCCGACCGGGACCTGCCCGCGCTGCTGGACCGCCTCGGCGATGCCGCACGCCTGGTGAACGGCACGGTGCGGGAGAGCGCCAACCCGACCATGCTGGAGGCCGGGTACAAGGTCAACGTCATCCCCGGCGACGCGGCGGCCGGGGTCGACGGGCGGGTGCTGCCCGGCGGGCGCGAGTCCTTCGAGGCCGCCCTCGACGAACTCACCGGCCCCCGGGTGGACTGGGAGTACGAGCACGGCTCGCCCGCCCTGGAGTCCCCCGTCGAGGCGCCGATCTTCGCCGCCATGCGCGCGGCGCTGCTGGCCCACGACCCCGAGGGCCACGTGGTGCCGGTGTGCACGGCCGGGGGGACCGACGCCAAGCAGTTCTCCGAGCTCGGCATCGCCGGGTACGGGTTCACCCCGCTGCTGATGCCGCCGGGCCTGGACCGGGACGCGATGTTCCACGGCGTCGACGAGCGCGTCCCGGTGGAGGCGCTCCGCTTCGGCGTGCGGGTCCTGGACCGCTTCCTGACGGCGGCCGAGTAGCGACGACCAGAAAGGCACAGGCGCCCCATGCCCCACCTCCCCTACGGTTCCTGGCCCTCGCCGATCGGCGCGGACTCCGTCGCACGGCACGACGGCGCCCCGGGCTGGCCCGCCGCGGTCGGAGAGGAGGTGTGGTGGACCGAGCCCCGGCCGGAGGAGGGCGGGCGCACGGCCCTGTGCCGCACCCGGCTGGACCGCCCCGAGGACGGGGTGGAGGAGGTGCTCGGCGCCCCGTGGAACGCCCGCACCCGGGTGCACGAGTACGGCGGGCGCCCCTACCTGCTGCTCGACCGCGCCGAGGCGGGCACGGCGGCGGTGTTCAGCGAGTACACCGACCAGCGGCTGTACCTGTTCTTCCCGGGGCAGGTGCAGCCGCCCTCGCCGCTCACCCCCGAGCCGGAGGTGCCCGGCGCGCTGCGCTACGCCGAGCCGGTCGAGGGGCCGCCGGGGCGGGACGAGGTGTGGTGCATCCGTGAGGAGCACACCGGGCCCGCCCCCACCGACGTCCGCCGGGCCCTGGTCGCCGTGCCCATGGACGGGTCGGCCGCCGAGGACCCGTCGGCGGTGCGGGTCGTCGCCGAGGGGCGCCGCTTCCTGGCGTGCCCCCGCATCTCGCCCGACGGGCGGCGCCTGTCCTGGATCGGGTGGGACCACCCGGACATGCCGTGGGACTCCACCTTCCTGACGGTCGCGGCGATCGGGCCGGACGGCACCGCCGAAGAGCAGCGCGACGTCGCCGGCGGGCCGGGCGAGTCGGTGGTGCAGGCCGAGTGGGGCGACGCCGCCACCCTGTACTGCGTCTCGGACGCCTCGGGCTGGTGGAACCCCTACCAGATCTCCATCGGCCCCGACGGAGGGGCGGCGCGCGCCCCGGTCGCCCTGGCACCTGATCAGGAGGAGTACGGCGGGCCGCTGTGGACGCTCGGGCAGCGGTGGATCCTGCCGATGAACAACGGCCTGCTCGCGGCCGTGCACGGCACCGGCTCCACACGGCTGTCGCTGCTGTGCCCGGACTCCGGGGCGCTCACCGACGTCGCCACCCCGCACACCGAGTGGTCGGCCCGGCTCGCCCCGGCCGGGGCCGCCGGGGGGACGATCATCGGCGTGGCCGCCTCGCCCGACCTGTCCGCCCAGGTGGTGGCGGTGGTCGCCGCCGACCGGTCGTGGCGCTCGCTGAGCCGCCGGGCGGGGGACGAGCCCGAGGTCCCGCAGGGGTACGCACCGCGGGCCGAGCGGCGGGTGTTCACCGGCCCGGGCGGGCGCGAGGTGCACGCGATCGTCCACCCGCCGCACAACCCCCGCGCCGAAGGGCCCGAGGGGGAGCCGCCGCCGTACGCGGTGTGGGCGCACGGTGGGCCCACCGGCCGCTCCACCACCACCCAGGACGCCGAGGTCGCCTACTTCACCTCGCGCGGCATCGGGGTGGTGCAGGTCGACTACGGCGGCTCCACCGGCTACGGGCGCGCCTACCGCGAGCGGCTTCGCGGGCAGTGGGGCGTGGTGGACGTGGAGGACTGCGCCGCCGTGGCCCGGGCGCTGGCCGCCGAAGGCACCGCGGATGCGGACCGGCTGGCGATCCGCGGGGGCAGCGCGGGCGGGTGGACCGCGGCGGCGGCGCTGGCCGCCGAGGACGTGTTCGCCTGCGGGGTCGTCCAGTACCCCATCGTGGACCTGGCGGGGTGGCGCACCGGGGAGACGCACGACTTCGAGTCGCAGTACCTGGAGAGCCTGGTGGGGCCCTGGCCGCAGGAGCGGGAGCGCTATGAGGAGCGGTCGCCGGTCAACCGGGCCGACGCCATCACCGCCCCGTTCGTGCTGATGCAGGGGGACGAGGACGAGATCTGCCCGCCGGTGCAGGCGCGGCGGCTGCTGGAGCGGGTGAAGGGGCGCGGCGTGCCGCACGCCTACCTGGAGTTCGCCGGGGAGCAGCACGGGTTCCGCAAGGCGGAGTCCATCCAGGCCGCCCTGGAGGCGGAGCTGTCGCTGTACGCGCAGGTGTTCGGGTTCGACACCGACGCCCCGGCGCTGGAGCTGCGGTCGTGAGCGCGCGGCGGCCCCCGCGGCTGCGCGCGGGGGACACGGTGGCGCTGGTGGCGCCGTGCAGCCCCGTCCCGGAGGAGGAGCTGGCGGCGGCGCTGCCGGTGATCGAGGCGTGGGGCGTGCGGCCGCAGGTGCGCCCGCACGCGCGCGACCGGCATCCGGTGCTCGGGTACCTGGCCGGAACCGACGCAGACCGGGCGGCGGACCTCCAGGAGGCGCTGCTGGCGCCGGACGTGGCCGCGGTGCTGTGCGTGCGCGGCGGCGACGGGGCGCACCGCACGCTCGACCTGCTGGACTACGAGGCCCTGCGCGGGGCGCCGCCCAAGGCGTTCGTGGGGTTCAGCGACGTGACAGCGCTGCACGCGGCGTTCGCCGAGGAGCTGGACATGGTGACCGTCCACGGGCCGGGGGCCGGGTACTTCGGCAACGACCCGGTGGCGGCGGAGGACCTGCGGGCGACCCTGTTCGAGCCGGAGTCGCGGGTGCGGATCGCCCCGCAGGGGGCGCGCCCCCTGGTCGGGGGGAAGGCGCGCGGGAGGCTGATGGGGGGCAACCTGAGCCTCCTGGCGGACAGCCTGGCCACGCCCCACTTCTGCGCCTCGGCCGAGGGCGGCCTGCTGCTGCTGGAGGACGTCAAGGAGGACGTGTCCCGGATGGACCGCATGGTCACCCAGCTGTTGCGGAGCGGGTGGATGAACGGGGTGGCGGGGATCCTGCTGGGGTCGTGGGGCAAGTGCACCCCGGACGAGGAGACGATCCGCGCGATGCTGCGGGAGCGGCTGGCGCCGCTGGGGGTTCCGGTGGTGGACGGTTTCGGGTTCGGCCACATCCCGGCCCAGACGACGGTCCCGCTGGGCATGACCGCCACCCTGGACGCCGACGCGGGAACCCTGACCCTGGACGAGCCCGCCCTCGTGTAGCGGCGGGGGCGTGGCCTCTACGGGGGCGGTTCGGGAGGCATCCCCACCGCCCGCCGCGTGGGTCATCGCGGCCGGGTGGGCCCACCCCGCCCCGGGGGCCGAGTCTCCTTCGCGTGCGGCCGCGGGGTTGGGCCCATTCAGCGCCCGGCCGTCTGCCGTCCGCTGGGCGCCGACGGCGATGGCCGGGCGACGATGAAGGCCGGCGCCTCTTGAGGCAGCGTTGTCGTCTGTCGGGGAGTGCGTGGTCACCGTGATGGGCGGCGACGGCACAGCAGGTCCCCCGCTTATGGGCCCCAGCCGGGCGGCAGGCTGCCGGAGTTTCGGGTACCTAGCAGCGACGACGAAGGCCGGCGGCCCTCGCGGCAGCGCTGTCGGGTGCGGCGCGTGTGCGCGGTCACCGTAGATGGCGGCGACGGCAGAAGCGGGCGGGTCCCCGGCCTTGCTTCCCGTCCGGCGGGCCCCTCGCGGTCCAGGCGGCGGCGCGGCGAGGAGGGCGGATGGTCGTCCGCGTTCGTGGCGTCGGCACCCCCGGTGCCCCCTCTGCGTTGATCTCGGGAAAATCGCCCCTACCGGGGCGGTTTTAGCGTCGTTTTCCCCGAGATCATCGCGGAAGGGCCGAGTGGGCGGGGCGTAATGGGCGTATCGGACGGTGGGTGGAGGGGGCGGGCATCCCGCGTCGTGAAATCGACGCTTTTTGGCTGATCAGGCGTCGGTTTTACGACGCAGGATGCCCCCGCACCCCCTCGGCGATGATCTCGACAAGAGTGCTGTCATTCCGGCGGTTCGGGCAGCACTCCTGTCGAGATCATCGCCGATCAGGGGCGTGCCGGGCCGACGGCCGCCACGAGCGTGGGCAACCGCCCACCCCACGGCGCCGTCTGCCCGCCCGGACCGTGAGGGGCCTGGCGGACGGCAGGCGGGGCCGGGGAACCGCCCGGCTGTCTCCGTCGCCGCCAAATCCGGTGACCACGTACACGCCGGGCGGCCGACGACGCTGCAGCCAGGGGCGCCGCCCTGCGTCGTCGTCGCCCATCGCGGGGACCACCGGCGAACGGCCCCGCTGCGCCCGATGTCCGGCGTCCCCATTGCGGGGGCCACCCCTACCCCCATCGGTCGGTGCCAGGGCTCCGGCCTCCGACTTTGGTATTGACCTGATTCCGAACCTGCGGCCGATGTCCTCTCACCTTCGCGCGCGCATACTCGAAGTGCGTGATCGGGCCGCGACGGGGAGGGAGCTCGATGATGACCGCGATTCACATGTACAGGGCGCCGGTGGGCGCCGTTCGGGCGGTCGGCGGGGGAGCCCGCCGGGGCGCCAGGGCGCGCTCGGTCCTGGCAGGGCTCTTCTGGTCCCTCGTCGACGCCGAACGGGTGCTCCCCGAGGCCGACCCCGCCGAGGTCCGGTGGCGCCTGATCGAGCTGGGGCTGCTCGACCCCTGCGCGCCGCCCGCCGCCCGCCCCGCCGCGCTCGCGCGGTTCCAGGAGGCCGTCGGGCTGACCGGTACCGGCCGCGCCGACGGGCGCACCGTCTCCGCCCTGGCGGCCGCCGCCGCGCACCGGAGGGAGATGCGCGAACTCGGCCTGGACGGGATCGAACCGCACGCCTTCGCCGCCTGAGGGCGTGTCCCCGCCCGGGGCGGACGTCCTCCGGGGTGCGATGATTCCTGCCATGGCTGATCAGACATCCCCACACGACATCCCCGACGTCTCGGGCCTGGTCGTCGCGGTTCTCGGCGGGACCGGCGACCAGGGCCGCGGGCTGGCCCGGCGGCTGGCCCTGGCCGGGACCGAGGTCGTCATCGGCTCGCGCAGCGCCGGACGGGCGCAGGGCGCCGCCGACGGCCTCGGCGCCGACCTGCCGGTGCGCGGCCTGGACAACGCTGCCGCCGCTGCCGCAGCCGACGTCGTCATCGTCGCGGTGCCCTGGGAGGGCCACCGCGAGCTGCTGGCCTCCCTGGAGGAGGAGCTGGCCGGCAAGATCGTCGTCGACTGCGTCAACCCCCTCGGCTTCGACAAGAAGGGCCCCTACGCCCTCCCGGTGCCCGAGGGCAGCGCCGCCCAGCAGGCGGAGGCGGTCCTGCCGCGCAGCCGGGTCACCGCCGCCTTCCACCACGTGTCCGCCGTGCTGCTGCTCGACCCCGAGGTCGAGGAGGTCGACCTGGACGTGCTGGTCCTCGGCGACGACCGGGACGCCACCGACACCGTGCGCGCGCTGGCCGGGCTCATCCCGGGCGTGCGCGGGATCTACGGCGGCCGGCTGCGCAACGCCCACCAGGTGGAGGCCTTCACCGCGAACCTGATCGCGATGAACCGCCGCTACAAGGCCCACGCCGGCCTGCGCATCACCGACGTGTGAGGGGCCGCCGGGCCGGACGAAGCGCTGCCGCATCCGGCCCGGCGGGGTAGAGTCCCGTCCATGGGGGCACCCGAAAGCCAAGGACGCTACGGAAAGAACCGGTACGTCCAATGCGACAAGTGCTGGACGGTCATCGACCGGGAGAAGTACACCTACCGGAGGTTCTGGATGGCTTGCCCCCGCTGCCGATCCATGATCGGCCTGCCCGACCGCGATCTCATCGGGAGTCGAGGCGACCGCATCGACCAGGAGAACTGCCGCCACTGCGGCACCATGAAGGAGATCGGCCAGACCTGCCCCGGCTGCGGTAAGAGATAGCCGCCGCCCCCGGGCGGCGCTCCCCACGCGCCGCCCCGTGCCCCGCCCGGCCCCGAGGGGCGGGCGGGTCGATAGGGTCCCTGCATGCCGTTCTACGTCCACGGCCATGACAGGCCCGATGCCCTCGACGGACTCCTGCGTCTGGCCGAGGACCACTGGTCCTACATGGACCGCTTCGCCGACCGCCTCCTCCTGCGCGGCCCCACCCTTTCCGACGACGGTGAGGAGCACACCGGCAGCGTGCACGTCGTCGACCTGGCCGACCGAGAGCAGGCGGAGCGCTTCGCCGCCGAGGAGCCGTACGGTCGCGCCGGTCTGTACACGCGGGTCACCGTGGACCCGGTGGAGGTCCTGATCGACCGGGGGCCCATCCGCGACCCGGAGGCCCCGCACTCGCTGGTGACCGGCGCGTGGTCGGCGGCGCCGTGGAGCGCTGCCGTAGGCCGCCTGCCGCTGGCCGACGACCGCGTCGCCTTCGCCGCCGCGCTCGTCGACGGGGACCCCGCGCACACCACGGGCATCATCGCCGCCGTCCGGGCGTACCCGGAGGAGGCCGTGGCCCTCGTCCGGCCGCTCGCCGACCATCTCGCGGGCGGCGGCGCCGACATCACGGCCCAGCGCTGGCGCCGGGGCGGCCGACCCTCGTAGGCGGCCGACGACCGCTCGACCAGGGCGGCGGCCTTGACCGTGCCCGCATCCGGTAGAGCGGTGGCCGGTCGCCGTGGGTTCTCCGTCGGATGCCCTCGGTGCAGCGGTCGTGGCCACCCCGAGCTGCGCATTTCCAGCGTGCTCGAAGTTCTTTGCCCTGGTGGGCGGCGCACCTCTAGCTTTGGGGCGCCTCAGTGAACCGATTCATTCGGTCGACGAAAGGGATCCCCTCATGCGCATCACGCGTATTTCCCGCTGGGCTCTGGCCATCGCCGCCCCGGCCATGGCCCTGAGCCTGATCTCCGCCCCCGCTGCCGCCGCCGAAGAGGCGCCGGAGGCCCAGATCGTGGACATCACCCCGATGGTGATGGCCGCACTCGACGAGGAGGGCGGCGCCACGGCGGACGCCGCGCCCGTCGCCGCTGCCGCCGACCTCTATGAGGCCAGCCCCAGGAATGCCTTCAACGTTTCAACGGCGGCGAAGTCGAGGCTCGACGGCTTCACCCTGCAGGTGCGCCGGGGGCTGGTCACCCGTAGTTCCTCGAACGACGTCGCCATCGCCTGGGCCCGGGTGACCAGCGGTGCCGACAGGGGCGACAGTCTCTCCATCATCGTCACCAATAGCCACGGCACCCGCGTCGCCAACGACGGGACCCGCGTCTCCGGGACGACCTACACCAACGGGTTCCAGATCAAGCGCGGGTTCAGGTACAAGGCCTGCATCAGTGACACCGCGGTGGGCTGCGACAACTCGGTCTCCAAGGTCATGTGAGCGCCGGGGGTCCGTCCCCCTCGGCACGCAGGAACCGCGGCCGGGGCGCCTCTGGGGAAGCGCCCCGGCCGCGGCATGTCCACGGCGGCGGATCGCGTGGCTCGCCGGAGCGGTCGAACCCAACTGCACCGGCAACGTTGCTCACCGCTCCGCCCGGGCGCTCCTCGCCTCCTCGACCAGCCACCGGAACAGGGACGGGTCGTCGCCCATCTCCGGGTGCCACTGCACGCCCAGCGCGCGCGGCTGGTCGGTGAACTCGACCGCCTCCACGATCCCGTCCTCCGCCCACGCCGTGGCCACCAGGCCCTCGCCCAGGGCGTCGAGGCCCTGGTGGTGGTAGGTCGGAACCTCCAGCTCCGTGCGGCCCAGGATCCCGGCCGTCCTGCTGTCCGGCGCCACCCGCACCGTGTGCGGGTCGAACACCGCCGTGCGCTTCCGGTGGCCGTTCCCGCCCACGACGTCGGGCAGGTGCTGGTGCAGGGTCCCGCCTCGGGCCACGTTCATCACCTGCAGCCCCCGGCACACGCCCAGCACCGGCAGTCCGCGCCCCAGCGCCTCCTCCAGCAGGGCGAACTCGGACGCGTCCCTCCCGGGATCCACCCCCGCCGTGGCGGCATCCGGCGCGGCCCCGTACCGGTCGGGAGAGATGTCCCCGCCCCCGGCCAGGATCAGCGCGTCCAGCCCTGCGGTGGCCTGCCCCTCCGCGGCGACCGGGGGCAGCAGCACCGGCATGCCCCCCGCGCGCGCCACGGACTCCACGTACTCCCACGGCAGGAGCGCCGCGCGCATGTCCCACGCCTCACCCCACCGGGCCCGCTCCGCATAGGCGGTGATCCCGATGATGGGCGCCGCGCCCGTCGCCTTGTTCACGGCGGCGCTCACAGCGGAGTCACGTACGCGCCGGAGATGCCCCCGTCCACCAGAAAGTTGCTGGCGGTGATGAACGAGGCGTCGTCGCTGGCCAGAAACGCCACCGCGGCCGCGATCTCCTCCGGCTCGGCGAACCGGCCGAAGGGCACGTGCACCAGACGCCGCTGCGCGCGCTCGGGATCCTTGGCGAACAGCTCCTTGAGCAGCGGCGTGTTCACCGGCCCAGGGGACAGGGCGTTGACCCGGATGCCCTCGCGCGCGAACTGCACCCCCAGCTCCCTGCTGAGCGCCAGCACCCCGCCCTTGCTCGCCGTGTAGGAGATCTGCGAGGTCGCCGCCCCCATCGTCGCCACGAACGAGGCCGTGTTCACGATCGACCCCCGCCCCTGCTCGCGCATGTACGGCAGGGCGTGCTTGCAGCACAGGTACACCGAGGTCAGGTTGACCTCCTGCACCTTGCGCCACGCCTCCAGCCCCGTCTCCAGGATGGAGTCGTCCTCCGGCGGGGAGATGCCCGCGTTGTTGAAGGCCACGTCGACCGACCCGTAGGCCTCCTTGGCCTCGGCGAAGGCCGCCGCCACCTGGTCCGCGTCGGTCACGTCGGCCGCCACGTACCGGCCGCCGGCCTCCTTGGCCGCCGCCTCGCCCGCGTCGCGGTCCAGGTCGACCACGACCACGTTCGCGCCCTCGTCGGCCAGCCGCAGCGCCGACGCCTTCCCGATCCCGCTGCCGCCGCCGGTGATCACGGCGGTGCGCCCCTCGAAACGCCGCATGTCGCTCCTCTCTCGTTGATCTCGGGGAAGTCGGGCTTAAGAGGGCCGTCTCAAGCCCGACTTCCCCGAGATCAACATGGGTAGTGCGGGTGCTCAGCCCGCCGTGTCGTCCGACAGGAAGACCGTCTTGGTGTCGGTGAACGCGTCCAGCGCGTCCGGGCCCAGCTCGCGCCCCAGCCCCGACTGCTTGAACCCCCCGAACGGGGTGCCGTACCGCACCGCCGAGTGCGAGTTCACCGACAGGTTGCCCGCGGTCACCCCGCGCGCGACCCGCAGCGCCCGCCCCACGTCGCGCGTCCACACCGACCCGGCCAGCCCGAAGTCGGTCGCGTCGGCGATGCGCACCGCCTCGGCCTCGTCCTCGAACGGCACCGCGCACACCACCGGCCCGAAGATCTCGTCGGTGAACGCCGGGTCGTCGTGGCTCCCCGGGGTGAGCACCGTCGGCGGGAACCAGAACCCCGCCCCCTCCGGCGCCGTCCCCCGGAACGCCACCGGGGCGCCCTCGGGCACGTAGGAGGCGACCTTGGCGCGGTGCGCCGCCGACACGAGCGGCCCCATCTCGGTGCCGTCCTCGCGCGGGTCGCCCACGGCCACGCCCTTGACCGCCGGCTCCAGCAGCTCCATGAACCGGTCGAACACCGAGCGCTGCACCAGCAGGCGCGAGCGCGCGCAGCAGTCCTGCCCGGCGTTGTCGAACACCCCGTAGGGCGCGGTCGCCGCGGCCTTCTCCAGGTCGGCGTCGGCGAAGACGATGTTGGCGCTCTTGCCGCCCAGCTCCAGTGTCACGCGCTTGAGGTCGTCGGCGGCCAGCGCCATGATGCGCTTGCCGACCCGTGTGGACCCGGTGAAGGCCACCTTGTCCACGCCCGGGTGCCGGACCAGGCGCTCACCCGCCTCGGGCCCGGTGCCCGGGAGCACCTGGAGCACCCCTTCGGGGATGCCGGCCTCCAGGGCCAGCTCGCCCAGCCGTAGAGCGGTGAGCGGGGTCAGCTCCGACGGCTTGACCACGACCGCGTTGCCCGCCGCCAGAGCGGGCGCCATGCCCCACGACATGATCGGCATGGGGAAGTTCCACGGCACGATCACCGCCGCCACCCCCAGGGGCTCGGCGAAGGTGACGCTCCAGCCCCCGGAGACCGGGATCTGCCGCCCCGCCGCGCGCTCCGGCGCGCCCGCGTAGTACAGCAGCACGTCGCGCACCATCGCGGCCTCGCCGCGCGCCTGGCCGATCGGGTGCCCGGCGTTGCGCACCTCCAGCCGGGCCAGCTCCTCGATGTGCGCGTCGACCTTCTCGGCGAAGGCGCGCAGCAGCCGCGCCCTGTCGCCGGGTGCCACCGCGCGCCAGGCGGGCCATGCCGCGCGGGCGCGCGCAACGGCGGCGTCGGCCTCCTCGGCCGAGGCGAGCGGGACGGTGCCGATCACCTCCTCCGTCGCCGGGTCGACGAGTTCCTGCACCCGCCTGTCCTCCTGCC
The DNA here is from genome assembly GCF_027706725.1 of Nocardiopsis endophytica. Classification (GTDB taxonomy): domain Bacteria; phylum Actinomycetota; class Actinomycetes; order Streptosporangiales; family Streptosporangiaceae; genus Nocardiopsis_A; species Nocardiopsis_A endophytica. Next base: position 14,899 of record NZ_JAQFWQ010000123.1, read on the forward strand.
CCCGCCCCTGGCGGGGCGGCGCGTCGGCCGCCTCCATAGGTCCCCCCTCTCGGTCGCGGCGCCCGCTCACAGGCGCTCGAACCCCCGGTACAGCTCCCAGTCGGTCACCGCGGCGTCGTAGGCCGCCAGTTCCACCCGGGCGTAGTTGGCGTAGTGCTCGACCACCTCGTCGCCGAAGGCGGCCCGCGCAAGGTCGCTCTTCTCCCACAGCTCCAGCGCCTCGCGCATGGTGGTCGGGACCGACGGGGCGTCGCCGGTGTAGGCGTTCCCGGCGCACGCCGGGCCCGGCTCCAGTTCGCGGTCGATCCCGTCCAGGCCCCCGGCGATCAGCGCCGCCACCGCCAGGTAGGGGTTGACGTCGCCGCCGGGCACCCGGTTCTCCACGCGCAGGCTCGGCCCGCCGCCGACCAGCCGCAGCGCGCACGTGCGGTTGTCGACGCCCCAGGCGACCGACGTCGGGGCGAAGCTGCCGGGCACGTAGCGCTTGTAGGAGTTGATGTTGGGCGCCAGCAGCAGGGTGAGCTCGCGCAGCGAGGCGAGCTGCCCGGCGAGGAAGTGCCGACCGGTGGCCGACAGCCCGTCGGGGGCGCCGTCCTCGGCGAGCACGGGGGAGCCGTCCTCACCGCGCAGCGAGATGTGCACATGGCAGGAGTTGCCCTCGCGCTCGTTGGGCTTGGCCATGAACGTGATGGACATGCCCTCCTGGTCGGCGATCTCCTTGGAGCCGTTCTTGTAGATCGCGTGCTGGTCGCAGGTGGTCACCGCCTCGTCGAAGCGGAAGGCGATCTCGTGCTGGCCCAGGTTGCACTCGCCCTTGGCGGACTCCACGTACATCCCGGCCCCGGCCATGCCGTTGCGGATGCGGCGCAGCAGCGGCTCCACCCGGGCACCGCCCAGCACCGAGTAGTCGACGTTGTAGCGGTTGGCCGGGGTCAGCTCCCGGTAGCCGCGCTGCCAGGCCTGCTCGTAGGAGTCGCGGTAGACGACGAACTCCAGCTCGGTGCCGACCATGGCGGTCCAGCCGCGCTCGGCCAGCCGGGCGGTCTGGGCCTTGAGGATCTGGCGGGGGGAGGGGGCGGCGTCGGCGCCGTCCAGCCGCAGCACGTCGGCGGTGACCATGGCCTGGCCGTCCTGCCAGGGGGTGCGGCGCAGGGTGGCGGTATCGGGCCGCAGCACGATGTCGCCGTAGCCGGTGTCCCAGGAGGACATGGCGTAGCCGTCGACGGTGTTCATCTCCACGTCGACGGCGAGCAGGTAGTCGCAGGCCTCGGTGCCGTGGGCGAGCACCTCTTCGAGGAAGAAGCGGCCGGAGACCCGCTTCCCCTGGAGCCGGCCTTGCATGTCGGTGAAGGCCACCAGCACCGTGTCGACGGCGCCGGATTCCACGTCGGCGCGGAGCCGGTCCACGGTCAGCGGGGGTCCGCCGCGGTTCGTACTCACCCTCGGCCTCCTTAAGGTTCAGGGCCAGACCTTTTACGGAGGAAAGCAGCGGCCCCACCCCCGTGTCAATCCCTCCCCGGGCGCGAAACCGCGCCGAAACGCCGGTGAAACGGCAGGTCCGCACCGAGGGGGAAGAGTGGCCGACCCCCCTTGACAGGCCGGTTCGGCGGCGCGCATCATCACCGACCACCGGCTAAAGGACCGGCTGCATACCTTTTTTCGTCCGCCGCCGCGCGCCGGGAGGCGCCGCGCGGCACATCCCCCGACCCCGTCAGCCCCCGTCCGGCGCCCGGTCCGCCGGACCCCGCGGCGGCCTCGTCCCGACCCGACCCGCCGACCCCTGCCAGCACGCCCCCGAGGGGAGCCCCGTGGCCAGAGAACACGGCACCAACGCCGACGGACACGTCCAAGGCGCCGACTACGTCCGAGCAGGCACCGACTACCTCCAGCGCCGCACCCTGCGCCGCGGCGCCGCCGGATGGCTGCTGCTCGCCGGCCTCGGCGTCTCCTACGTCATCTCCGGCGACTTCGCCGGGTGGAACTACGGCATCGCCGAAGGGGGATGGGGCGGCCTGCTCATCGCCACCGTCCTCATGGGCACCATGTACCTGTTCATGGTGCTGGGCCTGGCCGAGATGGCCTCCGCGCTGCCCGCGACCGGCGCGGGATACGGTTTCGCCCGCCGCGCGCTGGGCCCACTGGGCGGCTTCGCCACCGGAACGGCGATCCTCATCGAATACGCCATCGCCCCCGCCGCCATCGCCGTGTTCATCGGCGGCTACGTCGAGGCGCTCGGCCTGTTCGGCATCACCAACGCCTGGCCCGTCTACCTGGCGTGCTACGCCCTGTTCGTCGGCATCCACCTGTGGGGCGTCGGTGAGGCGCTGCGCGTCATGTTCGCCATCACTGCCGTGGCCGTCGTGGCGCTCGTCGTCTTCGCCGTCGGGATGGTCCCGAAGTTCGACCCCGGCAACCTGGTCGACATCGCCCCTACCGGCGCCGCGGGCGCCAGCGCCTTCCTGCCCTACGGGTACGCGGGAATCCTCGGGGCGTTCGTGTTCGGCATCTGGTTCTTCCTCGCCATCGAGGGCGTGCCCCTGGCGGCGGAGGAGGCGCGCGATCCCAAGCGCGACATGCCGCGCGGCATCATCGCGGGCATGGCGGTGCTGCTGGTGACCGGCTTCGCCATGCTCCTGCTGGCCCCCGGCGGCGCCGGGGCGAGCGCGCTGGCCGACTCCGACAACCCGCTCCCGCACGCCCTGCGGGAGGCCTACGGCGGGTCGACCCTGCTGGCCGACGTCGTCAACTACGTCGGCCTGGCGGGGCTGGTGGCCAGCTTCTTCTCCATCATCTACGCCTACTCGCGCCAGCTGTTCGCGCTCTCGCGCGCGGGCTACCTGCCCAAGTGGCTGTCGGTCACCGGGCGCCGCAAGACCCCCTACATGGCCCTCATCGTGCCCGGCACCATCGGGTTCCTGCTGGCGGCGGGGGTCGGCGACGGCGACCGGCTGATCAACATCGCGGTGTTCGGCGCGACCGCCTCCTACGCGCTGATGATGGTCTCCCACATCGTGCTGCGGCGGCGCGAGCCCGGCCTGGAGCGGCCCTACCGGACGCCCGGCGGCACGGTGACCACCGGCATCGCCCTGGTGCTGGCGCTGTGCGCGGTGGTGGCCACGTTCCTGGTGGACGTGGTGGGCGCGGCCGTGGCGGCGGTGATCTTCGCGGTGTTCCTGGCGTACTTCTGGTTCTACTCGCGGCACCGGCTGGTGGCCGACGCCCCCGAGGAGGAGTTCGCCCTGGTGGAGAAGGCCGAATCGGAGCTCAACTGACCGTCGGCCCCGAACCCGGCGGGGCGGCGACTCCGATGTGCCGGGCGCGGACAGGTGGTTCGAGCGACGAGCGAGGTGAAAGGGGCGCCTCAGGGGCGATCGAGTGGTGGAACCACCACCCCCGCCGACCCCGGGTCGCTCGCGGACTCAGCCCCGGCCGAGCAGGCCCCGCAGGTAGGAGGGCAGCGATGCCGTCTCCGCGCGGCGGATCCAGGCCAGGGCGCCCATCAGCACGATCAGCACCACCGGCAGCACCCACCCCGAGTCCTGCAGGATGACCAGGTGGGTGAGCGCGGCACCGACCACCACGAGGGTCAGCCCCGAGGCGGCGAGCCCGGCCAGGCGCGGGATCAGCACCCCGATGCCCCCGGCGAGCTCGGCCACGCCCACGAAGTAGCGCAGCCACTGTCCCGCGCCGATGTTCTCGAACGTCGTGATGAAGTCCGGCCAGCCCGCGACCTTGCCGAACCCCATCAGCAGGAACAGCCCCGCGCCGATGACCTGGAGCACCCAGGAGACGACGGTCAGGGCGGTCCCGCGCGCGGGAAGGGTGTCTTCGCTCCGGGCCATGACGACCTCGTTCCGGGAAGAGGTTTCGAATACCGGCATCCTCGCACACCGGACCGGGCCGGACCAGCGGCCCGCCGCCCCGGGACTACCCTGAGTGCTGCGGCCGTCGTCGGCGGCCGGGCCGGGGGCCACACGGCCCCGGCGGTTCGCGAGGAGGGCGGAAGGGGTGCACGTGTCCCAGCCGGAGGCCGGAGCCCTGGCCGAGAGCGCGGCCGAGGCGGTGTTCCGCCCTGTGCGCACCGGGAACGCCTTCGAGGAGACGGTGGAGCGGCTGCTGTCGGCCATCAAGCTCGGGGTGGTGGCCCGGGGCGGGCGCTTCCCGCCCGAGCGGGAGCTGGCGGCCCGGCTCGGGGTCAGCCGGATCACGCTGCGCGAGGCCATCCGCGCGCTGCAGGAGGCCGGGTACGCCGAGTCGCGGCGCGGGCGCGGCGGGGGCACCTTCGTCGCCGACGTGCCGCCGCGGCCCAGCCGGGCCGAGGCGCAGCGGATGCTCCAGCGCACCGGCGCCGACCTGGAGGACCTGTTCACCTTCCGGCGCGCGCTGGAGACCGGGGCGGCCGTGCGCCTGGCTGAGGAGGGGCTGAGCCCGGAGGGCGACCGGCTGCTGGCCGAGCGGCTGGAGGCGGTGGACGCGGCCCCGATCGAGGACTACCGGCGGTGCGACACCGTCTTCCACCACACCCTGGCCGAGCTGACCGGGTCGGCGTCGCTGACCGGGGCGCTGGCCGAGACGCGGATGCGCATCAACGACCTGTTGAACGCGATGCCGATCCTGGCGCGCAACCTGGAGCACAGCGGCGCCCAGCACCGCGCGATCGTGGACGCGGTGCGCGGCGGCCGCCCCGAGGACGCCCGCCGCGCGGTGGGGGAACACCTGGAGGGCACGGAGGCGCTGCTGCGCGCGTTCCTGGCGTGAGCGCACGCGCGGCACCGATGTGCGCCCGGCCTTCGTTGATCTCGGGGATACCGCCCCTGGAATCACGGTTTCGACGTCATTTCTCCCGAGATCAATAGGGAGCCCATGTTGATCTCGGGGAAGTCGGCCTTAAAACGGACGGCGGTGTCAACTGGTGAGTGCAACTACGGGCCGGGCGCCGGGTCCGGGGCCAC
>NZ_JAQFWQ010000124.1 GCF_027706725.1 Nocardiopsis endophytica
TCGACGAGAGTGCTGTCAACACCGCCGGAATGACAGCACTCTTGTCGAGATCATCGCCGGGCTGGGGCACGCCGGGGGGCGGGCGCCACGAACGCGCTCGGCCACGCGCCCACCCGGTCGCGCTGGCGCCCGGAACCGCGGGCAGCCCGCCGCCCGGCAGGAGGGGCCGGGGAACCGCCCAGCTCACTCCGTCGCCGCCCATCACGGTGACCATGCACACGCCCTACAGCCGACAACGCTGCGCCGAGGGCCGCCGACCTGTCCTCGTCGCCGCCCTCCACGCCGCATCCCGGCGGTCCGCCGCCCGGCCGGGGCCGTGAGCGGGGTACCTGCCCAGCCGCTCGCCCGGACCGCGGGCAGCCCGCCGCCCGGCAAGCAGGGGCGGGGAACCACCCCGCTTCTGCCGTCGCCGCCATCAACGGCGACCACGCACACGCGCCGCACTCGACAGCGCTGCGGGGAGGGGTGCCGGCCTGCGTCGTCGCCGCCCTCTACCTCACACCCCGCCGACCCTCCGCCCGGCCGGGGCCGTGGACGGGGCACAGGCCGGGCCGCCACCCCGGCCTCACGGGCGGGCGGGTCACGGTCAGGACAGGGGGTACTCCTCCAGCCTCCGCTTCAGTTCTGTCGCGGCCGCTCGCGGGTCCTCCGCCTCGGTGATCGCGCGGACCACGACCACCCGGCGGCCGCCCGCCTCCAGCACCTCGCCCAGGTTGTCGGCGTCGATGCCCCCGATGGCGAACCACGGGCGCCCCTCCGCGAGCTCCGCCGCCCGGCGCACCAGAGCCAAACCGGCGGCCGGGCGGCCCGGCTTGGTGGGGGTCGCCCAGGTCGGGCCCACACAGAAGTAGTCGGTCCCGGGCTCCTTGGCCGACGCGGCCGCCGCGTCGGCGTCGTTGTTCGACCGGCCGATCAGGGGGCCATCGCCGATGATCTCACGGGCGTACCGCACCGGGAGGTCGTTCTGCCCGAGGTGGAGCACGTCGGCCCCGGCCGCGTGCGCGATGTCGGCACGGTCGTTGACGGCCATCATCGCCCCGTGCCGGTCGCACGCCTCGCGCATGACCTCCAGGGCCTCCAGCTCCTGGCGCGCCTCCAGCCCCTTGTCCCGGAGCTGGACGATGTCCACCCCTCCGGCGAGGGCCGCGTCGAGGAACCCGGCGAGGTCCCCCCGCTCCCGGCGGGCGTCGGTGCACAGGTACAGGCGGGCGCCGTCCAGGCGTTCGCGCAAGCTGTCGCTCATCCGGCCAGGGTAGCGGGCGCCGCCACGCCGGGAGCGGGGCGGTGGAGCCGGGAGCGGTGCGGTCTCCGTCCGCCTCTGTCCACTCAGGCCGGCCCGGTCCCGGGGGCCTCAGAAACCGTGAGCGGAGCCCCGCCGACGGCGGTTCAGGCCGCCGGAGGCGACGCCGCTCCGGCGGCCTCATCGCCCATGGCGCGGCGGGGGCTTCGGCCCAGGCCTCGCGCGAGCGCCGCCCGCCCCGCAGGGCGACGGCCGCCGAGGAGGGCCGACGCGGACCCCCGCGCCCCGGTCGCCTCAGGGAGCGGGCGGCCCGATCGCCCTAAAGAGCGCAGCGGCGATGCCCGCGCGCGTCCCCGCCCCCGCATTCCGCGCGGCGTACCGCCGTACAGGCCACCGGGGCGGCGGACGGCCGGGGCACCGCCCCGGTCAGAAGGCGCCGAGTGCTTGGGCCCTGCGCCGGACCTCCGTTCCGCGGTTCTCCGCCAGGGCCTGGACCGGCGTGCCCGGGAGCGTGTCGTCCGGGGTGAAGAGCCACTCCAGCGCCTCCTCTTCGGAGAAGCCGCTGTCCGCCAGCAGTGTCAGGGTCCCCGGCAGCCCCTTGATGACGTCCCCGCCCGAGATGAACGCGGCCGGGATCATCACCTCTCCCCCGCGCTTCACGCCGAGCAGCCGGTGGTCGCGCATGTACTGCTTGACGCGGTTCGGGCCGACGCCCAGCGCCGTGCCCGCCTCTTTAAGGGTCATCCAGTCGCCGACCAGGTCGCCGGCGCCGTTGTCTTTCTCAGTCACGAAACCAATGTGCCACAGCCGCCGGACATCCAGGGCGCCTCGAACACGCCGGGGCGCGCCGACTAGGATGGGGGCACGTCATCCGCGGCGCACGCGCCCGGCCGACGACGTCCCCGCGGGAGCCGGGTGGGACCCGGCTGAGAGGGGGGCTGCCGCCCCCGACCGCACGAACCTGATCCGGGTCATACCGGCGAAGGGAGCGGTGAGAGCACTCATGCCCGAAACCCCGTCCACAGCGCCCGCCTCCGGGCCGTTCGACGCGGTGGTCGCCGGGGGCGGCCTGGTCGGCCTGGCCACCGCCTGGCGCGCCGCCCGCCGCGGCCTGCGCACCGCCGTCGTCGCCCCGGCCGCCGAGCCCGCCGCCGCCTCCGGGGTGGCCGCGGGGATGCTCACCCCCGCCACCGAGGCGGTGTTCGGCGAGGAGGCGCTGATGCGCCTGGGCGCCGCCTCCCGGGACCGCTACCCCTCCTTCATCGCCGAGGTGGAGGCCGACGCCGGAGCCCCGGCCGGCTACCGCGCCCGCGGCACCCTGCAGATCGCCTTCGACACCGACGACCTGGCCCGCCTGACCGAGCTGGGCGAGCTCCAGTCCCGGCTGGGCCTGAAGGCCGAGCGCATCACCTCCCGCGAGTGCCGCCGCCTGGAGCCGATGCTCGCCCCGCACGTGCGCGGCGGCGTGCACGCCCCCGACGACCACTCGGTGGACCCGCGCCGCCTGACCGCCGCCCTGCGCCGGGCCGCGGCCGCCCGCGGCACCGTGTTCGTCGCCGACCGCGCCGCCGAGGTGCTGTGCGCGGGCGGCGCCGTGCGCGGCCTGCGCACCGCCTCCGGCACCGAGCTGGCCGCCGACCGGGTGGTGCTCGCCGCCGGCGCCTGGACCTCCGACATCGAAGGCCTTCCGGAGGGCCTGCTGCCCCCGCTGCGGCCGGTCAAGGGCCAGCTGCTGCGGCTGCGCACCCCCGCCGGCGAGGAGCCGGTCGTCACCCGCACCGTGCGCGGCCTGGTCAAGGGCGCCCCCGTGTACCTGGTGCCGCGCGACGACGGCGAGATCGTGCTCGGCGCCACCCAGGAGGAGATGGGCCGCGACACCCGCCTCACCGCGGGCGGCGTGTACGAGCTGCTGCGCGACGCCCACGAGCTGGTCCCCGGCGTCAGCGAGCTGGAGATCGCCGAGGCCTGTGTGGGCCTGCGCCCCGGCTCCCCCGACAACGGCCCGCTCCTGGGCCCACTCGCCCCGCCCGCCCCCGCGGGCCTGCACCTGGCCACCGGCCACCACCGGCACGGGGTGCTGCTCACCCCCGCCACCGCCGACGCCATGGCCGCCGCCCTGCTCGGCGAGGCCCTCCCGGAGGAGGCGCGCCCCTTCGCCGCGGACCGCTTCGCGGAGCGGGGCGGGGTGTCGGGCGAAGACCCGGGCGCGGACGGACGGCCGGAGTCCGGCCCCGGGCGCGGTGACGGTGGCGGCCGGCCCGATGGACGGCACGGCGGACACGACGGACGCGACCGAGAGGAGTCCTGAACATGGAGGTGACCGTCAACGGGGAGCGGCGCACCGTCGCCCCCGGAAGCACCGTCGGGGACGTGGTGCGCGACCTCACCCGGGCCGAGGGCGGCGTGGCCGCCTCGCTCAACGACGAGGTGGTACCGCGCACGACCTGGGACGCGACCCCCGTCGCCGAGAACGACCGCGTGGACGTGCTCACCGCGGTCCAGGGAGGCTGACCCGCCATGACCAGCACCCATGACCCCATGACCACCGCGCACGGAGCTCCCGGGGCCCCCGGCACCGCCCCGGACGGCCACGCCGACCCCCTGGTCATCGCCGGCCGCCGGTTCGGCTCCCGGCTGATCACCGGCACCGGCGGCGCCCCGTCCATGCAGGTGCTGGAGGAGGCGCTGGCCGCCTCGGGCACCGAGCTGACCACCGTAGCCATGCGCAGGGTCACCCCCGGCTCCGACGGCTCGGTCTGGGACGTGCTGAACCGCAACGGCATCGCCCCGCTGCCCAACACCGCCGGGTGCTTCACCGCCGCCGACGCCGTGCGCACGGCCCGCCTGGGCCGCGAGGCCCTGGGCACCGACTGGGTGAAGCTGGAGGTGGTCGCCGACGAGCGCACCCTCCTGCCCGACCCGGTGGAGCTGCTCGACGCCGCCGAGCGCCTGGTGGACGAGGGCTTCACCGTCCTGCCCTACACCAACGACGACCCGGTGCTGGCGCGCCGCCTGGAGCGGGTGGGCTGCGCCGCGGTGATGCCGCTGGCCGCCCCGATCGGGTCCGGCCTGGGCATCCGCAACCCGCACAACCTGGAGCTGATCGTCGAGCAGGCGGACGTGCCGGTGATCGTGGACGCCGGGATCGGCACCGCCAGCGAGGCCGCCCAGGCCATGGAGCTGGGCTGCGACGCGGTGCTGCTGGCCAGCGCGGTCACCCGCGCCCAGGACCCGGTGCTGATGGCGCGGGCGATGCGCGACGCCGTCACCGCGGGGCGTGCCGCCCGCCTCGCCGGGCGCATCCCGGTCCGGCGCCACGCGCACGCTTCGTCCCCTCCGGCCGATCACCCGTAGACTCGCCTCCCGTGGACAGAACGACTCCCGACCCGCTGATCGGTGCGACGCTCGACCGTCGCTACGTCGTCGAGTCGCGCGTCGCGGGCGGCGGGATGGCCACCGTGTACCTCGCCCACGACCTGCGGCTCGACCGGCGCCTGGCGTTGAAGGTCATGCACCCGTCGCTGGCACAGGACCCGGACTTCGTGCGGCGCTTCATCAACGAGGCGCACTCGGTGGCCAAGCTCTCCCACCCCAACGTGGTGCAGGTCTTCGACCAGGGCGAGGACCAGGGCACGGTGTTCCTGGCCATGGAGTACGTACCGGGGCGGACCCTGCGCGACGTGCTCTCCGCGATGGGCCGCCTCGGCCCGGCCGAGGCCGCCCGGGTGATGGCCCCGGTGCTGTCGGCGCTGGGCGCGGCGCACCAGGCGGGCATGGTGCACCGGGACGTGAAGCCGGAGAACGTGCTGCTCACCGAGGACGGCGGGGTGAAGGTCGCCGACTTCGGCCTGGCCCGCGCGGTGGAGTCGGCCGGTCAGAACATGACCAAGACCGGCACGCTGATGGGCACCGCCGCCTATCTGGCGCCGGAGCAGATCGAGCGGGGCGCCGCCGACGCGCGCTCCGACGTGTACGCCTCCGGCGTGATGTTCTACGAGCTGCTCACCGGCCAGCAGCCGCACACCGGCGACACCCCGATCGCGGTGGCCTACAAGCACGTCAACGAGGACGTGCCGCGGCCGTCGCGGGTGGTCTCCGGGGTGCCGCAGGCCATCGACGACCTGGTGGCGCGCGCCACCGAGCGCGACCCGCGCTACCGCCCCGGGGACGCCGGGCAGTTCCACGCGATGCTGGTGCAGGCGACCGGCGGCGAGAGCGGCCCGCACGCCTCGTTCGCGGGCGCGGCGGCGGGTGCGGGGGCCGCGGCGGCGGCGCCGCCTCCCCCGGGTGCGCCGCCCACGGGTCCTCCCGGGAACGGGGCGGGCACGACGGCGCCGCAGGGCCCACCCCCCGAGGCGGCCGTGTCGCACACCGCCGTCGTGGGGCCGCCCTCCGGAGCAGGAGCCGGAGGCGGCGGCAACGACACGCTCATCGTGCAGTCGGGCGGCGGCGGTGACGGCGGCTTCGGCGGTTACGACGACTACGGCTATGACGACGACCCGGGCGCCGTACCGCTGTGGCGCCGCAAGAGCGTGCTCGCGGTGGTCGCCGGGGTGCTCGCGGTCGTGCTCCTGGGGTCGGGCTGGTGGTACTTCGCCGGGCGCTACACGGAGGTCCCCGACGTCGTCGGCAAGGACCAGGAGGCGGCCCAGCAGCTCTTGGCCGACTCCGGGCTGAAGATGTCGCTCGCCGACGGCGAGGTCTACAGCGACGAGGCCGAGCCGGGCCAGGTCGGCAAGGCGGCCCCGGCCATCGGCGAGCAGATCCTTCCGGGTGAGACGGTCACGCTCCAGCTCTCCAAGGGGCCGCGCACCGTCGAGCTGCCCGATGTGACCGGCGAGCCGGTGGCGAACGCCCGCAAGGCCCTGGAGGACGCCGGGTTCACCACCATCAACGAGGAGGAGTCCGAGTCGCGGGACGCCGCCCCGGGCACGGTGCTGTCGACCGATCCCGAGCCCAAGGACATGGCCGACCGCGAGGGCGCCGTGACCCTGACGGTCAGCGCCGGGTTCGAGGTCCCCGACGTGACCGGCAAGAAGCAGGACGAGGCCCGCGGCGAGCTGGAGCAGGCCGGCCTCGCGGTCACCGTCGAGAACAAGCCCAGCGACGACGTCCCCAAGGGGGAGGTCATGTCGCAGAACCCGGGCGGGGGCACGACCGTTGGCGCCGGGGACCAGGTCACCATCACCGTCTCCAGCGGGCCGGAGAAGATCGAGGTCCCGGACGTGCGCGGCAAGAAGGTCGGCGAGGCGCGCAAGCAGCTCGAGGAGCTGGGCTTCAAGGTGAAGGTCACCAAGGTCCTCGGCGGGGACCGGGTCGCCGACTACAACCCCAAGGGCAAGGCCGAGAAGGGCGCGGAGATCGAGCTGTTCGCCACCCCGTTCGGCTGACCGCGCCCGGCCGCGGTTCCCGGCAGCGGTTCCCAGAGAGCGCACCTCCGGCCCGGCACCGGCTCTCCGGTGCCGGGCCGGGCGCATTCCGCCCCGCCCGCCGACGACGCGCCGACCGCCCCGGCGCGCCCGCGCTACCCCGCCGTTACGCTGCGCCGTTAAGGTGCCCCGCATGGAGAGTGACGACGCCGCGGGCACCGGCCCCGGGGACGAGCGGCAGGTCAGGGTGATGGTGGTCGACGACCACCCGATGTGGCGGGACGCGGTCGCCCGGGACCTGTCCGAGGCCGGGTTCGAGGTGGTGGCCACCGCCGGGGACGGCGCCAAGGCGCTGCGCGTGGCCCCGGCCGCGCGGCCCACCGTCGTGCTGCTGGACCTCCAGCTCCCCGACCTGTCCGGGGTGGAGGTGACCGCCCGGCTGCTGGCGGGCGGGGGCGGCGCCGATGGGCCCGCCCCCGCTCCCCTGCCCCGGGTGCTGATCCTGTCGGCGAGCGGTGAGCACCGCGACGTGCTGGACGCGGTCAAGGCCGGGGCCACCGGCTACCTGGTCAAGTCGGCCGGGCGGGAGGAGCTGCTGGAGGCGGTGCGCGGGGTGCACCGGGGCGAGGCGGTGTTCACGCCGGGCCTGGCCGGGCTGGTGCTGGGCGAGTACCGGCGCCTGGCCGCCGAGCCCGCCCCCGCCGAGGAGGAGGACGCCGCGCCGGAACTGACCCGCCGCGAGACCGAGGTGCTGCGCCTGGTGGCCAAGGGGCTGGAGTACAAGGCGATCGCGTCGCGGCTGGGCATCGCGCACCGGACGGTGCAGAACCACGTCCAGAACACCCTCACCAAGCTCCAGCTCCACAACCGCGCCCAACTGGTGCGCTACGCGATCGAGAGGAACCTCGACGAGTAGGCTGAAAACCATGCGGGACCGGTGAACGGTGCACGACAATCCTGGGGACGGTACTCATGGCACGGAGGCCGGAAGTGACGGTCACGACACCCGACAGCGCGGTCGACCTGTTCAAGACGCTGGACGAGCTCGACGTCCCCAGAGGCTATCGCGCGGAGATCTTGAGGGAAGCGGAGATCACCGTGTCGCCACCCCCCATCGGCAAGCACCAGCGCAACGTCAAAGACCTGGACAGGCAGATCGTCCCCCACCTTCCTGAGGGATACGACACCGAGGTGCACCTTGAGATCAGGATGCACCACATCCTCAAGAGCACCATGCCTGACCTCTTCGTGGCGCCGGAGCCTGTCCTCGACGTCGAGGACTACTTCGTTTCTCCTGAAGATGTGATTCTGGCGGCGGAGGTCGTGTCCCGCTCCAATGCGGCCAACGACCGTGTGGAGAAACTGGGCATCTATGCGGCCGCCGCAATCCCGCTGTACTTGCTGATCGACCCGCTCAAGGCGTCCACCACCATCTACTCGACTCCCGAAGACGGAGAGTACACAGAGAGCGTGACCGCTCCGTTCGGCAAGAGTGTGGAGATCCCCGAGCCTTTCGGGTTCGAGCTGGACACCTCGCGCTTCCGTACGTACTGACGCACCGGCACGGCCGCGCACGCACCCGAAAGGGGCGGGCGGAACGCCTCCCGGCGCCCCGCCCGCCCCTCACCGGTCGTTACCGGTCGTAACGCACCCTTCCGCCTCACCCCAGCTCGGCCCAGCCCTTCGACCGCTCCACCGCCGTCCTCCACCTGCGGTACTGGGCGTCGTCGCGCTCGCCCGGCTCGAACCTGCGGTCGAGGTTCCAGGTGCGCTCCAGCTCGTCCGTGGACGACCACACCCCGGTGGCCAGGCCCGCCAGGAACGCCGCCCCCAGCGCTGTCGTCTCCTGCACCTGCGGCCGCGCCACCGACACCCCCAGCTGGTCGGCCTGGATCTGGCAGAGCAGGTCGTTGGCCGAGGCCCCGCCGTCCACGCGCAGCTCCGGAAGGCGGGTGCCCGACGCCCGCTCCATCGCCTCGGCCACGTCGCGCACCTCGAAGGCGATCGCGTCCAGGGTCGCCCGCGCCAGGTGGGCGCGGCCCGTGCCGCGGGTGATGCCGAAGATCGACCCTCGGGCGTGGGGGTCCCAGTCGGGCGCGCCCAGACCGGTCAGGGCGGGCACGAAGACCACCCCGCCCGAGTCCGGGACGCTCGCGGCCAGCCCCTCCGACTGCGGCGCGGTGTCGATCAGCCCGAGCCCGTCGCGCAGCCACTGCACCGCCGCGCCGGTGACGAAGATGGAGCCCTCCAGCGCGTACTCCAGGCGGCCGTCGGGGTGCTGCCACAGCACCGTGCTGAGCAGCCCGTGCTCGGGCGCCACCGCCTCGGTGCCGGTGTTGACCAGGATGAACGACCCGGTCCCGTAGGTGCACTTGGACGAGCCCGGGTGGTAGCAGTTCTGCCCGAACATGGCGGCCTGCTGGTCCCCGGCGATGCCGGACACCGGCAGGCTCAGGCCCAGGAACTCCTCCGGGGAGGTCTCGCCCACCGTGCCGTAGGAGGGCACCACCTCCGGCAGCGCCGACATCGGCACCCCGAACAGCTCGCACATCTCCTCCGACCAGGCGCCGCGGCGCAGGTCGTACAGGAGCGTGCGGGAGGCGTTGCTGGCGTCGGTGACGTGCCGGGCGCCGCCGGTCAGGCGGGCGATGATGTAGGAGTCGACGGTGCCGATCGCCGTCTCGCCTCTCTCCACCCCGCCCCAGGCCCGCTGGTCGTGCCGCCGCATCCAGGTGAGCTTGGTGGCGGTGAAGTAGGGGTCCAGCCGCAGGCCGGTGACCTCGGTGACCCGGTCCTCGTGCCCGGCGTCGCGCAGCTCGGTGCAGATCCCGGCGGTGCGGCGGTCCTGCCACACGATGGCGCGGCGGGGCGAGGAGCCGCGCTTGCGGTCCCACAGCACCGCGGTCTCGCGCTGATTGGTGATGCCGACGCACGTGGGCGGCGTGCCGGCCGCGTCCAGGGCGCTCTGGCACGCGGCCAGGGTGGCCTGCCAGATCTCCTCGGGGACGTGCTCGACCCAACCGGCCTCGGGGTAGTGCTGTGCGAACTCCTGGTATCCGCGGGCGAGGACGCGGCCGTCCTCTCCGACCATGAGGGCGGTGACGCCGGTCGTCCCGGCGTCGATGGTGAGCACGGTCATCTGCTGGCCTCCAGTGCTTTCGGCGACTATGGTCTAGACCATGTGGGCGGTGGAAGGCGGCCGCACCCCCACCGGTCCGCCGCGGCGGCCGGGGTGCGGAGCTTCCCGTGATGCCGGTCACATCGCTGCCGTTAGGCTGACGTCAGCGGACCGCGAGGTCAAGGGTCGAAACGCACGGCATTGCACACGGCAAACGGCAACACGACGAGGAGCAGGCGTATGCGAGTGGGGGTTCTGACCGGCGGCGGAGACTGCCCGGGCCTGAACGCCGTCATCCGCGCCGTTGTCCGCAAGGGCATCAAGGACTACGGATTCGAGTTCGTGGGCTTCCGGGACGGCTGGCGCGGCCCCCTGGAGGGCGTCACCATGGAGCTCGACCGCGCCGCCGTGCGCGGCATCCTGCCCCGGGGCGGCACCATCCTGGGCTCCTCCCGCACCAACCTGATGAAGATCGAGGGCGGTGTGGAGCGCGTCAAGGACAACATGGCGGGGCTGGGCATCGACGCCCTGGTCGCCATCGGCGGGGAGGACACCCTGGGCGTGGCCGCCCGGCTCACCGAGCAGGGCGTCAACGTGGTCGGGGTTCCCAAGACCATCGACAACGACCTCAACGCCACCGACTACACCTTCGGCTTCGACACGGCGGTCAACATCGCCACCGAGGCCATCGACCGGCTGCACACCACCGCCGAGTCGCACCACCGCGCCCTGGTCGTGGAGGTCATGGGGCGGCACGCCGGGTGGATCGCCCTGCACTCGGGCATGGCCGCGGGCGCCAACGCGATCCTCATCCCCGAGCGGCCCTTCGACATCGACGAGGTCGTCGGCTGGGTGGAGAGCCGGTTCACCACCGAGTACGCGCCCATCATCGTGGTGGCCGAGGGCGCCCACCCCAAGGACGGGCAGATGGAGCTGGCCACGGGCGAGAAGGACAGCTTCGGCCACGTCCGCCTGGGCGGCATCGGGCAGCGCCTGGCCGAGGAGATCGAGAAGCGCACGGGCAAGGAGTCCCGGTCGGTGGTGCTGGGGCACGTGCAGCGCGGCGGCACGCCGTCGGCGTTCGACCGGGTGCTGGCCACCCGGCTGGGCGTGCAGGCGATCGACGCGGTGCGCGACCGCGACTGGGGCAAGATGGTGGCCCTGCAGGGCACCGACATCGTGCGGGTGGAGCTGTCGGCCGCCACCGAGAAGCTCAAGACCGTCCCGCCGGAGCGCTACGCCGAGGCCGAGGTCTTCTTCGGCTGAGCGCCCCTACCCCCTGAGGGCGCCCCCCGAGGGCGCCCGTCCCGGAGGGCCTCCGCTCCTCCACGGGAACGCCCCCTCGACCGAAGGCGTCTCCCCCGGCCCCGCGCGGCCCGCGCGGGGCCTTTCCGCGTCCGGGGGCGGCCCCTGGTCGGGTGCGGCCTGGGGCGGCCGGAAAAACCGGGAGGCGCCGCGGCGCCGGAGGGAAGACAATCGGGGCCGAGGGGGTTGTCCCCTTCCGGAGAGGCCTCCCGCCGGCCCCGCTCCCCGGGCCCACCGCCCGTTCCGACCGGTCGCCCGCGTGGCGGATACTGGAGGGATCGGAGCGTGGACCCCCGCGCGAGGGCCCTCCGACCGACCGCTCTTCTCGACCCGTACCTGGAGATGCCGCCATGGCCGTCACGTCCGACCCCGCCCCCGACACCGCGCCCGAGGGCACCACCGCCTCCGGCTCGGCGGGTGCCGGTTCCGGGCTGGGCGAACTGTGCGTGCTGATGAAGCTCGGCGAGATCGTGCTCAAGGGCAGCAACCGCAAGCTCTTCGAGCGCCGCCTGCACAACAACATCCGCAACGCCGCGCGCGGCCTGGGCGAGATCCGGCTCACCCAGCGCGGGGCGGGCGTCATCATCCTGCGCATGCCCGGGGCCTCCGACCTGGAGGTCGCCGAGCTCGCCGAGCGCATGCGCTCGGTGATGGGCGTGGTCTGGGTCCACCAGGTGCGCCGGGTCGCCAAGGACATCGACGCGGTCACCGACATCGCCCTGCGCTCCATGGCCGGGCGCACCGGCACCTTCGCCGTCCGGGCCCGCCGCCGCGACAAGCGCTTCCCGATGACCTCCTCCGAGATCGCCGGAACGGTCGGCGCCCGCATCAAGGAGGCCACCGGCCTGCCGGTGCACCTCAAGCGCCCGGAGAACACCGTCTTCATCGAGGTCGACAAGGACGAGGTGTTCGTCTTCACCGACGGCATGCCCGGCCAGGGCGGCCTCCCGGTGGGCATGAGCGGGCGCGGCCTGGTGCTGATGTCGGGCGGCATCGACTCGCCCGTGGCCGCCCACCGGATGATGCGGCGCGGCCTCAAGGTCGACTTCCTGCACTTCTCCGGCATGCCGTTCACCGGCCCGGAGTCCATCTACAAGGCCTACAGCCTGGTCCGCCAGCTCGACCGGTTCCAGGTCGGCTCGCGGCTGTTCGTGGTGCCGTTCGGCAAGGCCCAGCAGCAGCTCAAGAGCTCGGGCGCGGAGAAGCTGCAGATCGTGGCCCAGCGGCGGCTGATGCTCAAGACCGCCGAGGCGCTCGCCGACGACCTGGGCGCCGAGGCGCTGGTCACCGGCGACGCGCTGGGGCAGGTGTCCAGCCAGACGATGACCAACCTGACCGCGCTGGACGACGCGGTGGACGTGCCGATCCTGCGGCCGCTCATCGGCATGGACAAGACCGAGATCATGGACCAGGCGCGGGCGATCGGCACGCTGTCCATCTCCGAGCTGCCCGACGAGGACTGCTGCACCCTGCTCACCCCGCGCCAGGTGGAGACCGCCGCCAAGATCGCCGACCTGCGGCAGATCGAGAAGCGGCTCGACGTGGAGGAGCTGGCCGAGCACCTGGCCGCCAACACGCAGCTGCACCGGCCCAGCTTCCTCGGCGACGCGGCCCCGGCCAAGGTCTGAGCCCGGGCCTGGGCGGGGCGCCCCTTCGCGATGATCTCGACAGAAGTGCTGTCAAAACCGCTGGTTTGACAGCACTTCTGTCGAGATCATCGCCGGGGTCAAAGGGAAATGACACCACTTCAGCGGACGTGACCTTCCGTCCCGCCGCGCCGCCCCGCCGCCACGGGAGGCGGCGACGGCGGCGCGGCAGGGCGGCGGCCCGGTTCCGCCCGGCCCGGCCTCAGACCGCGGCCGGAACCGGGGCCTCCGCCAGGGTGCGGCCCAGCAGGGCGGCGTGCGTCTGGGCGGCGTCGCGCAGCTCGGGCAGGTCGGACTCCACCAGGGCCTGCGGGCCGTCGCACAGCGCCGTCTCCGGCTTCGGGTGCACGTCGACGATGACGCCGTCGGCCCCCACGGCCAGGGCGGCGCGGGACAGCGGCAGCACCAGGGAGCGCTTGCCGCCCGAGTGCGACGGGTCGACGATGACCGGCAGGTGCGACAGGTCCTGGGCCACCGGGACCGCGCTGATGTCCAGGGTGTTGCGGGTGGCCTTCTCGAAGGTGCGGATGCCGCGCTCGCACAGCACGATGTCGAGGTTCCCGCGCTGGGCGATGTACTCGGCGGCCATCAGCCACTCCTCGATGGTGGCGTTCATGCCGCGCTTGAGCAGCACCGGCTTGCCCGCCTCGCCCGCGGCCTGCAGCAGCGCGAAGTTCTGCATGTTGCGGGTGCCGATCTGCAGCATGTCGGCGTAGGAGGCGACCAGCTCCACGTCGGAGGCGTCGACCACCTCGGTGACCACCGGCAGGCCGGTCTCGTCGCGCACGTCGGACAGGATCTTCAGCCCGGCCTCGCCCAGCCCCTGGAAGGCGTAGGGGGAGGTGCGGGGCTTGTAGGCGCCGCCGCGCAGCAGCGAGGCCCCGGCGTCGGCGGCCATGTGCGCCGCCTGGAGGGTCTGCTCGGGGGTCTCCACCGCGCAGGGCCCGGCGATGACGGTGGTGTACCCGGGGCCGATCGGCACGCCGCGCACGGTGACCAGGGACCGCTCGGCGTTGTTCTCCCGGCTCACCAGCTTGTAGGGCGCCGAGATGCGCAGCACGTCGCTCACCCCCGGAAGGGCGCGCAGGTCCAGCGTCTCGAAGTGCCGGACGTCCCCCACCAGCCCGATGATGGTGCGGCTGACGCCGCGCGTCACGTAGGCCTCGCCGCCGGCGGTGGCGACGAGATCGACGACGGCGTCGATATGGGCGGAGGTGGCGTCGGGCGCCATGACGATGACCATGTCCTGTTTCCTTCGGCGTCGGGGTCGGAGGCGGTTCCGGGGCGGCGGACCCTGAGACGCGAAGAAGCCCCGGGCCGTCCGGCCCGGGGCTTCTTTCGTAACGTCCGTCTTAGCGCAGCGCTAGGCGGGCGACCGTCCAAGCCAAGGGCCGGTAGCCATAAAAGCGCCAAAAGCTCTGCTGCATGTGAGCGACTATAGCGCACGGAGGGAGCGCGGCCGCACACCCGGGGCAGGCGCCCGGCGCGGCGCGGGGGGCTGGCAGGATGGCGGAAAGGCCGCAGCGGGACCGCATAGGGGGTTCGATTGGCGCAGGATCGACTGCCGCCGGGGCAGTACATACCGCGCGACCACTCCGCGGTCCACTACGGCCCGGTGCCCCGCTTCCGGCCGCACCGGTGGGACCTGCGCGTCTACGGCGCCACCGAGGATCCCGCCGGGTACCGGTGGACCTGGGAGGGGTTCGGCGAGCTGCCGCGCACCGAGGTCGTGGCGGACTTCCACTGCGTGACGCGATTCACCATTCCGGAGGTGCGCTGGCGGGGGGTGTCGTCGGCGGCCCTGGTCGAGGCGGCCCCTCCGGCGGCGGAGGCCACGCACGTGATGCTGTGGGCCGAGTACGGCTACAGCGCCAACGTGCGGATGGACGACTTCCTGCGGGACGGGGTGCTGCTGGCCACGCACCGCGAGGGCGAGGAGCTGGCGCCGGAGCACGGGTTCCCGATCCGGATGGTGGTGCCGCACCTCTACGGCTGGAAGAGCGTGAAGTGGTTGCGGGCGATCGAGTACCTGACCTCGGACCGCCGCGGCTTCTGGGAGGAGCGCGGGTACCACAACCTGGCCGACCCCTGGTCGGAGCAGCGCTACTCCTACCAGGAGGACCCCGGTGACGGCCCACCGCTGATCTAGCGCCCCGGCGATGATCTCGACGAGAGTGCTGCTGTACCCGCGGGTATGAGAGCACGTTCGTCGAGATCATCGCCGGGTGGCGGCTCCGGACGGGGTAGACCACGGGTGTGGGACCGTCCTCGGCCGGGACCGGGCCGGAGAACGGCACCGGGTTCCGGGTGCTCACCTACAACATCCGGGCCATGCGCGACTCGCGGAAGGCGCTCGTCCGGGTGATCGCCGCGTGCGGGCCCGATGTCGTCTGCCTCCAGGAGGCGCCCCGGCTGCTGTTCTGGCGCACCCGGCGCCGCTCCCTGATGCGCGCCACCGGACTCGTCCCGGCGGTGAACCGGCGCGCGTGCGGCCTGGCGGTCCTCGTCCGCCCCGGGGTCGGCGTCCGGGCGGCGCGCCACGTGCTCCTCACACGCCGCAGAGGGCTGCACCGCCGGGCGGTGTCCATGGCGCTGCTGGAGGTCGCGGGTGAGCGCGTCGCCGTCGCCTCCACGCACCTGGACCTGGAGGAGTCGGCCCGGTGCGACCACGCCCGGGAGGCCCTGGAACACCTGCGCCGGTTCGCAGGAGGGACCCCCCGCATCCTCGCGGGGGACATCAACGGCACGCCCGGCGGCGAGGCCTGGCGGATCATCACCGCGGAGCTGTCCGACGCCGGTGCGGCGGCTCCCTACGGGGAGGCCGCCACGTTCACCGCCCGGCGGCCCCGGCGCCGGATCGACGCCGTGTTCACCGGGCCGGGGGTGCGGGTGGCGGCCTCAGGGGTGCCCGTCGGCGAGGTGGGCCGCGCCGACATGGAGGCGGCCACCGACCACCGGCCGGTCGTCGCAGACCTGCACCACCCTCGTTGATCTCGGGAAATGCGCCCCTAAAACCGCGCCGGTAGCGTCGTTTCCCCCGAGATCAACGCCGAGGGGGCGGGGGTTCAGCCCTTCTCCGGCTGCTCCTCGGCCGTGGCGGCCGCGTCGCCCTCGGCGGACTCACCGGCCTTCTTCGCCTCGCGCTCGGCCTTCTTCTCGCGCTTCAGGGCCTTCTTCTCGGCCTTGCGCTTGGCCCGCTCGCTGCGCCTGCGCTCCTTGGCGTCGGCGTGCTGCTCCTTCTTCTCCTCCTTGGCCGCCTGCTCCAGCTCGCGCTTGACCGACTGGGCGTAGCGGTCCACGTACTCCTGGCCGGAGAGGGACAGCAGGGCGTACATGATCTCGTCGGTCACCGCGCGCAGCACGCGGGGGTCCTTCTCCATGCCGTAGTAGCGGGAGAAGTCCAGCGGCTTCCCGAAGACGACCTTGGGCCGGATGCCGAGCTTGGGCACTGTGCGCCCGGGCGGCATGATCTTGTCGACGTTGATCATCGCCATCGGCACGACCGGGGCGCGCGACTCCAGGGCCAGGCGCGCCACGCCGGTGCGGCCCCGGTACAGGCGGCCGTCGGGCGAGCGCGTGCCCTCCGGGTAGATGCCCAGCAGCTTGCCCTGCTTGAGCACCCGCAGCCCGGTGCGCAGCGCGCCCTCACTCGCCTTGCCGCCCGAGCGGTCGATGGGGATCTGCCCCACGCCGGTGAAGAACAGCCGGCTGATCAGGCCCTTGGGGCCGGTGCCGGTGAAGTACTCGGCCTTCGCCAGGAAGGTGATCTTGCGCGGCAGCGGCAGCGGGCCGAAGAAGTGGTCCGAGAACGACAGGTGGTTGCTCACCATGATCGCCGGACCGGTGCGAGGCACGTTCTCGACGCCCTCGGCGCGCGGTTGCCACAGCACCGCCAGCACCGGGCCCAGAATCGCCTTCACAACCCAGTAGAACACCGAGACTCACCCCCGCACCCGCGGGCGGTGTCCGGACACGCGTGCCACGATCGCCTTCCCGCTTCCACGAACAATCCTGGCCATCTTCGCATTGGTCGGGACCGACTACCAATGCAGGTCCCGCCGCCGCCCGCCCCCCGGGGTACCGGAAGGCCCGCGCGCGGGTTAACTTCGTAATCCGCGCCCCACGTCCCGACCGCTCGCCCGAGGAGCGTCCCATGCCGCTGCTGCCCGGCGCCGAACCCTACAGCGCCCCCGGAGGCCCCACGGGCGCCCTACTGTGCCACGGGTTCACCGGCTCCCCCCAGTCCATGCGGCCCTGGGCCGAGCACCTGGCGGAGGCGGGGCTCACGGTCGAGCTGCCGCTGCTGCCCGGCCACGGCACCACGTGGCAGGAGATGAACGTCACCACCTCCGACCAGTGGTTCGCGGAGGTCGAACGGGCGCTGGTGGACCTGCACCGGCGCTGCGACGAGGTGTTCGTGATGGGCATGTCCATGGGCGGGTGCCTGGCCCTGCGGCTGGCCCAGGAGCACCCCGACAAGGTCGCGGGGGCGGTGCTGGTGAACCCCTCGCTCGCGCTGGAGAACCCGCTGCTGCTGGTGGCCCCGCTGATCAAGGGCCTGGTGCCGTCCACGGCCGGGCTGGCCGACGACATCAAGCGGCCCGGGGCGCACGAGGTGGGGTACGACCGGGTGCCCACCGCGGCGGCCGCGACACTCCCGAGGCTGTGGCGCGCGGTCCGCAGGGGCATGCCCGCGCTGCGCGCGCCGGTTCTGGCCTACCGAAGTCCGGAAGATCATGTCATCGGGCCGCAGAGTCTGCGTATCCTCACGAGTAAGGCGGTCAACACCACGGTGGCCGTCCGTTCGCTGGGCGACAGCTACCATGTCGCCACCCTGGACAATGATGCCGCCGCGATCTTCGAGGGCAGCCTCGGCTTCGTGCGCGAGCACAGCAGAAGCGGGGAAGGACGACAGCGATGACGCATCGCCGCGGCAACGGGCTGCTCGCGGACGCCTATGTGCCGCTCATCCTCCTTCCCCCGGCCTCCGCCGACCTGATGCTGGAGGCGCTGGGGCGGGCGGGGATCGCCGCCTACGCGATCCGCCTGGACGCGGGGGTGCCCGATCCCTCCCCCGAGGCGGGGGCCACCGCCACCGACCACCTGTACGTCGACGAGCGCGAGCGGGACGCCGCCGAGCGGGTGCTCCGCGCCGAACTGCCCGACCTGGACGGGGACCCCGCCGACCCGGGCGCGGCCGGGCCGGCCGCGGAGGGCGGTGCGGGTGTCGCAGGCGTCGCCGAAGGGACGGAGCCGGGCCCCAGGGGCAACCGGGACGAGGACGACGTCTGGGCCGACCTGGTGGCGCGCTTCTACGAGTCCGGGACGGGCGACGAGGGCGGGGCGCCGGCGTGGCCCGACGCCGAGAACGTGGCCCCGGGGCGCGCCGACAGGGCGGAGGACCCCGGCGTCGAGGACACCGCCCCCTCACCGGTCGCCGACGACGACGATGACGGCTCCGAGCGGCGCGGCGCCCGCGCCTCCGAGGACGAGGGGGAGCACTTCGTTCCGCCGCCCCCGCCCCCGCTGCCCCGCGGCGACATGGTCGGCCGCCTGGCCTGGGGCGGCCTGTTCGGCGGCCCGGCGGTGCTGCTGGTGTCGATGCTGATGGGCACGCGGCCCGGGTGGCTGGCGTTCTGCGCGGTGGCGGCCTTCATCGCCGGGTTCGTGGTGCTCGTGGTGCGGATGGGCGACCGCGCCTCCGGTGACAACGGCCCCGACGACGGCGCGGTCGTCTAGGGCGGGCGCCCGGACGCGTTCATGGGTTTCGAAGTCCCCCTGTGGCGGACGATCGCGGTCTTCCGCGCCGCCTCCCTCGCTTACGCCGTGTACCAGGCCGTCGACACGCACCGGCTGCTCGCCCACCCGTGGGGCGCGGCCGCGGTGCTGGTGGTGATGGCGGGGTGGACGGCGTTCACCGTGTGGGCCTACGGGCGCGGCCGGATGGACGAGCGGGTGCTGGCGGCCGCCGATGTGGCGGTGGCCTTCGCCTGCCTGGCGGCGACCGCGCTGGTGGTGGAACCGGCCTATCTGCGCCACGCCCCGCCGCTGACCTCGACCTGGTTCGCGGGGGCGGCCCTGGCCGCGGCAGTGGTGGGCGGCCGCGGGTGGGCGCTGTGCGTGGCGCTGGGGCACGGGGTGGTGGACATCGCGATGCGGGTGTCGCTGGGCCTGGACATCACGGCGGCGGTGCCGCGCGGGGTGGTGCTGCTCCTGCTGGCCGGGTACTCGATGGGCTACCTGGCGCACTACGCGCTGCGGGCCGAGCGGCGCCTGGCCGAGGCGGTGGAGATCGAGGCCCGCACGGCCGAGCGGGAGCGGCTGGCGCGGTCGATCCACGACTCGGTGCTCCAGGTGCTGGCGATGGTGCGCCGCAGAGGGGAGGAGCTCGGCGGCGAGGCCGGCGAGCTGGGGCGCCTGGCGGGCGAACAGGAGGTGCGCCTGCGCACGCTGGTCGGCAGCGGCCCGTCGGCCGCGCGTGCGGAGCCGGGCGCGCGTGCGGAGCAGGGCGCCGGGCGTGCGCGTTCGCTCCCCTCCTCCCCCTCCCCCGCCGCCGACCTGCACGCGGCGTTGGCGGAACTGGCGTCCTCCCGTGTCACGTTCGCGGGTCCGGCCGATCCCGTGCGCATGCCCGCGCCCGCGGTGTCCGAGATCCGCGCGGCGGTGGAGGCGGCGCTGGCCAACGTCGACCGCCACTGCCCGGAGGGGACCCGGGTGTGGTTGCTGCTGGAGGACGAGGGCGACGCGGTGGCGGTGACCGTCCGCGACGACGGCCCGGGAATGCCCCCCGAACGCCCGGAGGAGGCCCGCGCCCAGGGGAGGCTGGGGATGTCGCAGTCGATCCGGGGCCGCATCCGCGACCTGGGCGGAACGACGGAGGTGATCACCGCCCCGGGCGAGGGAACGGAGATCGAGATGAGGATCCCGACCCACAGGCCGGAGTGACCACCGGCGGGGGCGGACCCTGTGTTGATCTCGGGGAAGTCGGGCTTATGCTGTCCGTTTTTACCCCGACTTCCCCGA
>NZ_JAQFWQ010000125.1 GCF_027706725.1 Nocardiopsis endophytica
TCTGGTATCGCTGTGTTCGTCGCCCCGGGGTCCTGGCGGGTGTCGCCGAGCGCGCTTCCCGCTCTTCCTCACCCTTAACGCGGAGTGTTCGCCCAGGTCACGAACCTACCGAGGTTCACCGAGCAGGACCGGCGGCCGCCCCGGGCGACGAAGACCGCGAACCCCGCCCACCGCACCGCCCACCCGGATCACCAGCGTCCAGACGGACGGCCGGCAGGGCCGGGGAACCACCCCGCTCTGGCCGTCGCCGCCCAACACGGCGACCACGCACACGCGCCGCGGCCGACAGCGCTGCCGGAAGGGCCGCCGACCTCCGTCGTCGCCGCCCCTCCGACCCCACGCCCCGACGGCCTTCCACCCGGCCGGGGCCCTCAAGCGGGGTACCAGCCCAGCCGCCCCACCCACCCGGACCGCGCGACCGGCACCGTCCCACCCCGCCCCGGGGCGGGGTGGGCCTGCCACGCAAGGGCGACCACGAACGTGCGGGGGGACCCTGACCAGCGGAACGCACGGGCAGGGCCGGAACCCTCTCCTCAGGTGTGGCCGCCCCAGGCTTGCCATACCGGGGTCAGGGCCGCTTCCGCCTTGAACGGGCGTTCGCCTGTCCAGCGCCACACCGCGCCCGGCCCCGCGAGGTCCAGCAGGTCAGGGCCGTCCGGCCCCTCCCCTGGCTCCGGGTCGCGGCCGAACAGTCCTACCTGGCCCACCACGCGGTCCCCGCCCAGGATGCCGGGCAGGCCCCGGACCTCCGGATCGCGCAGGTCCAGGTCCTCGGTGAACAGCGGACGGCCCGCCGACCGCACCCGCGTGGACGCCAGCATCCTCCCGCCGCGCTCACCCGTCCTGCCCAGGACCAGGGACTCCCGCCACAGCAGCTCGGCTCCTTCCGCCAGGTCGGCCTCGACCTCGCGCCGGACGTCGGCGCCGTCGGAGACCACGAACGCCGGTTCGGTCCAGGTCATGCGCGCCCCCTCGGCCAGGTGAACTGACGCCCGCCATGCCGCCCGCCCCCCGCGCGCGTTGTAGGCCACGGTGCCGTTGGGGTCGACGAGCTCCAGCTCGGCGCCGGGTCCCACGTCCACGTGCAGCCGGACGTCGTCCCCCGCGCACAGCGCCGCCCGCACCGCCGCGAGCGCCACCCGCAGAGCACCGCCGGGACGGCGCATGATGCCCGGCTTGAGGAACGTCCCGGTCTCCAGCGCCACCGGCACGGTCCGGTCTCCGTGCCTGCGCACCGTGATCACCGCCGGCTCGGACGGATCGAGCCCGGGCTCGGAGGGGGCCGCCCCGCCTTCAGGGGCGGAGGCGGCCCG
Source organism: Nocardiopsis endophytica (assembly GCF_027706725.1). GTDB lineage: Bacteria > Actinomycetota > Actinomycetes > Streptosporangiales > Streptosporangiaceae > Nocardiopsis_A > Nocardiopsis_A endophytica. The sequence continues at coordinate 1,314 of NZ_JAQFWQ010000125.1, forward strand.
GTCGCGCAGCGCCTCCATCAGTGCCCGTGTCCGTGGCCATGCCCGTGCCCGTGGCCGTGCCCGCCGTCGTCCTCCGGGCCGTGGCTGTGCGGAGCCATCGGGCCCGGGTCCTGCGGGGTGTGCTCACCGCTGCGGTGGGCCCCGATCACCGCGCGCACCCAATCGCACAGCGCCTTCACGGACGGCTCGTCGGTGCGGGACAGCGCCAGCACCGGCCGACCGTCGCGCGCCCGCTCGGCGTCGGCGACCATCCGGTCCACATCGACGCCGACGTAGGGGGCCAGGTCGGACTTGTTGACGATGAGCAGGTCGGCCCGCCCGATCCCCGGCCCGCCCTTGCGCGCCACGTCGCCGCCGCCCGCCACGTCCAGGCAGAAGATCTGGGCGTCGATCAGCGCCGGGCTGAAGGTGGCGGTGAGGTTGTCGCCCCCGCTCTCCACCAGCACCAGGTCGAGCGGGGCGAAGTCCTCCTCCATGTCCTCGACCGCGTCCAGGTTGGCGGTGACGTCGTCCCGGATGGCGGTGTGCGGGCACGCGCCGGTCTCCACGGCGCGGATGCGCTCCTCGGGGAGCACCCCGGCGCTGCGCAGGAAGCGGGCGTCCTCGTCGGTGTAGATGTCGTTGGTGACCACCGCCATCGACAGCTCACCTGAGAGCTCCCGGCACAGGGTGGCGATGAGCGAGCTCTTGCCGGTGCCGACCGGACCGGCCACGCCCAGGCGCAGGGTGCGGCGGCCGGTGGGCGCGGCCGTGGCGGCGGGGGCGGTAGCGGCGGTGCTCTGCGGCGACACGGCGCCGTCGGGCAGCACTGGATTCTCAGGCAACGCTGTGTTCCTAGGCAACGAAAAGCCTCCTCGTCTCACGGGCGTGCGCCTCGGCCCAGCGGTCGATGTGCGGGGCCGAGTGCGCGGGAATGTCGTGGGGGACGTCCGTCGCGGCGGCGGCGCGGACCGACTCCTCGATGTGGGGTGCCAGGTCGAGGAGCCACCGGACCGCGGTGAGCGGGTCGCCGGGGCGGAGCTTGAGTGCGGCCGCGGTGACCGTCTGCGCGTCCTCGTACAGGGCGGCGCGGGCGGTCTGCTCGGCGGTCATGCCGAACACCGCCCCGAGCACACCGAGGACGACCGGGCGCAGCGCCCGCAGCCCGGGGGTGGCCGCCTGCGCAGTGGGCAGGGCGCGGACGGCGGGGTGGTCGGCGTCGACCCGGCGGGCGAGGCGGGCCAGGCCGCGGCCGAGGGAGGCGGACGCCTCGCGCAGCGCACGGCTGGGGGTGCGGGCGGCAAGCGCCTCCTGGACCGGGCCGTAGTCGGGGCTGTAGTCGGGCCCGGAGCCGGGGTCGCGGGCGGCGCGCAGCGCGACGACCGCGGCGGCGGCCTCGGTACGGCCGACCGTGGCCAGGCGGGCGCGGATGTAGTCGGGGATGCGCTCCTCGGGCAACCCGGCTTCGAGGGCGGCCTCCAGGGTCGCCGAGTGGGCGTGGCCCCCGGTGGGGAGCCGGGCGTCGGCGAGCAGGAGCGCGCCCAGTGCCCCCGTGTCGGTGCTCATCGTCTCCTCCCAGGTATTGCCGGGTCGTCCTCGTGATGGCCGGGTCGGTCCGTCGACGGCGGGGCGGTGGGACCGACGCCGCAGCGTCTCGGCCGCCGTCTGGCCCCCTCCGGCCGCCGCAGGTCGACCGAATCCTTCGGAACGGGCTCAGCGGCCCCGGGGCGCCCCTCGGGACTCACCCACCATCCTGCTCCCGACCTGCGATGACGGCCATCCCGGGCCCCGCCTTCGCGCACCGCTTGGGCGGGGGCCGCTCTGTTCGACCGCGTACGGCGCATGTCCACCGAACACCTCGGCCGGGACGGCCCCGACACGGCTCCAACGCCGCTGGCCCCTCCGGTCGACGGCGCGCGAAGGACCGCGGACGAGCGCGGCCGGCCAAGGGCGCGGCCGCAACCCGCCACGATCCCCTGAAGGGGGCGCCGCCTGCGGGCACACACCCGCAGGCCACCACCCCGCAGGGGCCCATGGAGCGCCGTCCCGCCCCATGGGCCTCCGGATCAGAACATGCTGTACCTCTGCGCCAGCGGTACCTCCGACACGGGCGCGTCCGCGTCCTTCGGGTCGACCTCGTAGCCGTCGATCGTCACCCGGAACGTCTCCGGGTCCACGCTGATCTCCGGCAGGGCGCTGTTGTTGGGCATGTGCTCCTTGCCCACCCCGCGGGTGTGGCGGATCGGCGTCAGGCGCCGCCGCAGCCCCAGGCGCTCGGCCACCCCCTCCTCCAGGGCGGCCGGGGCCACGAAGCTCGTCGCCAGGTGCGCCGCGTCGCCCGCGGCCAGCCCGGTGCGCAGCAGCATCGGCTCCGCGGTGGGGATGGAGGCGTTGACGTCCCCCTGCGGGGCGTACACCACCCCGCCGCCCTTGACCACCGCCGCCGGGCGGATGCCGAAGAACGCCGGGTTCCACAGCACCAGGTCGGCGAGCTTGCCCGGCTCCACCGAGCCCACCTCGTGGTCGATCCCCGCGGCCACGGCCGGGCAGATCGTGTACTTGGCGACATAGCGCCGCGCCCGCTCGTTGTCGGCGGGCATCAGCGAGCCGCCGCCCCACCGGTCCTTCATCGCGTGCGCCACCTGCCAGGTGCGGGTGACCACCTCCCCGGCGCGCCCCATGGCCAGGGCGTCGGAGGAGGTCATCGAGATGGCGCCCATGTCCTGCAGCAGGTCCTCGGCGGCCATGGTGGTGTCGCGGATCCGCGAGTCGGCGAACTGCACGTCCGCCTCGACGTCGGGGTTGAGGTGGTGGCAGACCATGAGCATGTCGTGGTGCTCGGCCACCGTGTTGACCGTGAAGGGCAGCGTCGGGTTGGTGGAGGACGGCAGCACGTTGGGCTCGCCCGCCACCACGATGATGTCGGGGGCGTGCCCGCCGCCCGCGCCCTCGGAGTGGAAGACGTGGATGCCGCGCCCGCCGATCGCCCCGAGGGTCTCCTGCACGTACCCGGCCTCGTTGAGGCTGTCGGCGTGCAGGGACACCTGGATGCCGAACGCGTCGGCGGCGCGCAGGGCCGCGTCGATCGCGCCCGGGGTGGCGCCCCAGTCCTCGTGGATCTTGAGGCCGGCGGCCCCCGCCCGCACCTGTTCGGCCATGGCGGCCTGGCCCACGGTGTTGCCCTTGCCCAGGAGCAGGACGTTCATCGGGACCGCGTCGACGGCGCGGTGGGTGGCGGCGATGTTCCACGGCCCCGGGGTGACGGTGGTGGCCTTGCTGCCCTCCGCGGGGCCGGTGCCGCCGCCGATGGCGGTGGTGATGCCCAGGGACAGCGCCTCCCACAGCTGGTCGGCGTTGAGGAAGTGCACGTGGGAGTCGATGCCCCCGGCGGTGAGGATGCGCCCCTCGCCGGCGAGGACCTCGGTGCCGGGTCCGATGACCAGGTCGGGGTGGACCCCGTCCTGCACGTCGGGGTTGCCCGCCTTGCCGACGGCGGCGATGCGCCCGTCGCGCACGCCCACGTCGGCGCGGACCACGCCCCAGTGGTCGAGCACCACGGCGTTGGTGATGACGAGGTCGAGTGCGCCCTCGGCGTGGGTGGCGGTGGACTGCAGCATGGACTCGCGGATCGACTTGCCGCCGCCGAAGACCGCCTCGTCGCCGCCGACGCAGCGGTCCTCCTCGACCTCGATCCACAGGTTCGTGTCGCCCAGCCGCACCCGGTCGCCGGTGGTGGGCCCGTACAGGGAGGCGTACTCGTCGCGGGAGATGCTGCTCATCGCACGCCACCCCCGACCACGGCCTTGGCGGGGCGGATGCCGGGCACCTCGCGGCGGCCGCCGAGCCGCACCGCGGTCACGGCCTTCTCGTCGCCGGGCTGGAAGCGCAGCGACGTCCCGGCGGGGATGTCCAGACGGAACCCGTCGACCAGGGCGCGGTCGGCGGGGGTCCCGTCGGCCTCGGAGAAGGTCAGCGCGGGGTTCACGTCGGCCAGGTGGATGTGCGACCCGATCTGCACGGGCCGGTCGCCGTCGTTGCGGATCACCACGGACCGCTTCTCGCGCCCGGCGTTGAGCTCGATCTCGCCCGGGGCGGGGACGACGGCGCCGGGCGCGGACCCGGCGGCCCCGGCCGTCTCCGCCGCCTCGGCGTGCCCGGCCGCGTGGCGGATGGGGTGGGTCATGGTGACCAGCTTGCGCCCGTCCGGGAAGGTCGCCTCGACCTGCACGTAGTCCACCAGCTCGGGGACACCGTCCATGACCTGGTCGGCGCTGAGCACGTGCACGCATTCGTCCATCAGGCCCTTGACGGTCGCGCCCTCCCGCGCACGTTCGATCGCCCAGCAGGACAGCAGGGCGACGGCTTCGGGGTGGTTGAGGCGCACCCCGCGCTCCAGGCGGTCCCGGGCGACCATCCCCGCCACACTGAGCAGTAGTTTCTCCCGATCCGACGGGGTTAGGAACATCTTTCCTCCGCAGCAGCGCACGACGAATACGCCTTCAGGCAATGGTGTCCGAAGACGAGGAGACGACGTTTCGCTCCCATTTCGAGAGCGTTAAATGTGGCCAGTGAAGTCGAGCGGCTCAGCAGGGGGCATGCGAGACGGGCATGTCCAGATCACCATGCGAGTCATCGGATCATTGGCTTCATGAAGATAACATGAAGACGCCGGACCCGGCCGCCGCCCCCGCCGCGTGGCGGCCCATCCCGCCGGGAATTGGCGTTCCGGCAGGGGGGCGTGCGGGAAATCCGCACCGTGACAGCACGAATACCCCGCACCGAACGCACGGGGTATTCGTCGAATTACGGTATGGAACGGCGGGCGCCCGCCGGATCAGTCGAGGCCGAGCAGCGGCTCCAGCCCCACCGTGAGCTGTTCGGGCAGGTCAGCGACGCGCCGCACGCCCAGCAGCACGCCCGGCATGAACGAGGCGCGGGTCATCGAGTCGTGGCGGATCTTCAGCGTCTCGCCGTGGGTGCCGAAGACCACCTCCTGGTGGGCGATGAGCCCGGTGATCCGCAGCGCGTGCACCCGCACGCCGTCCACGTCGGCTCCGCGCGCCCCCTCCAGCTCGGAGGTGGTGGCGTCGGGCATCGGGGCGCACCCGGCGTCGGCGCGCGCCCGGGCCACCATCCGCGCGGTGCGGTCGGCGGTGCCGCTGGGCGCGTCGGCCTTGTTCGGGTGGTGCAGCTCCACGATCTCGGCCGACTCGAAGTAGGGCGCGGCCTTGGCGGCGAAGTTCATCATCAGCACCGCCGCGATGCCGAAGTTCGGCGCGATGAGGATGTTGGCACCGGGGTGGCGGGCGAGCAGGTCGCGCACCTCGGCCAGCCGGTCGGTGTCGAAGCCGCTGGTGCCCACGACGGCGTGGATCCCGTTCCCGGCCAGCCAGCGCAGGTTGTCCATCACCGCGTCGGGGTGGGTGAAGTCGACGACGACGTCGGCCCCCCGCGCCTTCTCCCGCTCCCCGGGGTCGTCGACCGCCGCGACGAGCTCGGTGTCCTCGGCCGCCTCGACCGCCTTGACGACTTCCGTTCCCATGCGCCCCTGGGCGCCGAACACTCCTACCTTGATCACGGGGTTCACCGTACCGGAGCCGGTGGGCCCACCCGCGCGCCTCTGCCGGGCGCGGGCGCCCCCTTGAGACGATCGCCCCGGGGGCGGAGGCCGGGGAGGGGGAGGCGATGGCGGAGCGGAGGACACCGCGCAGGACCGACCGGGAGACGGTGCGGACACCGGGCCGGGACGACCGGGGGTGGGGCGGGGCGGCGGAGGCCGGCCGCGGGGGCCGCGAGCCCCGCGGACCGCGTGAACCGCACCACGAGAGCCTGGGGTCGCGGCTGAACTGGCTGCGCGCCGGGGTGCTCGGCGCCAACGACGGGATCGTGTCCACCGCGGGGCTGGTGGTGGGCGTGGCCGGGGCGACCGCCTCGGGCACCGCCGTCCTGGTGGCGGGCGTGGCGGGGATGTTCTCCGGCGCGCTGTCGATGGCGGCGGGCGAGTACGTGTCGGTGGGCACCCAGCGCGACACCGAGCGGGCCGCCCTCGCGCGCGAACGCCGCGAGCTGGAGGAGGACCCGGAGGCCGAGCTGGAGGAGCTGGCCGGGATGTACCGGGAGCGGGGGCTCGACGCGGACCTGGCGCGCCGGGTGGCCGAGCAGCTCACCGCCCGGGACGCGCTGCGGGCGCACGCCGAGGTGGAGCTGAAGCTGGACTCCGACGAGCTGACCGATCCGTGGCAGGCGGCGCTGGCGAGCTTCCTGTCGTTCGTCGTCGGTGCGCTGGTGCCGCTGCTGCTGATCACCCTGTCCCCGGGCGGCTGGCGGGTGCCGGTGACCATCGCGGCGGTGGCCGGGGCGGTCGCGGTGACCGGGGCGGTCAGCGCCCGCCTGGGCGGCGCCGACCCGCGCCGCGCGGCCCTGCGCAGCACGGTCGGCGGGCTGCTGGCGATGGCGGTCACCTTCGGCATCGGGACGGCGGTGGGCGGCGCCGCCGGGATGTGAGGCACCCCGGCGGCGCCGCGCTCAGGCCCGTGCCAGGAGCAGGGAGAAGTCCCCGTCGGGGTCGGTCCACCAGCGCTCCAGGGTGAAACCGGCCTCCGCCAGTTCGGCCTTGAGGCCCTCCTTGCGGAACTTGGCGGAGATCTCGGTGCGCATCTCCTCCCCCTCCGCGAAGGCGGCCTCCAGGTCCAGCGCCTCCACGCGGACCCGGTGGGCGGTGCGGGCGCGCAGGCGCATCTCGATCCATTCGCGGTCCGGGTCCCATACCGCGACGTGCTCGAACAGCCCGGGGTCGAAGTCGGCCCCCAGTTCGCGGTCGATCACCCGCAGCACGTTGCGGTTGAACTCGGCCGTCACGCCCTGCGCGTCGTCGTAGGCCGCGACCAGCCGGGCCGGGTCCTTGACCAGGTCCGCCCCCAGCAGCAGGCTCTCGCCCTCCTCCATGGTGCCGCGCAGGTCGCCCAGGAACGCCGCCCGCTGCTCCGGCGTCTGGTTGCCGATGGTCGACCCGAGCATGGCCACCATCCGCCTGCCCCCGGTGGGCAGCAGCGGCAGGTGCCGCTCGAAGTCGGCCACCACCGCGTGCACCCGCAGGCCGGGGTGGTCGGCGGCGATGCGCGCGGCCGCCTCCTCCAGGAAGTCGCCGCTGACGTCGACGGGGACGAACCCGGTCGGGCCGCCCTGCGCGCACAGGGCGTCCAGCAGCAGCCGGGTCTTCTCCCCCGACCCCGCCCCCAGCTCCACCAGGGTGTCGGCGCCGGACGCGCGGGCGATCTCGCCGGAGCGCTCGCGCAGGATGGCCCGCTCGGCCCGGGTGGGGTAGTACTCGGGCAGCCGGGTGATCTCCTCGAACAGCCCGCTGCCGCGCTCGTCGTAGAACCACTTGGGCGGCAGGGTCTTGGGCGCGGCCGCCAGCCCTTCGGCGACGTCGCGCCGGAGCGACTTGGACAGGTCGTCCTCGGTCAGGTGGCGGTCGGTGCGGACCATTGCGCGTCCCCCTCCTCGCGTCGTCCGCGGGCCGCCGGTGCGGCGACGGCGGTGGTGCGTATCCCTTCGGAATCGGCGATGACCAGGGAACACTCCGGGACCCTGTGCCATTCCGCCGCGTCGTCCAGCGGCTCGGAGGCGATGACGGTCCCCCCGCCCCCGCCGCCGTCCGGGGCGCGCGTGTACAGCGTGTCGCCGAACGCGGTGGCCGCGATGGTGTGCCCGTCGGAGGCCAGCAGGTTGTACCGGCCGGGCGAGTACTCCAGCGCCGCCGCCACCGTGGCGGCCAGCGCCTCGCCCAGCCCCGCCCCGCGCCGCCGCAGCCGGACCACGTTCGCGAACAGCGGCGCCGAGTCGACGGGGGTGCGGGCGTCCAGCGCACCGGCCGGGACCGGTGCGCCCAGGGCGGCGGCCAGCGACTCGTCGTCGTCGGCCGCGCCGTTGTGGCTGAACAGGATGCCGTCGGCGCGGAACGGCTGGGCGCAGGACTCGTCGGTGCCGAACCCCGGGGTGGCGTCGCGCACGGCCGCAACCAGGCAGCCGGTGGTGATCGCCCGGGCGGCGTCCTCGAACGAGGTGTCCGCCCAGATCGGCATCGCGCGGCGGTACCGCAGCGGTTCCCCGCCCCCGGGCGGGTACCACCCGGCGCCGAACCCGTCGGCGTTGACGGTGCCGTGCCGCTGCTCGCGCGGGGCGTAGGACTGGCGGTACAGCGGGTTCGCGCCCTCGCCCCCGTCCCCGTACAGCAGCCGGTGCAGGCTCGCGGGCGGCCCCAGGTAGGCCAGGTGGCGGCACATCAGGCGCCCACCCCGCCCTCGTCCGGGGCGGCGTCGCGGGCCAGCCGGAACCCGCTGAAGATCTGCCTCCGGATGGGGTGGTCCCAGTTGCGGAACGTGCCCCGGGTGGCGGTGGGGTCGGTCGCCCAGGAGCCGCCGCGCAGCACCCGGTAGCCGTCGTCGAAGAACACCTCGGAGTACTCCCGGTAGGGGAAGGCGGTGAAGCCGGGGTAGCCGTGGAAGACGGTGGAGGTCCACTCCCACACGTCGCCGATGAGCTGGCGCACCCCGAGCGGGGACGCCCCGTCGGGGAACGCCCCGGCGGCCGAGGGGCGCAGCCGCCGCTGCCCCAGGTTGGCGTGGCGCCCGGTGGGCTCCTCGTCCCCCCACGGGTAGCGGCGGGAGCGGCCGGTGGCCGGGTCCCACCGCGCCGCCTTCTCCCACTCGGCCTCGGTGGGCAGCCGCATGCCCGCCCAGCGCGCGTGCGCCTGCGCCTCGTGGAAGCTGACGTGCTGCACCGCCTCCTCGGGCGGGACGGGCTCGACGCGGCCGAAGCGGCGGCGCATCCAGGTGTCCCCGTCGCGGAACCAGAACGCGGGGGCCGTCTTGCCGCCCTCGCTGCGCCAGCGCCACCCCTCCTCGGTCCACCAGCGGGGGTCGTCGTAGCCCCCCGCGTCGATGAACGCCATGTGGGCGGCGTTGCTCACCGGCCGCGCGGCGATCCGGTAGGCGGGCAGGTGGACGGTGTGCGAGGGGCGCTCGTTGTCGTAGGCCCACGGGTCGGCGGTGGTGCCCATGGTGAACGGCCCGGCGGGGACCAGCACCTCCTCGGGGCCCGGCGGCACCGGGTCCGGCCCGTCCGGTGCCCCGTCGGGCAGCACCGGGTCGCCCTTGCGCAGCTGGTGGGTGGCGAGCATGGTCTCGTCGTGCTGGTGCTCGTGCTGGATCACCATGTTGTAGACGAAGCCGCCGGCGCCCAGGCCCGAGCCCTCGCCCATGGGCACCCGCTCCAGGGAGTCGAGCACCCTGCGCCGGACGCGGGCGTTGTAGTCGCGCGCCTCCTCCGGGCGGAGCAGCGGCAGCTCGACCCGGTCGGCGCGGGGGTTCTCGAAGGCGTCGTAGAGCACGTCGATGTCGGGGCGCAGCGCGTCGCCGCCCGCCGCGGCGCGCACCAGCCACTGCTCCTCGTAGTTGCCGACGTGGGCGTAGTCCCACACCAGCGGGGACATCAGCGGGGAGTGCTGGGCCACCAGCTCGCCCTCGTCCAGGGCGTGTACGGTCAGCCCCTCGCTGCGCCTGCGCACCGCTTCCAGCTCGGCGGCGATGCGCTCGCGCACGCGGTCGTGGTCGTGGTCGTGGCCGTGCTCGCGGTCGTGGTCCGCCTCGGTCCTCATCGGTTCCCTCCGGAGATCGCGTCCGGCGCGTCGAACGCATCGGATCCATCGGTCGCGTCGTCGGCGGGGCAGCGGCCCCGGTCGGTGTAGCGGTCGCGGTAGGCGTCCACGGTCTCGGCGAGCCGGGCCGCCCCCATCCGGGGCAGGGCCTCGGACGCGGCCTCCAGGCAGCGCCGCGCGGCCCGGCCCAGGGCGGGGTCGGCGACGGCGTCCCGGGCGGCCGCCAGCCAGGTGCGGCGGTCGGGTTCGGCGCCGTCCCCGTGCAGCTCGTCCAGGGCCTCTTCGGCGGCGTCGGCGGCGCGGGCGTCGTCCACCAGGGCGGCGGCGGCCGCCGCCGGGACCGGCCACCAGGGCGCGGGCAGGGCGTCGATCATGCGCAGCTCCAGCCACCCGCGCGGGCGCACCGGGGGGAACAGGGTGCTCAGGTGGTAGACGAGGTCGTCGTGGTCGGGCGGGCGGGGGCGGCACCGGCGCATCCACTCGGAGAAGTGCATGCCGGACCCGCCGTGCCAGCGCCCGTCGGCGGTGCGGATCGTCATCAGGTCGGCCCGCAGGGCGTACTCCGCCCAGGCGGTGGCGGGGTCGTCCCCGCCGACGGGGCGGGTGCGGCCCTGGTCGATCCCGGCCCACACCGCCCACCGGGCCGACCGCCAGCCGGTGGGGCGGCCGCGCCACACGGGCGAGTTGGCGAAGGCGGCGGTGAGCACCGGTCCCAGGCGGTGCGCCAGCCGCCAGCGGCGGGCGGCGTCGGCGGAGTCGGCGCCGATGTCCAGGCACACCTGCAGGGAGGCGGTGCTGCACATCATGGTGCGGCCGCTGGGGCCGGCGCGGTCGAAGAACCGCTCCATGGCCGTGTAGCGGGGGAGGGTGAGCTGGCGCCGGGGCGGCCGGCGGGGATCGAGGCCGACTCCGCGCAGGTGCAGCCCCGCGTCGTTCAGGGGCTTGGCCACGTGGGCGAGGTCGGCGGCGGCGGCGCCGTGCGCGGCCGCGGGGCCGGGGAGGGGCGGCGAGCTGAGCTCGAGCTGCCCTCCGGGCTCGAAGGTGACGGCGCTTCCGGCCGGGGGAGGCCCGGCCTCGTCGAGCAGCGCGGCCACTCGGTCGATCGGTACGGGGCGGTCGGGGGCGGCGGGGTCGGTGACCAGCCATTCGACTTCGACACCGACCAGCCCCGGGGGGCCGTTCTTGAAGCAGATGCCGCGGATGTAGTCGTGGACGTCGTTCTCGGTGAGTCGGGTCATCGCTCACTCCAATCGAGCACGCACCGACCTCACATCCCCGGGGATACACCCGTTCGAACCTTTTCGATCTTCAAAAAAGGAGAACGGAGGGTGAATTGGGGCCCCGTTGAACATCTCGGGACGGACGGGGACAGGGTGGTGCGGGCACGGCGGCGCGCCCGGTGCGCGGGGTCCCGGACCGTCCGGGGCCCCGGACACTCTCACGGGGCCGGCGCCCGGGCCGCACGGCCATGGTCAGGGCCGTGACAGTGTCGTCCGGCACCCGGGTGGCGGGGCGCGCAGGGATCCGAAGAGCGCGCACACGGGGTCACGAACGGTCGCCCGACGCGGAGCGGCCGCGGCCCGTCAGCGCGTCACGGCAGGGACTCCTCATAGGACTCGGTGATCAGCGTGAACCCGGACCGCCACAGGAAGGCCTGCTTGACCGGGTCGCCGCCGCCCGTCGTGACGATCATCCGCACGGCCCCGGCCTCCTTCAGCCGGGAACGGGCGCGGGCGAGGAGGGCTCCGCCCACCCGCCACCAGTCGTGCCCCTCCCCCACGGCGAGGTCGTCCACGTAGCCGACCGGTCCCGCGCCGCCGTGCGGGGGCGCGGGGTCGCCGACCGACGCCGCCAGGTACCCCTGGACGACCTCCTCGTCCGTGGCCACCAGCACCACCGCGCCCAGGTCGGAGACCAGCGCCGCAAGGCGGGCGCGGCGCGACTCCGCGGGCTCGCCGCCGGGGCCGCGGGCGGGGGCCGCACGCTCCCCGAGCGCGACCATGGCGGCGAGGTCGGTGGGCAGGGCGTCCCGGACACCGGGAAGGGTTTCGGCCGTCATCATCCGCCGCTCCGCGCGTTCCGCTCTCCATGTGTCCTTTACGGTCTTCCCACCATCGCCCGGTCTCACCGCATCGCACGCGTGTCGGGCGGGGACGGCCGGGGCAGCGCGTGGTAGGACGGCCCGAAAGCGCGGAGGGGCACGGAGGGCGGGAGACATGACCGACACCCAGGCGCGGCAGGACCGGGACGCGGGCCGGACCGCGGAGGCGCTGCGCGCCCTCCTCGACGGCCGGTGGGCCGGGGTCCGGGACACCGTGCGCGAGCGGGTGCGGGGCGAGCTCTTCGCCCCCGTCGCCGGGCTGTCCGTGGAGGAGCACCGGGCGCGCGTCGCCGACCAGCTCGCCGCCCTGGCCCGCACCGAGGTGCCCGGGTACGGCTTCCCGGCCGAGGTCGGCGGGGCGGGCGACTTCGGGGCCTCGTGCGTCGCGTTCGAGATGCTGGTCGCCGACATGTCCCTGATGGTCAAGGTCGGGGTGCAGTGGGGCCTGTTCGGCGGCGCGATCCAGGCGCTGGGCACCGATGAGCAGCGCGCCGAGCACCTGCCCGGGGTGATCTCGCTGGACCTGCCCGGCTGCTTCGCCATGACCGAGACCGGGCACGGCTCCGACGTGCAGCGGCTCCGCACCACCGCCGACTACGACCCCGGCTCGGGCATGTTCACCGTGCACACGCCGGACGAGGCGGCCCGCAAGGACTACATCGGCAATGCCGCCCGGGACGGGCGCGCGGCGGTGGTGTTCGCCCGGCTGCGCACGCTCGGCGAGGACCACGGGGTGCACGCCCTGCTGGTGCCGATCCGGGACGGGCAGGGGCGCCCGCTGCCCGGGGTGGAGATCGGCGACTGCGGCCCCAAGGCCGGGCTGAACGGCGTCGACAACGGCCGTCTGGCCTTCGACCGCGTCCGGGTGCCGCGCTCGGCGCTGCTGGGCCGGTACGGGTCGGTCGCCGGGGACGGCACCTACTCCAGCCCCATCGCCGACCCCTCCCGCCGGTTCTTCACCATGCTCGGCACGCTGGTGCGCGGGCGGGTGAGCGTCGCCGGCGGGGCGGGCACCGCGGCGAAGGCCGCCCTGGCGGTCGCGGTCCGCTACGGGGACGCGCGGCGCCAGTTCACCCGCCCGGGCGGCGGCGAGGAGGAGGTGCGGCTGCTGGACTACCGCGCCCACCAGCGCCGCCTGCTGCCCGCCCTGGCCCGCACCTACGCGCTGCACTTCGCCCAGGGGGAGCTGGTCGAGGCCCTGCACGGCGAGCACACCGGGGAGCGGCCGCTGGACGAGCACGCCCGGCGCGAGCTGGAGTCGCGCGCGGCCGGGCTGAAGGCGGTGGCGACCTGGCACGCCCTGCACACGGCGCAGACCTGCCGGGAGGCGTGCGGCGGGGCCGGGTACCTGGCCGCCAACCGGCTTCCGCAGCTGCGCGCGGACGTGGACGTGTTCACCACCTTCGAGGGCGACAACACGGTGCTGCTGCAGCTGCTCGCCAAGGCGCTGCTGACCGACTACCGGGACGCCTTCGGCGACCTGGACACGGCGGGGATGGTGCGGTTCGCCGCCGGGCAGGTGCTGGAGGGGGTGATCGAGCGCACCGCCGCCCGGTCGCTGATCGAGCGCCTGGTCAGCGCGGCGCCGGGGCGCGGCGACGCCGAGGAGCTGCGGGACCGCGGCTGGCAGCTGCGGCTCTTGGAGGACCGGGAGGAGCACACGGTGGCCGGGCTGGCGCGGCGGCTGCGCCGGGCGGGCAGGGCGGGCGGCGCGGACGCCTTCGCGGCGTTCAACGACGCCCAGGAGCACGTGCTGCGGGCCGCGCGCGTGCACGTGGACCGGGTCGTGCTGGAGGCGTTCGTCGCGGGCATCGACCGGTGCGGGGACGAGCGGGCGCGGAGCCTGCTGGAGAAGGTGTGCGACCTGTACGTGCTGTCGCTGGTGGAGGAGGACCGCGCCTGGTTCCTGGAGCACGAGCGCCTGTCGGGCACGCGCGCCAAGGCGGTGGTCAAGGCGGTCGACGCGCTGTGCGGGGAGCTGCGCCCGCACGCGCGCACGCTGGTGGACGCGTTCGGCCTCCCCGACGAGTGGCTTGCCGCCCCCATCGCCCTCGGCGCCGAAGAGGAGCGCCAGGCCCCTCGTCGATGATCTCGACGAAAGTGCTGTCATTCCAGCGGTTTTGGCAGCACTTTCGTCGAGATCAACGTCCTCCGCCTCACCCCTCCAGGGTCCTGCGCACCTCGCCGTCGATCTCCAGGTCCTCGCGGGCGGTGATCACCAGGGTGCGCACATTCGCCCCCGGGGCGGTGATGTCGGTGTCGGTGCGCGCCCCCTCGTTCGCGCCCGTGTCGAGGGCCACGCCCAGGAACGCCAGGCCCTCGGCCGCCCCGGCGCGGACCGGGGGCTGGTGCTCGCCCACTCCCCCGGTGAACACCAGCGTGTCCAGGCCGTTCAGGGCGGCGGCCATCGCCGCGATCTTCGCCCGCAGCCGGTGCAGGTAGACCCCCAGTCCCAGGCGGGCCACCGGGTCGTCGCCGCCGACGCGCTCCATCACGTCGCGCATGTCCGAGTCGCCCGTCAGCCCGTACAGGCCGCCGCCGCGGTCCAGGCCCCCGGCCACCTCGTCCGGGGCCATGCCGCCGTACTGCAGCAGCCACAGCACCAGCCCGGGGTCCACGTCGCCGCTGCGGGTGGCCATGACCAGGCCCTCGGTGGGGGTGAACCCCATGGTGGTGTCCAGGCAGCGCCCGTCGCGCACCGCCGACAGCGACGCCCCGGCCCCCAGGTGGGCCACCACGAGGCGGCCGACCGGCCCCCCGGCCATCTCGGCCGCGCGCCGCGAGGCGTAGGAGTGCGACAGGCCGTGGAAGCCGTACCTCCGCAGCCCGTGCCGCTCCCGCCACCCCTTGGGGATGGCGTAGGTGTAGGCCTCCGGCGGCAGGGTCGCGTGGAAGGCCGTGTCGAAACAGGCCACCTGCGGGGTGTCGGGCAGCACCTTGCGGGCGGCCTCGATGCCCGCGAGCGCCTTGGGCACGTGCAGCGGCGCCAGCACCGCCACGTCGCGGATCCGGTCGAGCACGTGCTCGTCCAGCACCACGGGCGCGCGGAAGTCCTCGCCGCCGTGCACGACCCGGTGGCCGACCGCGTCGACGCGCGGGAGCTCCTCCAGGGCCCCCTGCATCTGCTCGGCCGTCACCGTTCCGTCGCGCAGCTCCAGGGTGCTGTTGCCGAGCTGTTCGCCGCCCTCGCCCAGGACCGACAGCTTCACGCTGCTCGACCCGGTGTTGACGATCAGGACCTGCATACGGACCGCCCTCCCGCTCCGGACCCCTTCGGCGCCGCCGCCCGCGCCGCCGCGTCCCTCACGCCTGCCATGTCCAGTCGCGGATCTCCGGCGCGTCGTCGCCGTGCTCGCGAGTGTAGGCGCGGCACCGCAGCCGCGCATCGTCCATCTGCTGCTTGAGGTGGGCCGCCCGCACCGCCAGGCCCGGCACGTGGTCGATGACGTCCATCACCAGGTGGAAGCGGTCCAGGTGGTTGAGCATGACCATGTCGAAGGGCGTGGTGGTCGTGCCCTCCTCGATGTAGCCGCGCACGTGCAGGTTGTCGTGGCCCCGCCGGCGGTAGGTCAGGCGGTGGATGAGCCACGGGTAGCCGTGGAAGGCGAAGATGATCGGCTTGTCCGGGGTGAACAGGGCGTCGAACTCGCGGTCGGTGATGCCGTGCGGGTGCTCCTCGGCGGGCTGCAGCCGCATCAGGTCGACCACGTTCACCAGGCGCACGCGCAGCTCCGGCAGGTGGGTGCGGAGCAGGTCGGCGGCGGCCAGCGCCTCCATGGTCGGGATGTCCCCGGCGCACGCCAGCACCACGTCCGGCTCGGCGCCGTCGTCGCTGCTGGCCCACCCCCAGATGCCCAGGCCGCGGATGCAGTGCGCGAGGGCCTGGTCCATGTCCAGGTAGCTCAGCGCCGGCTGCTTGCCCGCGATCACCACGTTGACCGTGTCGCGCATGCGCAGGCAGTGGTCGGCGGTGGCGAGCAGGGTGTTGGCGTCCGGCGGCAGGTACACCCGGATGATCTCGGGCTTCTTGTTGACGACGTGGTCGATGAAGCCGGGGTCCTGGTGGCTGAAGCCGTTGTGGTCCTGGCGCCACACGTGCGAGCTGAGCAGGTAGTTGAGCGAGGCGATCGGGCGCCGCCAGGGGATGGTGCGGGTGGTCTTGAGCCACTTGGCGTGCTGGTTGAACATCGAGTCGACGATGTGGACGAACGCCTCGTAGCTGTTGAACAGCCCGTGCCGCCCGGTGAGCAGGTACCCCTCCAGCCAGCCCTGGCACAGGTGCTCGCTGAGCACCTCCATGACCCGCCCGTCGGGGGCCATGTGCTCGTCGGTGGGCAGCAGCCGCTCGTCCCAGGCCCGGTCGGTGGCCTCGAAGACCGCGTTCAGCCGGTTGGAGGCGGTCTCGTCGGGCCCGAAGATGCGGAAGTCGTCGGGGTTGAGCCGGATCACGTCGCGCAGCAGCGCGCCCAGCACCCGGGTGGCCTCGTGCTTGACTGCGCCCGGCGCGGGCACGTCCACCGCGTATTCGCGGAAGTCGGGCAGGGTGAGGTCCTTGAGCAGCAGGCCGCCGTTGGCGTGCGGGTTGGCGCTGATGCGCAGCGGGCCCGGCGGGACGATGCGCACGGACTCGTCGACCGGGGTGCCGTCGGAGTCGAACAGCTCCTCGGGCCGGTAGGAGCGCATCCACTCCTCCAGCATCCTCAGGTGCTCGGGGTTCTCCCGCATCTGCACCAGCGGCACCTGGTGGGCGCGCCAGGTGCCCTCGACCGGCAGGCCGTCGACCTCGTCCGGGCCGGTCCACCCCTTGGGGGTGCGCAGCACGATCATCGGCCACTTCACGTCGGTGCGGTCGGCGCCCGAGCGCACCCGGTCCTGGAGGGCGGCGATCTCGTCCAGCGCGCTGTCCAGGACCCCGGCCATCTCGCGGTGCATGACGCCCGGGTCGTCCCCGGCGACGAAGAAGGGGCGGTGGCCGTACCCCTCGAGCAGCGCCGCCAACTCGCTCTCGGGCATGCGGGCCAGCACGGTCGGCCCGGCGATCTTGTAGCCGTTCAGGTGCAGGATCGGCAGGACCGCGCCGTCGGTGTCGGGGTTGACGAACTTGTTCGACAGCCAGCTGTTGGCCAGTGGGCCCGTCTCGGCCTCCCCGTCGCCGACAACGGCGGCGGCGACCAGGCCGGGGTTGTCGAAGACCGCCCCGTAGGCGTGCGAGAGGACGTAGCCCAGCTCGCCGCCCTCGTGGATGGAGCCGGGCGTCTCCGGCGCGTAGTGCGAGGGCACGCCGCCGGGGAAGGAGAACTGGCGGAACAGCTTGCGCATGCCCTCCACGTCCTGGGTGACCTCGGGGTAGACCTCGGTGTAGGTGCCGTCGAGCCAGGCGGTGGCCACCCCGCTGGGGCCGCCGTGGCCGGGGCCCATCAGCCAGATCGCGTCCGTCCCGCGCTTCTTCACCTGGCGCTGCAGGTGGGCGTAGACGAAGTTGAGGCCGGGCGTGGTCCCCCAGTGGCCCAGCAGCCGGGGCTTGATGTGCTCGGGGCGCAGGGGCTCCCGCAGCAGGGGGTTGTCGAGGAGGTAGATCTGGCCGACGGACAGGTAGTTGGCGGCCCGCCAGTACATGTCGACCTGCCGGACCTCGTCCTGGGTGAGGGAGTCCCGTACCCGCGGTTCGGTGCTGGTCATCGCTTCCCCTCGTCGATCGCGCGCATGCGTCGGACGGCTGGGCCCCTACCCGGCCGTCACTCCGACTATGGAGGGCCGAGGGTCATCGGAACCCCATCCGAGGACCTCGTTTCGCCCATGGCGCCGACCGTCCGGCGGGAGCTCCCGCGGCGTGCGCGCGGCGGGCGTCGTGTGCAGGGCGCGGTCACGGGTAGGTTGGCGCGCGATGACTACGACTCCCGAAGACGGCGGGGCCCAGACCCCCCGCGACGACGACCGGACGGACGGCGGGCGCACGGGGCCGGACTTCGCGCCCGCAGCCGTCGCAGACGAGAGCGGGCGGCCCGCGCAGGAGCCCGGCGCGGGTGAGGCCGCCGAGGGGGCCTACGCGGCCAGGGCGGAGCCCGGGGCCGAGGAGGGGGCGGAGGCCGACGACACGCAGGGGCGGGCCGCGCCCAAGCGGTTCGCGAGCGTGCTCACCGCCGAGGCGTTCGGCATCGGGTCGGTGCTGGCCCTGCTGGCGTCGTTCGCCGGGACGCGGGCGGTGGAGATCGTTGCGAGCGTGACGGCCACCTCCCAGGAGGGCATGCTCAAGGCGCTCGCGCTGGGCGACGGGGTGCCCGCGCTGCTGGCGGCCATCCTCGCCGCCGGGTCCCTGTCGGTGGCCGGGCCGGACACCCGCTCCTGGGCGCGGTGGCTGGCCGGGGGCGTGCTGATCGTGGCGGTCCTGGCGCTGTTCGGCGCGGTGGGGGCGTACCTGCTGGTGCCGCCGCCCGCCCCGATGCCGCCGATGGTCCCCGGCAACTGACGGCGCCGCCCTGCCTTGGAAGGCGCGCGGACAGGCGGGTGTGCTCGGCGTTGATCTCGGGAGAAACGACGCTACCGGGCCGCTTTTAGGGG
>NZ_JAQFWQ010000126.1 GCF_027706725.1 Nocardiopsis endophytica
GCGGGTGTCGCCAAGCTCGCTTCCCGCCCCTCCCCGCCCTTAACGCGGAGTGTTTACCCAGGTCATAGCCGTGCCGGGGTTCGCGGTGCGGGCCTGCCGACCGCCACGGGCGCGAGAGAGCGTGACCCCCGCCCACCGCCCCGCCCATCGGGACCATCCGGGGCCCGCCGGACGGCTGGTGCGGCCGGGGAACCGCCCCGCTTCTGCCGTCGCCGCCCATCACGGCGACCGCCCGCACGCGCCGCGCCCGACAGCGCTGCAGCACGGGCCGCCGACCTCTCCTCGTCGCCGCCCCCACCCGACACTCCGATGACCCACCGCCCGGCCGGGGCCCGGAGCGGGGTACCAGCTCAGCCGCCTGCTCGCCTGGACCGGGAGGGGCCTGCCGGACGGCTGGTGCGGCCGGGGAACCGCCCTGCTTCTGCCGTCGCTGCCCTCTTCGGTGACCGCGCACACGCCGGACGGCCGACGGCGCTGCAGCACGGGCTGGCGACCTCTCCTCGTCGCCGCCCCCACCCCACACTTCGATGACCCGCCGCCCGGCCGGGGCCCTGAAGTGGGGTACCTGCTCAGCCGTCCGCCTGGGCCGCCGACGACCCGCCGGACGGCTGGTGCGGCCGGGGAATCGCCCCGCTTCTGCCGTCGCTGCCCTCGCGACCTCACGCCCCACCGGCCTGCCGCCCGGGCGGGGGCCGTTAGTGGGGTACCTTCCGAGCCGTTCCGCGTTCCCCTGCGCCGTGGGTTTCCGCCCTGTGGGCCCACCGCCTCCGCCTTCCCCACGGGTGTGCTGCACCACGGGTTTGTGCATTGCAGCACGTTCCCTCTCGGGGGGTCCCATTCGCCGGGGTCGGCGCCACCATGGCCCCCATGGCGGATGATCTCTCCTCACCGGTCTACCTTCCCGTTCTGCTCGCGGTCCTGGCGGCCATGCTCGGCCTGGGGGTGTGGGTGGCCCGCCGGGCCCGCAGCGGGGAGGACTTCCTGCTCGCCGGGCGGAGCCTGGGCACCCCGCTGCTGCTCGGCACCACCCTGGCGACCCTCGTGGGCACCGGGTCCAGCCTGGGCGCCGTCGGGTTCGGCTACGAGAACGGCTGGGCCGGGGCGCTGTACGGCATCGGCGGCGCGGCCGGGGTGCTGCTGCTGACGGTGCTCTTCGCCGACGTGCGCCGGCACGGGTTCATGACCTTCTCCGAAGAGATGAGCTACTACTTCGGCGCCAGCCGGGCGGTGAAGGGCGTGGTCTCGGTGATCCTCGTGCTGGCCTCGGTGGGCTGGCTCGGGGCGCACATCCTGGGCGGGTCGCTGTACCTGTCCTACCTGACGGGGATGGACCCCCAGCTCGCCAAGGTGGTGGTCGCGGCCGGGTTCGGGCTGTACACGGTCGTCGGCGGCTACCTGGCGGTCGTCGTCACCGACGCGGTGCAGGGCACCGTGCTGTTCATCGGGTTCACCCTGCTCGCGGTGCTGGCGCTGGTCGCCGCGGGCGGCCCGGCCGGGCTCGCCGCGGGCGTGCCCGAGGAGGCGGCCTCCTTCCTGGGCGTCGAGGCGCTCGGCCCGGTCCCGGCGCTGTCACTGGCGGCGGTGGTCGCGGTGGGCGTGCTGGCCACCCCGTCCTACCGGCAGCGGATCTACTCGGCGCGGGACACCGCCACGGTGCGGAGGAGCTTCCTGTGGGTCGGCGGCCTGTTCGCGGCGTTCGCGCTGCTCCCGGCGGTCGCGGGGATGGCCGCCCGATCGCTGGAGCCGGGGCTGGACAACCCGGACATGGCCTTCCCCTACCTGGCCACCACGCTGTTCCCCGTGTGGGTCGGGGCGTTCCTCCTGGTGGCGGGGTTGTCGGCGACGATGTCCTCGGGCGACTCCGACGCGGTGGCGGCCACCACGATCCTGCTGCGCGACGTGGCCCAGATGGTCACCGGGCGCCTGCCCCGGGCCGAGGACATGGTGCGCCTGTCGCGGCTGTGCCTGGCCGGGGTGCTGCTGCTGGCACTGGCGTGCGCGCTGCTGGCCACCACGGTCATCGACTACATCACGATGATGGTCTCCACCGTGCTCACCGGGCTGCTGGTCGCCTCGCTGCTGGGCCGCTTCTGGCGGCGGGCCACCTGGCAGGGGGCCCTGGCGGCGATGGCCGGCGGGTCGGCCGCGGCGCTGGCGGTGAACGGGGTCGGCGCCTGGACGGAGTTCTGGGGCAACCCGGTGCTCCCGTCGATGGCGGCGGCGCTGGTGTGCGGTGTGGCGGTGAGCCTGGTGACGCCGCGCACCCGGGTCACCCGTGAGGAGGCGCTGGAGCGGCTCGCCGGGGAGCGGGCGCGGATGGACGTGGGAACGGCGGTCCGGCGGGGCGGGGAGGACCCGCGCCGCCGGACGTGAGGCCGGGTCAGCGCACCAGGACCGTGTCGTACACGTCCAGGTACCCGCTCTTCCAGAGCCAGTCCATGGCCTTGAGGCTGACGCGCGCGCAGCCGTGGGAGGCGGGGTTGGGCGGCACCGAGCCGTAGCCGTGCACGGCGATGCCGCCGTTGAAGTACTTGGGCCGGTACAGCGCGCCCAGCGGCCCGGGGTCCCAGGCGTCGACCTCGCGGAAGACCTGGTAGCTCCCCTTCGGGGTGGTGGCGATGTGCCGTTCGCCGCGGGAGGTGTAGGGCTCGCCGGAGCCGGTGGAGGTGCTGAAGACCTTCTGCACCTCGCCGTCCTCGACGGTCATCAGGAGCTGGCGGTCCAGGTCGATCTCCACGGCCCGGCCCTGGGAGGTCTCGGCGGAGGGGCGCACGCCCTCGTCGAGCGCCTTGCGGGTGTCCGGGCCGACGATGCCGTCGCGGTCGATCCCGGCGGCCTTCTGCAGGGCCTGGACGGCCAGGGCGGTCTCGGTGCCGAACTCGCCGTCGGCGCCGTCGATCCAGTAGCCGAGGTCGGCCAGGCGCTCCTGGACGGCCTCGACCCCGGGGCCGGAGTCGCCGGCGCGCAGCTCGCCGGAGGCGGGGGCGACGGCCGCGTAGGCGGTCCCGGCGGGAGGGACGTCGGGGAGCGGGACGACGGCGGCCGCGAGGGCGAGCGCCGCCACCGTCGCCGCACGGCGGGGGGAACGTCGTTGGGTCATCTCCCTCTTTTACCCCTCTTGTCCCCATCTTTACCAAGCGTGTTCGCCCCGCGTACCCCTCTGGGGTATGCGGCCGAAAAGGCTGCACAGGCGGGGTTCTGTGGCGCGAACGCGCTGCACGGCATTGATTCCCATAGGGGGTAGGGGTATAAAGGGAGGGCGGCGCCGCCGACGGCCGCCGCTCCGCGACCCCACGGGAGGAACCGACCATGTCGTCCTGCTGCTCCACCGACGGCTCCTGCTCGACCGGCGCCGCCACGACCGCGCCCGAGGGCTCCACCGTCTACACCGTCTCCGGCATGACCTGCGGGCACTGCCGGTCGGCGATCACCGAGGCGGTCGGCGTCCTGGCCGGGGTCCGCTCGGTCGACGTCGATCTGGAGGCCGGGACCGTCACCGTGGCCGCCGACGGGGAGCCGGACGACGCCCTCATCGCCAAGGCGGTCGACGACGCCGGATACGAGCTCACCGGCCGGGCGGGCTGAGCCCCGCCCTGCGGCGGGCGCCGGCCGGCCGCCAGGCCGGCGCCCGCCGGCCCCCCTCCGAGGGGAGGCCGGGGATCAGTCCTCCAGTGCGCCGACGGCGACCTCCGCCGCCTGGGCGATCAGCGCGTCGTCGGACTCGGCGTCCTCGGTGTCCTTGGTCGAGTACACCGCGAGCACGATCGGGTCGCCCTCCGTCGGCCACATCACGGCGATGTCGTTGCGGCCGCCGTACGCGGGACTGCCCGACTTGTCGCCGACCTTCCAGTCCTCCGGCACCCCGGCGCGGATCAGCGCGTCCCCGGTGGTGCTGCGGACCATCATGTCGGCCAGCGCCTCGCGCTCCTTCTTCTTCAGGGTGTCGCCGAGCACGTACTCCTGAAGGTTCCCCGCGAACGCCTTCGCGGAGGTGGTGTCGCGCTCGTCGCCCGGCAGGTTCTCGTTCAGCTCGGTCTCCCAGCGCGCGGAGATGGTCGTGTCATCGCCCAGCTCGCGCATGGCCTCCTGGAAGCCCTTGGGCCCGCCGAGCTCTTCGAACAGCAGGTTGCCCGCGGTGTTGTCGCTGTACCGCATCGCGGCGTCGCAGATCTCCATGAGCGTCATCCCCGAGTCCACGTGCTTCTCGGTGATGGGCGAGTACTCGACCAGGTCCTCCTCGTCGTAGTGGACGACCGTCTCCTCCATCTCCTTGAGGGAGTTGTCCTCCATGACCGCGCCGCATGCCAGAGCCTTGAAGGTGGAGGCATAGGCGAAGCGCTGGTCGGCGTTGTAGCCGACCTCTTCACCGCTTCCGGTGTCGATTGCGTAGACGCCCAGGCGGGCGCCGAACTCCTCCTCCAAGCGGGCGAAGTCGGCATCGGCCTGTGAAGCCTCCGACGCCGACGCCTCGGAGGCGCCGCCGGTCGGAGCGGCCTCCTCGGCGGGGGCGCAGGCGGTCGCGGGCCACACGGCGGCGGCCAGGAGCGCGGGTACTGCACGGTTGATCAGCATGGTTCGGCCTTCCTCATCACACGACGTCATCGGCGCTTCGGAAGGGCCCCGGGAACCCTGCGCAGCAGTCTGGCCGCCGGAGAGGATGCTGTCCAAGACGGAAACGGCCCCTTCCATGTCGAAACGGCATAGGGTGAGGCCATGGACCTGGTTGCCGCCTGCAGGGCGTTCGTTCACGTGAGCGAGCAGGGCAGCTTCACCCTGGGGGCGTCCGCCGCCCGGGTGGCCCAGCCGGTGGCCAGCAGACGGATCGCCGCCCTGGAGCGCCACCTGGGCGGGCGGCTGTTCGACCGGTCGAGCCGCAGGGCGCGGCTCACCCCCTTCGGTCGGGAGATGCTGCCGCCCGCGCGCCGCCTGGTCCGGCTGGCCGAGGCGATGGAGGACGCGGCCGAACAGGCCCGGCACGCCCCGCTGCGGCTCGCCGTTCCGGAGGTGTGCACCACCGCCGACCTGGCCCGGCTGGACGTGCGCGCCCGCCGTCTGGGCCTGCGCCTGGACCTGCAGGCGGCGCCGCCCGCGGCCCGCACCGACCTGCTGCGCTCCCAGGAGGTGCGCGCGGCGCTGGTGGCCGTGCCCGAGGCCGAGGCGGTGTGGCGGGTCCCCCTCGGGGCCGCCTCGGTGGCGGTGCCCGACGGCGCCTCGGTGTACCTGGAGACGCTGCGCGCCGGGCGCGGGGGCGCCGCGGGGCGGCCGCGCCGGCTGTGGATCCAGCCCGAGGACGACGTGCCGCACGTGCGCGACCGGGTGTTCCGGCTGCGCGACCGGGTGGGGCTGCGCCCGGCGCAGGTGGCGGTGGCGCGCACGCTGGCGGGGGCGCTGGCCGAGGTGCTCGACGGCGGCGACCTGCTGCTGGCCTCCGAGCGCCAGGCCGAGGACCTGGGGCTGCACTGGCGGCCGGTGGGCGAGGAGGACCTGGCGCGCGGGTTCGACGCGGCCACCAGCGGGGGCGAGGACCCCGGGCGGCTGCGCGGCCCGCTGCGCACGGGGATCGCCCGGTGCCTGGGCGACCCCGCGGGAGACGAGGACGCGGGCTGACCGGACACGGGCAGGCCGACACGGGATAAGGAGGCGGTGTGCGCGAGGAGGCCTTCCTCAGACGGCTGCGCGAGGAGCTGGACGACGGCGGCCTGCGCGGCTCGTTCCTGGTGCGCGACCTGGACTCGGGCGAGGAGATCGGGATCGAGCCCGACCTGGAGTTCAGCACCGCGTCGCTGGTGAAGATCCCGCTGGCGATGGCGGTGCTGGAGCGCATCCGCCGCGGGGACCTGGACGGCGCCGAACCGGTGGTGCTGACGCCGGGCGTGGACGCGGTGCCCGGCCCGACCGGCGTCAGCCGGTTCCGCCACCCGGTGCGCATCGCGGTGGAGGACCTGCTGTACATGAGCATGGCGGTGAGCGACAACGCCGCCGCCGAGGCGCTCTTCGGGTTCACGCCCCCGGCGGAGGTGGCCGAGCTGCTCAAGGGGCTGGGCCTGTCCGGGGTCAGCATCCGGAACACGCTGCGGGACATGCGCGACACCCCGGAGACGCACCTGGCCCGGTCCGACGGCCACCTGGCGCAGCGGCTGGCCATCGAGGCCGGGACGGAGGGGCGCGGGCACAGCGTGCCCCAGCTCGACGTCACCCGGGCCAGCGCCGGCTCCGCGCGGGCCTACGTCGACCTGCTGCAGGAGTTGTGGCGGCCGCGCGCGCTGCCGGAGTGGACGGCGGCGCAGGTAAGGGACCTGATGGGGGCCAACCTGATGCGGCAGCGGCTCACCCCGGACTTCGCCTCCGACGCGACGGTCTGGTCGTCCAAGACGGGCACGCTGCTGAACCTGCGCCACGAGATCGGCGTCGTCGAGCACGACGGCGGCGGGGCCTACGCGGTCGCCGCGCTGACCGAGTCGCGGGTGGCGGCCATCCTGCAGCCGGAGGCGGAGGCCCTGATGGGCGGCGTGGCGCGCCGCCTGCGCGACCGCCTCCGGGCGGCGTGAGCCCTCAGAGCCCTCAGACCGCCGACCAGCCGTTGTCCACCGGCAGCACGGCCCCGTTGATGTTGCTCGCCGCGTCCGAGGCCAGGAACACGATGGCCGCGGCGAGTTCGTCGGCCTCGGCCACCCGGCCCACGTTGGCCATGTAGGGGGCGAGCGCCTGCGGGCCGGTCGGCGCCGCGGACGCGTCCACCCGGATGCCGGTGGCGGTGCCGCCGGGAGCCACCGCGTTCACCCGGATCCCCTTGTCGCGGTACATCACCGCGGTGGACTTCACCAGCCCGGCAACCCCGTGCTTGGAGGCGGTGTAGGCGGCCCCGGCGGCGCTGCCGCGCAGCGAGGCCTCGGAGGCGGTGAACACGATCGCGCCCGAGCCCCGCTCCACCATGTCGGGGAGCACGGCGCGGGTGAGCAGGAACGGCGCGGTCAGGTTGAC
The DNA here is from genome assembly GCF_027706725.1 of Nocardiopsis endophytica. GTDB lineage: Bacteria > Actinomycetota > Actinomycetes > Streptosporangiales > Streptosporangiaceae > Nocardiopsis_A > Nocardiopsis_A endophytica. The sequence continues at coordinate 6,982 of NZ_JAQFWQ010000126.1, forward strand.
CCGGATCAGCCGCTCCCACAGCTCGTCGGAGACGTCGGCGGCGGCCGACATGTCGTCCATGATCCCGGCGTTGTTGACCAGGACGTCGACCCCGCCGAACCGGTCCCGCGCGGTCGCGGCGACCCGGTCGACGACCTCCTGGCGGCTCAGGTCGCCCACGACCGCCTCGGCCGGCGCGCCGAGGGCGCGCACCTCTTCGGCGGCCTTCTCGGCGGCCTCGGCGGCGATGTCGGCGATGAGGACGCGCGCGCCCTCCTCGGCGAAGCGCAGCGCGGCGGCCCGGCCGATGCCGGACCCGCCCCCGGTGACGACGGTGCTCTTGCCTTCCAGCCCGGTCCGCATGGCGGCCTCCCCGTTCGCGGTGTACTTATCTGTCACTGTACGCCTAATTGTCTCTGAGTGACATTTTTTCGGCGGGGGCGGGACGCGGCTAGGCTGGGCGCCCGACGGAAGGGGGACCGGTGCCGGACGGGACGAGGGCGCGGGGGCGCCCGCCGATGAGCGCGCGCCGCCGGGAGGCCGTGCGCACCGAGATCGCCCGTGCCGCCACGGCGCTCTTCGCCGAGAAGGGGGTCGCCGCCACCACCGGCGAGGACATCGCCGCCGCGATCGGGATCTCCTCGCGCACCCTGTGGCGCTACTTCCCCAGCAAGGAGGGGTGCGTCCGGCCGCTGCTCACCTCCGGGCTGGAGGCCATGGCCTCCTGGCTGCGCACGTGGCCGCACGGCACCGGCCTGATCGACCACCTGGGGGACCGGGCCGCCTCCGCCGAGGAGCGCCCGGCGCCCGGCCCGATCGACGCGCTGGTCCGGATGACCCGCACCGAGCCGGGGATCAGGGCGGTGTGGATGGAGGTCCACCGCGAGGCCGAGGAGGTCTTCGCCGCGATCCTCGCCGAACGCGCCGGGCGCCCCGCCGACGACCTGGAGGTGCGCGTGCACGCCGCCGCCCTCAACGCGGCCCTGCGCCTGGGCGCCGAGCACCGCGCCCTCGGTGGCGGTGGCGCCGATTACGCGGCCACCGTGCGGGAGGCGCTGCGCCCCCTGGAGGAGGGGCTCCCGCTGCTGCGGGAGTGAACCCTGCGCGGCCGGGCCGCTACGGACCCGTCGGGGGTGTGGGCCCCACCGGGATGGGAGAGGCGATGCGCATGACGGCTTGGACGGCGCCGGCCCTGGCCGGGACCCTGCGCTACGAGGCGCTCGCGTCGGTGCGGCGGCCCACGCTGTGGTTCGCGGTGGTACCGCTCTCGCTGGCCGCGCTCGCGGTCGCCTGGCGCTCCCCATCCGACATCGGCGACGGCACGTCCCACGTCGGCGGCGCCGCCCTGGTCGCCGGTCTGCTGTGCAGCCCGGCCATCGGCGCGGCGCTGGCCGACCGCCTGGCGCGGGGGCGGCGGCCGGGCATGGACGACCTGGTGGCGGCGGCGCCGTGCGGAGCGGCGGTGCGGGTGCCCGCCGTGGTCGCCGCCCCGCTGGCCGTGGCGCTCCTGCCGCCGTTCCTGGTGGTGCTGGTGTGCGCGGTCCCGGCGGCGGTGGCCGACGGCGGGCCGCGCCCGCTCGCCGTCGCCCCGGCCGCCTTCGCCGCGGTGGCGGTCCCGGGCGCGGCCGTGCTGACCGCCCTGGCCTGCCTGCTGGGCCTGGTGCTGCCGCTCTCCTTGGCCCGGGTCTGCGCCGCCGGGGCGTGGATGTGGTCCACCATCGCCTCCCCGGACCTGTCGCCCCTGCCCACGCCGACGGGGACCCTGCTGTCCCCCGTCGGCGGCTACCCTGCGGCGGCCTGGTTCGGCGAGCGGGCGGTATGGGCCGACCGGGGGCTGGCCGGTCCGCTCAGCCCGGCCCCCGGGACCGGGTCGGCGCTGCTGAACCTGGCCGTGGTCGCGGCGCTGACCGCGCTGCTGCTCACCCTGGCGGGCCTGGCCGCCACCAGGAGGGGGTGAGGCGGCGTGGACATCGAGACCGCGGCGCTGACCGTGGTCTTCCGGGGCGGTGCGCGCGCCTTGGACGGCCTCGACCTGCGCTTGGGGCGCGGCACGACCGGGTTGCTCGGCCCGAACGGCGCGGGGAAGAGCACACTGATGCGGATCCTCACCGGGGTGCTGCGCCCCACGTCCGGCCGGGTCACCGTCGGCGGACACGACATGGCCTCGGTCGGCGGGCGCCGCGCCGCCCAGAGCGCCACCGGTTACCTGCCCAGGAGTTCGACCCGCCCCCCGAGCTGACCGGCAGGGAGTTCCTGGACTACATGGCCCTGCTCAAGGGGATCGGCGACCGCCGGACCCGCCGCGGCCGGGTCGAGGACCTGCTGGACCGGGTCGGCCTGGCCGCCGACGGGCGCCTGCGGATCGCCGCCTACTCCGGTGGGATGCGGCGGCGGCTGGGCATCGCCCAATGCCTGCTCGGCGACCCGCGGCTGCTGGTGCTGGACGAGCCGACCTCCGGGCTGGACCCCGAGGAGCGGATGCGCTTCCGCTCGCTCCTGTCCGGCCTGGGACGCGACCGCACGGTCCTGCTGAGCACGCACGTCCTGGAGGACGTGGAGCAGGCCTGCCCGCGCGCCGCGGTGCTGTCCCAGGGCCGCCTGGCCTTCCACGGGGCCGTGGAGGAGCTGGGCGGACCGGCCCGGGGGCGGACCCTGGAGGACGGCTACGTCGCACTCATGCGCCGGGGTCAGCGGACCCCGCCGGAGGCCCGCTCCACCAGCGAGAAGAACCCCGCCTCCAGGTCGCCGTCCTCGGCCAGGCCGGGCAGTGGGCCCTCGTAGCGGGTGCGGCCGTGCACGACCACCCCCACCCGGTCGCAGGTGCGGGCGATCTGGTCGAGCTGGTGGCTGGAGACGAACACCGTCGCCCCGGACTCGGCGACCCGGCGCAGCAGCGCGCGCATGTCCCGCATCCCGATGGGGTCCAGGCCGTTGGTCGGCTCGTCCAGCACCAGCAGCCGGGGGGAGCCGACCATGGCGATGGCGATGCCCAGCCGCCAGCGCATGCCCAGCGAATAGGCGGAGGTGCGGCGGTCGGCCACCCGGTCCAGCCCCACCAGCGGGAGCAGCCGCTCCACGGCGCCGTCGGGGTCGACCCCGCGCAGCCGGGCGTGCGTGCGCAGGTGCTGCCGGGCGTCCAGCCGCGGCCACAGCCCCGGGCCGTCGATGAGCGCGCCGATCCCGCGCAGGCTGTCGCGGGTGAAGGGGCGGCCCGCCACCTCCAGCGTCCCCGAATCCGGGCGCAGCAGGCCCGCCACCGCCTTCATCAGCGTGGTCTTTCCGGCCCCGTTGGGCCCGAGCAGCCCGTAGACCTCGCCTTCGGCGACGTCGAGGTCCACACCGGCCAGGGCGGTGCCGGACCGGTAGGCCTTGGTGAGCGCGCGGACGCGCAGTGCCGGGGGCATTCACAGTTCCTTTCGGTCGACGTGGTGGGCCCCGGCCGCCAGCAGCACGGCGGCCAGCCCCGCGGACAGGGCGGCGACCAGCGGCAGCGGGGCGAGGGAGAGGAGCGGGTCGCCCGGTTCCAGCGGCACGCCGCTCGCCTCGACTCCGGCGAGCGGCACCACGGCCCGCATGGGCCACACCACGGGGAGGAACCACCAGGCGGCGGTGTCGGCGACGGTGCCGCCGAGCAGCGTGCCGAGCACGCCGATCCCCACGGCGGCCCCCGTGCCCCAGCGCTCGGCGGCCGCCAGGCACAGCGCGAGCGTGGCGGCGGCGCCGACCCAGGGCAGCAGGACCCCCGCCGGGACCAGCGCGGCCTCGCGGGGACCGGCGAGGACGAGCCCGGCCGCGCCCAGCAGCGCGGTCAGCAGGAGGGCGCTGCCCAGCCCGTGGACGAGCAGGGCCAGGTAGCGGCCCAGGAAGAGGCGGCGGCGCGGGAAGGCGTAGGCGTACATCGCGCGCCGGGCGTCCCGGTCGGTGCGCACCGACAGGCCCGCGTACAGCGCCGCCCCCATCGGCAGGAAGAGCCCCCAGAACATCAGGGTGACGCCGGACCACACGCCCCAGACGTCTCCTGCCAGGCCCTCGGGGGACAGGGCGGCGACCACCCCGAGCGGCAGGACCAGAGCGAACGGCAGCACCAGGGAGAGCCAGAACGGGAAGCCGCGGCGGAGCCGGGCCAGGTCGAGGGCGGTTACGGTGGCCAGCGACGGGTCGTCGCGGATCATCGGTGGACCTCCGTGCGGTCGGTGTAGCGGGCGCCTGCGGCGAGCAGCAGGGCGGTCAGGGCGAGCGAGGCCGCCGCGATCACCGGCAGGACCCCGGGGTCGAACACGGGGCTGTCCGGGGCGAGGTAGCCGCCGATGCCCCGGGTCCCGGCGATCGGGATGGCCGACCGGGTGGGCCAGGCGGGCGGGAAGGCCCACCAGTAGGGCTTGTCGCCGAGCAGGGCGCCGAAGAGCATCCCGGCCGAGCCGGTGCAGACCGCGCCGGCGACGCCCCACGCCCGGGCGGCGACGGCGCACAGCACCAGCACGGGCAGGGCCGCCAGGACCGGCATCAGGGCCCCGGCCACGGCCGGACCGGTGTCGGAGGGGGCGCCGTGGGCCAGGGCGGCCAGGCAGACCAGGGCGGCGAGCAGCAGGGCCCCGCCCGTCCACAGGGCTGCGAGGGCCAGGACGTCGGCGAACAGGACCCGGCGGCGGGGGAAGGCGTAGGTGTACATGACCCTTCGGGCGTCCTCGTCGGACTGGTGGGCCCCGACCGCGTACAGGCCGGCGGCCACGGGGGCCAGGGCCGCCCAGAGGTACAGGGTGAGGCCGAGCCAGTGGTCCCATACAGCGTCCCTGGTGGCCGCGGGTTCGGCGGCCACGAGGGCGGCGAGCAGACCGGCCATCGCCAGGGGAGGGGCCAGGGTCGTCCATAAGGGCAGGCCCCGGTGCAGCCGGGCGAGGGCCAGGGCGGCCATCAGGGCGAGGGACGGATCGTCCCGTGTCGTGGGCATCGCTGTGTCTCTTCCGACGCATTGCGGTTGCGCGGAGGTACGTAGCGGCCCCGGGCGGGGAGGTTCACTCCTCTTCGCGGACGGTGCGCATCAGGGCGGCGTAGCCCTCTTCGAGCGAGGGCCGCCCGGAGCGTGCGTCCGGGCGCGGCGCGTCGGCGACGAGGTCGCCGGGCGGGCCGGAGAAGACCATCCGTCCCCGGGCCAGGACGGCGATCTCGGGGCTGAGCGCCTTCACGTCGTCCAGGAGGTGCGTGGACACGATCACCGTGCACGCGTCGTCGAGTGACGCCAGCAGGGTGCGCAGGCGGACGCGCTCCTCGGGGTCCAGGCCCGCCGTCGGCTCGTCCAGCACCACCAGCCTCGGGCGGCCCATGAGGGCCTGGGCCGCCCCCGTGCGGCGCCGGGCGCCCGCGGACAGCGTTCCCATCCTGCGGTCGGCCTCCTCGGCCAGCCCCAGGCGCCGGATCAGGTCCTCGGCCTGATGCGCGCGTTCGCGCGGGTCGGGCATGCCCTTGAGCAGGCCGATGTAGTCGAGGAAGTCCCGGGGCGACATGTCCGGCGGCAGGCGCGTCTCCTGCGGGAGGTACCCCAGGTCGCGCCGGAGGGCCCGGCGCCCGGCGCGGGTCCGCAGGTCGTGCCCGAGGGCCTCGACCCGTCCCGAGCGCGGGCGCAGCACCCCTGCCAGCAGCCGGAGCAGCGTCGTCTTTCCCGCCCCGTTGGGGCCCAGGAGCCCGAGCACGCCGGGCCCGAAGGCGGCGTCCACCCCGTCCAGGACGCGTCGGCGCCGGTAGGTGTGCGACAGGCCGGCGATCACCACGCCCGCAGCGAGCGGTCCGGGCGCGACACCAGCCACGCCGCCGCCGCGAACAGCGCCGTTGCGGCCGCCAGGCTCACCGGGGTGGTCGTCCATAGCGCGCCGATGCTATCGCGTACCCCCGGCGGCAGGGCGCCCAGCGGCGCGGCGCGGGTGGCGACCATGCTCATCAGCCACGACCCCGACCCCAGGGAGGCGCCGACCGCGGGGGAGCGCCACACGGTGCCGAACACGGCCAGCCCCGTCCCCAGCAGCGTGGGCCCCAGCCAGGAGGCGATCAGCGCCGCGGCGGACAGCGGCGCGCCGGAGACCGCCGCCGCGGCGGCCGAGGCCCCCGCCGCCGCCGCGAGCACCGCGCCGACCACGAACACCAGCCGCGCCAGCCACACCGCCGCCGGGGGCACCCGCAGGGTGTACATCAGCTCGGCGCGCGGGTCCCGGCCGGGGGTGCTCACGGCGAGCGCCGCCGCCGTGGTCAGCAGGGTGACCCCAGGGCCGAAGACGAACGCCCCCAGGGTCGGGTCGGGGGCCCACCGCACGAACGCGATCAGAGCGGCCAGTCCGACACCGGCGAGCGGCCACAGGGCGGCGGGCACGATCTTGGCCTGGCGCAGCACCAGTGCCCCCGCCAGGCGCGCGGCCCCCGCCGCGGTGAGGGCGCGGCCGTCCGGGGCCGCCCGTGCCGCCGGACGCGCGCGCTCCTCGGCGAGCGCGGGCGCCACGAGGGCGTCGAAGGACGGCGGGCGCACCTCGGGCTCGGCCGCCCGCAGGGCCGAGGCGAGGTTCTGGGCCCCCTCGACGCGGGCGGTGCAGGAGGAGCATGTGCCCAGGTGGGTGCGGACGGCCTCCTCCGCGTCCTCCGCGCGTGCGGCTGTCAGGACCTCCTCGTCGGTCAGATGGGACATCTCAGCTCACCCGTCCCTCGGCGAGCGCGCCGCTCAGCCGCGCCCGCGCTTTGGCCATTCGGCTCTTGACCGTGCCCACGGGGATTCCGAGGGCCTCGGCGATGTCGGCGTAAGGCAGTTCCTCGACCAGTGCCAGGACGACCACCTCGCGGTGGCGCCGCGGCAGGGCGGTGATCGCCGCCAGGATCTCCCGGTGGCCCGCGGAGGCGAGCACCCGGCCCTCCACGTCCGCGCCGGGGTCCGGCGGGTCGGGGGCGTCCTCGGCGTCCAGGGCCACGTGGACCGGCCGCAGGCGCCGTAGGCGGTTGTGCGCCTGGCGGCGGGCCACACCCAGCAGCCAGCCGCGCACCGAGGCCTCGCCCCGGAACGTCCCGGCCGAGCGCCACACCGCCAGCCAGCTCTCCTGCAACAGCTCCTCAGCGGTGCCGGGGTCGGAGGTCAGGCGGCGCAGCAGCCGCAGCATGGCCGCGGCGTGGCGCTCGTACAGGACGCGCAGGGCGGACTCGTCCCCCTTGGCCGCGGCGGTGAGCAGGGCGCGGTCGGTGCTCGTACCGGTCTCCACACCGGGTGCGTAGCGTCGGCGGCGCCACGGGTTCACTCCTTCTCCAGGCGGGCGGCCAGCCCTTCGGCCAGGTGGTCCAGGAGGGCCCGGGTGCGGCGGGGGAGGAAGGCGGTCGCGTCGGTCACCGCGAAGATGTCGGCGGGCGGTGTCGGGACCTCCGGGAGCACCTGCACCAGGCGCCCTTCGCGGATCAGCGGCAGGGCGTGCCACGCTGAGCGCAGCATCAGCCCGCGGCCGTCCAGGCACCAGCCCACGACGGCCTCACCGTCGTTGCTCGCCATGTCGCCGGTGACCCGCACGGCGGTCTCGTCGTCGGGGCCGGTGCCGAACCTCCACACGCCGAAGTCGGCGTCGTTCTCCTTGATCACCAGGCAGTTGTGGTCGGCCAGGTCGGCCAGGGAGCGCGGGGGCCCGTGGGCCTCCAGGTAGGAGGGGGCGGCGCAGACCAGCCGCCGGTTGGGGAGCAGGCGCCGCAGCCGCAGGCGCGCGTCGGGCAGCGGGCCGACCCGGACCGCCGCGTCGTAGCCGGACCCGGCGATGGTGAAGGCGTGCTCGGACAGCGTCAGCTCCACCCCGATCCCCGGGTGGGCGTCGGCGAACGCGCGCAGCAGCGGGGCGATGTGGCGGCGTCCCAGGCCCATGGTGGAGTGCAGGGCGATGGGGCCGTGCAGCCGGCCGGACGACCGGCCGACCCGCTCCTCCAGGTCGTCGCGGTCCTGCAGGATGCCGCGCGCGCCGGAGGCGTACAGCTCGCCCGCCTCGGTGAGGGTGAGCCTGCGGGTGCTGCGCCGGACGAGCTGGGCGGCCAGGCGCTCCTCCAGGCGGGTGAGGCGCTTGCTCACGGCCGACAGGGTCACCCCCCACTCCCGCGCGGCGGCGGTCAGGTTCGGCGACCGCGCAACCGCGGCGAAGAACTCCAGGTCGTCGATGTCGGAGAGGGACCTCATCGCCTTCTTTCCCGTCAGGCAAGTGAGCGTTGCCCGGAGCGGCATTCTCTCATGCCTTGTTGCCCGGTAGCTTCGGTCCGAACACGTACCCGGGAAGGGAGCAGCCGCATGAGCCGCAGCCACCGCATCGCCGTCATCCCCGGTGACGGGATCGGTACGGAGGTCGTCCCCGAGGGGGTGCGCGCGCTGCGCGCCGCCGCCGACGCCTTCGGGATCGGGCTCGACATGGTCGAGTACGACTTCGCCTCGGCCGCGTACTGGCAGCGGCACGGCACCATGCTCCCCGAGGGGTGGTTCGACGAGCTGAAGGACTACGACGCGCTCTTCCTCGGCGCGGTCGGCTGGCCCGACGTGGTCCCCGACCACGTGTCGCTCTGGGGGAGCCTGCTGCAGTTCCGCCGCCGCTTCGACCAGTACGCCAACGTCCGCCCGGTGCGCCTGATGCCCGGGGTGACCAGCCCGCTCGCCGGGCGCGGCCCCGGCGACATCGACTTCTACGTCGTCCGGGAGAACACCGAGGGCGAGTACAGCTCCATCGGCGGGCGGATCTTCGAGGGCACCGAGCGCGAGACGGTCGTGCAGGAGACCGTGATGACCCGCACCGGCGTCGACCGCATCCTGCGCTACGCCTTCGAGCTGGCGCGGGGCCGGGAGCGCCGGAAGCTGACCTCGGCCACCAAGAGCAACGGCATCTCCCAGACCATGCCCTACTGGGACGAGCGGGTGGCGGCCATGGCCGCCGACCACCCGGACGTGGCCGTGGACCAGTACCACATCGACATCCTGACGGCGCACTTCGTGCTCCACCCGGAGAGGTTCGACGTGGTCGTGGCCAGCAACCTGTTCGGCGACATCCTCTCCGACCTGGGCCCGGCCTGCGCGGGCACCATCGGTATCGCGCCCAGCGCCAACATCAACCCCGAGCGGCGCTACCCGAGCCTGTTCGAGCCGGTCCACGGGTCCGCCCCGGACATCGCCGGGAAGGGGATCGCGAACCCGGTGGGGCAGATCTGGAGCGCGTCGATGATGCTCGACCACCTCGGCGAGCCGGAGGCGGCGGCCGCGGTGCTGCGGGCCGTCGAGGAGGTGCTGGCCGGGGACCGGGCCGCGCTCACCCCCGACCTGGGCGGCTCGGGCACCACCGCCTCGCTCGGCGCGGCCGTGGCGGCGGCGGTGAAGGGCGCGGCGTGACACGGACGCTCATCCCCGCTTTCACCGCCGCCGACGTGGAGGTCGCCGACGACGGCGGTCCGCCGCTGCGGATCCGGGCGGCGACCGCCGGGAGCGGGCCGCCGGTGCTGCTGTTGCACGGCCACCCGCAGACCCACGCCACCTGGAGGGCGGTGGCGCCCAGGCTGGCCGAGCGCTTCACGGTGGTCGCCGCCGACCTGCGCGGCTACGGCGACTCCGGCAAGCCGCCCTCCGACGCGGCGCACCTGGCCTACAGCAAGCGCGCGATGGCCCGGGACCAGGTGCGCCTCATGCGCGCGCTCGGCCACGACTCCTTCGCCGTGGTCGGGCACGACCGGGGCGGGCGCGTCGCCCACCGCATGGCCCTCGACCACCCCGAGGCGGTCGAGCGGCTCGCCGTCCTGGACATCGCGCCCACCGCGACCATGTACGCCCGCACCGACCGGGAGTTCGCGAGCCGGTACTTCTGGTGGTTCTTCCTCATCCAGCCCGCGCCGCTGCCGGAGGCGATGATCGCCGGGGCGACGGAGGAGTTCCTGTGGGCCCACCTGCGGGGGCAGAGCGCGACCGAGGGCGTGCCCGCGCCGGACCTGGCCCGCGAATACCTGCGCTGCTACCGGGACCCGGACACCGTGCGGGCCGTCTGCGAGGACTACCGGGCCGCCGCCACCGTCGACCTGGAGCACGACGCCGCCGACGGGCGGGAGGGGCGGTTCCTGGAACGCCCCCTCCTGGCCCTGTGGGGCGCGCGCGGCACGGTGGGCCGGCTCTACGACGTTCCGGCCACCTGGCGCGAGGTGTCCGGGGCCCCGGTGGAGGGGGAGGCCCTGGACTGCGGCCACCTGGTGCAGGAAGAGCTTCCGGAGGCGACGGCCGCCCGGCTGGAGGAGTTCCTCGGCCGGGGGTAGGCGGGGTCGGCGGTGGGCGGCGTCGGCGGTAGTCGGTGTCAGCGGTAGGCGAGCCGGCGCAGCAGGACCTCCGCGGGGCCCCGGCGCCCGGCACGGCGCATCAGGTCGGCAGCGAACAGCGACGCCAGCCACACGGCGGCGGCGACCACGAGGGCGCCCGCCAGGCCCACGGAGTCCTGGAGCCCCAGGCCGTAGGCGCGGAAGGCGAGCAGGAACGCCGCGGTCTGGAAGAGGTAGAAGGTCATCGACCTCTGCCCGAGCGCCCGAAGCGCGTTGGTGAGGGGGCCGTCGGACCGTGCGGCGGCGATCGCGGCCAGGGCGATCGCGGCGGCGAGCCCCATGCCGCCGAAGTAGCCGGTCAGCGGTTGCAGGAGGGCCGCGGTCCACAGCAGGCCCGGCGCGGGGTCGGCCCACATGCCCAGGTGCACCAGGATCGCCGGGAGGGCCCCGGCGACCGAGACCGCCTGGGTGGCGACGACGGCGCGCACGAGGAAGGGGCGGTGCTCGCCGGGCTCGTCGAGCAGGCGCGACCGCGCCGCCCACATTCCGAAGACCATGGGCGGTGCCACCGCCACCCCGCCGAACAGCAGGGAGAAGGCCCAGGTCCGCATCCGCCCGGCGAGTTCGGCCAGGCCGTCCGGGGCGGGCGGGACCGCCCCGGTCTCGAAGGTCCATACGCCCTGGGACATCGCCTGCCACATTCCCAGGCCGACCGACAGCGTCGCGGGGACGAGGAGTGCGCAGCCGGTCCACAGCAGCGTCCGCCGCCGGGCGCGCAGCAGGCCCACGAGCAGAACCGAGACGGCCCCGTAGACCGCCAGGATGTCGATCGGCACGAACAGGGTGTGCACGGCGCCGAAGGCGACCAGCCACCCGCCCCTGCGGCGCAGCATGCGGCGCACCTGAGCGGGGTCGGCGCCGCCGTCCGTGCGCCGGTCGAGCATCTGCACGAGCGCGTACCCGAACAGGAAGGCGAACAGCGGCCGCGCGTGGTTGCCCACGAGGACCTCGTGCAGGACCAGGGCGGCCGCGTTGGCGGCGGCCGGGCCGCGGTCGACCGCGGTGATGAACAGCGGGGCGTGGGCGCAGGCGATGGCCAGCAGCATGACGCCCCGTGCCAGGTCGGGCGCGAGCGAGCGGGCGGGAGCCCGGGTCGCGGTGGCGGTCACGGCGCCTCCTTCCACCGAGGGGATGATTCACATGCTATGACGTGTAAATCATGTACCTTCGCGCGTGCGTGGCCGGTTGCGGACATGTTCTGCTTGATACGCTTTGCCGATCATGCGCACGGGCGCAGAGGTGCACGGGCGCGGAGGCGCACGGAGGGCACGGAGGGCGGTGGCGACATGGCGGCGGACGGGACGGCCTCGTACGGCCCCGGGGGCCGGGGCTTCTACGGCGCGGTGACGGTGAGCGAGCGCGGCCAGGTCTCCCTGCCCGCGCAGGCCCGCCGCGACCTGGGCATCACGCCCGGGACCAAACTGCTCGTCCTCGGCGACCCCGAGCAGGGGCTGGCGCTGATGACGCTCGACCGCCTGATGGCCAACCTGCAGGGGTCCAACGCGCTCCTGGGCATGCTCCAGGAGCACATGGCCCACGAGCGGACGAAGGAGCCGGAGGCGGAGTCGGAGTCGGAGGCGGAGGAGGCGCCGGAGGACGGCGGGTCGGCCGGCGGTTCTCCCTGACATACGCGCCGGCGCCTCGGAGCCCGGGGCGCCCTCAATCCCCCGGTCGAGCACCAGGTCTCCCGATTGCGGGCCCCAGCCGGGCGGCGGACCGACGGAGCGCCAGGTAGGAGGCAGCGACGACGGAGGCGGGTGGCCCCCACCGCAGCGTTGTCGGCCGCCGGGCGTGTGCGCGGTTGCCGTGGTGGGGTGGCGGGTGCTGGGGGCGTGGCCGGTTTTCCTTGGTCGGTGTTCAGGCGGTTGGGGTTCGGGTTCCATCCCCACCGTCCGTGGGTGCATGGTCGCTGCTGCTTGGCGGGCCCACCCCAGGG
>NZ_JAQFWQ010000127.1 GCF_027706725.1 Nocardiopsis endophytica
CCGCCTTCCACGGCGACCGCGCACACGCGCCGCGGCCGACAGCGCTGCCGCAAGGGCCGCCGCCCCTTGTCGTGGCCGCCCTTGCGACCTTGCACTCCACCGGCCCTCCGCTCGGGTGGGGTCCGTGAGCGGGGTACCTGTTCTGCCGCCTGCATGGACCGCGAGCGGCCCGACGGACGGTTGGTAGGGCCGGGGAACCGCCCGCTTCTGCCGTCGCTGCCAAGCCCGGCGACCACGCACACGCGCCGCGCTCGACAGCACTACCGAAAGGGCCGCTGACCTTTGTCGTCGCCGCTCTCTCCGGTGACCGCCCGCACGCGCCGTGGCCGACGACGCTGCGACGAGGGCCGCCGCCCCTCGTTGCCGCCCCCGGCTCATACTCCGATGACCCTCGGGCCGGGGGCCTATGGTCCGGAATCCGACGGACGCGTCACACTGCGCATCGCTATCGCCATAGAGTGGAATGCGTCCGAAAGGGTGAGTGGATGATCGCGATCATTGGCGCGGGCAAGATGGGCGAGGCGCTGCTCGCCGGCCTGCTGGGGACCGGGCACGGCCCGGGCGACGTACTGGTCACCGAGCCCCGTGCGGAGCACGCCGCCGAGCTCCGCGAGCGCTACGGGGTGCGCACCGTCCCGGCCGCCGAGGCCGCGGGCGCCGACGCGCTGGTCCTGGCGGTCAAGCCGCAGGACATGGTCGACCTCCTGGACGAGCTCAACCCGCACCTGGGCGCGGGCACCATGGTCATCTCCGTCGCGGCCGGGATCACCACCGCCGTCCTGGAGAAGCACCTGGGCGACGGCGTCCCGGTGGTGCGGGCCATGCCCAACACCCCGGCCCTTGTCGGCAAGGGCATGACCGCCGTCACCGGCGGCCGTGCCGCCGGTGCGGACCACCTGGAGCGCGCGCAGGAGCTGCTGCGCGCGGTGGGCGAGGTGGAGGTCGTCGCCGAGCGGCACATGGACACCGTCACCGCCATCTCCGGCAGCGGCCCCGCGTACTTCTACTTCATCGCCGAGACCATGGTCGAGGCGGGCGTGGCCATGGGCATGCCCCGCGCCACCGCCCAGCGGCTGGTGCGCCAGACCATCTCCGGCGCCTCGGCGATGCTCGGCGAGTCCGGCGAGCACCCGGTCGTGCTGCGCGAGGCCGTCACCTCGCCGGGCGGCACCACCGCCGCCGCCGTGCGCGAGCTGGACCGGCACGGGGTGCGCACCGCCTTCACCGACGCCATCGAGGCCGCCCGGGACCGCAGCCGCGCCCTGTCGGAGGGGTGACGCAAGGGGGCGGCACCGCCTGGGACGTGCCCGGATCGCACCGCCGCGTCCGGGTGTGCTTGAGTATGTGTGTCACCTGACACACGCGTGGACCGCACCAACGCCAGGGGGAGGGCGCATGGCCTGCTCGCTGCACATCGCCTGGGACGACGGGCTGACGTCCTACAACTTCGGCCCCGAGCACCCGCTCAACCCCGTGCGGGTGGAGCTCACCATGGCCCTGTCCCGCGAGCTCGGCGTGTTCGACACCCCCGGCCTGTCCTTCGTCCCCGCCGAACCGGCCTCGGACGAGATGCTCAAGCTCATCCACGACCCCGCCTACATCGAGGCCGTGAAACGCGCCGGGCGCACCCTGGAGCCCGACGAGGCCTACTCCCTGGGCACCCCCGACAACCCCGTCTTCCCCGACATGCACGACGCGGCGTCGCTGGTGGCGGGCGCCTCGGTGGCCGCCGCCCGCGCCGTGTGGCGGGGCGAGACCGAGCACGCCGCCAACATCGCCGGCGGCCTGCACCACGCCATGCCCGGCAACGCCTGGGGCTTCTGCGTCTACAACGACGCCTCCCTGGCCATCGCCTGGCTGCTGGAGCAGGGCGCCAAGCGGGTCGCCTACGTCGACGTGGACGTGCACCACGGCGACGGCGTGCAGGCCATGTTCTACGACGACCCCCGGGTCATGACCATCAGCCTGCACGAGTCCCCGCTCACCCTCTTCCCCGGCACCGGCCGCCCCTCCGAGGCCGGTGGGCCCGGCGCCGAGGGCTACTCCGTCAACGTCGCCCTGCCCGCCGGGACCGACGACGCCCGCTGGCTGCGCGCCTTCGACGCCGTCGTGCCGCCGCTGCTGCGCGAGTTCCAGCCCGAGGTGCTGGTCACCCAGCACGGCGCGGACGCGCACGCCCTCGACCCGCTGGCCAACCTGATGCTCAGCCTGGACGGCCAGCGCCGCATCTACCGCGAGCTGCACGAGCTGGCCAAGACCACCGCCGGGGGCCGCTGGGTGGTGCTCGGCGGCGGCGGGTACGAGCTGGTGCAGGTGGTCCCGCGGGCCTGGACCCACCTGCTGGCCGAGGCCGCGGGCACCGGGGTCGACCCGGACGCGGCCACCCCGGAGGAGTGGCGCCGCTTCGTGCGCGAGCGCACCGGCGACGTGCCGCCGCTGTACATGACCGACGGCCGCACCCCCGAGTTCACCCCCTTCGAGGCGGGCTTCGACCCGGCGGACCCGGTCGACCAGGCGATCCAGGCCACCCGCAGGGCGGTCTTCCCCAGCCAGGGCATCGACCCGACCCTGTAGCGGGCGCCGACAGGACAGCTGCACAGCCGCACGGCCGGGAGGCCCACAGCAGAAGGGGGAGACGGGTGAAGCCGCCATCGCGCAGCGAGCTCATCGCGCACATGGTCAGGACGGGAATCGCCGGGCACGTGGACACGCCGCGCCAGGGCAACCTGCGGCACTACCGCAGGCTCGCCGAGCGCGACCCGTACCACATGTTCGGCCTCACCTTCGCCCGCACCTGGTCCTACGCGGACATCCTGGCGCTGATGGCCAAGCGCTGCGGCGTGGTGGCCGACCCCGGGCACGAGTCCGGCGTGGACACCATCGACCCCGACCGGACCGCCGACGCGCTGGAGGCGCTCGCCGACCGGATGGCGCGCGCCGCCCGCGACCGCGAGCGGGTCATGGTCGCCACCGGCCACCCCGTCAACCTGCACGCCACCTACCGGGGGTTCGCCCGCGCCCTGGAGCGCAGCGGGTGCCCCGTGGTCACCGCCGGAGAGGGCTTCTCCTACGCCACCGACACCGGCCACCTGCCCGGCGAGCGGGTCCTGGTCTGGCGGGACGGCGTGGGCATGGTCACCGACGCCGAGGGCGAGCCCCGGCACAGCCACCACCCCTTCGCCATGGAGGCGGCCCTGGAGGACCTGCGCCGCCGCGGCGAGCCGTGGCCGCAGCTGGTCATCGCCGACCACGGGTTCGCCGGTGCCGCGGGCGAGGCGGGCATCAGCGCCGTGGGGTTCGCCGACTGTAACGATCCCGCACTCTTCCTCGCCGAGGACGAGGGAAAGCTGCACGCCACCGTGCCGCTGGACGACGGATACTCGACCGAGGACTACCGGCCGCTGTCGGCGTACGTCCTGCACAGGGCGGGTCTGGCGGGGTGAGCGCGGGCCCCTGGCCGGGGGCGGCGGCTTTTATACCCACCCCCTAAACCTCACGGGACCCGTCGCCCTCGTATAGCTGCAGGGACAGCAAACCCGGCCTTTCAATGGCGTGAACGCGGATCTACCCTGAAAACGGACGTGTCAGCAGTTACTTCAACGACACCCCGGCGCGGCGGCGGGGTCGGCGGCGCACCCAGGGCGCGCCGCTCCTGACGGGCCTCCGCGGCGGGGAGAGGCAGGGACTCCGACGCGCACGTCCGGAAGTGAGGGCGTTCCGAACATGAACAGGAGTAAGGCTCCGCTGGAAGAGGTCAGGTTCCTGACCGTGGCCGAGGTGGCCACGATCATGCGAGTGTCCAAGATGACCGTCTACCGGATGGTCCACTCCGGTGCGCTGCCGGCGATCCGGGTGGGCCGGTCCTACCGGGTCCCCGAGCGCGCCGTGCACGACTACCTCCGAGAGGCCTTCGTCGAGGCCGGCTGACCGGCAGGGGTGCCGCCCCGGCACCCGGTGAAGGCACACCCGACGGGGGCGGTGCAGCCCCGCCCACCGCCCTCCGGGTGAGCCCCTCCGCGCGGACGCGGGGCCACGGCAAGGATGGGTCCGCCCCTCGCGCGGCGGGAGCGCCAGCGCGCGCGGACGCCCCTCCGTCCGCGCACGTCACGGCCATCATGAGCCCCGGGGGGCAGGGGTCGGGAGCCTCTACTACACTTCGTCGTTGTCGACGAATGTGCCCGCCGTGTGTTCCGAGGTTCCCTGATGCCCTCACGCAGATCCGGCGCCCCGCGCCGCGCCGCCGTGCGCCTGCCGGCGGCCGCTCTGGCCGCCGCGCTCCTGGCGGCCGGGTGCGCCAACGACCCGGCCGAGACCGCGGGCTCCGCCGGCGAGGACAGCCGCTACATCTCCGGCGACGGCACCGCCACCGAGTTCGCCCCCGACGAGCGCGAGGACGTCCCCGAGTACACCGGTGAGACCCTCGACGGCGACGAGGCCTCCTTCTCCGACTACGAGGGCAAGGTGCTCGTCCTCAACGTGTGGGCGAGCTGGTGCGGACCCTGCCGCTCGGAGACCCCCGTGCTGAACGAGGTCCACGGCGACTTCGAGGACCGGGGCGTGGAGTTCCTCGGCGTCAACATCAAGGACGACCGCGACGCCGCCGAGGCCTTCGAGCGCAAGCAGGAGGTCGCCTACCCGAGCCTGTACGACCAGCCGGGCGAGGTCCCCCAGGCGTTCCGCGACACCGTGCCGCCGCAGGCCATCCCCAGCACCCTGGTGATCGACCCCGAGGGCCGGATCGCCGCCCGCGTCATCGGCGAGACCAACTACGACCAGCTCACCGGGCTGGTGCAGACGGTCGTCGAGGAGCAGGAGTGATCGCCGAGACGGTGATCGGCGGGTCGCTGCTGCTGGCGGTCCCGCTCGCGGTCGCCGCCGGGCTGGTGTCCTTCCTGTCGCCGTGCGTGCTGCCGCTGGTGCCGGGCTACCTCTCCTACGTCACCGGCATGTCCGGCGCCGACATCGCCGCCCGGAACCGCGCCGCCCGCGAGGCCGGGCAGGGCGCGCAGGGCGCCGGAGGCGCACAGGCCGGGCAGGGCGCCGGGGGCGCGGGCACCGCCACCGCGGTGCGCACCGCCGACGAGGAGCTGCAGGCCCGCAAGTGGAGCATGCTGGCCGGGAGCCTGCTCTTCATCGCCGGGTTCACCTTCGTGTTCGTCGCGGTCGGGGTGTTCATCGGCGGCGTCGGCGGGCTGCTCATCGACCACGCCGACACCATCACCCGGGTGCTGGGCGTGCTCACCATCGCCCTGGGCCTGGCCTTCATGGGCGTGATCCCCGGACTGAACCGCGAGTTCCGCTTCCACCGCCTGCCCGGCGCGGGCCTGGCCGGGGCCCCGCTACTGGGCGTCCTGTTCGGCCTCGGGTGGACGCCCTGCATCGGCCCGACCCTCGCCGCCGTGCAGACGCTGGCCTTCACCGAGGGCAGCGCGGGGCGCGGCGCGCTGCTGTCGCTGGCCTACTGCATCGGCCTGGGCCTGCCGTTCGTGGCGGCCTCGCTGGCCTACCGGCGCGCCCTGGGCGCGTTCGCCTGGGCGCGCCGACACACCCGCGCCATCACCGCCGTCGGCGGCGGCATGCTCGTCCTCGTCGGACTGCTCCTGGTCACCGGCGTGTGGACGGACATCACGGCGGTCATGCAGGGCTGGACCCAGGGCTTCGAGACGGTGATCTGATCCATGGCGACGACGAGCACACGCAAGGGCGGGAAGAAGAGGACGGACGGCACGGGCGGCCCGGCCGCCGGGGACGGCGCGGACGCCGCGGGCGGTGCGGGGGCCCCGGGAGGCCTGTCCCCCCTGGGCTGGGCCCGCTGGGCCTGGCGCATCCTCACCTCCATGCGCACCGCGCTCATCCTGCTGTTCCTGCTGGCCCTGGGCGCGATCCCGGGCTCCATGCTCCCCCAGCGGGTGGTCAGCCCCGACCAGGTCGCCCAGTACTACACCGACAACCCCTCCCTCGCCCCCTGGCTGGAGCGGTTCTACCTCTTCGACGTCTACTCCTCGCCCTGGTACGCGGCGATCTACCTGCTGCTGTTCGTCTCCCTGACCGGCTGCGTCATCCCGCGCGCACTGGCGCACCTGCGCCTGGTGCGGGCCCGCCCCCCGAAGACGCCGCGCAACCTGGGCCGCATGCCCTACTCGGCCCGCTTCACCACCGGCGCCGAGCCCGAGCGGGTGCTGGAGCAGGGCCGCTCGGTCTTCAAGAGGTACCGCCTGGAGCGCTACGGCGACTCCCTCTCCGGGGAGGCCGGCTACCTGCGCGAGGCCGGGAACGTCATCTTCCACATCGCCCTGCTGGGCCTGCTGGTCTCCCTGGCCGCCGGGTACGCCTTCGGCTACCGCGGCAACATGCTCGTCGTCGAGGGCGACGGCTTCGCCAACACGCTGACCTCCTACGACTCCTTCTACCCCGGGGTGGCGGCCGACCAGGACGACCTCGCGCCCTTCTCCTTCACCCTGGACTCCTTCGACGCGAAGTTCGTCGAGGACGGCGGCTTCAGCGGCCAGGCGGAGTCCTTCGCGGGCGAGATGACCTACAAGGACCACCCCGGGGGCCCGGAGCGCCACCACACGCTGGAGGTCAACAAGCCGCTGTCGGTCGGCGGCGTCCAGGTGTACCTGCTCGGCCACGCCTACGCCCCCGAGTTCGAGGTCCGCGACGGCGAGGGCGAGGTCGTCTTCGACCAGCCGGTGCCGTTCCTGCCGCGCAGCGAGGACCCCGGCAAGACCGCCGACGGCGTGGTCAAGGTGCCCGACGCCCTGCCCGAGGGGCTGGGCTTCGAGGGCGTGTTCCTGCCCACCGCCCAGGAGCGCACCGGTGAGGACGGGGAGCCCGAGCTGGCCTCGGTGTTCCCCGGGGCCGAGGACCCGGCGGTCACCCTCACGGCCTACAGCGGCGACCTGGGCATGCGCCAGGCGCAGTCGGTGTACCAGCTCGACACCTCCCGGATGGAGGAGCTGGGCGAGTCCGGGACGCTGCGCCCCGGCGACACCTGGGAGCTGCCCGACGGCGCCGGCGAGGTCACCTTCACCGGGTACAAGGACTTCGCGACCCTGCAGATGACGCACAACCCGGGCCGCCTGCCCGCCCTGCTGTCCGCCTCGCTGGCGGTGCTGGGGCTGCTGGGCACCCTGTTCGTGCGCCCGCGCCGGGCGTGGGTGCGCGCGTCCGCCGGACCGGACGGGCGTACGGTTGTCGAGGTGGCGGGGCTCGGCAAGACCGAGTCGACCGCCAACGGCCAGGAGTTCCACCGCCTGGCGACCGAGCTCAGAGACCGGCTGCGGGAGGACCCCGCGGCCGACGGACCCGCATCGTCGAAGGAGTAGCCGGTGGTGTACCAGCTCGCCGCGGAGACGGCGGCGGACCAGGGACTTGCGTCGTACAGCGACCACCTGATCATCGCGATGATCGTGGCCTACGCCGTCGCCCTGTTCCTGTTCGCCCTGGAGGCGGCCTACGGCCGCCGCACGGCCCTGAAGGGCGACCGCCTGGTTCCGGTGGGGGCCGCCGCCCCGGCCGCGGCGGCTCCGGGGGCGGGCGGCTCCTCCACCGTCGACCTGGACGCCGTGCCGGAGCCCGGCGGCGGCACCGGCGGTGACGGTGGCACCGGCGGTGACCGTGACGGTGACGACCTGAGCGTGTCCGTCCGCGGCTCCGAGCCGCAGGCGTCGGCCTCGCGCAACGTCCTGGGCGCGATCGCGGTGGCCGTCACCGGGGTGGGCTTCCTGCTCAACCTGGCCCAGATCGTCACCCGGGGGCTGGCCGCCGACCGCTGGCCCTGGGGCAACATGTTCGAGTTCGTGGTGGCGATCAGCCTGTGCTCGGTGGCGGCCTTCCTCTACGCGGCCCTCCGCTACCAGGCCCGCTACCTGGGCACCTTCGTCCTGCTGCCGGTCGTGCTGCTGCTGGGCATCGCCGCCCGCTGGCTCTACACCGAGACCGGGCCGCTGGTCCCGGCGCTGCACTCGTACTGGATCGCCATCCACGTCTCCGCGGCCATCGTGGCCACCGGCGCGTTCATGGTCTCCGGCGCCGCCGCCATCACCTACCTGCTCTCCCACCGGACCGAGGCCAAGCGCGCCATGGGCGAGCGGGTGGCCGGGATCGCGGCCAAGCTGCCCAGCCCCGAGCTGCTGGACCGGGTCTCGCACCGGTTCGTGGTGATCGCGTTCCCGCTGTGGACCTTCGCCATCATCGCCGGGGCGATCTGGGCCGACGAGGCCTGGGGCCGCTTCTGGGGCTGGGACCCCAAGGAGGTGTGGTCCTTCATCACGTGGGTCATCTACGCCGCCTACCTGCACGCCCGCGCGACCGCCGGGTGGAAGGGCACTCGCTCGGCGTGGATCGGCGTGCTCGGCTTCGCCGCCCTGATGTTCAACTTCTTCGGGGTGAACTACATGTTCAGCGGCCTGCACAGCTACGCCTGAGGCCCTGTCCCGTACGCCTGACGGCGGCGGGTGGCCGGGGGCGTGGGGTGGAGGGCGGCGCCGACGGAGGTGCGTGGGCGCGCTCGTGTTGATCTCGGGGAAGTCGGGCTTATGGTGTCCGTTTCAACCCCGGGATCCCCGAGATCATCGCGGAGGGGCGGCGCCGACGGCCGCGGCGCCCTGAGGGACGGCGCCGCGGCCGTCGTGGCCGCCCGCCTGCTTACTCGTCCGGATTGATGCGCTTGTTCAGACGGCGCAGGAACTCGGGGTCGTCGTCGGGGCCGATCGGACCGGGGTGTCCCGGGTCGGCCTGGGCGTCGGCCGGGTCGGCGTCCGCGAAGGCGGACGCGGGCCGGTCCGGCGCGGCCGGTCCGGGGGCCGGCGCCAGGGTCCGCGGGCGGCCCAGGAAGAGCCAGAGCAGCGGACCGACGGGGGTGAACACGACGATCGCGATCAGCCACAGGAGCTTGGGCAGGTTGCGGACCTCCGATGCCGGGGTGGTGAGCGCGTCGAAGAACGCGTACACCCAGAGCACGATCGTGAGCAGCGTGAACAGGCCTGCGAGCCACACCATGCGTCCAGCCTATCCGCGATCCGCCGCGTGCGCGCGGGGACCGACGTGTCGCAGGGCCCGCCGACCGGGGGCGCACGCCTGTAGGGGAGCGGTCGTGGGTGCGCGGATCGCCGCGTGGTCAGGGGGCGGACTCGGTGGCCTCGCCGTGGAGCAGCGCCCGGACCTCGGACTCGCGGAACCTCCGGTGGCCTCCGGGGGTGCGGATGCTGCTGATGCGCCCCGATGCGGCCCACCGGGTCACCGTCTTGGGGTCGACCCGGAAGAGGGACGCGACCTCTCCGGGGGTCAATAGACGTTCGCTTCCTCTTTCCACCTTCACAATCCCCCTTCGGGCCCGCCGTGTGGTCTGGGGGAGGCGGGCGTTTGATCCCCTAGTGTGCACGAGATAGTCCGTTTCCTCCCTAGTTTTCGTAAAAACCGGGGGGAACAGGGGGAGTGTGCGCGATATGTGATCGGACCGTGACCTTCGAATACAGGTGCCGGATTCGATCCCCGCGGCAGGGCTCCCCGCGAGGGCAGCGCCGGGAGGCCCCTTACCCTGGAAGGGGCGGTCGGCGATGCCGCCGACCCCCACGATAGTGAACCAGACCACCCCATGTGAGGCAGTTTCATGCGCAGCGTCCTCGCCTATACCGCCGCACGGTTCCTGCTGTTCGGCGTCGCCTACGGCGTCCTGTACCTCCTGGGGGCCCGCGGCTGGCTGGCGCTGATCCTCGCCGCCCTGGTCAGCGGCCTGGTGAGCTACATCCTTCTCTCCCGCCAGCGCGACGCCGTCTCCGAGCGGATCACCGCCCGGACCGACCGGATGAGCCGCCGACTGGTGGACGGGGCGGCCCACGAGGACGTCCCGGATGTCCCGTCCGAGCCGAAATCGGCCGGATCCGGCCGCGCGGACGGCGGCACCGGCGGCACCGAACCGGCCGAGGGGGCCGAAACGGCCGCCGATGACGCGGCGGAGGACGCCGGGAACGCCGGGGACGCTGAGGGCTCCGGGAAGGAAGAGAAGGAAGAGGCGAAGGGGCAGGCGGCCGGAACCGCCTGACCGCGGCCCAATGAGAAGGGCGCACGGCGGAGGCCGACCGCCCCGCCGCACGCCCCGTGCGTTTGGCCCCTTTTATTCCGCTGTCCTCTATTCCAGCGGGAACATCCCGACCCGGGCCCGGTCCTCACCGCCCAGGCGCGTGGTGTCGCTGCCCACGTACAGCCCGTCCTCGGTGGCGGTGAGCGCCTCGGCCCCGTGCCCCCGGCTGCGCCCCGGGTTCCACGGCAGCGCCCGTCCGGTGACCGGGTGGACCGCCGCGATCCCCTCGCGCTCGACCGCCCCCGGGCCCGCGTCGTGGTCCCCTCGCGGGTTGTCCATCCACCGCTGGTGCCCGCCGACGTAGACGGCCGCCCCGGTGGCCTCCACGGAGTAGAGCGAGTCCCCGCCGGTGTGATTGGTCCAGGTGGGCCGCGCGCCCGCGCGGTCGTTGTTCTCCCAGCGGGCCGTCGTCTTGCACATCCCCGGCTTGATCTGCGGCCCGCCGGCCGTGACCACCGCGAAGTAGGACCCGTCCGGAGCGAAGTCGATCTGCCGCATGTAGGTGTGCATCCGCGAGTAGTCGCACTCGGCGGCGTAGGAGTCGGTCGACCACGGGCTCAGCCGCGCGGGGGAGGAGGCGGTGTCCACCATCGCGATCTGCGGGCGCTCCTCCCCCTCCACCTCCATGAAGGTCCCGGCGATGACCAGGCGGTCCCCGTCCGGGCTGACCGCCAGGTCCTGGACGCGCAGCGAGCCGCGCCGCTCCTCGCCGATCGCGATGGAGAAGTCCCGGTCCGCCGCGCCGGTGCGCGCGTCGAGGCGGGCGATGCCGCGGGTGCCCCCGCCGCCCGCGGAGGTGAACGAGCCGCCCGCGTACAGGTCGTCCCCGTGCCGGGCCAGGCGGTAGACGCTGCCGACGCCGATCTGCGCGTCGAAGCCGCGGTCGAGGCGGCCGTCGGGGCCCACCAGGGCCGCGCCGCGGGCGGGGGCGGCCCCCACGCGGGTGAACGAGCCCCCGATGTACACCCCGTCGTCGGCGGCGACGACCGAGGACACGGTGTTGTCCGGGTCGGGGGAGAAGCCGAGGACCCGCCCGGTGCCGTGCTCGAAGGCGAACAGGTTGGCGCGCCGGTAGGTGGTGGACCGGTCCGGCGAGGCCACCCGCTGGAACGAGCCGCCGACGTAGACGGTGTCGCCGACCCGGGTGATGTCCTTGACCCGGCCGTCCAGCACGTGCGGGGTCCAGTCGACCGGCCGCTCGCCGACCACCTCCGCGTGCGCCGCCGGTGCGGCGGCCGCCGGGGCAGCGGCGATCGGCAGGCCGAGCGCGAGCGCGCTCAGCACGACGGCGAGTGGTCGGCGGTGAGTGGTGGCCACGGGCGCCCTCTTCCCATCCGGACGTAGCGTCATGGTTCGAATTCGTACAGTAACCGTAATCGGATCGGCGGTGTGCCCGGAATCGCCGGTGGGCCGGCGGGGGCGGCCGGGTGCGCAGGTGCGGTACCCGGTCCGGCCGCCGCCGGACCGGCCTTAGGCTGGGCCCATGACCCGCGCCGAACTCGACAAGTCGCCCGCCGACGTCGCCGCGATGTTCGACAGCATCGCCGGCCGCTACGACCTGCTCAACGACGTGCTCTCGCTCGGCCAGGACCGCCAGTGGCGGCGCGCGGCCGTGCGCGCGGTGGAGGCCTACAGCGGCGAGCTGGTGCTCGACCTGGCCGCCGGGACGGGCACCTCCTCCCAGGCGCTGACCGGGAACGGGGCGCGGGTGATCGCCTGCGACTTCTCCCAGGGCATGCTCCGCGAGGGCGCGCGCCAGCGCGGCGGGGCGGTCTCCGGCGGGGTGGCCTGCGTGGCCGGGGACGCCCTGGAGCTGCCGTTCGAGGACGCCACCTTCGACGCGGTCACCATCTCCTTCGGCCTGCGCAACGTGCAGGACACCGACCGGGCGCTGCGCGAGATGCACCGGGTCGCCAAGCCCGGCGGCCGGGTCGTGATCTGCGAGTTCAGCCACATTCCGGTGCGCGCGGCGGACCGTGTCTACTCCGGGTACCTGATGGCGGCGCTGCCCCGGATCGCCGGGCTGTTCTCCGACAACACCGCGGCCTACGAGTACCTGTCGGAGTCGATCATGGACTGGCCGGACCAGGCGGGGCTGGCGGCGCGCATGCAGCGCGCCGGGTGGACCCGGGTGGCCTGGCGCAACCTGACGATGGGCGTGGTGGCGCTGCACCGCGGCTACCGCCCGGAGGAGTAGCGGGGCGCGGTTCCGGCCGCCCGGAACCCGCCCCGTGCACCCCTCCCCTCCCAGCGGTCACACGGCCAACAAAGGCACCAGAACACATGTTCTGGTGCCTTTCGTGTTTTTCGGGGATGAAGGTGATTCTCAAGGATGAATCGGACGTAGGTTTACCTAAATAACCCTGGTAAAGCCCGTTGTGCCCGGTTTGCGACCGAAAGTGCCCGGACGAGATGAATGGCGGGTGGGGGTCGCCCCTGGAACGCGAAAGGTCTAGACTTCGGGGCGAGGCCTTGTGAAGCCCTTCACAAGGGTACGTGTCCTTGGTAACTCCGGACGCCTGCGTACGACCCGCATCAGAAGTACACAAAGCGCCCATACCGCGCACCCCCAGCCACACAGGGACCACTCGTGAGCGCCACAGCACCGACCGCCCTCCCCGGGCGGGGCACCGCAGACCTCGAAGCCGACGCCATCATCGTCGGGGCCGGGCCCGCCGGCTCCGCCGCCGCAGTCCATATGGCCAGCGCCGGGCTGGACGTGCTGTTGCTGGAGAAGACCTCCTTCCCCCGGGAGAAGGTCTGCGGGGACGGCCTCACCCCCCGCGCGGTCAAGCAGCTCGCCGCGCTGGGCGTGCCCTTCGACGGCGACGGGTGGGTCCGCAACCGGGGGCTGCGCATCATCGGCGGCGGCGTGCGCCTCGAACTCCCCTGGCCCGAGCTGGCCTCCTACCCCGACTTCGGCCTGGTGCGCACGCGCTACGACTTCGACCGGATCCTGGCCGACCGGGCCCGGGCCTGCGGGGCCAAGCTGCTGGAGCGCACCAACGTCCGCGCGCCCCTGATCGACCCGCGCACCGGCCGGGTGCAGGGCGTGCGCGCCACCGGCCCCGACGGCGAAGAGGTCCGCTACCGCGCCCCGCTGGTGATCGCCGCCGACGGCAACTCCTCCCGGCTGTCGGTGGCCCTGGGCATCCGCAAGCGCGACGACCGCCCCATGGGCGTGGCCGTGCGCACCTACTTCGACAGCCCCCGCCACGACGACGACTACCTGGAGTCCTGGCTGGAGCTGTGGGACAACACCGGCGGCCGCCAGGTGCTCCTGCCCGGCTACGGCTGGGTCTTCGGCGTGGGCGACGGCACCTGCAACGTCGGCCTGGGCATCCTCAACTCCACGGCCGCCTTCCAGGACGTGGACTACCGCCGGCTGCTCAAGCGCTGGACGCAGAGCATGCCCGAGGAGTGGGGCTTCACCGAGGACAACCGGCGCGGCCCCGTGCGCGGCGCGGCCCTGCCCATGGGCTTCAACCGCACGCCGCACTACTCGCGCGGGCTGATGCTCGTCGGCGACGCCGGCGGCATGGTCAACCCCTTCAACGGCGAGGGCATCGCCTACGCGCTGGAGGCCGGGGCGATCGCCGCCGACGTCGCCGTCCAGGCGCTCTCCCGCCCCACCGTGCAGACACGCGAGCGCGCCCTGATGCGCTACCCCGACGTGCTGCGCGACGCCTACGGCGGCTACTACACGCTCGGCCGCACCTTCGTGAAGATGATCGGCAACCCCGACTTCATGAAGTACGCCACCCGCTACGGCCTGCCGCAGCGCACGCTGATGCGGTTCGCGCTGAAGATGCTGGCCAACCTCACCGAGCCGTCCCACGGGGACGCCATGGACCGCGTCATCAACGGCATGTCGCGGATGGCGCCCGCGGCCTAGGAGGGGCGATGGCGAGCGATGGGCCCCACGCGGCCGCCCACGTGAAAGCGATCACAAGCGGGCGTGCATCCGCACGCCCGTCATGAAGGGGACGTCCACCGATGGAGCTGTACACACCCGTATTCGTGCTCGGCGGCATCGGCGCCGCGTTCGTGGCCGTGTCGATGGTCGTCGGCAGCATCGCCGGCCCCAAGCGGTACAACCGCGCCAAGCTCCAGGCCTACGAGTGCGGGATCGAGCCGACGCCCCAGCCGGCGGGCGGCGGCCGGTTCACGATCAAGTACTACCTCACGGCGATGCTCTTCATCGTCTTCGACATCGAGATCATCTTCCTTTACCCGTGGGCGGTCCATTTCGACGCGCTCGGCCTGTTCGGCCTCATCGCGATGGTCCTTTTCCTGGTGAACGTCTCGATCGCCTACGCATACGAATGGCGCCGCGGAGGCCTGGAATGGGACTGACCACCACGGCGCCGCCCCGCGCGGCGCACCCGGGAAACGGACAAGGGGGTTCGCCTCATGGGACTTGAGGAGAAACTGCCGAGCGGCGTCATGCTCGGCACCGTCGAGCAGGTGGTGGGGCTGGCCCGCAAGAGCTCGATGTGGCCGGCCACCTTCGGCCTGGCCTGCTGCGCCATCGAGATGATGTCGGTGGGCGGCCCGCACTACGACCTGGCCCGGTTCGGCATGGAGAAGTTCGGCGCCACGCCGCGCCAGGCCGACCTGATGATCGTCGCCGGGCGGGTGAGCCAGAAGATGGCCCCGGTCCTGCGCCAGATCTACGACCAGATGCCCGAGCCCAAGTGGGTCATCGCGATGGGCGTGTGCGCCTCCAGCGGCGGCATGTTCAACAACTACGCGGTGGTGCAGGGCGTGGACCACGTGGTCCCGGTCGACATCTACCTGCCGGGGTGCCCGCCGCGCCCGGAGATGCTCCTGGACGCGGTGCTCAAGCTGCACGACAAGGTGCAGAACACCAAGCTCGGCGCCCACCGGCAGCGCGAGATCGAAGAGGAGGAGCAGCGGGCGCTGCGCCGTTCGCTCCCGCTGGTCGACCAGGGCGAGGGGGCCGGGCGATGAGCATGTCCAACGGGGCCGGGCACGAGCCCGAGGAGGACCTGCCCGAGCGCGCCGGGCGCGAGCGGCTGGACACCCCGGTCAAGCGTACCGGCATGTTCGGCGCCGGGGGCACCGGCGACACCTCCGGCTACGGGCGGCTGCGCGTGCGGCGCACGGTCCTCCCCGACGCCGAGCGGCCCTACACCGACCCGGACGACCCGCGCACCGAGGGCTTCGACGCCGTCGCCGACGCGCTGGAGGGCGCCATGGCCGAGGCCCCCGTCGGCTTCGGCGAGGCGGTCGAGCGCGTGGTGGTGGACCGCGGCGAGATCACCTTCCACGTGCGCCGCGAGCACCTGCCCGAGGTGCTGCGCCACTGCCGCGACGACGCCGGCCTGCGGTTCGAGCTGTGCCTGGGGGCGACCGGGGTGCACTACCCCGACGACACCGGGCGCGAGCTGCACGTGGTCTACATCCTGCGCTCGATCACCCACAACCGGGAGATCCGGGTGGAGACGTGCTGCCCCGACGCCGACCCGCACGTCCCCACGGCCACCGGGGTGTACCCGACCAACGACTGGCACGAGCGGGAGGCCTGGGACTTCTTCGGGATCGTCTTCGACGGCCACCCGTCGCTGACCCGCATCGAGATGCCCGACGACTGGCACGGCCACCCGCAGCGCAAGGACTACCCGCTGGGCGGCATCCCGGTGGAGTACCGCGGGGCGACCGTCCCCCCGCCGGACGAGCGGAGGTCCTACGCATGAGCACCCGCACACGGGCCGACCGGGCCAGGGCGAGGAGGGAGGCACGGCCATGAGCGCACAGGCCACCGAGGAGCACGTGGACGTCGGCGGAGGCGACTGGGACGAGGTCGTCGCCGCGGCCCAGGCCGGCGCGGCCGAGCGGCTGGTCGTCAACATGGGGCCGCAGCACCCGTCCACGCACGGGGTGCTGAGGCTGATCCTCACCCTCGACGGCGAGACCGTCACCGAGGCCCGGGTCGGCATCGGCTACCTGCACACCGGCATCGAGAAGAACATGGAGTTCCGGACGTGGACCCAGGGGACCACGTTCGTGACCCGCATGGACTACCTCACGCCGATCTTCAACGAGGCGGCGTACTGCCTGGCGGTGGAGAAGCTGCTGGGCATCACCGACGAGATCCCCGACCGGGCCAACGTCATCCGGGTGCTCATGATGGAGCTCAACCGGATGAGCTCGCACTTCGTCGCGCTGGCCACCTTCGGCATGGAGCTGGGCGCCACCACGGTGATGACCAGCGGCTTCCGTGAGCGGGAGATGGTGCTCGACATCTTCGAGCTGATCACCGGCCTGCGGATGAACCATGCCTACATCCGCCCCGGCGGCGTCGCCCAGGACCTGCCCTCCGGCGCGGTGGGCAAGATCCGCGAGCTGCTCACCGAGATGCCCAAGCGGCTGCGCGACATGCGCAAGCTCCTCGACGCCAACCCCCTGTACCTGGCCCGCACCCGGGACGTGGCCCACCTGGACCTGGCCGGGTGCATGGCGCTGGGCGTGACCGGGCCGCTGGTGCGCGCCTCGGGCCTGCCCTGGGACCTGCGCAAGGCCCGGCCCTACTGCGGGTACGAGGACTACGAGTTCGACGTCCCGGTCTCCGAGGGCGGCGACGTCTACGCCCGGTACCGGGTGCGCATGGCCGAGGTCGAGCAGAGCCTGCGGATCGTCGAGCAGTGCCTGGACAAGCTGGAGCCCGGCCCGGTCATGGTGGACGACCCCAAGATCGGCTGGCCCGCCAAGCTCGCGCTGGGCGCCGACGGCCTGGGCAACGCGCCCGACCACATCGCGCACATCATGGGCGGCTCCATGGAGGCGCTGATCCACCACTTCAAGCTGGTCACCGAGGGCTTCCGCGTGCCCTCGGGCCAGGCCTACGCCGCCGTGGAGAGCGCCAAGGGCGAGCTGGGCTGCCACGCCGTCAGCGACGGCGGCACCCGCCCCCACCGGGTGCACTTCCGCGACCCCTCGTTCACCCACCTGCAGGCCGTGGCGGCGATGTGCGAGGGCGGCACGGTCGCCGACGTGATCGCCGCGGTGGCCAGCATCGACCCCGTGATGGGAGGCGTGGACCGGTGACGGAGCGAGCGAGGAGGGGAGGGCCCCGATGACACGGACCTTCGACGAGGAGACCAGGGCGCGGCTGGAGGTCGACGCCAAGGAGATCATCGCCCGCTACCCCAAGGCGCGGTCGGCCCTGCTGCCCCTGCTCCACCTGGTGCAGGCCGAGGAGGGCCACGTCAGCACCGCGGGGATCGGCTTCTGCGCCGACCAGCTGGGGCTGACCGCCGCCGAGGTGACCGCGGTGGCGACCTTCTACACCATGTACAAGCGCCGCCCGGTGGGCGACTACCACGTGGGCGTGTGCACCAACACCCTGTGCGCGGTGATGGGCGGCGACGAGATCTTCTCCGCCCTCAAGGAGCACCTGGGGGTCGGCAACGACGAGACGACCGAGGACGGCAAGGTCACGCTGGAGCACGTGGAGTGCAACGCGGCCTGCGACTTCGCCCCGGTCGTGATGGTCAACTGGGAGTTCTTCGACAACCAGACCCCCGAGAGCGCCAAGGAGCTGGTCGACGGCCTGCGCCTGGGCCGGGACGTGCACCCCACCCGCGGCGCCGGGCCGGTCTGCACCTGGAAGCAGGCCTCCCGGGTGCTCGCCGGGTTCTCCGACGGCCGCGCCGGAGAGGGGCCGCAGGCCGTGGGCCCGTCCCTGGAGGGGCTGCGGCTGGCCCGCGAGCGCGGCTGGACCGCGCCCGGGCCGGGCGCCGCCGGAGAGGGGGCGGAGCAGTGACGACCGCGCTCACCCCCGTCCTCTCGGACAACTGGGACCGCGCCGACGCCCCCACCCTGGAGGGCTACCGGGCCTCCGGCGGCTACCGGGCGCTGCGCACCGCGCTGGCCATGGAGCCCGACGCCCTGGTCGAGAAGGTCAAGGCCTCGGGCCTGCGCGGTCGCGGCGGCGCCGGGTTCCCCACCGGCATGAAGTGGGGCTTCCTCCCGGCGGACAACCCCAACCCGCGCTACCTGGTGGTCAACGCCGACGAGTCCGAGCCGGGCACCTGCAAGGACATCCCGCTGATGATGGCCAGCCCGCACACGCTGCTGGAGGGGGTGATCATCTCCTCCTACGCCATCCGCAGCAACCAGGCCTTCATCTACGTGCGCGGCGAGGTGCTGCACGTCATCCGGCGGCTGCGGCGCGCCGTCGAGGAGGCCTACGAGGCGGGGCTGCTGGGCACCGACATCCTCGGCAGCGGCTTCGACCTGGACGTGGTGGTGCACGCCGGGGCCGGGGCCTACATCTGCGGCGAGGAGACCGCGCTGCTCGACTCGCTGGAGGGCTACCGGGGCCAGCCCCGGCTCAAGCCGCCCTTCCCCGCGGTGGCCGGGCTGTACGCCTCGCCGACCGTGGTGAACAACGTCGAGTCCATCGCCACGGTGCCCTCCATCGTCGCCAACGGCGCCGAGTGGTTCACCTCCATGGGCACCGAGAAGTCCGCCGGGTTCGGCTTCTTCTCGCTGTCCGGGCACGTCACCCGGCCGGGGCAGTACGAGGCCCCGCTGGGGGTGACCCTGCGCGAGCTGCTGGAGATGGCCGGGGGGATCCGCGCCGGCCACGAGCTGAAGTTCTGGACCCCGGGCGGCTCGTCCACCCCGATCTTCACCGACGAGCACCTGGACACCCCGCTGGACTTCGAGTCGGTGGGGGCGGCCGGGTCCATGCTCGGCACCCGGGCGCTGCAGATCTTCGACGAGACCACCTGCGTGGTCCGCGCGGTGGGCCGGTGGATCGCCTTCTACGCCCACGAGTCCTGCGGCAAGTGCACCCCCTGCCGCGAGGGCAACTACTGGATGGTCCAGGTCCTGGACCGCCTGGAGGCGGGCGAGGGCTCCGAGGCCGACCTGGAGAAGCTCCTGGACATCTGCGACAACCTGCTGGGCCGCTCCTTCTGCGCCCTGGGCGACGGCGCGACCAGCCCGGTCATGTCGTCGATCAAGTACTTCCGGCAGGAGTACATCGACCACTTCGAGCAGGGCGGCTGCCCGTTCGACCATGCCAAGTCGACCGTG
>NZ_JAQFWQ010000128.1 GCF_027706725.1 Nocardiopsis endophytica
GGGGGGTGGGGCGGGGGGCGGGCGTCGCCGTGCGCGCGCCCGCCGCCCCACTTCACGGGGTCAGCCCGCACCCCACGGGGTCATCCAGCGCCCAGGCATAGGAAGCCGTGTTCCGCTAAGTGGTCGGCTACCGCCCTGGCCGGGGGTGTTCCCGTCGTCACGGCCCTGTAGAACCTCCCCATCGGGCCCATCACCTCCCTGTCCCGCACCGGGACCGCCGAGGCCACCACGGTCCCGGCCCCGCGCGACAGCAGGGCCGTCCCCATGCCCAGCGGGGCGCCGGAGGGGGCCGGCGTCGACATCCCCAGCCAGCACGCCGACAGCACCGCCAAACGCGGAGCCGCCGAAAGCATCTCCGCGTCATAGGCGAAGAGCGGC
Organism: Nocardiopsis endophytica; assembly: GCF_027706725.1. GTDB lineage: Bacteria > Actinomycetota > Actinomycetes > Streptosporangiales > Streptosporangiaceae > Nocardiopsis_A > Nocardiopsis_A endophytica. Next base: position 379 of record NZ_JAQFWQ010000128.1, read on the forward strand.
CCGTCTTCGAACAGGAGGGCCGCCAGCATCGGCGTCTCCGGCGCCATCCCCCCGTGCCCGATCAGGTGCGCCACCCGCGCCCCGGGCAGGCTTCCGCGCAGCTCGGCCACGGTGGCCTCGGGGCCTGCCAGCAGCCGCGCCTCCATCCCGGCCCCGCGCAGGACCTCCCGCACGAGACCGGCCTCGGCGGCCGCCCCCGGCACCTGTGGGCCGTATGCCACCACGGCCGGTCCGTCCACCTCCTCCGCAGCCCCGGCAACCGCGTCGGCGTCCAGCCACGAGCGTGCGGACGGCGCCACGCACACCTCCCGGCCGCGCAGCGGGGGCAGCCGTCCCCACGGCAGCTCCTGCGTCACCGGCGCGGGGCACACCACCACCGGGCGGTCGCCCACCGCCTCCGCGAGAGGCCCCAGCAGCATCCCGCCCAGCCGGCGCGCCGACAGCGCCGCGCCCTCCCCCTCCTCCTCGCCCCGCAGGACACTCATGCGCACGTCGAACGCGAACGTCGCGCACTCCTCCGCCACACGCGCCGCCGGGGCCAGGACGTGGACGTCCACCCGGCCGCCGGACACCACCACCGCCACGCAGTCGCCGTCCACCACGGCGTAGGACACCAGCGCCCGCCCGCCGAGCCTGTCGCGCAGCTCCTCCAGGACATGGGTGCCGCGCGGGGGCGCCGAGCGGCAGCGGTGCAGTTGCGCCGCCGCCAGCCGCGCCGACCAGTGCCCGATCTCCCCGAGCGCCGTGTCGTCCCCCTCCTCGGCCCGCCGGTAGGCATCGCGCAGCCGCTCCAGCAGCCCCGCCCACATGTGGTCCCGGCAGGCCGCGGCGCCGCGGCCGGACCTGCCGTACTCCAGCCAGGCCAGCACGTCCTCCGCGCGCCCCTCCGCCAGAGCCCGGCGGACGCCTTCCGCGGCGATGGCCCGTTCCCGCGGCCGCGTATGCCCGGCCGCCTCGGCGTGCCCGGGGAGGTCCGCCGCCAGCCGGCGCAGCGCAGCGGCGTGGCGGCCCGCGTCCACCAGTGCGGCTGCGGCGGCCTGGTCGCGCGTGGGGCGGACGGCCCCGGCGGCCCCGGTCGGCGCGTAGACCGCGCACCGCGCCGCCGTGCGGCGGCGGGCCCCGGCCGACGGCTCCGACGCCGCCAGGCAGCGTGCCGACCACTCGACCGTCCCGGCCAGGTGCGCCCACAGCGAGTCGGGGGCGAACCGGGCGCGCACCCGGCGCGCCTGGGCGAGGGCGGCGTTCCGGTCCCCGCGGGCCAGACGGTGCTTGGCGTCGACGAGCAGGGCCGCCGCCTCGCCCAGCAGCGGACCGGCCGCACCGGGGCCGCCGAACGACTCCAGCCGCCGTCGCGCCTCGTCCGGCAGGCCCGCGGCGAGGAGCGCGTCGGCGCCGTCGATCTGCAGGGCGATGCGCCGGGAGCGCGTGGACCCCGTGGAGGCCTCGTCGAACAGGCGGAGCGCCTCGGACGTGTCGCCGCGCCGGGCCTCAAGGCAGCCGAGGTTCTGCAGCACTGCGGAGCGCAGGTAGCCCAAGTGCCGTGAGTCCGCCAGGTCCAGGGCGTGGGCGAGGGCGTCGGCGGCCTCGTCGATCCGGTCGAGGTAGACGAGGGCCAGGCCGCGGTTGGCGAGCAGGGCGGGCGGCAGCCGCCCGGGCGTGCTCGGGCCGACGCGTTCGAGCGCGGCGTCGAGGGCGTCGACGGCGCGGGGGAAGTGGCCGCGCTGCGCGTCGGCGACGCCGCACCGCAGGAGGGCGGCGGCCGCGTCGGCGTGCCGGTCGAGCGCGGGGCCGGACAGGCCGGGCCCACCGCGCAGGGCGCGGATGGCCAGCCGGGCCTGGCGGGCGCGGGCGGTGGCCTCCGGGCCGACGGTGTCGGCGGCGGCCGCGGCCAGCCTGAGGGTGCGGTGCGCGGCGGCGGGGTCGCCCTCCTCGTGCTGGCAGATGCCGATCGTGCACAGGGCGTGCGCCCGTGCGCCGGGGTCGGGGGCGGACGCCAGGACCTCCTCCGCATGGGCGCGTGCGGCGGCGGGGTCGCGGGCGACGAGTGTCGCGGGGTCGTCGGTCGTGTCGAACGGTCGTCGGGGGCGCGGGCTCTCCAATGGCGGCACCTCTCGCCGGGGGATGGACCGGTCGGTCCGGAAGAGACGGATCACGGCGCACATCGCGGACGAGACCGGTGCGATGCGCTCCATGGCCTTGTTAGCAACCCGAAGACCGCACCGGGAGCCTGATCGGACGGGTTGTGGAAGACCGCGGTCGGCGAAGAGTGGTGAACCGGCGCATATCCCTGGCACGTGTGCGCGGACACAAGGAGCCGACGGTCGGACCGAAAGGGGAAACGGGGGATCCGAGGGGCACTCGGAAGGGGGAGACCCAGGTCAGGGCGCGGCCGCCGGCGGCGAACCTGGCCACCAGGTTCCATCGCCGCAGGTGGGGGCGGGGGAGTGAGGTAACCGGAATACCGCGACCGCGGATGGAGTGCATGGACTCGTCCCGGATGTCGGAGAGTGATGCGTTCATCCCGATACCTGACCGGGCGCGCGGTCACCCGCATGCCCGATTCCGGAAGAGCTATGGCCCGGGTGAACACTCCGCGTTAGGTGTGTCAGAGGGCGGGATACGCGCTCCGCGGCGCCTATGGGCCCAGGGCCAAGAAGGCGCGCGGATAGGCGGGCGCGCTCGGCATTGATCTCGGGAGGAACGACGCTTCCGGGGCGCTCTTAGGGGCGCATTTCCCGAGATCATCGATGGTGTCCTGCTGAATGGTGCACCTTCCGCCAGCCGGGGCGGCCCTCGCAGGGCGGCCGGAGGCCACCTCGCCGAGAGGGGGGCCGGCCACGGGCCGGTCCCGCTCCGGGGCCGTCACCGGAGGGCCGACCTGGGCGGATGGAAATTACACCGCTCCAAGGGACACGACCAGTTCAACGGCGCAGGGGCAGGGGGTGCGCTCCGCGGCGTCTATGGGGCCCGGGGTGGGGCGGTGGCGGGTCGAGCGGGAACCCCTGATCCGGGCGTCCTGGGGCGGGGGCATCCTGGGTGGTGAGATCGACGCCTGATCTGCATGAAAGCGTCGATTTCACGACGCAGGATGCCCGGCCCCCTCGTTCGCTGTCTGGTATGTCCCGGATGTGCCGACCGGGCGGGCGGTGCGACCGGGGAGGCGCGTGGTGCGGGGAGACCCGGGTGGTGGAACCGACACGCGATCACTCGAAAGGCGCCGATTCCACCGCGCAGGATGAGCCCTTCGGGCGGGGGGTCACCCGGCCACGGGGAGGGAGCGGCCCTTGGTCAGGTGGAGGAGTTCGTCGTGGGTGGTCGGGAACACCGTCTCCGGCGTTCCGGCCGCCGCCCAGATGCGGTCGTAGTCGGCCAGTGCCTCGTCGACCACCGTCGTCAGCGGGGCCGGGTGCCCCACCGGGGCCACGCCTCCGATCGCCTGGCCCGTCGCCGTTCTCACCTGCTCGGGCTTGGCCCGGTCCAGGCCCGGCAGGCCGAGGCGGGCCGCCAGCGCCTTGGTGTCCACCCGGTGCCGTCCGCTCGTCAGCACCAGGACGGGCGCCTCCCCGGCCATGAAGACCAGGCTGTTCGCGATCGCCCCGACCTCGCACCCCAGGGCCTGCGCCGCCAGCGCCGCCGTGCGGGCCGACTCCTCCAGCCGCCGGACCCGCGGCACCACCCCCGCGGCCTGCAGGGCCTCGGCCACCTGCCTGCTGCGCTCGGGCAGCTCCTCCAGGGGCGTCTCAGGGGCGCTGTTCTCGGACATGGCGCTTCCTCCTCGGAGGGGTCGGGGGCCCACGCGGGCAACGCGCTGGAGGGTCCCAAGGGAACGGGGATCGCCGAAGATCCTATGATTTCGCCGCGGTGCCGTTCCACACCGCGGGGCCGACCGAGCCGCCCGGCGCTCACACCGTGATCCACCGCGTCGCCAGCCTCGGCTCCCCGCCGTCGCGGAGCAGCAGGCGCACCGGCCCGCGCGGCACCCCGCACGCGGTGAACCCCCCGCCGCCGTCCACGGCGAACTCACGCGCCCCGAAGGGGCTGCGCACCTCCACCGCCCCTCCCGCCGACGGCACCACCCGCCCCAGGACCCTGCGCTCGTCGCCGTGCTCGCTGATCTCCAGGCGCACCTCGACCCCGGACCCCCGCAGCACCACATAGCGCGGCCCCGGCACCGTGCTCGGGCGCACCCCGCCGCTGCGCTCCAGCGAGTCGTCCACGACCTCGGCGACCGGCGCCTCCACCGCGCGGGCCGCGAACGCGCCGTCCGCCGCCCGCACCACCCGCTCCGACATCGGCCCCGCCTCGGGCCTGCCCCGCCGCAGCTCGGCGATCAGCAGGTCGGCCCGCTCGTCCTCGTCCCGTCCCCGCACAGCGCCTCCCGCTCACATGACCGCTCACATGTCCGATTCCCGCAGCAGCCGCAGCAGCCGCCGTCGCGCCCGGCGGCGCACCGAGGCCACCTCGTCCAGGGCCAGCCCGGTGCAGTCCGCCACCTCCGCCGCCGGGGCCCCGGGCCGGTGCAGGTCCAGCGCCAGCACCGTGCGCTCGGGCTCCTCGATCGCGGCGATGGCCTCCCGCACCCCGCGGTCCACCTCGGCCCGCAGGAACTCCGACTCGGGGGTGCGGTGGTCGACCGGGTCCAGCAGCCGTGGGCCCTCCGCGGCCTCCAGCGCCCGCGCGCGCCGCGCCAGCCGCGCCTGCAGGGCCGCCTCCCGGTGCGCGGTGCGGGCGATCCACGACCCGATCCGCTCCGGCGAGCGGATGCCGTCGAGGTGCTCGGCGAGCCTGCACCACACGGTCTGCCGGGCGTCCTCGGCGTCCAGCCCCGTCACCCCGTGGCAGTGCACCACGGCGTCGACCATCAGCTCGTACCGCCGGATCAGGTCCCGCCAGGCGGCGTGGTCGCCGGCGGCGGCCCGGCCGGCCAGCTCGGCGGCGGAGGCGGTGGCGTCACGGGTCTGGTCACTCAAGGGCGCCCCAAGTAGACTCACCGGACCTGCCACACCTGGGGTCACGCTAACCGCCGCGCAACCCTCCGCGGGCGGGAATGCCGGATCCGGCCACCTCCGCCCTGGTGCCATTGGTGCCCATGGGGCACAATGGCCCGAGGAGAACTCCCGAACGGACGGCTCCTCTGCGGAAGAACGAGGGCGACGGGGAAGCGCACTCGTTCGTATCAGGAGGTTCGGTGTCCGCACGTGGCGTCTTGTATGTCCACTCCGCGCCCGCGGCGCTGTGCCCACACGTCGAGTGGGCGGTCGCGGGCGTCGTCGGCGTGCCCGTGAAGCTCGACTGGGACGACCAGCCGGCGGCACCCGGCGCGCACCGCGCGGAGTTGAACTGGCAGGGCGCGCCCGGCATGTCCGGCGCGCTCGCCTCCGCGCTGAACGGCTGGCAGCGCCTGCGCTTCGAGGTGACCGAGGAGGCCACCCCGGGGTGCGACGGCGTGCGCTACAGCTACACCCCGACCCTGGGCGTCTTCACCGCCGTCACCAGCGCCGCGGGCGAGGTCCTGGTCTCCGAGGCGCGGCTGCGCACCGCCATGGACCGCGCCGCCGCCGAGGAGGTCGACCTCGCCGAGGAGCTGGACCGCCTCACCGGCCGGGTGTGGGACGAGGAGCTGGAGCCCTTCCGCTACGCCGGCGACGGCGCCCCCGTCCGCTGGCTGCACGCCGCGGGCTGACCCCGCGCTGACCCCGCGGCGCCCTCCGTCAGCGCCCGTCCGGGGGAGGCCACGGCCGGTCGGCCCGGCCCCGGCCGCGCTCGGGCGGGCGGTGGGCCCCGCTCAGCGCCCCGGCGAAGGTGAACACGAACATGAAGCCGATCGGGATCAGCGGCCAGAACGGCAGCAGCCCCCCGGCGATCACGCTGGTGACCCCCCAGATGCCGATCAGCACCACCGAGACCGCGGCCAGCCCCCGCCACGGCTCCAGGCGGCGGTGCCACTCCCGCGACCGGTCGGCCTCGGGCGCCCGCGCCTCGGGCCGCTGCGCGGGCGGGCGCAGCGCCTCCGGCGGCGGGGCGGGCAGGTCCGCGGTGAGGGGGGACAGGTCGCCCATGGTCACCGCGGCCATGGCCCGGTCCAGCCGTTCGTGGTACTCGACCAGGGTCAGCCTGCCCTCCTGGAGGGCGTGCCCCAGGTGTCGTGCGACGGCGTCCCGGTCGGCGTCCGAGGCGCGCATCCGCTCCGGCGGCAGCCGCTCGTCGTCCATCCTCGTCACTCCCTCCGGTGCGTCGAGGACCGGTCCGCCTCCGGCCGCCCGCCGCTCACCGCCGGCGGCCCGAGTTCTCGTCCGGCCAGATCGCGGCCGCGACCAGGATCGCGGCCCAGATCCCCAGCGGGACCAGCGGCCAGAACGGCAGCAGCGCGCCGCCCATGATGCTGGTCACGCCCCAGATCCCGGTCATGATCACGGCCCCGCCGAGCCACCAGCGCCACTCGTCGACCCACTCCTTCCACGGGGAGGCCGCCTCGCCCCCGCCGGCGGTGACCAGCGGGCGCTCCTCGACCGGGGCCGGGGCCGGCGGCGGCGCGGGCAGGTCGGCGGTCAGCGCACGCAGGTCCCCCAGGTGCACCGCCGCCATCGCCGCGTCCAGCCTGCGCTCGTACTCCTGCAGGTCCAGACGGCCCTCCGCGAGGGCGGTAGCGAGGCGTTCGGCGGTGGCGTCCCGGTCGGCGTCCGAGGCGCGCATACGGCCCTCGGGAACGCGTTCGTCGTCCACCAACGCCCACCCCCTGCCGCATGATGATGGGAGATTTCACGATACGCGCCGCCGTGGCGGGAGAAAAGGCTCTGTGCGGGAGGGGGATCCGCTATGGGGCGCGGGTGACGCGTGTGCACGGCCGGTTCCGGGCGGGCCGCCCCCCTGGACGCCGGGTCAGCAGCCGCGCCTGCCGCTGATCATCCCCGCGATGACCACCAGCGCCCAGATGCCCAGCGGGATGATCGGCCAGAAGGCGGTGAGCTCCCCGGCCAGGACGCTGGTCAGGCCCCAGATGCCGACCATGATGACCGCGCCGCCGGCCCATGAGCGCCAGGCGTCGGCCTGCTCCTTCCAGGGGAAGGGGGCATGGGCCGCGGAGGCCGCGGCGAGGTCGATGGGCCCCTCCGGGCGGGGTGCGGGCGCGGGGGCGCCCGCGGGCGGCAGGTCGGCGGTGAGCGGTTCCAGGTCGCCGAGGGTCACCGCGCTGAGCGCGGCGTCGAGGCGCTCGCGGTACTCGTCCTCCTTCAGGCGCCCCTCCGCGAGCGCGGCCGCCAGGCGCTCGGCGACGGCGTCGCGGTCGCTGTCGGCGGCCCGGTAGTCCCCTGGGCGTGCTGCGGAGCCCTCCATGGCTCGCCTCCTTGTTCCCCCGTCTCGAGTACGCCGTCGGCGGACCCACTTCGAGGGTAGACCCGGCGTCCGGGCGGGAGCATCGGCTCGTGGGCCGGTCCTCCGTCCTCCGAACGGAGGACACGGGCGGGGGCGCCCGCCGTGCAACCACCCTTCAGGGGAAAAGAATCGTTTCCGGATTATCCGCCACGGGACGAATCGCTACCCTGGACGCATGACTGCGATGGCTCCCACGCGCACCCAACCGGACCTGTCCTTCCTCCTGGACCACACCGGCCATGTGCTGCGCTCGCGAATGTCCGCGGCGCTGGCCGAGATCGGGCTGACCGCGCGCATGCACTGCGTCCTGGTGCACGCCCTGGAGGAGGAGCGGACCCAGGCGCAGCTCGCCGAGATCGGCGACATGGACAAGACCACGATGGTGGTGACGGTCGACGCGCTGGAGAAGGCGGGGCTCGCCGAGCGCCGGCCGTCGAGCACCGACCGCCGGGCCCGGATCATCGCGGTGACGGCGGAAGGCGAGCGGGTCGCCCGGCAGAGCCAGGAGATCGTCGACCGCGTGCACGTGGAGGCGCTGTCGGCGCTGCCGCAGGCCGAGCGGGAGGTGCTCGTCAGGGCGTTGGGGCGGCTGGCCGAGGGGCATCTGGCGGAGCCGGTGGAGAGCGGGCGGCCGGTCCGGCGGGCGCGCCAGCGCGGGGAGGGGTAGAACGGCGGGGATGGTCGATCCGTAAAAGATAGTCTGCAACAAAACTATCTGCTACGGTCTCTCTTGTCGTCCCGACCGACAGGAGAGACCCATGTCGACCCCCACGCACCAGGCACCGCCCGAAGCTCCGCCCGCCGCACCCGATGCGCGGGCCCGGCGGATCGGCCTCGGTGTCATCGCCGCCGGCTCGCTGATGGTGATCCTCGACGGCAGCATCGTGACCGTCGCGATGCCCGCCGTCCAGCGCGACCTGGGCTTCTCGCCCGCCGGGCTGAGCTGGGTCGTCAACGCCTACCTGATCGCGTTCGGCAGCCTGCTGCTGCTGGCCGGCAGGCTCGGCGACCTTCTCGGCCGCAAGCGGATGTTCCTCGCCGGAACCGCCCTCTTCACCGCCGCCTCGGTGGCCGCCGGGGCCGCCACGAGCCCCGAAGTGCTGGTCGCGGCGCGCTTCCTGCAGGGCGTCGGCAGCGCGATGGCGTCGGCCGTCGGCCTGGGGATCCTCGTCACGCTCTTCCCCGCCCCGCGGGAACGGGCCCGCGCCATCGCGGTGTTCAGCTTCACCGGCGCGGCTGGCGCCTCGATCGGGCAGGTGCTCGGCGGCGTGCTGACCGATGCACTGAGCTGGCACTGGATCTTCTACATCAACCTGCCGATCGGGCTCGCCGTCCTCATCCTCGCGCGGCACGCCCTCCCCGCCGACAAGGGTGTGGGACTCGCGGCGGGTGCCGATGCGCTCGGCGCGCTGTTGGTCACGGCGGGGCTCATGCTCGGGATCTCCTCCGTCATCCAGGCCGAGGCGCACGGCTGGACCGGGGGGAGCACGCTGGGCCTCGGAGCCCTGGCGGTGATCCTGCTCGCGGGGTTCGTCGTCCGTCAGGCGACCGCCAGGACACCGATCGTGCCGTTGCGGATCATCCGTTCGCGCAACGTCGCGGGCGCCAACCTGGTGCAGGTCCTCATGGTCGCCGCCCTCTTCTCGTTCCAGGTGCTCGTCGCCCTGTACCTCCAGAAGGTCCTCGGCTACGGCGCGGCTCAGACGGGGCTGGCCATGCTGCCGGCCGCCGTGGTCATCGGCGCCGTCTCCCTGGGCGTCTCCGCCCGGCTCAACGCCCGGTTCGGCGAGCGCACCGTCCTGCTGACCGGGCTCGCGCTGCTCATCGGCGCCCTCGGGCTCCTCGTCCGGGTCCCCGTCGACGCGCACTACGCCACCGACCTGCTGCCGGTGATGCTGCTCGCCGGCGGATTCGGGCTCGCGCTGCCCGCGCTCACCTCGCTCGGCATGTCCGGCGCCCGGGAGGACGACGCCGGGCTCGCCTCGGGCCTGTTCAACACCACGCAGCAGATCGGCATGGCGGCGGGCGTCGCCGTGCTCACCACACTCGCCGCCACCCGCACCGACGCGCTGCGCGCCGCGGGGGAGACCCACGCAGCGGCCCTGACCGGGGGCTACCACCTGGCGTTCGCCGTGGCCACGGGCTTCCTCGTCGCCGCCTTCGCCGTGGCGGCCGTCGTGCTCCACCGCCCCCGCACGGCCTCCTCCCCCGAAGGGAGCCCGTCGTGACCGCGGGGGCCGCGACCGCGCCGGGGGCGCCGCTAGCCGCCGCCGGGGCGCCCGCGCCACCAGCGCGCGACGTCCGCGCACGCCGCCCGCGACGACGCCCCGATCAGCCCCCTGCTCTCGTACCCGCCCTGGAAGTCGAACGGCGTCCCGTCGAGCCGGACCAGCCCCGCCCCCGTCTCCTCCAGGACCACCAGCGGCGCCGCCACGTCCCAGTCGCGCACCGGGACGTCCTTGACGAAGAGCCCGGCCGCCCCCTCCGCCACCCGGCACAGCTTCAGCGCGATGCTCCCGCACTCCTGGTAGGCCCCGAACCCGAACTGCTCGTAGGCCTCGGCGGCGATCCCGCGCGGCTCCGGGGTGTTGTCGACCAGCGCCCCCGTCCCCACCGGGGCCGGCTCCAGGCGGGGCATCAGCACCCCGTTGCGGGTGGCGCCCAGCCCCCGCACCGCCGCGTACATCACGTCGGTCTCCGGCGCGTAGATGGCGGCCAGCACCGGCCGCCCGCCCTCCATCAGCGCCGCCTGCGTCACGTACCCCGGGAACCCGTGGGCGTAGCTGGCGGTGCCGTCGATGGGGTCGATCAGCCAGTGCCGCTCCGGCCGCGCCTCCACCTGCGAGGCCGCGTCCTCCTCGCTGAGCACCGGGACGCCCGGGGACAGCGCCGACAGCCGCCCGCTCAGCTCCCGGTGCGCCCGTGCGTCGGCCCCGGCCTTGAACTGGGACCCCTCCCACACCCCGCGCACCGCGGCGGCGTCGGCCCGCCACTCCCGCAGCAGCACGCCGACCTCCAGCACCGCCGCCGTCAGCGGGGCCAGGAGCTCGCCGGGCGCGGCCCCGGGTCGGCTCACCTCGGCACCCGCACGGCGGGCTCGGGCCCGTACTCGCGCATCGGCTCCGAGGCGGCCGGGCGCACCCCCGCCGCGGCGAAGGCCTCCTCGTCGATGAACTCGTCGGTCCAGTGGCGGACCATCACCACGCCCTCGCGCCACTCGTCGGCCAGCCGCGGCCCGCCGCCCACCGCCTGCGCCAGCAGACCGCCGACCTCGTCCACCCCGGCCGCGGTGGTGAGCGGCGCGGTGGAGGAGAAGCGCGGGTTGATCTCGAAGATGCGCGGCTCTCCGGCCTCGTCCAGGGCGAGCTGCACGTTGAACGGCCCGTCGGCGCGCAGCTCGCGCTGGACGTCCCGGCACACCTGCGCCACGCGCTCGGCGCGGCGGGTGACCGCGAACTTGGTGACGCCCCGCTTGAGCACCACCTCCTTGGGCACCACGGCCTGCACCCGCCCGTCCCGCCAGACCACCACCGAGACGGTGAACTCGGTGCCGGCCACGCGCTCCTGCACCAGCAGCTCCCCGGGGGCGTGCCCGCCGGAGGCCAGCAGGTGGGACAGCTCCCCGGGGGTGTGGCAGACGGCCACCCCGCGGCTGCCCCGCCCGGAGCGCGGCTTGACCACCACGGGGGTCGGCGGCACGCCCTCCCACTCCGAGGCGAGCGCGGTCGCCGGGACCGGCAGCCCGGCGGCGGCCAGGCGGCGCATCAGCGCGTACTTGTCCAGGCAGGTGGCGATGAACTCGCGCCGGGGCAGCAGCACCTGCAGTCCGGCGGCGGCCAGGCCGCAGGCGGGCAGCAGCTCCTCGTCGACCAGGGGGATGAGGGCGGACGCGCCCTCCTCGGCGCACACGCCCCGCAGTTCGGCGGCGAAGTCGGGGTCGGTGCCCGGGGGCACCAGGCGGCAGGCGTCGGCCAGGTAGAGGCCGGGCGCGGTGGAGTCGATGTCGGTGGCGACGACCCGGTACCCCAGACGCCGCAGGTGAAGGATGGTTCCGGAGGTCGATGCCGAGCCCGCGGTCGTGACCACGACGGTCGGGCGCTCGGAAGGCTGTGCAACGGACACCGATGAACCTCTCCGCTCGATATGGGTGATGTGCATGGGTCGCGCACGGGACGGCAGGGGGTCGGGCGCTTCCGCGGCGGTCCCGCCCCGGTGGGGCGGCGCCGGGCCCGGCTGGGGGTTGTCGATCCGTACACGTCGAGCGTAAGTCGCAGATCAGCGGGGCGCCCGGGGTTGGCCGGTTCCGGTTCACAGGACAACCGGGAGGCCCTGTCGGGCGTGCTACCACGGGTGACGGCGCGGGCGCGCGCCCAGGACGGCGGGGGCGCCCGTGCCCTGGGCCGTGTCCGGGGGGCCCGGGGGCGCCCGGCGGGACGCGCCGCCCCCTGGGCCGGAGCACACTGCCCCGGCCCAGGTGCTGACCGCAAGCGGTCAGCGCGGGCGGGTCAGGCGTCGGTGAGGGCACCCCGTTCCACCAGGAAGGAGCGCAGGCCCTCGGGGCCCTCGTAGTGGTGGGCGTCGATGCCCTCGCGCTTGGCGGCGAGCACGTTCTCCTCGCGGTCGTCGATGAACACGGTGCGCGCCGGCTCGGTGCCCAGCTCGTCCAGGACGTGCCGGTACACGGCCGGGTCGGGCTTGCACAGCCGCAGGTCGCAGCTGAAGAAGGCGGACGCGAACGGGGAGAGCACGGGGGAGTGGCGGAGCGCCCCGGCGATGTCGGAGGGGGCGTTGGAGAGCAGGGCCAGCCGCACCCCGCGCTCGGCGAGCGACCCGACCAGCGCGGTCACCTGCGGGTCGGTGGACAGCCAGGAGGCGACGTCGGAGGCCCACAGCGCCTGGACGCGGGCGGTGTCCCAGGAGGCCCCGGAGCGCTCGGCCACGCGCCCCCAGTACTCGGCGGCGGTCAGGCCCCCGTCGTAGGCGCGGCGCTCGCCCCAGTAGGCGTTCCAGAACCGGTCGGCGGGGACCCCGGCCAGGCGCTCCATCGCGGCCCGGTGGGCCTCGTCCTGCGGGCGGGAGAGGACCTCGCCGTAGTCGAAGACGACGGCGGCGCACTCGGATCGCACAGAAGACATGTTCGCGCACACTCCATTCGAGTTCGTACGAACGCCAGAGACCCAGAGTGTATGTGCGATCAGCCGCGCGCGGGGAGTGCGGGGGAGGCGGAGGCCCCGGCGCGCCGGGGCCTCCGCCTTCAGCCGGGAGGGCGCCTCACTTCTGCTCGTAGACGGGGGTGACCACCGCCCGCGCGATGGTCGTGAAGAACAGGTTGAAGCCCAGGAACGCCGGGGTGGCCGAGGCGTCCACGTCCAGGCGGGGCGCCTCCACCGCGTGCACGGCGAACATGTACCGGTGCGGGCCGTGCCCGGCGGGCGGGGCCGCGCCGATGTAGCGGTTGCTCCCGGCGTCGTTGCGCAGCGTCACCGCGCCCTCGGGCAGCCCGGGGCCGCCCTCGCCGCCCGCCCCGGCCGGGAGGGAGGTCACGTCGGCGGGGATGTTGCACACCGCCCAGTGCCAGAACCCGCTGGCGGTGGGGGCGTCCGGGTCGAAGCAGGTCACGGCGAAGCTCTGGGTCCGCTCGGGGAAGCCCTCCCAGGCCAGGTGCGGGGAGACGTCCTCGCCCCCGGCGCCCATGATCCCGCTGACCTGGGCCATGGGGAGCGTCACCCCGTCGGCGACGTCCCGGCTGGTCACGGTGAAGGAGGGGACCTCCGGCAGGAACTCGTACGGGGAAGGCGGCTGGGCCACGGCGGGCCTCCTTGGTCTCGGTCGGACAGGTGCTCTCCACACGTCTATCGCGTCACGGGGGCGAGCGCATCCGCGGCCGGGCGCGGCGCGCTCACCGGGTGTCGACGACCTGGAACACCTCCGCCAGGCGCCCCTCCGGAAGGCCCCCCTGGACGGCGGCGGCCCCCAGCCACTCGCGCAGGCGCGGCTCCAGGGCGGACACGTCCGGGATCTGGCTCTCGTGGCAGGCCAGCGCCGCCAGCTTGCGGTCGAAGACCTCCGTGATGTCCGACCAGCGGTCGGCCTCGCGGCCGTGCGGGATCCACACCTCCGGCACGGTCCACGCCTCCAGCCCCTCCTCGGCCAGCAGCTCGGGGTGGGCGTGCGGGTTGCGGGCGTCGGGGTAGACGGCGTTGATGGCCGCCTCGCCGGTGGCCAGGTGGTCGGGGTGGCTCACCGCGATCCGCCGCCAGTCGCGTTCGGGGCTGGGCATGACCAGCCGCTGCGGCCGCACCTGGCGGATCACCCGGGCGATGTCGCGGCGCAGCTCCAGCGTGGGCAGCACCCGCCCGTCCGGGTACCCCAGGAACCGCACGTCGTGCACGCCCACCGCGGCGGCGGCCTTGCGCTGCTCGGCCCGGCGCAGCTCGGCCATGCCGGTGCCGTCCACGGTCCGATCGTCGCCCCCGGCGTCGCCGTCGGTGACCATCAGGTAGACGACCTCGGTCCCGGCCCGCGTCCACAGTGCCACGGTGCCCGCGCACCCGAAATCGGCGTCGTCGGGGTGGGCCATCACCACGAGGGCGCGCCCGACCGTGTCCTGCTCGTCTGCGACCGGCATCGGCACCGGCCCTCCTTCCGCTCTGGGGAGACCGCTCCGGGGCGGGGTGTCCCCATCGTAGGACCGGCCCGGGCGCGCCGGACGGGGCGCCCGAGCCGCGAGGGGCGCAGGGGACGGTGGCAGGATGGCGGGGCCCACCCCGCGGGGACCGCCGCGGAGTGGGGGCCGAGACGAGGAGGAGGCAGCGGTGGATCTGGGCATCGAGGGCCGGTCCTACATCGTGACCGGGGCGACGAGCGGGCTGGGCCTGGCGACGGCCCGCGCGCTCCTGGAGGACGGCGCGCGGGTACTGGTGTCCTCGCGCGGGGCCGATCGGGTCGAGGCGGTCACCGCCGAACTGCAGGCCGACCACCCGGGCCGCGTGCGCGGGCTGGCCGCCGACAACGGGGACCCGGCCGCGGCCGAGCGCCTGGTCGCAGCCGCCGTGCAGGAGTGGGGAGGGCTCGACGGGCTGCTGGTGAGCGTGGGCGGACCGCCTCCGGGCGGGGTGCTGGCGGCCACCGACGAGCAGTGGGCGGGCGCGTTCGAGACCGTCTTCCTGGGCGCGCTGCGGCTGGCCCGCGCCGCCGCGGAGCGGATGGGCGAGGGCGGTGCGATCGGGTTCGTGCTCTCCAGCTCGGTCCGCCAGCCCATCGCGAACCTGGCGGTCTCCAACGGGCTCCGGCCGGGCCTGGCGATGGCGGCCAAGACCCTCGCCGACGAGCTGGGCCCACGCGGCATCCGGGTGAACAGCCTCCTGCCGGGGCGCATCTCCACCCCGCGCATCCAGGAGCTGGAGGCGTCCGCGCCGGAGGAGTCGCGCAAGCGCGACGCCGCGGTCCCGCTCGGGCGGGCCGGGCGGCCCGACGAGTTCGGGAAGGTGGCGGCGTTCCTGCTGTCCCCGGCGGCGTCGTACGTCACCGGAACCTGCGTGGCCGTGGACGGGGGAGCGATCCGGTCGCTCTGAGCGGGCCCAGGTGCTCCCCCGCGGCCGGGCCGTCCCGCCCTCAGCGCCGGACGGCCCGGCCGCGCGCCGCCTTGCGCCGCATGTCGCGCAGGTAGAGGTCCCGGGGCAGGGTGCGCACGCGCATCGGGAGGCGCGGGTACACGGCCCTGACGACGGCGAAGAACCGGTCGAACCGGCGGCCCCGGCGCTCGTCCCACTCCAGCCCGAACCCCTCGCGGACGGTCGGCGGCAGCATGCCCGAGGCGATGAACCGCTGGACGGCGGTGAGGGGGCGCAGGGCCCGGTTGCGCGGGGTGAACAGGTCCTGGGCGATCCCCCGGGCGGCGTCGCCCACCTCGATGCCTTCGACCATCTCCTTCCAGTAGCGCTCGAAGGAGGGGAGGTCGGCGGGCCAGCGGTCCGCGGGGCAGCCGAGCGAGGTCGCGAACAGTGCGCACTGGCCCAGCAGCTCCTCCTTCTCCCCGGGGGAGAGCTCGCCGAAGACGAGCCCGTGGATCCGGACGGCGCCCTCGTAGAGGGTGGCCGCCACCCACACCTGGAGGTCGGGGTCGCGCGCGTCGTAGCCGGGGCCGACGACGTGCCGGTGCACCGCCCGCACGATGCGCGCGACGCGCTCCGCCTCCTCGCGGGTGCCGAAGACGCTCCCGTAGACGAAGGTGAGGGTGCCGCGCAGGCGGTCCAGGGGGCGTGAGGCGAAGTCGCTGTGGTCGCCGACCCCCTGCCCGACGGCGGGGTGGGCGACCTGGAGGAGGATGGCGTACGCCGCCGCCAGGAGCGTGGACGCCTCCCGGTTCACCCTCCTGATGACCGCGTCGTCGGCGAACATCCCCTGACTCATGAGGCTCACGGTAACCGGCCCCGTCATGGGAGGAAAGCGGGCGCACGGAGGGCGGCAGGCCCTCTCTATCCTCGGCCCCTTCTCTCCGCCGGTGTCGATACGCACAAGGAAGTACGGCGTGGAGCGCCGAACTCCCCGAAGCGGAGAAGGACCGCGCCGCCGGGGGCCGCCTAAGCTGCGCGAGTCGGCGGGAGAAATGTACCGAGGGGAGCATCATGGAGTTCAAGGCGGTGATCGGTCTTGTTCTCGTGGCCGCCGGTGCGGTGCTGGCCCTGTTCTTTTGGGACCGGGAATTCCTCTGGTTCCAGGGAGGGCCGCTGGGGGCGTTGCTCGTCCTTCTCGGCGTGCTGGACCTGGCCGACGAGTTCCGCAGGTCACGAGGGCGCGAGTCGAGGGGCCCAGCCGACGGGGGTAGGGACGGCACCGGCCGGGGCGGTGACCCTTCGGGCGCCTCGGGGAACGGGCGCGGGTGAGGCGGAAGAAGACGTCCGGCCGCGCATCATGGAATGGCGGCCGGGGGCGGCCGGTATCCCGGACGGGAATCGGCCGCCCAATCGATCACGGATTCAGGAGACCTCGGCGTTCTCCATGATCTCGGGAAGCTCTTCGGTGGTGAAGTCGTCGACCACGATCACCTGGAGCTCGTCCAGATACCAGTACCGCTGTTCGTAGCCGGCGTACGGCCCTTCGGTGCTCACCGGCTGGTCCAGCCCGTTGTCGTAACACCCCAGCGACGTCACGTGGTAGAGCGCTTCGGTGCCGCCGACGTCCACGGTCTCGGAGGAGTCGGCGGGCAGCCCGTATTCGGTCGGGTCGATCCCGTCCTCGGGCGGGGGGAGCTGGGTGACGTCCACCGCCCGCTCGCAGGAGTACGGCTGCGTCGGCGGCGCGTAGGGGCCCTCCGGCTGGAAGGGGGAGGCCGCGAAGCCGATGGCCAGCCCCGCCTCGCCGATCAGCTGGACGTTCGGGCAGCCGAAGTAGCCGAAGTTCCCCTCGGCCTGTGCGCACTCCGCGTCCGGATCCGTCCCCAGGACCACCGTCTCGCCGGACCCCGGGCTCGGACCGCCGACCGCCGTGTACTCGCGCTCGTAGCGCATGACGGTCCACTCCTCGGGGACCTCCAGGGTGAGGCCGTTGAACTCGACGGCCTGCGTTCCGTCCTCCTCCTCGGACGGGGACGGCGACGCGGACGGGGAGGCCGACTCCTGGCCGCCGCCGGGAACGATCGGCAGACCGGCGTTCATGCGCCCCGCGACCCAGCCCCCGCCGACGACGGCCGTGACCACGACGGCCCCGGCGGTGACCGCGCCGACGGCGCCCATCCCGCCGAACACCCCGCCGCCCGCGGAGGCGGCCCCACCGGCACCCGCGCCCGCGGCGCCGGCCGCCGCTCCGGCGCCGGCACCACCCGCACCGGCTCCGCCCGCGGCCCCACCGCCCAGCGCTGAACCGACGGCGCCCGCGCCCGCCCCAACGCCGACCGCGCCCGCGACACCGGCGGCGATCCACTCGCCCCGGCCGCGCCCGGCATCGGTGAAGCCGGTCCAGGCGTCGGCGAGCAGGCCGCGCAGGCGGGCGCGCGGGGTGCGATCGCGCTCCTCGGCAGCGCCCTCGGCCGCCCCGGCGCCCATGGCCTCACCGGCGGTAAGGGTGGCCCGCACGGCGTCCGACGCGTCGGGGCGCCGTTCGGGGTCGCGGTCGAGCGCGGCGCGCACCACCCCGAGCAGCTCGCGGGGGACCCCGGACAGGTCGGGGACGCCCGTGCGCGCCCGCTCCACCAGCTCGGCCGCGGTCCCCGCGCCGAACGGGCCGCGCCCGGTGGCGGCGTAGACGACGAGGCCGCCCCAGGCGTACACGTCGGCGCGCGGCGAGTCCTGCCCGGTCTCCAGGCGCTCGGGCGCGATCCACCCGGGGGTGCCGTAGGTGCGCTCGTCGGGGCGCAGGTCCTCGGCGGCGCGGGCGATCCCGAAGTCGAGCACCTTGGGGCCGGTGGGGGCGAGCACCACGTTGCCGGGTTTGATGTCCCGGTGCACCACCCCGGCGGCGTGCACCGCGGCCAGAGCCTCGGCGGTCCCGGCGGCGAAGGAGGCCAGCGCGGCCCCGGTGAGTACGCCGACCTCGGCCACGTGCTCCTTGAGGGTCCGTCCGGGGACGAAGTCGGTCGCGATCCACGGCCGCTCGGCCCGGGTCTCGGCCCCGCGGAAGGCGGGGGCGCACTCGGCGTCCACCCGGGCCAGCAGGGCGGCCTCCCGGGCGAACTGCTCCCGGTAGGCGGGGTCGGAGGCGAAGCGGGGGTGGATGACCTTGACGGCCACGTGCTCGCCGCGCCGCCCGAGCGCACCGTAGACGGCGCCCATCCCGCCCGCGCCGATCCGCCCGACCGTCCGGAACGGCCCGATCTCCCGGGGATCGTCGTCCTGCAGCGGAGAGAACCCGCCGGGGAGCTGCGGGGCCGGGGGAGTGGACATCGGGGCCTTCCGGGCGAACGAAAACGAACGCCGTTCAGCGTGGCACCGGGATTCCGACGGCACAAGGTGTCTCAGCTGGCCGATTCATGCCAGGAGAGGGCGTGGCGGCGCGGTGGGCCCGCCGCACCGGCCGGATCGCCGTCACACGGCCGATGGAGGCGGCGACGAAGGAGGGCGGCCCTTCCGGCAGCGCTGTCGGCCGGCGGGCGTGCAGGTGGTCGTCGTTATGGGCGGCGACGGGGCGAGCGGGGCGGTTCCCCGGCCGTGCCTGCCGTCCGTCCGGTCACTCGCGGTCCGGGTGGGCGCGCGGTCACCCGCGTTCGTGGCGTCCGCACCCCTGGTGCCCCTTCCTCGTTGATCTCGGGAAAAACGACGCTAAAACTGGCCCAGTAGCGTCCTTTTCCCCGAGATCAACGAGGGAGCGGCGGCGCTGGGGTGTTCTGTTGTTGATCTCGGGGAAGTCGGGCTTATCGTGTCCGGTTTAACCCCGACTTC
>NZ_JAQFWQ010000129.1 GCF_027706725.1 Nocardiopsis endophytica
GCCGGAATGACAGCACTCTTGTCGAGATCATCGCCGGGCAGGGGCGCACCGGGCCCACGGCCGCCACGGGCGCGGACAGCCACGCACCCACCTGGCCGCGCCGCCGCCCGGACCGCGAGGGGCCCGCCGGACGGCAGGCAAGGCCGGGGACCCGCCCCGCTTCCGCCGTCGCCGCCCTCCCACCCGACACTCCGTCGGCCTGCCGCCCGGGTGGGGCCCTGAAGCGGGGTACCAGCCCAGCCGCCTACCCGGACCGCGAGGGGCCTTTCGGACGGCAGGCAGCGCCGGGGAACCGCCCTGCTCTCTCCGTCGCTGCTTTCCCGGTGACCGCCCGCGCGCGCTGTGGCCGACGACGCTGCGCCGAGGGCCGCCGGCCTCTCTTCGTCGCTGCCCCTACCTGGCGCTCCGTCGGCCCGCCGCCCGGCTGGGGTCCTTGCGCGGGGGTCGGCTCAGCCGTTTGCCTGAACTGAGGGCAACCGGACGGACGGGTGGTTTGGCCGGGGAAGCGCCTGGATCACTCCTGTCGCCGCCAACCACGCCGACCACGTACGCGCCTGCCGCCTGACAGCATCGGTGCGTGAGACCCCTCCATGGGCCAGGGCCCTCACGCTTTCGGGAGGCGGACCTCTACGTCCAGGCCGAAGCCACCGTCGGGGCGGGGGAGGCCCGGCAACAGGCGCAGGGAGCCGCCGGCCGACTCCACCAGGTCGGCGCAGATGGCCAGGCCCAGCCCCGTACCCTCCACGTTCTGGTGGCGTGGGCCCCGCCAGAAGCGCTGCAGGGCCTTTCGGCGCTCCTCCGGGTCGAGACCGGTCCCGTCGTCGGCCACGTGCAGCACCACCGCCCCCCGGCCTCCTCCGGCCCGGGCCCGGTCGTCCCCGCGGCGGTCGGCCCCGCGGCGGTCGGCCGGCGTGCGCTCGGCGTCGCCCTCGGAGGCGGTCAGGCGGATCCTGCTGCCGCCTGACAGGCGGATCGCGTTGCTCATCAGCTCGTCGAGCACGCTGCCCAACCCGCCCGGCGGGGCCAGCGCGCGCATCCCCTCCGGGACGCGGGTCTCCAGGTCCATGCCCTCCACCTCGGCGAGCGCGCGCCACCGCGTCAGCCGGGTCGCGAGCACCTCGTCCAGCTCGACCGGCTCGGACGCGCGGAAGCTCTCCATCCGGGTCGCCGCCGTCAGCGAGTTCAGCAGCCTGTGCATCGCCTTGGCCTCCTCGACCGCGTCGGTGTGCGCCTGGCGCGCGTCCTCACCGCTCACGTGCGGCTCCAGGTTCTCCACCGCCAGCCGCAGGCTCGCCAGCGGGTTGCGCAGCTGGTGCGAGGCGTCGGAGACGAACGCCCTCTGCCGGTGCAGCGCCCGCTCCACCGCGTCCACCATCGCGTTGAACGACGCCGCGAGGCGGCGCAGCTCCGGCGGCCCGCCCACCCGGTCGGCGCGCACCGACAGGTCGCCCTCGGAGATCGCCGCGGTCGCCTCGTCCAGCCGCCGCACCGGGCGGAGCACCCACCGCGAGAGCGGCCAGGCCACCGCCGACAGCACCCCCAACGGCACCATGGACAGCGCGCCCAGCAGCGCCCACGAGCCCAGGATCCGCTCCCGCAGCCGCTCCGTCGGCGCGGAGAGCAGCACCGCCCCCTCCACGCCGCTGTCCCGGCCGATCGGCTCGGCGATCACCAGGTCGTCCGTGGACCAGGGCCACACCGCCGTCGGCGGCTCCGGCCGGAACCCGCCCAGCGCCCGGTGGGCCTCCTCCTGCCCCTGCGCCGCGCGCGCCGCCTCCGGGGACGACGCCAGCACCGGGCGCCCCGACGGGTCGACCACCGCCACCCGGGCGCCGTACAGGTCCTCGTACCGCTCCACCTCCCCGCGCAGCCCCTCCAGCCGGCCGGTGCGCAGCGCGGTGGAGCCCAGCGACGCGAAGCGGCCCGCGTCGTTGAGCCGGTCCACGTACATCTCCTGGGTCTGCCGCTGCGCGGTGACCGCGCCCAGCGGCACCGCCAGCGAGGCGGTGATCAGGAAGGCGATCGGCACCAGCAGGGCCAGCAGGCGGCGCAGCACGGTGCGGCCCCGCTCAGTCGCCCTCGCCCGCGGGGGCCAGCCGGTAGCCGACGCCGCGCACGGTGCGGATCAGCACCGCCCCGGCGAGCTTGCCCCGCAGCGCGGCGATGTGCGTGTCCAACGTGCGCGAGGACGACTCCCATGCGGTCCCCCACACCTGGTCGAGGATGGCGTCCCGGCCCACCACCGCGGGGGCCCGCGCCGTCAGCAGCGCGAGCACGTCGAACTCCTTGCGGGTGAGCGGGAGCGGTGCGCCGTCCAGCTCGGCGCGGCGCAGCCCCGGGTCCACGGCGAGCGCCCCGACCTGCAGCGGGGCGCCGGGCGGCGCGGCGGCCCGCTCGGCCCGGGTGCGGCGCAGGACGGCCTCCACCCGGGCGAGCAGCTCGGCGATGCCGAAGGGCTTGACCACATAGTCGTCGGCGCCGGCGCGCAGGCCGCGCACCCGTTCGCGCTCCTCGGCGCGGGCGGTGACGGCGATGATCGCCGTGCCGGGCCGTTCGCGCAGCCGCCGCAGCAGGTCGATGCCGTCGGCGTCGGGCAGCCCGAGGTCGAGCAGGACGACGTCGGCGGGGCCCGCCTCCAGCGCGCGCTGGGCCGTCGCCGCGCGCTCGACGTCGTACCGGGCGTTGCGCAGCGCCGTCACCAGCCCGCGCGCGACCCGGTCGTCGTCCTCGACCACGAGTATGCGCACGCCGACCATCGTAGGGCCGATCCGGGTGGGCGGCCCCCGTTCGGCCCGGTCAGCTCCAGTGGCGGCGCATCGTCCAGTCCTCGGTGGCGCGGTCGACCGAGATGTCGGCGATGCTGGGCTCGCCCTGATCGGACTCGGCGGCGACGCGGACGAGGTCGACGTCGCCCTCCCAGTGGCCGATGACGCGCTGAACCCGGTAGAGGCGCCCCCGCCAGGCGAAGAGGGAGGGGCGGCCGGAAGAGGTCGTGCGGACGTCGATCCGTTCGTTGAAGAGACTCACCGGGGCAGAGTATCGAACGGATGTTCGCATTCGCAGTGCTCCGCGCCGGTGCCCACCCTAGGGGCAACGGCCCCGCGAACGCGTCGGTGCGGGCGGATGCGGGGCGTCGGCGGCGATATCGGCGCTGCTCGGCGACGCGCGAACGGCTCCGGAACGGTCACGGCCCGGGCGTGTCGCGGCGTAGTGCTCCGGGCGTCAGTCCAGCGGCACCCGGAACTCGGAGGACTCCAGCGAGCATCCGAACGGCTCGGGCAGCTCGATCGGTTTCCCCCACTCGACGGTCGTCCGGCCGTCGTAGTCGCCGTCACGGGGAGTGGAGAAGAGCGAGATGGACGAGCCGCGCGAGTCGTAGCCGTCGATGAGCAGGTAGAGCGGGACCCCGGCCCCTGCGTACTCGTACCGTTTGGCGGTGCGGTCATCGTCGGCGTTGCTCTTGGAGGCGATCTCGACGACGAGGAGGACCTCCGCAGGGTCGACACCATCCCCGCGCCTCTGGGGGAGCGCGCTCCGAGGAAAGACCATGAGGTCGGGTGCGCGCATTCGTTCTCGGTCGGGGATGACGACAGGGGTCCCCTGGTGAATGGCGATGTGCCTAGGGAGCACGTCATGGAGCTGGGCGCTGATGAGAGCGGCTATGTCGTTGTGCGCCGGGGCGGGTGGGGGGACCAAGACGATTCCTGCCTCACGGATCTCAGCCCGCCAACCGTCGGGCATGTCGATTTCCTGCCAGGTGCGCAGCAGGAGCTCCCACCGTGACTCGGCCCGCGAAGGCGTGGGTGAGGGGGCCTCTACGGCCTCCTGGGCTTCCTGGGTCTGAGGGGACTCAGGGGGCTCGGACGGCTCGGGGGCCTTCGCGCGCGGAGCCGTGGTGCGCGGGGACTTCTTCTCGGCCTTCTGCTTCTCGGGCTTCTGCTCGATCAAAGCGCTTCCCATGCTGCGCCACCTCCTGAGGCGGGAAGGCAGCAGCGAGTAGTGACGATGTCCAGCGTTCCTTACATTACGGGGACCCGTCTCCGCCGGGGAAGGACCGTGAGGTCCGCCGCGCGGGCGGTGCTCAGTGCCCGCCCGTCTCGTGTCTGCGGAGTTCGGTGGCGAGTTCGTCGAGGAACGCGTCGACCTGGGCCGGGTCGTAGCCGGGGCGCGCCCGTGTGGTCGAGAAGCGGACCCGTTCCACGTCGGCCGCGCTGAGCAGGGCCCGGTCCGGACGCCCGTCGAGCAGCGCCCCGAGGGTGACCTCGGCGCTGTCCAGGAACGCGTCCACCTCGTCCTCGTTGTAGCCGGTGGTCAGGCGGGTGGTGGCGAAGCGCTTGTTCCGCACCTGCTCGGGTGTCATCGCCCCCCGCGCGGCCCCGTGCGGGGGCCGGGGGGCGCCGGCGTCTCCGGACGCGGCGCCGGAACCGCCGCGCACCGGCGGGGGCGGCGGGGGCGGGACCGGTGCACCCGCGTCGACCGGGGCGGCCGTGGCGCCCGCGCCGGGCCGCGGCATGTCGCCCGGACGCGACAGCCCGGCGGCGCGCAGCTCGGACACGACCTGGTCGAGGAAGTCGTCGACCTCGTCCTCCTTGTACCCGGGCGTCAGCCGGGTGCCGCGGAAGACCGACTCCTCCACCTCCGAGGCGGTGATCACCGGCTCCTCGGCGCGGCCGCGCTGCAGCGCGGCGAAGGCTTCTTCGATCCGGTCCAGGAGCGCGTCGACGTCGTCCTCGTTGTATCCGGGGCGCAGGCGCACCAGGGTGAAGCGCTTGTTCCTGATGTCGGCGGGTGTCAGAGGCATGCACCCATTGTGCCGACTCATCGGTAGGTACGCCCGCTCCGCCCCGGTGCGCGCGGTGCCGAGCGGCTGCTCAGCGGCCCTGCAGGCGGTTCGCGGCGGCCGCCCGGTAGGCGTCGACCTGTCCGCGGTGGTAGCCGCGCAGCACAGTGGCCAAGCGGTGCCCGGTCAGTTCCCCGGCGGTCAGCGACGGGTCGCCCCGGAGGTACCGGTCGAGGAGTTCCTGGACCTGCGAGCGGTCGTATCCGCGCAGGACGATGTCGAACTCGGGCGCCTCGTCGGGGGCGGCCTGGGAGCCGGATCCAGTGTCGTCAGTGTCGTCAGGGGCGTCGGGGGTGTCAGGGGTGTCGGGTGCGCCGCCCTCCAGGTGGGCCGCGGCCCGCTCGACGAAGGCGTCGACCTGCGCCTGGTCATAGCCGCGCAGGACGACCTCGAACGCGGTGCCGCGCAGCTCCTGCGCGCTCGGGGGCCGGCCGGACCACAGGCGGTCGACGAGGGCATCGACCTGCCCCTGGGCGTAACCGCGGAGCGTGACATCGAAGGAGGGGCGCTCGGGGCCGAAGAGCCGGGAGAGCTGAGGGGGAAGATCGGACATGCACCGAATCATGCCGGATCGCGGGAGCAGGCGCTCGGCTCGGCCCTTCTCGGCTCAGCCCTTCTCGGCGAGGAGGAACGAGGCGACCGCGTCGGCCGCGACCGCCGCCGCGTCCTTCCGCCACTGCGCGTCCTCCAGCAGCTCGGCGTCGTCGGGGTTGCGCATGTTGCCCGCCTCCAGGAACACCTTCGGCACGTCCGACATGTTCAACCCGCCCAGGTCGGTGCGCTCGTCCAACCCGTCCTCGGCGATGTAGTCGGCGGTCGGCACGCCCGAGTCCGCCTCGAAGGTGTCGCGCAGCTCCTCGGCCAGGCGCATCGAGGGCGCGGCGATGTCGTCGGTGAAGCCGTCCAGCTCTCCGGGCGCGATCACGTGGAACCCGCGGCCGCTCTCCGGGCCGCCGTCGGCGTGCACCGACACCGCGGCGTCGGCACCGGCCTCGTTGCCGATCTCGGCGCGCTCGTCGATGCACGGTCCGACGCCGTCGTCGTCCTCGCGGGTGAGCACCACCTCGGCCCCGCGCTCCTCCAGCTCGTCGCGCATGTGCAGGGAGAAGTCGAGGGTGAAGGCGTGCTCCTCGTAACCGCTGGCGCCCTCGGCCCCGACGGTGTCGCACTCCTTGTCGTTCGGCCCGGCGGGGACCATGCGGGAGATCTCCTCCGCGGCGTCGGCGTTGCCGCCGTTGTGGCCGGGGTCGATCACCACGGTGAACCCGCTGAGGGGCCCGTCGCCGCCGTCCCCTCCGCCGCTACCGCCGTCCTCGCCGCTGTCGGCCTTGCCGCCGCCCGCGCCGCTGCCGCCGCCGTCCTCGCCCTCCGAACCGGCGCCGGCGCCCGCCGTCCCCTCGGGGCGCGCGCCCGCGTGCGGGTGCGGCTCGGCGCCGTCCGCGGCCGAGGTGCACCCGGCGACGGGGACGAGCAGTGCGGCGGCGAGGGCGGTGGGGCCGAACGGGCGGAAGTGGGGCATTGGGCCAACGTAACGCCTGCCGGGCGGTCCCGGGGGAACAGATGCCGCCCCGCTCGCGTCATATCGTGAGGAGAGGGTCGGGACGCCCCCAGCCCTGAGAACGACCGAGGGGGTCGGATGCGCAGATCGAACCGCGCCGCCGCGGGCGCCGCCGCCTGGCAGGTGGTCCACGAGGGGATCGAGCCCGGGAAGCCGACGCTGTGGGCGCGCGCCGGGGCGGTGCCCCGCATGCTGGGCGCCCGGATCACCGGCCGCTACACGGGCATGCCCGTCTCGCGCGTGCTGATGTTCGTGGCGGCGCTCGTGTACGTCGTCAGCCCCGTCGACCTCGTCCCCGAGCTCTTCATCCCGCTGTTCGGCCTCGCCGACGACGCCTTCGTCGCGGTGTGGCTGGCCGCCGGGCTGATGGGCGAGACCGAGCGCTTCCTCGACTGGGAGCGCCAGGAGGGGCGCGAGTACGTCCAGGGGCGGGTCGTGGGCTGAGCGCCCGCCGCCCCCGGAGCGGCCCCCGCCCAGGTCATGGGCGGGGGCCGCGGTGTGTCCGGGGGGCTGTGGGCCCCTCGCCGAGTGCGGCGCGCGCCCGGAGCGTAAGGTTGGTAGTTGCAAATCGTTCGCAACTAGTGGGGAACAATGATCCGCTCGCGTTCTCTGGCCGCCGCCGGCGCGGCCGTCGCCCTCATCGCCGCGGGGTGCTCCGCGCAGGGCGGCGCCGACGACGGCGACACGCTCACCTACGCCCTGGGCGACGAGCCCGACGCGTTCAACCCGGCCCTGGTCGACGAGCACCTGGACCCGGTCACCGAGATGGTCTTCCGCGGGCTGACCGCGCACGACGCCGGGAACGACGTGGTGCCGGCGCTGGCCGAGAGCTGGGAGATCAGCGACGACGAGCGGACCTACACCTTCTCCCTGCGGGACGGGGTCACCTGGCACGACGGCGAGCCCTTCACCGCCGCCGACGTGGAGTTCACCATCGAGGCGGTGCGCGACGGCGACCTGCCCACCAGCAACAAGTACGCCAACGTCGAGGACGTCGGGACCGAGGGCGACGACACCGTGGTGGTGAGGCTCAGCGAGCCCACCCCGGCCCTGCTGGACAACCTGTCCAACGGCATCCTCCCCGAGCACCTGCTCGCCGATAAGGGCGTCGACGACCCCGATTTCGGCGAGCACCCCGTGGGCACCGGCCCGTTCAAACTCGACGAGTGGAAGCACGGCGAGTACGCGAGCCTGAGCGCCTTCGACGGCTTCTACGGGGGCGCGCCCGGCCTGGACGGCGTCACGATCGCCTACGTGCCCGACGCCGCCGCCCGGCTCATCCGCCTGCAGAACGGCGAGGTCGACGCCGCCTACCTGGAGCCCGTCCAGGCCGACGGGTTCGACCTGGACGGCTACCGGACCGAGCGCTTCCCCACCGCCGACTACCGAGGGATCCTCTTCAACATGGCCGAGGACCGGTTCGCCGACCCCGGGCCGCGCACCGCCATGAACTACGCGGTCGACCGGGACGCGGTCATCGACAGCGTCCTGCACGGCTTCGGCTCCCCGGCCTCCGGCCCACTCGACAAGAGCCCCTTCGACAGCGACGCCGCCGAGTACTCCTTCGACCCCGACCGGGTGAAGGAGATCATGGAGGACGAGGGCTACGAGCTCAACGGCGACGGCGTCTGGGAGAAGGACGGCGAGCCCTACTCCTTCGACCTGACCACCTTCGCCGAGGACGGCGTGCGCGCCTCCATGATCGAGGTGCTCGCCACCCAGCTGCGCGAGCAGGGCTTCGACGTCACCGCCGACCCGCAGCCGCGCGACGCCGTCAAGTGGGACGAGCTGGACGCCTTCCTCATCGGCTGGGGCACCCCCTACGACCCGGACACCTCCCTGTTCGGCCCCTTCCACTCCAGCGAGGCCCTGGACGAGGGCGGCTCCAACTACGGGAGCTACGCCGACGACGACGCCGACGCCGCCCTGGAGGCCGGCCGGAGCACCAACGACGAGGACGAGCGCGCGGACGCCTACGCCGACTTCCAGGACGCGATCGCCGAGGACCCGCCCTACGTCTTCGTCTCCTACCTGGACGCCGTGAACGCCGTGCCCGAGAACCTGGAGGGCCCGAAGGAGCGCACGCTGGCCCACCACGGCTACGGCTTCTTCTGGAACGCCGAGGAGTGGAGCTACTCCTCCTGAGGACCGCCGGGGCCGGGTGCCCGGCACCCGGCCCACGCCACGAGTGAGAGGAGACCGCCGTCACCGGGTTCGTGCTCCGCAGGGCGGGCACGGCGCTGGCCGTGCTCGCCGCGCTGTCGGTGTTCTGCTTCCTCATGCTCGACCTGGCCCCCGGCGACCCCGCGCGCTCGGTGCTGGAGGCCCGGTCGGGCGGGCGGCCCGTGCCCGACGCCGACGTGGCGGCGGCGCGCGCCGCCATGGGCCTGGACGCCCCGCTGCCGGTCCGGTACGCCGACTGGCTCGGCGGGGTCCTCACCGGCGACCTCGGCTCCTCGTACATGACCGGGCGCCCGGTCGCCGACCAGGTGGCCGACGCTTTGCCGTGGACGCTGCTGCTGGCCGCCGTCGCCACCGCCTTCAGCCTGGCCGGGGCCGTGGCCCTGGGGCTGGCCGCCGGGCTGGCCCGCTCGGAGGCGGTGCGCCGGGGCATCGGGCTGGCGGTCTTCGCCCTCGGCGGCCTGCCCGGCTTCGTGGCCGCACTGCTGCTGCTCTTCGCGGGGTCGGTGTGGCTGGGCTGGTTCCCCTCCGGCGGCCTCGGACGCCCCGGGCAGCCGCCCGACGCCGCGACCGTCGCGGTATCGGTGGTGCTTCCGGCGCTCGCCCTGGCCCTCGGCCACCACTTCGGCGTCTACGTGCGCCTGGTGGAGACCGGCGTGCGCCGGGTGCGATCGTCCCCGCACGTGGCGGCGGCGCACGCGCGCGGACTGCCGCCGGGGGCGGTGCGCCTGCGGCACGTGCTCAAACCGGGGCTGGTCCCGTTCGCGGCGCGCTTCGGCGTCGGGGTCGCCCAGCTGCTGGCGGGGGCCTACGCGGTGGAGGTGGTGTTCGCGTGGCCGGGCATGGGGCGGCTGGCCCTGGAGGCGGCGCAGACGCAGGACTACCCGGTGCTGCTGGCGGTCGTCCTGATCACCGGCGCGATCGTCGTGGCGGCCAACCTGGCGGCCGACATCGCCGCCGCCCGCCTCGACCCGCGGGTCCGACTCGTCAGGGAGGCGTGACATGAGCGGAACCGCTTCACCGCTCGCCCCGCGTGCCGCCACCCCCGCCGCGCTCCTGGCCCCCCGGGTGCGGGGGCGCGGCGGGCTCGCCGCCGGGCTGGCGGTCCTCACGGCCATGGCCCTCGCGGCCGCGCTCGCGCCCCTTCTGGCCGGGCACGACCCGCTGGCCACCGACACCTCCGCCACCGGCCTGCCCCCGGGATCCCCGGGCCACCCGCTCGGCACCGACCAGCTCGGACGGGACCTGCTCTCCCGCATGCTGTACGGCGCCCGCTACTCGCTGCTCGTCGGCGCGTCCGCCGCCGTGCTCACCGTCGCCGCAGGGACCGCCCTCGGCGCCGCCGCCGCGCTCGCGCCCCGCTGGATCGACGCCGTGGTCACCCGCGTCGCCGACGCCCTCCTCGCGCTGCCGATGATCCTGGTGGCCCTCACCCTGGCCGCCGTCGCCGGTCCGTCCCCGACCACCGTGGTGCTGGCGATCGCCGCCACCGGCTGGATGCCGGTCGCCCTCATCGCCCGCGCAGAGATCCGGGCGCTGCGCGAGCGGCCGTTCGTGCGCGCCGCCCGCTCCCTGGGGCACTCGCGCACCCGCATCCTGCTGCGGCACCTGGTGCCCAACGCCCTGCCGCCGATCGCCGCCGTGGCCGCCTTCGAGGTCGGCCACGCCATCCTGACCGAGTCCACGCTCAGCTTCCTCGGACTCGGCATCCCGCCGAACATCCCGAGCTGGGGGAACATGCTCACCGACGCGCGCGCCCTGCTGCTCACCGGCCAGTGGTACACGGTCGCCCTCCCCGCCGGGGCCGTCGTGGCCACGATCATCGCCGTGAACGCCGTCTCCACCGGGCTGGAGCGCCCCGGCGCCGGGGAGGGGAGGACCTGGTGACCGCCGGTGCACCGGCCCCGGACGCGGCCCCCGTCCTGGACGTCTCCGGCCTGCGGGTGGAGGTCGGCGGGCGCAGCGTCGTCGACGGCCTCGACCTGGTGCTGCGCGCCGGGGAGGCGACCGCCCTGGTGGGGCGCAGCGGCAGCGGCAAGAGCCTGACCGCGCGCGCCCTGACGGGCCTGCTCCCCGAGGGGGCCGAGCGCTCCGGCACCGCCCGCTTCACCTCCGCCGACGGCACCGGAGCCGACCTGCTCGCGCTGCCGTCCGGCCGGATGCGCGCCGTGCGCGGCCCCGGTATCGGCTACGCCTTCCAGGAGGCGCAGGCGAGCCTCAATCCGACGGTCACGGTCGGCGCGCACCTGAAGGAGACCCTGAAGGCGCACGGGGTGGAGCGGGCCGCGCGCCGGGAGCGGGGGCTGGCCGCGCTGCGCGCCGCCGGGCTGGAGGCCCCCGAACGCCTGTGGCACGCCCACCCCTTCGAACTGTCCGGCGGCCAGGCGCAGCGGGTGGCCCTCGCCCTGGCCTGCGTACTGGAGCCGCGGCTGCTCATCGCGGACGAGGTCACCTCGGCCCTCGACCCGCTCACCCAGGCCGGTGTCCTGGACATGCTGCGCGCCCGCACCGGTGCGGGCGGGTCCCTGCTGCTGATCACCCATGACCTGGCGGTGGCCGCGCGCTGGGCCGACCGGGTCGCGGTGCTCGACGGCGGCCGGATCGCCGAGTCGGGCCCGGCCGGGGAGGTGCTGCGCTCTCCGCGCCACCCCTTCACCCAAGAGCTGGTCCGCGCCGCGGCGCCGACGGGTGCGGCGGCCGCCGTGGCGGCCTCCCGGACCGCCGGAGGCGTCCTGTGAGCGCCGCGATCGACCTGGCGGGGGTGGTGCGCCGCCTCGGCGGCCGCCGGCGCCGTGTCGAGGCGCTCAGCGGCGTCGACCTTACGGTCGCCGAGGGGGAGGCGGTGGCCGTCGTCGGCCCCAGCGGCTCCGGGAAGTCGACCCTGGTGGGGGTGGCCGGGCTGCTCGACCGCCCGCAGGAGGGGCGGGTGGGCGCCTTCGGCGTGCCCGACGCCTGGGCGCTGCCCGACCGGGAGCGGCGCGCGCTGCGCCGGCGCTTCGGGTGGGTGCCCCAGGACGCGCTCAGCTCCTTCGACCCCCGCCACACCGCGGGGCGGGCGGTCGCCGACGCGCTCCCCTCCGGGACGGGGCGGCGGGAGGCCGCCGCCCGCACCGCCGAGCTGCTGGAGCGGGTCGGGCTGGACCCGGCGCTCGCCGGGCGGCGCCCCACCGGGCTGTCCGGCGGCGAGCGCCAGCGGGTGGCCCTGGCCCGCGCGCTGGCGGTGCGCCCGTCGGTGCTGCTGGCGGACGAGCCCACCAGCGGCCTGGACGTGCTGGCCCAGGAGCGCGTCCTGGACCTGCTGGAGGCCGGGGCGCGCGGCCGGACCCTGGTCGTGGTCACCCACGACCTGCGGGTGGCGCGGCGGCTGGCCGACCGGATGGTGGTGCTCCAGGACGGGCGGCCGGTGGCCGACGTGCCCGCCTCGATCGGACCGGAGGAGGCCGGACGGCGCGCCCCGGTCCTGGCCGGGATGATCGCGGCGACGCCCTGAGCGGGGGCGCCTCCCGCGCCGGGACCTACCCCCGGGAACGCGGAAGCGGGCCCCCGGTGCGGGGGGCCGCTACGCGCCTGCCGGGGAGGCCGTGGGCCTCCCCGGGGACCGGCTTACTCCCCCCGGATGCGGCACGAGCCGGGGAGATCACTCCGAGCGCTGGCTGGGGATCCCGGCCAGAAGCGCCCGCACTTCCGTCTCGCGGTATCGGCGGTGGCCGCCCAGCGTCCGAATCGAGGTCAGCTTGCCGGCCTTGGCCCAGCGCGTGACGGTCTTGGGGTCCACGCGGAACATGGTGGCGACCTCGGCAGGGGTCAACAGGGGCTCCGCCTCGGGCGTGCGAGTTGACATGTGTACGGCCTCTCCTCCTGGATCTGTGTGCCGATCCTGAGCCTTAATCCTGGCACTTGGCCCGGATGTCCAATATTGCCCTCTAGGTCTATATTGGCATCACCCGAGGTGATTGCACAGCCACTTAACGCGACTTGGTCTGATGGGAGGCCCCAAAGTCGCCCAAGTGCTGCGTCACGCTGAGTGATTCTAGCGACACGTTTAGTGGCATGTGGCGTATTCGGTCAAAACTTCGTTCTCCGGCCCTGTTTTTCTCGATCCGGCGGACCGAAAGTGCTACGGAGGACCGGGTGTTTACCCCCTCCGGGTCGGGCCGCCGCGGGGGATGTCCGCAGGTCGCGGCCTGAGGGCCGGGTGGCCCCGGGAGGGGGGCCGGTGACCGGTGTACAGGTCTACTCCCATCGACCGCCCCCTTGCGGCATGCCCGGATCCTCCGCGTGGCATGGGCTCCCGGTTACCGAGAGTGCGCTCGGTGACCGGTTGGACACAGTCTATGTGGTTGTCTATCGACTGGTATGCCCACTTTCGTCGGCGATGATGCCGACTTGGGAAGCTCGCCCCGGCTTGACCTGGCCTGACGTGCGAAGAAATTAGTGGCCCTGCGTGAGAAACCTGGTACACCAGGTTGCCCCCGGGCGTGGCGCGGGGTCCCGGACATGAGGGAATCTCATGTCCGGGCGCTCCGGAACCGTACGGGGGCCGTGCCGACACGTGACCCTCCGTTGGTCCCGCGCTGTCCCCCGGCTAGTTCGCGTGCTCCAGGGCCTGGACCGCCTTCCAGCGCCCGGTGACGCGCTGGTACATCGCCACCGCCAGCTCGTCCTCGCCGTTGTCCAGCCCGTTCACGGCCGCGTCGATCTCGGCGACCGACTCGTCCTCGCGCAGCGCCTCGTCGTCGAGCAGGTAGACCAGGCCGCCGTAGTCCAGCTCCAGCAGCGCCTCGGGGTGCGCCACCGCCGCCAGCCAGTCCTCCAGCCGCTCGGCGCCGGCCAGCGGCGCGCTGTCGCCCACGTGCTCCTGCAGCACCCCCACCACGCGCTCCAGCCGCTCCCGGGCGCGCGCCACCTCGGTCACGTACAGCAGGACGCGAGGGGGCGCCGCGACCGGGTCCGCTCCGCGGTCCAGCATCAGGCACCGCTCCTCGGGGGCGAACGGCGCGAACCACGGCAGCGGCACCGTCCAGGTGCTCGTCAGGATCCGGGTGCGCAGCGGCTCGCCGCGCTCGCGCCAGCGGCGGAACGCCTCGTCGGCCTCCTCGCACACGCCGTCGGGGAGATAGGCCGGGCGCAGCCGGGCCGGGGTCGCCTCGCGGAACTCGCGCAGCCCCAGCCAGGAGCGCAGCCGGGTCTGCCACGGGCAGACGTAGGTGCGCCCGCCCATCCGCCGCACGTAGGCGTCGCCGCTCTCGGCCCGGGGTGCGGGCACCGGCGGCGCCGACGCCAGCCGCCGCAGGCTGTCCCGGTGCTCGGCCGCCAGCGCCTCGACCCTGCGCGGCCGGTCCGCGGATTCGGCGTACTCCTTCCAGTACGCGCGCTCTGCGCTGGGAAACGCCTCCAAGGGCTGGTATACGCGGAGATAGGCGGTGTAGGGGAGCACGATCGCATCCTGGCATACGACACGGCGCCGGGGCACCCGTCCCGGGGAGGGCCGTGTGCGGTATCGCGCCCGTTAGGCGTGGGCGGCGTAGGCAGGTCGGTTGTAAACCGGGTACGGTTGTATCCGTACGTAAGCTGGCGCCAGTCGTCAGTGCGCTGACGGTCGTCAGCCCGGCATTGCGGTTTTGCTAGTGATCTGGGGTTTCACCAAACCCAATCGTTGAGGGGGTCGAGCCAATGGGGCGCGGCCGAGCCAAGGCCAAGCAGCAGAAGGTCGCTCGGAGGCTGAAGTACAGCACCGGCGGGACCGACCTCGATCGGCTGCGGTCGGAGCTGGGTGTCGCTGAGGACGAGAACGGGGCGCCGTCGGATGCGGCGGGGGGCCCGGATCAAGAGCCTTACGACGACCTGGTCGAGCGCTACGCCGATCTGGCGGAGCGGTACTCCTCACCCGACGGTCCCTCGGACGAGGGTTCCGACCGCTCAGAGGACGTCCGCTAGCACCCCGCCCGCACGGGCGTCCGGGCGTGCAGACAGGCATAGCCGGGCCGAGCCGCTCCGGTGGGTCGTCCCGGCCATGCCTGTCTGCGGAAGCGCGTGAGGGGCGCTCCCCTCGGGGAGCGCCCCTCACGCGTGCTCCCGGTAGGCGCCGTGCATGCGCACCCTGCCGGACCCCTCCGTCACGGTCCCGGCGCGCCAGGCGGGGACGCCCCGGCCGGCCAGCAGCTCCAGCGCCGCGTCGGCGTCGGCGCCGTCGACCAGGGCGACCATGCCCACACCCATGTTGAAGGCGGACTCCATGTCCGCGCGCTCCACCGCGCCCTTCTCGGCGATCAGCCCGAACACCGGCTGCGGCGCCCAGGTGGAGCGGTCCACGTCGGCGTCGGCGGTGGGCGGCAGCGAGCGCTCCAGGTTGGCGGCCAGCCCGCCCCCGGTGATGTGCGCGAAGGCGTGCACCCCGACGCGCCCGGCCAGCTCCAGGCAGTCCTTGGCGTAGATGCGGGTGGGCTCCAGCAGCTCCTCGCCGAGGGTGCGGCCGAACGCGGGGACGTGCGCGCGCAGGTCCAGCCCGGCGTCGTCCACCACCCGGCGGATCAGCGAGTAGCCGTTGGAGTGCGGGCCGGAAGAGGCCATGGCGATCACCGCGTCGCCGGGGCGCACCCGGTCCGGGCCCAGGACGGCGTCGGCCTCGACCACGCCGGTGGCGGCACCGGCCAGGTCGTACTCGCCGGGGCCCATCGCGCCCGGGTGCTCGGCGGTCTCCCCGCCGATCAGCGCGCACCCGGCCTGGGCGCAGCCCTCGGCGATGCCGCCGACGATCTCGGCGACGCGCTCGGGCACCACCTTGCCCACGGCGATGTAGTCGGTCATGTAGAGCGGCTCGGCCCCGGCGACCACCAGGTCGTCCACCACCATGGCGACCAGGTCGCGGCCGATGGTGCCGTGCACGTCCAGCTCCTGGGCCAGCATCACCTTGGTGCCGACGCCGTCGGTCGAGGTGGCCAGCACCGGGGCGGTGTACTTGGACACGTCCAGCCGGAACAGTCCGGCGAAGCCGCTGGCGTCGGCCATCTGCTCGGGCCGGGCCGTGCGCGCCACGTGCCGCTTCATCAGGTCGACCGCGCGCTCTCCGGCGGCGATGTCGACGCCGGCGGCGGCGTAGGCCGACGGGGACCCGGCGGGGTCGGCGCCCTGTGCCACGGGAATACCTCTCAAGCTCATCAACGGGTGCGGTGCGCACCGGACCCGCCCAGGGCCCGTGCGCGGTGGGCCGCTCAGGCCGGCGAGCCCGCCTTGGGCGTGCCGCAGGCCTTCTCCAGCAGGTACTTGCCGCGGGAGGCCTCGTCCACCTCGATCGGGTACACCCCGTCGAAGCAGGCGCGGCAGAGCCGGTCCTTGGCCACCTCGGTGGCGGCGACCAGCTCGTCCAGGCCGATGAAGCCCAGGGAGTCGGCGCCGATCGAGGCGCGGATCTCCTCGGTGCTCAGGTTGCCCGCGATCAGCTCGGCCTTGCTGGCGAAGTCCACGCCGTAGTAGCAGGGCCACATCACCGGGGGGCTGGAGATGCGCACGTGCACCTCGGCGGCCCCGGCCTCGCGCAGCATCCGCACCAGCGCGCGCTGGGTGTTCCCGCGCACGATGGAGTCGTCCACCACGACCAGGCGCTTGCCCTCGATGACGTCGCGCAGGGGGTTGAGCTTGAGGCGGATCCCGAGCTGGCGCAGGGTCTGGCTGGGCTGGATGAAGGTCCGGCCCACGTAGGAGTTCTTCACCAGGCCCTGGGCGAAGGGGATGCCGCTGCCGCGGGCGTAGCCGACCGCGGCGGGGGTGCCCGACTCGGGCACCGGGATGACCAGGTCGGCCTCGGCCGGGTGCTCCTCGGCCAGGCGGCGGCCGACCTCCACCCGGGTGGAGTTGACGTTGCGCCCGGCGATCGTGGTGTCCGGGCGCGCCAGGTAGACGTACTCGAACAGGCAGCCCTTGGGCTCGGCGGCGGCGAAGCGCATGGAGCGCACGCCCCGCTCGTCGATGGTGAGCATCTCGCCCGGCTCGATCTCGCGCACGAAGGTGGCGCCGACGATGTCGAGCGCGGCGGTCTCACTGGCCACGGCCCAGCCGCCGCCCAGGCGCCCCAGCACGAAGGGGCGGATGCCCTGCGGGTCGCGGGCGGCGTACAGGGTGTTCTCGTCCATGAAGACCAGGGAGAACGCGCCCTGCACCTTGGGCAGCAGGTCGAGCGCCGCCTCCTCGGTGGTGCGGCCCCCGCCCTGGGCGAGCAGGTTGGTCAGCACCTCGGTGTCGGTGGTGGCGCCGAGCCGGTCGCCCGGCAGCATCGCCGCGAGCTCGGGCGTGTTGATCAGGTTGCCGTTGTGGCCCAGGGCCAGGCCGCCGTCGCGCGCCGTGTAGAACGTCGGCTGGGCGTTCTCCCACACGGGCGAGCCGGTGGTGGAGTACCGGCAGTGGCCGATCGCGAGGTGGCCCTTGAGCGACTCCAGGGTCGACTCGTCGAAGACCTGGGAGACCAGGCCCATGTCCTTGTAGACGACGATGCGCTCGCCGTCGCTCAGGGCGATGCCCGCGGACTCCTGGCCGCGGTGCTGGAGTGCGTAGAGGCCGAAATAGGTGAGCTTGCTGACTTCTTCGCCGGGCGCCCAGACACCGAACACACCGCATTCGTCCTGTGCGGGGCGCTCGTACGGGTCGAGGTCCATGCTGAGCCGGCCGTCGGGTTGCGACACGCTTTCAGCTTAGTGCCTGCTTGGGCCCCGTGTGCCACCCGGGGTTCATTCGGCGCCCCTCAGCGGCAGGAACGCCGCCAGGTCGGCGCGTTCGCCGCTGGCCGCGACCGCGTGCGCGGCGACCGCCGCGTCCCAGTCGCGCAGCCCCGCGGCCAGCTCCAGCCAGGTGCGCGGGTCGGTCTCCACGACCCCCGGCGGCGTGCCCCGGGTGTGCCGGGGGCCCTCGATGACCTGGACGGCGCCGAACGGCGGCACCCGCACCTCCAGGCTGTGCCCCGGAGCCCGGGCGCCGAGCTCGTCCAGAGTGCCGCGGACGGCGGCGCGCGCGGCGGCCCGCACGGGGGACGCGTCCCGGGTGTAGGCCTCCAGTACCGCGTCCACACAGGCGTGCAACACGGCCTCGGGGCGGTCGGGTCCGTCGTAGGGCGGAAGGTCCAGGGCGGCGCGCTGGGCGTCGAGCGCTTCGCGCAGGGCGGCCTGGCGCCGCTGGGCGGCGGTCGGGCGGGAGGGCATGGAAGGAAGCGTAATCGTCTCCGCCCGGGTGGTTGCCCTGTCAGCGTCGTCGCTGGAAACTGTCCAGTGGCGGAACTCGTCGCGTCGTCCCGGTGAACGCCGGGCGTCCCGCGCGTGGAGAGGGGGTGCCGGGCCGTGCGCACTCTGGTGTTCCCCTGTGATTCATGTCCCGTTCGCGAACCTTCCCCGCGGGTACCGACCGAGGGCGGGCGCCGCTCCGTGCCAGGTAAGGGGCGAAGCGGGGCGGTTAGGATGAACGCGCAGCCGGGGAGGGTCGCCCGGCGTGCGACCGGTGAACGTGCCCGTGCCGACAGTGCGACCAATTTGTCCGAATGATCCCCGTACCATCCATACGGACGACCCACCGCACTTCGGGAGTCAAATGTGCGCCTGCGCCTGACACCGCGTGATGACAGCTACTACGAGATGTTCGCCGACTCCGCGAACAACCTGGTCATCGGGGCGCGGCTGCTGGCCGAGCTGATCGGCGACGGTGGCGACCGCGACGCGATCGGCGAGAAGATGCGGGCCTGCGAGCACGCCGGGGATGAGCGCACCCACGCCATCATGCGGCGGCTCAACGGCCGCTCCGCCACGCCCTTCGACCGGGAGGACATCTACAAGCTCGCCTCGTCCCTCGACGACGTGATGGACGCGATGGACGCCGCGGTCGACCTGATCGGCCTGTACCGGCTGGAGCGGCTGCCCAAGGGCATCATCGACCAGGTCGAGGTGCTGGAGCGGGCGGCGGAGCTGACCGCCGAGGCGATGCCCCGGCTGCGCACCATGAAGGACCTGGCGCGGTACTGGATCGAGATCAACCAGCTGGAGAACCAGGCCGACCAGATCTACCGGCGGCTGCTGGCGCACCTGTTCGACGGCGGGTACGACGCGCTGACGGTGATGAAGCTCAAGGACGTGGTGGAGGAGCTGGAGGCCGCCGCCGACGCCTTCGAGCACGTGGCCAACACGGTGGAGACCATCGCGGTCAAGAAGTCCTGACCCCTCCCGCGTTGATCTCGGGAGGAACGACGCTGAAACCACGGTGGTTTCTACTGTTCAGTGCAACTTCTCGTAGGTGTGCTGACCGCTAGGAG
>NZ_JAQFWQ010000130.1 GCF_027706725.1 Nocardiopsis endophytica
CGACCTTCGTCGTCGCCGCCATCCCGCTCACACTCCGGCGGGCCGCCGCCCGGCCCGGGCCCGGAGCGGGGTACCGGCCCAGCCGCCAACTACCCGGACCACCAGCGACCCGCCGGACGGCAAGCAAGGACCGGGAACCGCCCCGCTCACTCCGTCGCCGCCAACCCCGGCGACCACCCACACGCCCGACGGTCGACGGCGCTGCCTCTTGGGCAGCCCAGCAGGGGCGGCCGGGGGACTCTGCCCGTCTCCCGCCGTTGCTGTCGAGGGGCCCTCCTCCGGACTATCCCTCCCGCTGGGTCTCCAGTTCGGCCTGGAGTTCCTTGGCCAGGCGCTTCGCGCCGTCGATCAGGTCGGCCTCGGAGACCGGCTCGGTTCCCGCGAAGTCCGCCGACGTCGTGTAGCAGGTCTCCGCGTACAGGTTGGCCGTGCGCGTCCCCACGCATCCCCAGCCCAACGGCTCGGAGTCCGCCTCGAACCACGAATAGGCCTCGTCGCCCATGCCCGACAGCGCGGTGCGGTCGCGCCGCTCCGACGCGCCCTCCAACAGGCCCGCGGCCCCCTGCTCGCCGGACGCCTGCGCGTCCGCCTCCGCACGCACCAGAACCACGCGGGCGGCGGCCGGCGTGTGCGGCGAATCCGCCGTGGTCTCCCACCGGCACTGCACGCCCTCGCGCTGCGGCTCCTGCAGACCGTCGATGGGCTCGTCGATCCCCGCCTCGAAGCCGGGCACCAGTTCCTCCAGCGCCTTCCCCTCGGCGGCACCGCACTCCGGCAGGCGCTCGAACCCCTTGTCCATCGTGACCAGGGCGATCACCGCCCACACGCCCCCGACCAGCAGCGCGAGCGCGGTGGCGGCGATCGCCGTCACCGCGGCGACCGCGCACCCCCGGTTGGAGCGGGGCTCGCCCGCCACCGGGGACGGCGGCTCCGCCGAGGGGCCGAGAGGCGGCCCCTGAGGACCCCCGGGCGGCGGCCCGGGCGGGGTGCCCGGGGCCGACAGATGTCCGGGTGGCTGCGGAGGCGGAGGCGTGTGCGCAGGGCCGGGGTGCGGAGTTCCGGAACCCGGCCCGACCCCCGGCCCAGAACCCGACGAGGCCGGATGTCCCGGCACAGGGCCGTGCACCGGGCCGGGCGGGGCGGGTGCCGCCGGGCCCGGGGGCGGAGCCTGAGGCGGCCGTGCCCCGGAGGAAGGCGCCTGCTCGGCGCTGTTCGGCGGCCCCTGGGCGCCGGGGGCAGGGGCCGGCGCCGGATTCGGAGCCGGCGCAGGGGCGGGGTCCGGCCGCTGCCGACCGACCTCCCCTGCCCCATCGCCCCGGGGCTCCGGCTGCTCGGCCTCCGCAGGGGTGTCCGAGGGGGTGTTCTCAGGGGCGGCCCAGGACTCGTCGGCCGGTTCCGGCCCCGACTCCGGCCCCGGCTCCACGCCGTCCGCCCGGGC
Source organism: Nocardiopsis endophytica (assembly GCF_027706725.1). Taxonomy (GTDB): domain Bacteria; phylum Actinomycetota; class Actinomycetes; order Streptosporangiales; family Streptosporangiaceae; genus Nocardiopsis_A; species Nocardiopsis_A endophytica. Next base: position 1,439 of record NZ_JAQFWQ010000130.1, read on the forward strand.
GGGCTCCGGAGCGACCTCCGCGCGGGCCTCCGGCACGTGCTCGTCCGGCTCCGGTCCGGAGCCGTCGGCCTGTGCGGGGTCCTGCGATCGGTCCATGAACGACTCCCCTAGTCCCGGTCTCTGTCGGCGGCGCCCCCGCGAGCGCTCCCGGCGGCTGCTTTCTCGGACACTCCGATGCTCCCAGGGGCGGGAACGGTTCCCGGGGGACGGTTCCCCGGAGACGGATTCCGAGACGGATCGAATGGTCGACGGCCGACGCCGTTCGGGCACGGCGGAACGGCCCCGGCTCGACCGGCCCGGCTGGCCCGACCGGCCCGGCCGCACCGTACCTTCGACCCTCAGACCTCCGGCCCTCACGGCCCCGGCCCTCACAGTGCCTCGGCGATGGCCTCCGCCGCCTGGGCCGCCCCGTCCCGGGCGCGTCCCTCGTCCATGGCGCCCGCGCCGGGGTCGGCCGCGCCGATGTAGACCACCCGGACCACCAGGTTGGCGTCGCGGAAGACCGCCTCCCCCGACGCCCCGGCCGGTCCCGCCCTGCCCAGCAGGGCGCCCTCCCCCAGCGCCGCCGGGGCGGCCACCGCCCCGCGCTGGAACGGCTCCAGCCCCGCCACCGCGTCGGCGGCGGCCGAGGCCCCGCTGGTCTCCCCCGCGGCGTCGGTGAAGTAGGCCCGGAAGTCCACCTGCAGGGTCCGGGGCGCGGCGCCGGTCCCCACCGACGTCCACGCGCACCGGACCGCGTCGGAGTCCTCCATCAGCCCGCCGTCGGAGGTGTCCAGCGACGCCTCGTCCACCAGCTCGCCGACCGCCTCCTCGGGGACCGAGCCGCAGCCCGGCGCGGCGGTGTACCGGTCGTCCGGCCCCGCCTCGGCGGAGGGGCCGGTCTCCTCGAAGACCTGCCCCGCCATCAGTGAGGCGCCGGTCAGGACGAGCACGCCGACGGCGGCCGCCGCCCACCGCGAGGCGGGCGGCGCCTTCCTCCACAGGCTCTCCGGGCCGCGCACGCCTCAGCCCACGACGATGTTGACCAGCTTGGGCGCGCGCACCACGACCCGGCGCACCGTCTTGCCCTCCATGAAGCCCTGCGCCTTCTCCGAGGCCAGCGCCAGCCGCTCCAGCTCGCCCTCGTCGATGTCCGGCGGCACCTGCAGCTTGTCCCGGACCTTGCTGTTGACCTGGACCACCGCGGTGACCTCCTCGCGCACCAGCAGCGCCGGGTCGGGCTCGCGCCAGTTGCCGATGGCCACCGAGCCCTTGTGGCCCAGCCGCTCCCAGCCCTCCTCGGCCGCGTACGGGGCGACCAGGGACAGGGTGACGGCGATGGCCTCGGCCGCCTCGCGCACCGCCGGGTCGGCCGCGCCGGGCCCGTTCTCGATGGCCTTGCGGGCGGCGGTGACCAGCTCCATCATGCGGGCGATGGCCACGTTGAACCGGTGGTCCTCGATGGCCGCGGAGATCTCGGCCAGCGCCCGGTGGGTGGCCTTGCGCAGCTCCTTGTCGCCCGTGGCGGGGTCGGTGCCCGGCGCGGAGGCCTCGCCGGCCTGGACCATCACCCGGAAGGCGCGGCCCAGGAACTTCAGCGACGCCCCGGGGGACACGTCGGCCCAGTCGATGTCGTCCTCGGGCGGGCCCGCGAAGAGCATGGTGAGCCGGACCGCGTCCACCCCGTAGGTGTCGATCTCGGCGCCCAGGTCCACGCCGTTGCCCAGCGACTTGGACATCGCCTTGCCGCGGTTGATGACCTGCCCCTGGTTGAGCAGGCGCGCGAACGGCTCGGTGAACTCCACCATGCCCATGTCGTGCAGGGCCTTGATGAAGAACCTGGCGTACATCAGGTGCAGGGTGGCGTGCTCCTTGCCGCCGATGTACTGATCGACCTGGCCCCACCTCTTGACCTCGTCCTCGGAGAACGGGGCGGTGGCCAGGTTCGGCGACAGGTAGCGCAGGAAGTACCAGGACGAGTCCACGAAGGTGTCCATGGTGTCGGTGTCACGCTTGGCCGGCCCGCCGCAGGACGGGCAGTCCACGTTCACCCAGGCCTCGTTGGCCGCCAGCGGGGAGATGCCCTTGGGCGCCAGGTCCGCGCCGCGCATGTCGTCGGGCAGGGTCACCGGGAGCTGGTCCTCGGGGACTGGCACCTCGCCGCAGGCCGGGCAGTGGACGATCGGGATCGGCGTGCCCCAGAACCGCTGGCGCGACAGCAGCCAGTCGCGCAGCCGGTAGTTGATGGTGCCGGCCCCGGTGCCGCGCTCCTCGATGATCTCGATGATCCGCGGGATGGCCTCGGCCTTGGACAACCCGTCCAGCGGGCCGGAGTTCATCAGCGTGCCCTCGCCGGCGGTGGCCAGCCCGGTCCGCGCCGGGTCGTCCTCGCCGGTGTCGACCACCGGGCGCACCTGCAGGCCGAACTTGAGCGCGAAGTCCAGGTCGCGCTGGTCGTGGGCGGGCACCGCCATGATGGCGCCGTGGCCGTAGTCGGCCAGCACGTAGTCGGCGGCCCAGACCGGGATCCGCTCGCCGTTGACCGGGTTGACCGCGTACCGGCCCAGGAAGACGCCGGTCTTCTCGCGCTCGGTGGACTGCCGCTCAATGTCGCTGAGCTTGGCGACCTGGGCCCTGTAGGCCTCGAACGCCTCGCGCTGCTCCTCGGTGCACAGCTCCTCGGCCAGCGGCGCGTCGGCGGCCACCACGAAGAAGGTGGCTCCGTACAGCGTGTCGGGCCGGGTGGTGAACACGGTGACCGGCTCGTCGCGCCCCTCGATGGCGAACCGGACGTCGGCGCCCTCGGAGCGGCCGATCCAGTTGCGCTGCATGGTCAGGATCTCGTCCGGCCACTTGCCTTCGAGCTGGTCCATGTCGTCCAGCAGGCGCTGGGCGTAGTCGGTGATGCGGAAGTACCACTGGTTGAGGCTGCGCCGCACGACCTCGGAGCCGCAGCGCTCGCACCGGCCCTGCACGACCTGCTCGTTGGCGAGCACGGTCTGGTCCTTGGGGCACCAGTTGACCAGTCCGTCCTTGCGGTAGGCCAGTCCGCGCTCGAAGAACTTGGTGAAGAACCACTGGTTCCAGCGGTAGTACTCGGGGTCGCTGGTGTGCAGGCGGCGGGTCCAGTCCACGGAGATGCCGTAGCGCCGGAACGACTCGGCCTGGGTCTCGATGTTGGCGTAGGTCCACTCGGCGGGGTGGGTGCCGTTGCGGATGGCCGCGTTCTCGGCGGGCAGCCCGAAGGAGTCCCAGCCGATGGGGTGCAGGACGTTCTCCCCGCGCTGGAAGTGGTAGCGCGCGATGACGTCGCCGATGGCGTACACCTCGGCGTGCCCCATGTGGAGGTCGCCGGAGGGGTAGGCGAACATGTCCACGACGTAGCGGCGCGGGCGGGTGTCCCCCGGGTCCTCGGAGGCGGTGAAGGGGTTGTCCTCCGCCCAGCGGGCCTGCCACTTGTCCTGCAGGGCGCGAGCGTCGTAGGCGTCGCCCGCCACCCGGTCTCCTTCAACCGCTGTCATCGCTGAATAGTCCCTCTACCGGTTCGCTCCGCACGGCCGCCGGAGCGGCCCGCGTATGGCGCGTTCGGCCGCTCGGGGCGCGCCGTGCGGGTCGGTCCGCTCGGCCTGCGCCGTCTCCAGCCGGATTCTCCTGGGTTCCAAGGTTAGCGCGACCGGGGAGGCGCCCCGCCATGGCGGCGCGGGCGCGCGGGGCCCACCGCGCCCCCGGTGGGCCCCGCCTCCGCACGCCTGATCCGAGGGTTTGCGGATGCGTGCCGAGCCTAGGGGCCGGGGGTGACATTCGGGGCGCGAACCGGGGAGCCGGGACCGGTTCGGGGGGATCGGCACCGAGTGACCCCTCCGTCACCAACCGGAAACCCCTTCGTTGAGGGGGATCGTCCCCCCGGCGGCGGGGGCCGGTGGAAGAATGCGGTGCGGGCGGCGCCCCGTGGCCGCCCCCGGCGCGCCCGGCTCTGGAGCCCCTCGCGGCCCCGCCGGCGGCACCCGTCCCGCGCGCCGCGGCCGCCGAACAATTGGAGACCGTCCCGATGACCCCCACCCCCGCTCGCCGCGCCATCCGCGCCCTGCCCGCCGCCCTGCTCGCCGCGGCCGTGGCCTGGGGGGCGGCCTCCTGCGCGGGCGACGCGGAGACCGACACCGCCTCCGTCGAGGGCGCCGCGCCGGACCTGGGCCAGAACCAGGAGCGGGTACGGCTGACCGAGGGCACGTCGGTGAACATGGAGACGGGCTCGGGCGCGATGGCGGCGGTGCAGATGACCGGGCACGAGCCCGGGGACGACCCGCGGGTCACCATCACCGTCACCCCCGAGGGCGGGGAGACCGAGGAGCACACCCTGACCCTCGGCGGGGAGCTGGACGTGGCCGGGGACCGGTGGCGGGTCTCGGAGATCGGGCTGAGCGACAGCCGGTCCCAGCCGAGCAGCACCACGCTCACCCGCGCCGGCGCGGAGTCCGGCGGGGAGTCCGGCTCGGACTCAGGTGCGGACTCCGGCACGGACTCCGGCGGCGCCTAGGACGCGTCGCCCCGCCCCCGGGCGGGAATCACACGGGTGAGGCGGGAGACCCGGGCGGCACGGCCGACGTGCGGGAGCCGGGGCCCGGGGCCCGGGGCCCGGGCAGGGCCCCGGTCGGAGCCCGGGCGGGCCGGTGTGCCGGGTCCTCCGAGCGTGAGTGGGCCCCCGGTGCGGGCACCACAAGTTACCGTGCGGTAAAAAGTGACCGGGAACACCCTCTCGCACCCTTGGGAGACGCGATGCTCAACCTGTCCGTGCTGCTGGAGGACGGCGCCCGGAACACCCCCGAGCGCGAATGCCTCGTCTTCGGCGATCTGCGCCTGAACTACGCGCTCGTCGACATGATCGCCAACCAGGTCGCCAACCTCCTCGTCGCGCGGGGCGTCGCGCCCGGGGACAAGGTCGCCCTGGCCTCGCCCAACACGCCCTACTTCCCGTTCGTCTACTTCGGCGCGCTCAAGGCCGGGGCCGTCGTGGTCCCGCTCAACGTGCTGCTCACGCCGCGGGAGATCGCCTACCACCTGGAGGACTCGGGCGCCAAGGCGCTGTTCGCCTTCACCGGCACGCCCGACCTGCCGCTGGGCGAGCGCGCCCGCGCCGCCTTCGAGCAGGTCGACACCTGCGAGGTCTACATCGACCTGCCGGCCGAGCCCGGCGCCAAGGAGTCGACGATCGCCGGGGCCCAGACCCTGTGGGCGGCGCTGGACGGGCAGCCCGGCACCTTCGAGTCGGTGCGCACCGAGGCCGACGACACCGCGGTCATCATCTACACCAGCGGCACCACCGGCACCCCCAAGGGCGCCGAGCTGAGCCACAACAACCTGCTCTACAACGCGGTGTGTTCGAGCAACCTGTTCGGCACCGCCGAGCGCGACGTCTTCCTGGGCGTGCTGCCGCTGTTCCACATCTTCGGCCAGACCACCATGCTCAACACCGCGCTCTACCGGCACGCCACCATCGTGCTGATGCCGCGCTTCGACGGCGACGAGGCCCTGGCGCTGATGGAGAAGGAGGGCGTCACCACCTTCGGCGGCGTGCCGACCATGTACTGGGGCCTGCTGGGCGCCAAGGGCGACCACGACCTGGAGAAGATCGCCTCCACGCTGCACACCGCGGTCTCCGGCGGCGCGGCGCTGCCCGGCGAGCTGGCCAAGAACGTCAAGGAGCGGCTGGGCGTGGAGATCCTGGAGGGCTACGGCCTGTCCGAGACCTCCCCGGTGGTCTCCTTCAACAACCCCAAGGTCAAGGCGAAGACCGGGTCGATCGGACGCCCGATCTGGGGCGTGGAGATGCGGCTGGTCGACCCCGGGTTCAACGAGGTCGAGGGCGAGGGCCCGGGCGAGGTCGCGGTGCGCGGCCACTGCGTGATGAAGGGGTACCACAACCGCCCCGACGCCACCGCCCAGGTGCTCAAGGACGGCTGGTTCCGCACCGGCGACATCGCCCGCCGGGACGAGGAGGGCTTCTACTTCATCATCGACCGCTCCAAGGACATGATCATCCGCGGCGGGTACAACGTGTACCCCCGGGAGCTGGAGGAGGTCCTGCTGACCCACCCGGCCGTCGGCCTGGTCGCGGTGGTGGGCGTGCCGCACGAGACCCACGGCGAGGAGATCAAGGCCTACGTGGTCCGCGAGGAGGGCGCCGAGCTGGGCGAGGAGGAGCTGGTCGCTTGGGCCAAGGAGCGGCTGGCCGCCTACAAGTACCCGCGCCTGGTGGAGTTCCGCGACACGCTGCCGATGACCGCCACCGGCAAGATCCTCAAGCGCGACCTGCGCTGACCCGCGGCCCGGCACCCGCCCCGCACCCCGCCCCGCGCCCGCCTCGCCGCCGGTACCGAGCGGGCGTGCGGGGCGCCGGGCGGTCCTCAGGACAGCGGCCGCCAGGGCGCCCCGCACACGGTGCAGCGGTACTCGATGCGCCGGCCGCACGCGGCGCAGTGCGGCCCGGGCCCGTGCCCGTCCTGCTGCTCGGCGTGCCGGTCGGCGAAGAGGCGCGGCTCCGCGCAGCGGTTGCAGCGGATCCGCACCCCGGTGGGGCTCTTGGGCCAGGGCGGTTCCGGTTCGATGGGGTGGTCGTCCTCGGCGGGGCCCTCCTCGCCGGGGCGGTCCCCGGGGGCGGCGTCGTCCATCCGGCCAACTCTCGCCCACGCCCGCGGACCGGTCAAGGCCGGACCGACGCCCCTCCTCCCCGTTGATCTCGGGAGAATCGCCCCTACAAGCACGGATTCAGCGTCGTTTCTCCCGAGATCAACGGGGGAGTGCGTCCGCGAGGGCGTCGACGCGGTCGGCCGCCTCGGCCAGCCGCGAACGGGGCACCCTGCCGTCCTCCACCGCCTCCAGCACCGCGGCGCGCGCCGCAAGGTAGGCCTCCCGGCCGGTGCCCCCGGCCGTGGCGGGGTTGCCCAGGCACAGCAGGTCGGCCCCGGCGGCCAGCGCCTCCACGGCGCCGCGCGCGACCGCGCGCACCGTGTCCGCCTCCCCGGTGTGCACCGCCAGGCCCTTCATGTCCAGCGCGTCGGTGACGGCGACCCCGTCGAAGCCCAGCTCCTCGCGGAGCAGCCGGTACCAGCGGGGCGACACGCTCGCGGGCGCGCCGTCCACGGCCGGGACGACGATGTGCCCGCTCATCACCATGTCGACGCCCGCGCGCACGGCGGCGGCGAACGGCACCAGCTCCCGCTCGCGCAGCAGGTCCTCCCCCGCCCCGATCACCGGCAGCCCGACGTGCGAGTCGGTGCGGCTGTCCCCGTGGCCGGGGAAGTGCTTGGCCGCGGCCGCCCGGCCCGCATCGTGCAGCCCGGCGGTGAACGCCGCCCCGTGCTCGGCCGCCGCCTCGGGCCGGTCGGAGAACGCGCGCGGCCCGATCACCGGGTTGCGCGGGTCGGAGGCGACGTCGACCACCGGCGCCAGCGCGGCGTCGACCCCGGCCCCGCGCAGCAGCTCGCCGATGGAGCGGGCGGTCGCCCGGGTGGCGGCGGTGTCCCCGGCGGCGCCGAGCTCGCCGTGGGCGGGGTGCGGCGAGGCGCCGCCCGGGTGGAACCGGCTGACCGGCCCGCCCTCCTCGTCGCAGGCGATGACCAGCCTGTTCCGGGCGCCGTGCAGCTCCCGGGAGAGCGCGGCGGGGTCCCCCTCCAGGTTCTGCGCGAAGTACAGCACCGCGCCCAGGCCCTCCCGGCAGGCCTGGAGCAGCCACGGCGGGGCGGTGGCGCCCAGGAAGCCGGGCATCAGCACCAGGGCGGCGCGTTCGGCGTCGGCGCGGCTCATCCCTTCACCGCCCCCTGGACCAGGCCGGAGACCAGGCCCCGCTGCACGAACAGGAAGAACAGCATCACCGGGACGGTGATGATCGTCGAGGCCGCCATCATGGCGCCCCAGTCGGTGGTGTTCTGGCCGAAGAACTGGCGCAGCCCGACGGCGACGGTGTAGGTGTCGGCGTCGTCCATGAAGGCGAAGGCGATGAGGAACTCGTTCCAGGCGGTGATGAAGGAGAAGATCCCCGTGGCCACCAGGCCGGGGGCCACCAGCGGGAGCAGCACCGACCAGAACATGCGGGGCCAGGAGGCGCCGTCGATGTAGGCGGCCTCCTCCACCTCGGCCGGGACGGCGGCGGTGAAGCCGCGCAGCATCCAGATGGCGAAGGGCAGCGACAGCGCGATGTAGACCACCGACAGGCCCAGCAGCGAGTTGAGCATGCCCAGCGAGGAGGCCTGCAGGAACAGCGGAATGACCAGCGCCTCCAGCGGCACCATCTGCACGACCAGCACCATCACCAGGACGGTGGTGCGCAGCCGGAACCGGAAGCGGGAGACGGCCACCGCCGCCAGCAGCGCCAGCAGCGCGCTCCCGGCCACCGTCACCACCGCCACCAGCAGGGAATTGCCCAGGTAGGTGAGGAACCCGGCCTCGGTCAGCGCGTACCGGTAGTTGTCCAGGGTGGGTTCGGCGGGCAGCAGGGCCTCGGTCCCGGTGACGCTGCGGGAGGACGCCAGCGAGCTGGCCACCATGAAGTAGGCCGGGAACAGGGTGAAGGCGAGCAGGGCGGCCACCGCGAGCGCCCTGCCGAGCATCCACCGGGTGCGGCGCGTCATCGCAGCTCCTCGTCGCGGAACAGGGACCGCAGGTAGACCAGGGTGATGGCGAGCAGGAGCAGGGTGAGCAGCACCGCGACCGCCGCGCCCGACCCGTAGTCGCGCTGGACGATGCCCTGCAGGTAGGACCACACCCCCAGGTTCAGCACCTCCCGGTTGGCGCCGTCGCCGCCGGGCATCAGGAACACCTGGGCGAACACCTTGAAGTCCCAGATGGTGGACAGGATGGTCACCACCGCGAACACCGGCCGCAGCACGGGCAGGGTGACGTGGCGGAACCGCTGCCAGGCCCCGGCGCCGTCGATCAGCGCCGCCTCGTACAGCTCCCGGGGGACGGTGAGCAGGCCCGCCAGCACCGTCACCGCCACGAACGGGAAGCCGTGGTGGACGATGTTGAGGGTGACGATGCCGTAGAAGAGCAGCCGGTCGGCGAACCAGTTGAGGCCGTCGGGGCCGAGCACCCCGGCGGCCTCCAGGCCCTGGCGGACGATGCCCCGGTCCACGTCGAAGATCCACACCCACACGTAGGTGCCGGTGACGGCGGGCATCGCCCAGGCGATCATCACGCAGCTGATCACGGCGGTGCGGGCGAGCGGGCGCAGGGACGCCAGCAGCAGCGCCACCAGGGTGCCGAAGACGACCGTCGCGCCGACCGCCACGACCGCGAACAGGGCGGTGTTGGGCAGCGCGACCCGCCACAGGTAGCCGTCGGAGAGCAGCTCGGCGTAGTTCTCCAGCCCGTTGAAGTCGGTCTCCCCGGACAGGATGTTGTCCAGCCCGTAGTCCTGCACCGACAGCCACAGCACCCGCCCGAGCGGGTAGAGCAGCAGTCCGCCGAGCACCGCCAGCCCGGGGGCGAGCAGCGCCCACGGCAGCAGCGCGCGCCGGCGCCGCCGGGTGAGCAGCGGGCGGGGGCGCGGGGGCGGGGCGGCCGCGCTGGGCCGCCCCGGTGTCGTCGTCGCGGTCACGTCGGTCCCGGTCCGGTCGGTCCTGGTCAGTTCTGGTCAGTCCTGGTTCAGGGTGTCCTCGATCTCGGTGTTCGCGGTCTGCGTGGCCTCGTCCACGGTCGCGTCGCCGTTCAGCACCGACTGGGTCATGCCGGGGATGACCTGGGCGCCCTCGACCTCGCCCCACTTGGGCGAGACGGGGGCGACGGCGCTCGCCTCCAGGATCTGCACGGCGAACGGCTCGACCAGGGGGTCGTCGGAGTCGGCCAGCGCCTCGATCTGCTCCTGCTTGCCGGGGAAGTAGGTGCTCTCTTCGGTCCAGCGCTGCGCGAACTCGTCGCCGGTGAGCAGTTCGATGTAGGCCCAGGCGGCCTCGGTGTCGGCGCCCTCGAAGACGCCCAGGTGGGAGCCGCCCAGGAAGGAGGGGCTGTAGCCGCCGTCGGGGCCGGGGATGGGGAAGGCGCCCAGGTTCTCGGCCAGTTCGGGGTCGGCCTCCTCGATGGCGCGCGGCGTCCAGCTGCCGGAGATCGCCATGGCGACGTTGCCGTCCACGAAGTTGTCCTGGACGTCGGTCTCCTTCCAGGTGGCGGCGCCGGTGCTGGAGACCCCGTCCTCAAGGGCCAGGTCGGTGTAGAAGCTCAGGCCCTCGCGGGACTCGGGGCTGGCCAGCCCTCCCTCCCAGGTGCCGCCGGACTCGGTGGCGATGTCGCCCCCGGCGCCCCAGATGAACGGCATCACCGAGTAGGCGGCGTCCCCGGGGACGGGGAAGGCGACCATGTCGTCCTCCTCCTCGGAGATCGTCACCGCCGTCTCGCGCAGCTCGTCCCAGTTCTCGGGGACCTCCAGGCCGTGCTCCTCGAACACGTCCGTGCGGTAGATGACCGAGCGGATCCCGGCGTACCAGGGCATGCCGTACAGGCCGCCGTCGAAGGTCCCGGCCTCGACCAGCGCCTCGTTGTAGGCGGAGGTGTCCCCGGCCTGCTCGGAAAGGTCGGTCAGCGCCCCGAGCTGGGCGAACTCCGGGGTGAAGGTGGTGCCCAGCTCGGCGACGTCGGGGAGGGTGCCCCCGGCCATGCCCTTGGTGAAGCGGTCGTGGGCGTCGGCCCAGGGCACGAACTCCACCTCGACCGGGGTGCCGGTCTCCTCCTCGTAGCGCTCGCCGACCTCCTTGAAGTAGTCGGTGGCGTCGGGGTTGGTGCCCTCCATGATCCACACCAGGAGGCCGTCGGAGGCGTCGCCGCCCCCTCCTCCTCCGCCGCACCCCGCGGCGGTCAAAGCCAGGGCGGTCAGTACCGCGGCGGTGCGCGGAATCCTCGGCTGCATCGGCGCTCTCCCATCCGGTCACGGCCCCCGGGATCGGCTTGGTAGAAAAACTACGCACACTCGGGTGAGCTGTGAAGAAAAGTCACACGGATGTTATGACCGACCTCGTGCCGCGCGCCGAGACTACTGGTCACGAGGGCACCGGCGCCTCAGAACTCGCAGGGCAGCACCTTGATCCCGTTGACGAAGCTCGACAGCAGCCGCTCCGGCGGCCCCGCCGCGCGGATGCCGGGCACCCGCCGGTGCAGCTCGCGCCACATCGCGGTGATCTCCCGGCGGGCCAGGTGGGCGCCGAGGCAGAAGTGCGGGCCGGGGCCGCCGAAGCCCACGTGCGGGTTGGGCGAACGGGTGATGTCGAAGGCGTCGGGGTCGTCGAAGACCGCGGCGTCGCGGTTGGCCGAGGGGTAGACCAGCAGCACCTTGTCCCCGGCCCTGTACCGGTGGCCGTTCATCTCGTGGTCGCGGGTGAGGGTGCGGCGCATCCAGGTGACCGGCGAGGCGTACCGGACCACCTCCTCCACCGCGGTGCCCGCGCGGCCCTCGAAGTCCTCCCACCACAGCGCGCGCTGGTCGGGGTGGTCGGTGAGCAGCGCCAGGGTGTGGCTGATGGCGTTGCGGGTGGTCTCGTTCCCGGCGACCGCCAGCAGGATGAAGAACGACCCCAGCTCCTGGTCGCTCAGGGACTCGCCGTCGATGTTGGCGTTGGCCAGGGCGCTGGTCAGGTCCTCGGCGGGCTCGCGCCGGCGCAGCTCGGCCAGCTCGCCGAGCAGGGCGCTCAGCTCGGCCCCGGCGTTCAGCAGCCGGGTGATCGCGGTCTCGGCGTCCTCGCCCAGGTAGTCGGGGTCGTTGCCGGCCAGGACCACGTTGGAGTGCTCGAAGACCATCGCCCGGCGGCTCTCGGGGATGCCCATCATGTCGCAGATGACGGCCAGCGGGAGCCGGGCGGCGACCTCGGAGACGAAGTCGCAGGGCCCTTTCTCCAGCAGGTCGTCGACGATGGCCTCGGCCTGGCGGCGCACGCCGTCCTCCAGCCGGGCCAGCATGCGCGGGGTGAAGCCGCGCGAGACGATGCGCCGCAGCCGGGCGTGGCGCGGGTCGTCCATGTTGATCATCGAGCCGAAGTACTCGGCGAAGTCGGAGGGCATGTCCGGGATGGACACGGCGCTGGGCTCGGAGGCGAAGACCTGCGGGGAGCGGCTGGCCTCGGTGACGTCGGCGTGCCGGACCAGCGCGTAGTAACCCGGGCCGGCGGGGACCGGCCCGGCGTCGGGCTCCTCGAAGAAGACGGGGGCGCGCTCGCGCAGGCGGGCGAAGGCGGCGTGCCTCTCCTCCTGCGGAGCGCGCCAGAAGTCCAGCGAGGACAGGTCGATGTCGGCCGGTCCGGCCGAGTGCGTCGCGGGATGCATGCGGGGGGCCTTCCGACGGGTGCGGACTCCCCCCACTCTTTACACGCCCCCTACTCGTGTCAAGTGGCCTGGTCGCCGCCCTCCCCTCCGGGCTCCCCCTCGGCCCCTCCCCCGTCCGAACCGTCGGAGCCCTCCGGCTCGACCCCCGCCGCCAGGCGCAGCGTCGAGACCAGCTCGGCCGGCTTGTACACGGCCCGGCCCACCGCGGCGCAGAAGGCGGCGAGCATGTGCACCTGCACCATGGGGTCGCCGTTGGCCAGCCGCTCGGCGGCCTCCTCCTCCCCCACCGAATGCGCCTCCCAGGCCGTGACCACGGCGAACTCCAACTCGGGGGGCAGCAGGTCGGCGACGGTGCGGGCGACCGCCTCCCGGGAGTCGGCGGGGCGGTAGGACACCCCGGTCTCCTGCACCCGGCGGGTCAGGAAGGTGGCGAAGATCCGCAGCTCGGAGGCGACCAGTTCGGTCTCCTCCTCCCCGCTCACCCGGTCGGCGGCGGCGAGCAGGTCCTCGCGGTCGGAGCGGACATAGGCATCGATCAGGGCGACGGCGTTCTCGGCGGCGCGCAGCCGCTCCTCGCTCGGTTCATCCGGCATGGCCCCATGATCCCGCAACGCCCCCGGCCGCCGGGAGCGGCCGGGGGCGCGTGGCGGGCACCGGGTCCGGGGACGGGTCGGGCCCGCCTCAGGTGAAGGACGGGCGCAGCGGCATGTGCGCGTCGGTCCCGTCCAGCTTCACGCCGAGGATCTGGTGCAGCTGCACCACGTCCTTCTCGAAGCCGAGGACGCAGCCGGCCATGTACAGCCGCCACACCCGGGCGGTGCCCTCGCCGACCTCGCGCACCGCGGCGTCCCAGTTCCGCTCCAGGTTGTCGCACCAGTGGCGCAGGGTCAGCGCGTAGTGCTCGCGCAGGTTCTCCTGGTGGCGGATCTCGAACCCGGCGTCGTTCATCTGCGCCTGGAGCCAGCCCGGCCCCTCCAGCTCCCCGTCGGGGAACACGTAGCGGTTGATCACCCCGCCCGGCACCATCGCCGGAAGGTCGTTGCGGGGCCGGGTGATGCAGTGGTTCAGCAGGCGCCCGCCCGGCTTGAGCTTGGAGTACAGGCCGGCGAAGTAGTCCGGCACGTTCTTCTTGCCGATGTGCTCGGTCAGCCCGATGGAGCTGACCCGGTCGTAGAACTCGTCGGGCACGTCCCGGTAGTCCATGTGCCGGACCTCGGCCAGGTCGGACAGGCCCTCCTGGGCGATGCGCTTGCTCGCCCACTCGGCCTGCTCCTTGGACAGGGTCACGCCCAGCGCCTTGACGCCGTACTCCTTGGCCGCGTGCCGCACCATGCCGCCCCAGCCGCACCCCACGTCCAGCAGGCGCATGCCGGGCTGCAGGTCCAGCTTCCTGGCCACCAGGTCGTACTTGTCGAACTGCGCCTGCTCCAGCGAGGTGTCCTCGTTCTGGAACACCGCGCAGGTGTAGGTCATCGACGGCCCCAGCACCAGCTCGTAGAAGGCGTTGGAGACGTCGTAGTGGTGGTGGATGACCTCGGCGTCGCGGCCCTTGCTGTGCCGCGTGCCCCGCCCGGACAGCCGGGAGCGGCGCATCTCCTGCGGGGGCGGCGGGACCCGGTTGACGAACTTGACCCAGCCGATGCCCGCCGCGATCCGGGCGAGCTCCAGCGGCGACAGCCGCAGCCCGTCGTCGAAGACCAGGTCGGCCATCCGCTTGAGGGCGGTGTACATGTCGCCCTCGAGGTCCAGGTGCCCGGAGACGTAGGCGCGGGTCAGGCCGAGGGCGCCGGGCGCCTGGGCGATGTAGTTCAGCGCCACGGGGCTGCGCACGACCAGCGTGGTGTCGCTGTCCGGATCGCCTGCCGTGCTGCCGTCATAGGCGCGGAACCCCACGGGCGCGTCGGGCCCGACGACGCGTTCGAAGATCTCCGCAAGCCGCATGTTCGTTCCCTTCGTCGCGGCACGTCAGCCCCCATCCCCCGGGGCGGGCGTGTCATCTCTTCGTTGAACGCCTCACCTGTTGCCGACGCACTTGGCGTACAGGTCCAGCAGCCGCCCCTGCGGGTCGTACTCCCGCTTGAGCCGGCCATAGGCGTCGCCGTTGTAGAGCCTCCAGAACTCCTCCTCGGAGTAGAAGGCGTCGGAGTAGAGGGACTTGTGGCCGTCGAGGCGCGTGACCTCCTCCTCCACCAGCAGGTTGTGGTGGTGGCGGCGCTGTCCGCGCTTCATCGGGACCATCCCCCAGAAGCCGAAGTTCACGTACAGCCGCTCCTGCTCCAACGGGTACAGCGGCCAGATGTGGCCGCCCTCGCCCGGCGCGCCCTTCTCGCTCAGGCGCAGCGGGCACATCCAGACCGGCGTCATGCCGATGTTCTCGTGGAAGAAGTCGAGGAACTCGGCGCCGCGCTCGACGCCCACCTCGATGTCCTGGATGAGGGGCTCCTGCTGGGGGCGGCCGCGGTAGTGGTTGAGCAGCCGGCTGAAGTCGGTGCGGCGGTCCAGGGCCACCAGCCTGCGGTAGACGTCGGAGCGCTTGAGCGAGCGCGGCCACAGCCGCCGCACCGTCGGGTTCTGCACCCCGAACGCCCGCGAGCACCAGAACCAGTCGGTGTCCCAGCGCCAGATGTAGTCCTCGATGGTCATGTAGTCGCCCGGCCCGGTGCCGGCGTACCGCGGGATCGACCGGTAGTAGATGTCGTGGCCGGTGTAGTCGCTGGTCCAGGGGGCGCTGGGGGTGAAGGAGGCGAGGGTGAGGTAGAGCTCGTCGGGGCCGAAGGACACGCCGTCGACGAAGTCCACCCGCTCGCCCTCGTACTCGGAGTCCGCGCAGATCCTCGCGAGCGCGTCCATGGCCTCCTTGCCGCCGCCGAAGCGCAGGTGGCGCAGGTGCACGAACGGCTCGACCGGCTCGAGGCGGATGCGCAGGCGCAGGCTGTACCCGAGGGTGCCGTAGGAGTTGGGGAACCCGTAGAACAGGTCGGCGTGCTCGTTGTCGCGGCGGGCCACCACGGTGTCGCCGGTGGCGGTGAGGATCTCGATCTCCTCCACCGCCTCGTGCGGCAGGCCGGTGCGGAACGAGCTGGACTCGATGCCCAGGCCGGTGACGGCGCCGCCCAGGGTGATGGTGCGCAGCTGCGGGACGACCGTGGGCATGAGGCCGTGCGGCAGGGTGGCGGCGACCAGGTCCTCGTAGGTGGTCATGCCGCCGACCTCGGCGGTGCGGGTGGTCGGGTCGACCGAGATGACCGAGGTGAAGGCGGACACGTCCAGCCGGGGGGCGTCGCCGTCCTCGCGGAACCGGAAGAGGTTCGAGGTCGGCTTGGCGAGCCGGACGGGCGCGCCCTCGGGCAGGTTCGCGAAGTCCCGCCGCAGCCGCTGGACGGCGGCCACATGGTCGGCGAAGTCCCGCTGCGGAGGCTGACGGTGCACGCTCACTCCCCTTCTCCGGCGCACCGGGTGCGCCGCGGACGTCGGTCTGGCCCGGGGCAACCTTACGCCTACCAAGCGGTAGTGAGGCGCGGGCGACACTGTTCCCCATGCCACTCTCTCAACCGGGAATTCGCAAGGGAATGAGGTTTTCGTGGCAGGTCGGGCGCGCTCCGGAGACGCCGCCTCCCGCGGTGGCGCCCGACGGCGGAGGCCAAGGGGAGGGGCCGCGGCCGCACCGAGCGCGCACGGCGGGGCACCCCTGGTGACGGCGGAGGCGGGTGAAGGACGCATCACCGCAGGGCGGCCGACCGGTCGGCGGCCCCAAAGGAGTGACGGCCTCCGCTGAGAGTGCCGGTGGCCGGTTCCGGCCGCCTCCCGCTCCGCTCCCCCGGACCCGTCCCGCGCCCCGGCGGGACGGTCCTTCCCGACTCGCCCGGAGTCCGGCGTCCCTCCTCCTCAGGGCGCGCCATAAGATCGGGTGACGTGCGCATAGCTCTCGTCGACTCAGGAATCGGGATGCTCTCCACCGCCGCCGCGCTGCGCGCGGCGCGGCCGGACGCGGACCTGGTCCTGTCCATGGACCCCGACCACATGCCGTGGGGGCCCCGCAGCCACGACGACGTCGTGGCCCGGGTCATCACGGGCGCCGAGGCGGCCGCGGCGGCCCCCGGCGGAGCGCCGGACGCCGTGGTGGTGCCGTGCAACACCGCCTCGGTCCACGGCCTGGTGGCGCTGCGGTCCCGGTTCGAGCCGCGGATCCCGGTCATCGGGACCGTGCCGCCGATCAAGCCCGCGGCGCAGAACGGTGGGCCCATCGCGGTCTGGGCGACCGTGGCGACCACGGCCAGCCGCTACCAGGGCGACCTGATCGAGCGCTACGCGCCGGGCGGGCAGGCCACCCCGGTGGCGTGCGTGGGCCTGGCGGAGGCGGTGGAGTCGGCCGACCCGGACCGGGTGGCCGAGGCGGTGGCCTACGCCGCCGAGCGCACCCCGGCCGGCACCCGGGGCGTCGTACTCGGGTGCACCCACTACGACCTGGTGGACGCCGAGATCACGGCGGCGCTGGGCGGGCGCCCGGCGCTGTTCACCGCCGCCCAAGCGGTGGCGGCCCAGACACTGCGCCGCATCGGCGCCGAGCCCGAACCCGGGGCCGCCCCGACCGGCACCCTGCGCGTCCTGGCCAGCGGCCGCCCGTCCGACCTCCCGAAGGCGGCCCTGGCCTATCCGGCGGGCCAAGCCCTGGCCGTGGGCCCCGTGGCGGAGTAGAACGGGCCCACCGACCGACCATCGAGGGTGCCGGCTCCACTCGATCCCTCGGACCCGCCCCTTTCACCTCCACGGATCGCCGGGCCGCCCCCGGCGGCCGCCGCACCCGGCCTCTGGTGTTGATCTCGGGGAACTCGGGGTTGAACCGGACACGATAAGCCCGACTTCCCC
>NZ_JAQFWQ010000131.1 GCF_027706725.1 Nocardiopsis endophytica
GGGCCCTTGAGCGGGGTACCAGCCCAGCCGCCTGCCCACCCGCACCGCGAGGGGCCCGCCGCCCGGCAAGCAGGGCCGGGGAACCGCCCTCCTCTCGCCGTCGTCGCCATCAACGGCGACCGCGCACACGCCCGCCACTCGACAAGCACCCGACAAGAATCCGGCAACCACCCGACGACGCTGCAGGCGGACCTCTCAGCCGGGGAGGAACGGGCTCGGGGTGCCGTGCCAGGAGACGTACAAGCGTTCCCTCGCCCTCGTGCAGGCCACGTACAGCAGGGACCGCTGCGCCTCCAGGTCGGCGCGGTGCTGGTTCTCGTCCTGTTCGGCCGGGGTCACGTGGTCCATGAACGGCAGCGACGCCGCCGTCGCCCCGGTGACCGCCACGGCGCGGAACTCCAGCCCCTTCGCGCCGTGCATGGTGGTCACCCGTACCGACCCGGCCGCGTCCGTCACCGCCTGCTCGCGCGGGTTGAACGCCGCCGCCGGAAGCGACCGGGCCCGCAGATGGGCGGCGACCGCGTCGCGCTGCCGGTTGGTCCGCGCGGTGACGCACACGTCCGCCGGGGCGATGCCCTCCGCCAGCCAGGCCCGCACCTGCTCGGCGAGGGCGTCCAGCTCGGCGGGCTCGTCGGCGGCGCCGTGCAGCCGGGGCGGCGGGCCGCTGAGCACGCACCGGTCGGCGCCCTCCGGCTCCGGGGCCGACCCGCCCAGCTCCTCGGTGGTGCGCCCGCCGACGATGCCCCCGGCCCAGTCGAGGATCTGGCGGGTGGTGCGGTAGTTGACCCGCAGCGGGTAGGACCGGCCCACCACGTTGATGCCCAGCCGCTTGAAGGAGACCGTGTTGTCGTAGATGCGCTGGCGGTTGTCCCCGGCGATGAACAGGTCGTCCGGCCCCTCCCGCGCGGCGGCGCGCAGCGTGCGCCACTGCATCGGGTGCAGGTCCTGGGCCTCGTCGACGACGACGCTGGTGTAGGGCGGCTCGGGCCGCTCGGCCAGCAGCCGGGCCGCCTCGGCGTGCATCTCCTCGGCGGGCAGGGCGCGCCCGGTGCGCATCAGGGCGCGCGCCTCGCTGATGGCGTGCCACACGGCGCGGCGCTGGTCGGCGGCGAGCGCGGTGCTGCGCCCGCGCCGCGCGTCGGGGTCGAGGTAGCCCTCCAGGGTGGTGATCTGCTGGGCCATCACCACGTGCCGGTACTCCGAGTACAGGAAGTCCGGCGGGTAGGGCAGGCCGTGCTGGCGGGCGATCTTGGCGAACACGCCCCGGGTGTCGGTGCGCAGCCGGATGTCGGGGTGGGTCCGCCGCACCACGTCCAGCGCCACCTTGTCGATGGTGAGCACGTCCACGTCGTCCAGCAGCGCCGGGTCCAGCAGCAGCGCCAGGTTGCCCTTGAGCGACTCCACGAGCGCGTTGGTGAAGCTGGTGAGCAGGATCCGCCCGTCCAGCGGGAGGTTCTCGGCCAGGTGCTTGACCCGGTGGAGGGCGACCACCGTCTTGCCGGTGCCGGGGCCGCCGGTGACCTTGGCCGGCCCGCCGAAGCGCGGGCGGTAGGCCAGGTCGCGCTGCTTGGGGTGGAGGAAGACGCGCCAGGCGTTGAACTCCCCGGCCAGCACGTCCTCGATCTCCTGGTCGTCGCCGACCACGATGACCCGCTCGCGGGTGTTGCGGATGGCGGCGTCGTAGTCGTCGGTGGAGACCGCGCCCACGCGCGGGCGGCGCGGGGCCACCACCTCCTCCTGCACCCGGCGCACCGGGTGCCCCTCGGCCAGCGCGGTCAGCACCTCGAACTGGTCCTGGGGCAGGGCGGGCCGCCAGGCGTGCAGCTCGGCGGGGGAGGACAGGGTGCGGACGAAGCGGCGGATCTCGGGGTCGACGCCGAGCCGCTCCAGGTCCCCGTCGGAGACGCCGTCGAAGGGGCCGCCCCGCGCCTCCCCGGACCGGGGCGCGGGCTCCTCGGGAACGGTCTTCTCCAGTGCGGCGGCGTCGCGCCGCTCCAGGGTGCCCATCACCCCGTTGACGTCGTGCCGGTGGTCCTGCGCCCAGCCCTCGGCGGTGTCCCGGGGCAGCAGGTGGACGAGGAGGAACGTCTCGCCGGACTCGGGGGCGAGCATCACCCCGGTCCAGGAGTCGCTGATGCGGAACGTGCGCACCCGCGGGTCCTGCCCCGCGGGCAGGGAGCGGATGCGCAGGTCGGGGTGGGCGAGCAGGGCGTCGAGGGGGAGCTCCCTGAACTTGCGGGTGGCCTCGCGCAGGCGCTCCCGTGTGGGCCGGTCGAGCTTGTCGTACTGGGGCAGACACGTCGCGTCGATGGCCAACTGGGGCATGGGCCTCCTCAGGTCCGGCGCGGGTCTCGCCTTACATGCCCGTTTCTATCGGAAGGGAAGGACAAACCGCCCGTGTGGCCCGATCCGGCCATCAAGCCCCCGGAGCGCCGACCTCTTTGGTGTAGAAGTGCGCGAGCGGGTCGTCCGCATACGGCCCCCACGGCTCGGCCGGGACGTACCCGCTCGACCTGTAGAGGGCGACGGCCTCGGGCTGCCGGTCGCCCGTCATCAGCAGGACGCGCCGCCACCCGGCGCGCGCGGCGTCGGCCTCCAGGTGGGCGAGCATGGCGCGGGCCAGGCCCCGCCCGCGGTCCTGGGCCCGCACGTACATGCGCTTGACCTCCGCGGCCCCGCCGAAGGCGCGCCATCCCCCGCAGGCGACCGGGCGCCCGCCGTCGTACCCGACCGCGAACGCTCCCCGGGGCGCGGAGAACTCCTCCGGCTCCACGGGGGTCTCGTCCTCGTCCCCGTACCGGTCCACGTACTCCTTCTGCAGTTCGGCGATGAGCGTCCGGGCGTCGGGGTGCGTATAGGCGACGGTGCGGATGTCCATGGCGGGGATATTAGGTGCATTCAGAACACGAGGTGCACGATGAGGGCGATGACCGGGATCGAGATGGCCGTGCGCAGCACGAACAGGGCCAGGCAGTCCCGCAGCCGGATCGGCACGTCCAGCTCCAGCAGCAGCGGGATGGTCGCCGAGAAGAACAGCAGCTGGGTCAGGGACAGCACCGCCACGAAGAACTTGGCCTCGACCGCGGCGCCGGTGGTGAACAGCGCCGGCAGGAACATCTCGCTGACCCCCACCAGCGAGGCGGGGGCGACGGTGTCGGCGTCGGGGATGCCCAGCAGCGCGATCACCGGCTCCAGCGGCCGCCCGAGCCAGTCGAAGACGGGCGTGTGCTGGGCGGCCAGCACCGCCGCCGTGCCCACCGCCAGGATCGTCGGCAGGATCACCAGCGCCAGGCGCAGCCCCTCGGCGAAGCCGGTCGCGCACTCGCGGCCCACGCCCCGGGCGGTGCCCGCGCGCTCCACGGCCCGCCGGACGGCGGTGCGCACCAGCGCCCCCTCCGGCTCGGGCTCGGGGCGGGGCTCGGCCGCGTAGGTGTCGGGCTTGCGCGACAGCGGCGGGATGCGCACCAGGACCACCGCCAGGAGGACCGACAGCCCCAGCACCGACCCCACGATCAGCGGGAAGTAGGGCATCAGGTCCAGCGTGGCGGCGACCACGGCGAAGAAGCCCAGGCTGACGCTGCTGAAGCAGGTGGCGATGGTGGCCGACTCCCGCGCGGTGTAGCGGCCCTCCAGGTACATCCGGTTGGTGACGTAGAGCCCGATGGAGTAGGAGCCCACGAACGACGCCAGCGCGTCCAGGGCGCCGCGCCCGGGGACCTTGAACAGCGGGCGCATCACCGGCCGGGCGAGGGTGCCGATGAACTCCAGGCCGCCGTAGGAGACGAGCAGCGTCACGAACACCGCGCCGATCGGCACGATCACCGCCACCGCCGTGACGACGCTGTTGAAGATCATCGGGCCGACGCCCTCGTCCAGCACCGCGGCCGGGCCGGTGCCGGACACGACCATCACGGCCAGCACCGCCCCGGCGACGCGGATGAGCGTGAACACCCAGCCGGTGGCGAACGGGGACAGGTCGACCGGGCCGGTGCGGCCCAGCGCCCGCTGCGCCTTGGCGGCGACGGTGAGCACCGCCGACAGGGCGACCATGGCCAGCACCGTGTACGTCACGACCGTGGGGGCGCCGTCCCGGATCGCGCTGACCAGCAGGTCGAAGGGGATGGTCCAGGCGCCGTCCACGCGCAGCGGGAGCAGGAAGAAGAACAGCCCGGTGAGAGTGGCGGCGGCGAACCGGAGGGCGGCGGTGCGGGGCGGCGCCGCGGCCTCGGCCGCGGACCGCGGGGCGTCTGTCATGGGGAGACCTCCGCGACGTGGTGGGACGCGGCCCATTGTTCGCCAGGTCACACCACCCGCCCCGGTGATCTGGGCCCCCTTCGCCGCCCCTGTTCCGCCATATCCCCCGTGACCTGCGAAAACGCACTCCGCCCTGTCCCGGATTTCAGACAGGAGTTGGGCCCCGGCTCCGACCCCGTCCGATTCCGGTCCGATCCGGCCGGTTCCGGGCGCGCGCCGAACCCGGCCGCCCCCGGACGCATCCGAATCGGTGAGCCCATGAGCGTCCGGCGACCCCCGGGACGGATGCGGGATCCGGTGAGAGGCGGGCGGTCTGAGACGATCAGGACGATGCCCCCCAGGCCGGGAAGAAGGAGCGGATGACCGAGCGCACCCCCCAGCCCTCCTCCTCCAGGACGGTCTCCCGGCGCCGCCTGGGCGCCTACGCCGCCGCGTGGACGGCCTGGGGCGGGCTCTCCATCACCGCGACCGTCCTGCAGAACGCGCCCGACCTGCTCGACTGGCTGCCCAACGAGGCGATCTGGGGCCTGGTCGTCATCGGTGCCCTGGCCCAGCTCCCGTTCATCGTGCGCGACGTGCGGCGCCGCGCCATGGGCCGCGCCCCGAGCCCTTTCTGGCGCGAGCACCACGGGAACAACCTGCTCCACCCCGAACCCCACTTCACCGGGTACGGCGGGCAGCAGCGGCAGATGCTCCGGCTCTTCCGGGGCTTCCCCCGGCCCGGGCAGCGCGGCCTGGTCGACCGCCTCCTCCTCTGGCGGCGCCGGGGCCGGCAGCGCCCGCCCCTGGTCGTCGTGGTCACCGGCGCCCCGGGCACCGGCAAGAGCCAGCTCGCCAACCGCGTCGCGCGCCATGTGACCGACCGCTTCCCCGACGCCCCCCGCTGGGTGGACCTGACCACCGGCACCAGCCCCGACGAGGAGGACGGGGACGGCCCCGACGGTGCCGGCGGCCCAGACGGTCCCGGCGGGCCCGGCTGGACCCTCATCCGTGTGCTGCCCAGGCGGCTGCGGCGGCTCCCCGGTCTGGGCCCACCCGGCCCCGAGGACCCCGGCGACGGGGACGGCGCGGACGACCCGGACGCCGAACGGAGGGCCGTGCTCGCCGCCGAGTTCGCGGCGGCGGCCGCCGCCGCGCGCCCCCGCCCCGTCGCCGACCTGCTGGAGGAGCTGCTCGGCGCCTCCGGGGACAGCCCCCGCGGCCCGCGCCGCCACCTGGAGGAGGCCTGGCGCAGCCGCACGGCCGGGCGCCGCCTGCTGCTGGTGCTGGAGAACGCCGAGGACCCGCGCCAGGTCGAGCCGCTCCTGCCGAACAGTCCCGACAGCGCGGTCATCGTGACCGCCCGCGCCCCCTTCCACGACGCCGGGTTCGACTTCGAGAGCGTGCACCTGGAGGGGCTGACCGACGAGGAGGGCGCCGAGCTGCTCGACCTCCAGGTCGGCCTCCCCTCCGATCCCGCCGAGCGGGAGGAGGAGCGCGTCCTGCGCCGCTCGATCGCCGCGCACTGCCACGGCCTGCCGCTCGCGCTGAAGATGTGCGGCACCCGCCTGGCCGCGCACAGCGGGGAGGACACCCGGGAGCTGCTGGAGAAGCTGCGCAGCTCCTCGGTCACCCCGCTGCTGGGGCCCACCGGCTTCCCCACCTCCTTCCTGGGGGTGTTCCGGCTCTGCGGCACCTACGCCGCACGCCTGCTGCACCGCATGGCCGCCACCGGCATGCAGGAGGTCGCCGACTACGGCGCCGCCGCGCTGCTGGACATCGACCGCCGCCGCGCCGCCGCGGTCCTCGAGGAGCTGTCGGGCCTGTCGCTGATCGAGTCCATCGGCAGCGCCGAGGACGGGGTCCAGCGCTACCGGCAGCACCAGCTCGTGCACGACACCATGCGCAAGCTGGGCCCGGCCGAGCTGGGCGTGGACCCCGACGAGGCCGGTGCGGCCTGGTCCGACGGGCAGGTCGCCGAGGCCGGGCGGCGCTTGGTGGCCGCCTACACCTGGATGGTCGAGCGGGCCGCCGCCGACCTGCACCGGGTCGACGCGGGCTTCCCGCAGCCGCCGATCGCCGGGCCCGCCCCGGGACCCGGAGACGACGGCGGCCTCGGCCTGGCCGGGCCGGCGAACCCCCAGGCCTGGTTGGACCGGGAGCGGGAGGTGCTGCTGGGGTGCCTGTGGCTGGCCGCCGACGCGGGCCACGTCGGTCTGGGCTGGCGCCTGGCCCGATCCGTCGCCGTCATGTGCCAGGTGCTGCGCGCCCACTGGAGCGAGTGGGACCAGGCGGTCGAGGCCCAGCTCGCGCTCGCCTACGGCCACGGGGACCTGCACGCGCTCGGTATGGCCCTGCTGGACGCCTCGGAGCTGTCCGGCGCGCGCGGGCAGTACCGGCCCGGCATCATCTACGCCGAACGCGCCCTGTACGCCTTCGAGCAGAAGGGCGTCGACGAGCGCTGGCTGGCGCGCGCGCACCGCGCACGCGGCGTGTGCCTCCAGCGCTGGGGCGAGCTCGACCGTGCCAAGGAGGAGCTGGAGCGCGCCGAGACCGTGATGGCCCGGCACGGCGAGCGGTGGTGGCGGGCGCGGGCGCTGTACAACCTCGCCGAGCTCAACGCCGACATCGGCCACACCGGGCCCGCCTCGGACCTGCTGCGCTGGGCGTGCGACATCTTCGCGGAGGAGGGCGACACCGGCCAGAGCGACCTGGCCCGCGTCCTGCTGGCCGAGGTCCACGCGGCGGAGGGGCGGCAGCTCCGGGCCTGGTACGAGCTGACCGAGATGAGCGAGCGCTTCACCGACGAGGGGCGGCTCTGGTACAGCGCCCAGTGCCTGCGCGCGCTCGGCGGGCTGGAGGAGCCCGTGCTGCGCGCGCAGTGGCGCATGGCCGAGTCGCGGCTCAGGGAGCTGAACCGCACCGCCAAGCGGGCCGGCTTCGACGCCGAGGCCCTGCGGAGGGTACAGGGCCCCGGCGCCACCGCGGCTCTGGGAGGGGCGGTGCAGGAGGCCCGGGGCCGCCGCGACCGCCTCGCCGCCGAGCTCGCCGACCTGATCGGCGACGCGGAGGCCGAGCGCGCGGTCCGCGGGCGGCCCGAGCCCCCGGTGCTGCGGCGCACCGGACGGCGCCTGCGGCGGGCCTGGTCGCCGCGCCGCCGCCGCGAGATGGTGCAGGAGGCGATCGTCCTCATGGAGCGCATGGGCGACGAGTGGGGGGTGAACCGCGCCCGCGTGACCCTGGGGCGGGTGCTCGTCGCCGCGGGGAGGTTCCGCGAGGCCGAGGGGGCGTTCCGGGACGCGGCCGAGGGGTTCGCCTCGCTCAGCCAGGCCGGGCAGCGCTCCGGCGAGCCCGGGGACAAGCGCTGGGAGGCGCGCACCCACCACATCGCCGCCGAGGACGTGTACCGCAAGGTGTCCCCGCCCGGCCAGGCGGTGGAGCGCACGGCCCCGTGGCGGTACTCCGACCCGCTGAAGAGCGCCCAGGGGCACGCCCTGGAGGCGATGCGGCTCTACCGGGAGCGGGGCAACACCTCGGGGGAGGTCGCCGCGCGCATCCTGCTCGCCCGCATCATGTGGGTGGACGGCGCCGTCAAGCGGGCGGTCGCCCACCACCTCCAGGAGGCGCGCGACCAGGCCTCCGAGCAGCTGGAGAGCGCCGCGGACCAGGCCTCCGAAGAGCTGGGGCGGGCCGCGCTCCAGGCGGCCCAGCACGGCTGGGAGGACCTGTACGCCGAGGCCGCCGGTCTCCACAGAACGATCGCCGAGCGCCACCCCGAGGTCGCGCGCCGGTGGCCGATCCACTGAGCGCGGGCCCGGTAGGGTCGCACTGTGGGAGCAGCGAAACGGGCGGCACTGGCCGCCGGGAGCGCGGCGGCCGCGGCCCTGGGCCCGACCGCCTGGGTACAGGCGGCCGCCCTGGGGCGCCGGTTCGGCCCCGAAGAGGTGCCCGACCGGCCGGTGGCCGTCGTACTGGGGGCGGGGATGAAGCCGCACGGCCCGTCCCTGCTGCTGGCGCGCCGCCTCGACCTGGCCGCGCGCCTGCACGCGGCGGGACGCGTCCGGGCGGTACTGGTGTCGGGCGACAACCGGGCGGTCTCCGGGCACGAGACCGACGGCATGGCCGACTACCTGGTCGGGGCCGGGGTGCCCCGGGCGTGCATCGCCGCCGACCCCTACGGCTTCCGCACCTGGGACAGTTTCGTGCGCGCCCGTGACGTCTACGGGGTCAACGCCGCCACCGTCGTCACCCAGGAGTTCCACCTGCCGCGCGCGCTGCTGCTGGCCCTGGCCGCCGGGATCGACGCCGTCGGTGTGGGCGACCGCAGCTGGCGTGTGCGCGCCCGCGCCACCGCCCTCGGGTACGCGCGCGAGGTCGGCGCCAACGCCCGCGCGCTGGGCGACGCCCTGGCGCGCCCCGAGCCGCACCGCACCTGCCCGCCCCGGGACGACGTGCGCGACGCGCTGCTCGCGGCGGACGCCCTCCGTGTCGCGTCGGAGGCGTCCGAAAGGGGATAATCGGCTCCCATGGACGCGAACACCGGCCGGAAGCCGCTCACAGGAGTGCACGACGTCGAATGGGCGCGGCTGGCGCCCGAGCGCGGGGACGAGATCCCGGGACTGCTCCAGACCGTCGCCTCGGGCGGTGCGGGGTCGATGGAGGCGGTCACCGGGCTCTACGACATCCTGCGCCACCCCGGGGCGGGGTACGCCGCCGCGCCTGAGGCGGCGCGCTTCCTCGCCGGCATCGCCTGCCACCCGGACACGTCCGCTCCGGGCGAGGCGCTGAGCCTGCTGTTCGAGCTGGTGGTCCCGGTGCCGCTGGCGGTCGTCCCGCAGGCCTGGGATACGGACCTGTGGCGCGACGAGGTGGCCTGGGCGGTGGCGGCCGACCCCGAGCAGGCGCGCGAGCAGTACCGGCAGTGGTGCTCCGAGGCCCCGGACGAGCAGTCCTACCGGCGCATGTCCGCCCGCTACGGCGTGCTCGGCCGCGACGGCGGCGCCGCCCTGCTCCAGGCCGAGCTGGACGTGCGCACCGCGGTCGCCGAGCGCGCCGAGGCCCTCGCCGGGCTGCTGGAGGGGCGGGAGAACCGCCGCGGGATGAACTCCACCGCCGAGTGGGCCGCCTCCATCCTGGCGTTCGTGCCCGAGGCGGCCGACCACGCGGTGCCGCGGATCCGCGCCCGCATGGTGGAGGAGGCCCGGCGCCCGGACGACTCCGCGGCCGGGCTCCGCATGCAGGACGAGTGGCGCAAGGTGCTGCCCGCCGAGATCGTCGCGCTGGGCATGCTCGCCGACCCGGCCGACGCCACCGCCACCGTGGCGCTGGTGGGGGAGCTGGAGGCGGGCAACCTGTACCGGTCGTTCGCGGCCGGGTGCGCGCTGGCGCTGATGCACGGGGAGCGCGCCCCCGAGCAGGCCCTGGCCCGGCTCGCCGAGCTGGGCGGTACGCGGGTCGGCTTCACCGCGCTGTTCAACGACGCCTGGCCGCACCCGGGCGTGGTGGAGCCGGTGGTGCTGGGGTACGTGGCGCTGGGCCGCTGCCGGGGCGCCGCCGCCGAGCTGCGCACCGCGATCCTGCCCGAGGCGCTGGCCCACGCGGGTCCGACCGCCGCGGCCGTGGTGGGCGAGGCCCTGGAGTCGGTGCTGGGACCGCGCACCGGGCCACAGGACGCCGCCGAGGCCATGGAGAAGGCGCTCACCGAAGGCGGCGGCGGAGAGCCCGACCGGCTGCTGCGCGTGCTGTGGGCCGTCGCCGAGCTGCCGCGGTCCGACTGGGACGAGCACGGCGTCGGCGACGTCGTGGAGGCCTGGTCCCTGCCCGCCGACCGCGCCGCGTTCCGCGACTTCGTCGGCGTGGACGAGGACGAGGAGGAGGACGCGGCCGAGCAGGCCGCGGCGCCTGCGGAGGCCTCTCCGCAGCCGAAGGCCTCCCAGGAGCGCCCCACGGGCCTGCTCGGCCGCCTCTTCGGCGGGAACTGAGGCTAGCGCGGGGCGGCCAGCGCCTCCTCCACGCTCGTCTCCGACGGACCCGGGAAGACCGGGTCGGGGCGCAGGGCGGCCTGCGCGGCCGCCTTGTAGCCCGCGGGGAGCTCCCGCACGTAGCCGTACACGGTGGCGGTGAACTTCCGGTCCCCGCTCGCGTCGCCCGCGCCCACGGCGTCGATCCCGGCCGCGCGGCACAGCCCCACCGCGCGCGGCAGGTGGAAGTCCTGCGTCACCACGGTGGCCGCCTCGACGCCGAAGACGCGCCGCGCCCGCGCGCACGAGTCCCACGTGCTGAACCCGGCGTAGTCGGCGGCGACCTTCTCCCGGGGCACCCCCACCGCCGCCAGGTAGTCGGCCATCGCGTCGGTCTCGTTGTAGGCGTCGCGGCTGTTGTCGCCGCTGACCAGAACCGCCTCCACCTTCGCCGAGTGGTACAGCTCGGCCGCCAGGTCCAGCCGCCGCGCCAGCAGCGTGCGCGGCCGCCCGTCGTCGTCCAGGCCCGCGCCGAGCACCAGCGCCACCGGCCGCTCGGGCACCTCGTCCACCGTGCCGCGCACGTCGGCGGTGGACCACGCCAGCCACGCGAAGGGCAGGGGCAGCAGCAGGAGCGCGCTCGCGACCGCGACGGCGGCGGCCGCGCGCATGCGTCCGGAGAGCGGGAGGAGCCCGCGGAATCGACCCATGACCGGTGCGACGCCTGGACCCGGGCGTCAGTTCCCGCGCGAGAGTAGGCTCACGCCCCATGGACGCACTTCCCGCACGGCTGCGTGCGATCGCCGACCTCCAGTCCCCCGAGATGCGCGAGGGGGCGGGGCGGCACGAGTACGACGGGACCGTCGGCGACATGTCGAAGGAGGGCGTGCGCGCGGGCCTGTCCCGCCTCGGCGGCGAGGAGCTGGCCGACCCGCACGACGAGGCGCACGCCCGGGTGGCCGAGGAGTCGCTGCGGTACCTGTTCGGAGAGCTGCAGGCGCACCGCACCAACCCCCTCGTCCACCTCGACGAGCTCGACCTGTCCTGCTACACCCGCACCTACGCGCCCGAGGAGGAGCGGCGCGAGGCCCGGCTGAACCACCTCAGGGCGTGGCCGCGGGCGGTCGCCACCGCCGTGGACACCCTCGACCGGGTCAGCGCCCCCACCGCCCGCGCCCTGCTCCCCGCGGCCCGCGGGCTGGCCGCCGGGATTCCCGGCGACACCCCTGAGGACGTGCGGCGCCCCGCGCTCGACGCGCACGCCGGCCTCGTCGCCCACCTGGAGAAGGCCGCGCGCGACGGCGACCCCAGCGCGACCCTGGGCGGGGACGCCCTCGCCCGCCTGATGGGCGTGCGCGACGGGCTCGACGTCGACCTGGGCCGTCTGGCCGAGCGCGCCGACGCCGAGCGCGACCGCCTCATGGAGCGCCTGGCCGAGGCCACCGGGCGCCTGGCCCCCGGCCGGCCCCCGCTGGAGGTCTCCCGCGAACTGGTGCGCGACCACCCGGGGCCCGACGGCGTGTTGGAGGAGGCACGCGTGTGGACGCGGCTCGCGGTGGACTTCACCCGCGAGCGCGGCCTGGCGCCCTACAGCGACGGCGCCGTGCGCGTCTCGGAGTCGCCGGAGTCGCGCCGGTGGGCCACGGCCATGCTGGCCTGGGCGGGCCCGGGGGAGGCCGACGGCGACACGAACTACTACATCACCCCGCCCGATCCGGACTGGCCCGAGCAGGACCGCCAGGAGTGGCTGGAGATGTTCAGCGCCACCACCCTCCCGGCGATCTGCGTGCACGAGGTCGCCCCCGGCCACTACTCGCACGGGCGTGCGCTGCGCCGCGCGCCGGGGCAGGTGCGCCGGCTCTTCTACTCGGTGGCGTTCATCGAGGGATGGGCGCACTACGCCGAGGAGCTGAGCGTGGAGGAGGGCTTCGGGGCCTATGCCGAGGAGCGCACCGCCGACCGGCCGGGGGAGCGGTTCACCGCCGCCCACTTCGAGGCCGGGGTGTGGCTGGAGGCGCTCATCCGGGTCACCCGCCTGGCCGCCGCGATCGGCGTGCACACCGGAGCGATGACGGTCGAGGATGCGGCCCGCCGGTTCGCCGCGGACACCGCCCTGGCCGGGCCCGCAGCGCTCGCCGAGGCCCAGCGCGCGGTGTTCGACCCCACCTACGGCCGCTACACCTGGGGCAAGCTGGAGATCCAGGCGCTGCGCGAGCGGGCCCACCGCGAATGGGGCGCGGGCTTCACGCTCCAGCGCTTCCACGCGGCGCTGCTGGAGCTGGGCGCGCCGCCGCTCGGCCTGATGGGGACCGCCGTCGAACGCGGCTGACCCCGGCCCTCACCCGGGGTCCCGGCGGCCCTTCTCGCCCACCCGCAGGCCCCGCACCGCGTCGGCGGTGGTCTCCAGGGCCGAGCGGCTGTCGGCGTAGCGCAGCTGCGCCAGCCCCACGAACAGGCAGTCCACCACCGTGAGCTGGGCCAGGCGGCTGGCGGTGGCCCCCGAGCGGAACGTGGTCTCCCGGGCGGCGGTCGTCAGCACGTGGTCGGCGTAGGCGCAGATGGGGCTGCGCGGGAAGTTGGTGACCACCACCGTGGTCGCCCCGCGCCCGCGCGCCTCGGCCAGCGCGTTCACCGTCTCGATGGTGGCGCCGCTGTGCGAGACGCCCACCGCGACGTCGCCGGGGCGCAGCACCGCCGCGCTGGTCAGCATCACGTGGCTGTCCGACCAGGCGAACGAGGCCAGCCCGATCCGGTGCAGCTTCTGCTGCAGGTCGGCGCCGACGAACGCGCTGGCGCCCACCCCGTAGATGTCGATCCTGCGGGCGGCGCCCATCGCCTCCACGGCCGCCTGCAGCACCTCCGGGTCGAGCTGCGCCCCGGTCTCCTCCACGGCCCGCGCGTCGGTGTAGGCGATCTTCTGCACCACGGTGACCAGCGTGTCGTCCGGGTCGATGTCGCCCACGGGCTCGCGCCCGCTCAGCCCGGCGCCGCGCGCCTGCCCGGCCTCGGTGGCCAGGGCCAGCCGCAGCTCCCGGTACCCGGACAGCTCGATCGTCCGGCAGAACCGGATGACGGTCGCCTCGGAGGTGGAGCAGTCCCGGGCCAGCTGGGTGATGGAGGAGGCGGCCACGCGTTCGGGGTCGTCGATGATGCGCTGCGCCACCCGCTGCTCGGCCGGGGGCAGGGAGGGCAGCAGGGCACGCACCCGCAGCACGGTGCCGGGGGCCGACGGGGGATTCGCCGAGTTCGCCATCGCAGAGAGTCTCGTGCTCGCTTGGGTCGGAGTCAATCAGAGCGGTGCGCGCGCGTCGGACGGTTGCGGAACCGCCACAAGGCGGAGCACTGCAGGGGCAGATTGCGCGTCGCGTGCGCCGCCCGGCACTGTAGAGGGCGAGCACGGATCCCACGACGCCGGGGGTGGCCGAAGCGGCGGACCCCGCAGAGGAGCAGGTGGCGCACTACGAGTTCGGCGTTCTCGGACCGCTGAGCCTGACCTACGGGGACAGCCCCGTGGAGCTCCGCGGCACCAAGCGCCGCGCCCTTTTGGCCCTGCTCCTGCTGCGCTGCGGCCGGACCGTTCCGGTCTCCGGCATCGTGGCCGCCCTGTGGGGCCCAGACGCCGACCCCGAGGCGCGCAAAGGGTCGCTGCAGGTGCACGTCGCCCGGCTGCGGGCCGCCCTGGGCGGCGAGAGCGGCGGGCGGATCCTGGTCACCGGCGGCGACGGCGGCTACCGGATGGAGCTTCCGCCCGACCGGCTGGACCTGCTGCGCATGCGCGCGCTGCGCTCGGGCGCCGACCGGGCCGAGCAGGCGGGGGACGCGCTGCGCGCCTACGAGATGCTGCGCGACGCGCTGGGGCTGTGGCGCGGCCCCGTCCTGGAGGACGTGGTGTCCGCCGTGATCCACGAGGGCGACGCCCGGCACCTGGAGGACGAACTGCTTCAGGCCGCCGAGCGCTGGGGCGCCCTAGCGCTGCGCCTGGGCAGGCACAGCGCGCTTCACCAGGCCTTCAACCGGTTGGTGTCGCGCTTTCCGGAGCGCGAGGAGCTGGTGCGCCAGCACATGGTGGCGCTGTTCCGCTCCGGGCGGCAGGGCGACGCGCTGGCGGTGTTCGGCCGCACCCGCCGCGCGCTGGTCGAGCGCCTGGGCCTGGACCCCGGGCGCGGGCTCCAGGCGACCTTCGAGGGCATCCTCCACGGCACTCTCGCCGAGGAGGGGGACGATGCCTCGTCGGTGCCGCGCCAGCGCGCGGCGCCGGCCGAGCCGCCCCGCCCCCACGGGGCGCCGCCGCCCCGGCGCGGCTACCCGGTGCCGTTCCAGCTCCCCGCGCCGCACCCCTTCTTCGTCGGGCGCACGGAGGAGCTGGCCCGGCTGGACCGCCTGCTGCGCGACCGGCGCGGCGCGGCGCGTGTGCTGGTCAGCGGCCCGCACGGGGCGGGGTGTACGGCCCTCGTCCTGAAATGGGCGGCCCGGGCGGGCGGTTTCCCCGACGGGCGCCTCTACGCCGACCTGCGCGGCGGAGAGGACGACGGCCCCGGCCCGGGGGAGATCGCGGCGCGCTTCCTGCGCGCGCTGGGCGTGCCCGAGCCCTACCCCGAGGCGCTGGAGGAGCGGGCGCCGCTGCTGCGGTCGGCTCTGGCCTCCCGCCGGGTGCTCATGGTGCTGGACAACGCGCGCAGCGCCGAGCAGGTGCGCCCGCTGCTGCCCGGGAGCTCGCCGAGCGCGGCCGTGGTCACCAGCCGCTTCTGGCTGGCCGACCTGATGGTGCGCGACGGCGTGCAGGCGGTGGGGGTGGGTGAGCTGTCCCAGGAGGAGGCGGAGCTGCTGCTGCGCACCCGCATCGGCGCCGAGCGGGCCGGGGCCGACCCGGACGGGCTGCGGCGGCTGGCGGCCGTCACCGGGCGGCTGCCGCTGCCGCTCAGCATGGCGGCGGCGTGGCTGTCCACCCACCCGGGCGCCGCCCCTGCGGAGCTGGCGGCCCGGGTGGAGGCCCGCGATGAGGACGCCCCCGCGGTGCGGATGGCCGCCGCGCTCGGCGGTGATCCGCGATTCCTCATCGGCGGCCGCGAGTAGGAGAGGGGCTCCGGCACGGAGGAGGGGGGAAGGCGCCTGGCGAGGACGACCGTCCCCCGTTCGCCCCGCCAGGCTCGGCGCCCTTCCCCAGAGGGCACCGCATCCCCCCCGCGAGCCGTCCGTCCTCCGGCTCGCGGGGAGCCGGACCCCTCCCCGTGCCCGGCCCGCTTTCCTCCTCGGAGGGGGCGCGGCCGCGGGGAAGCGCCGGCCGTGATGCCCTCCGAGGTCTCCCAATGTGCACGAGGCGGCTTTCACCGCACTGGCGGTCCGCTTTCAGGTGGGCCTCCAGGGCCATCAGCGCTTCGGAAGCACGTCCGGAATGGCCGGAAACGGCCCGGGGGCGTGCGGGCAGTTGCGGCCTAGGCTTCCCTTATGGAACGCGATGTGGTGATCGGTGTGGACGCCGGCGGCACGTCGACCCGGTGCGTGGCCGTCGGCCTCGACGGCCGCGTGCTCTCCCGGGGAAGCGCGGGCGGTGCCAACCCCTTCTCCAGCCCCGACCCGGCGGGCGCCCTGGAGGCGGCCCTCGGGCAGGCGGTCGGCGGAGTCGGGGCAGGACGGGTGGCCGCCGCGGTGTTCGGCATCGCGGGGGCATCCGCGGCCGGGCACGCGCGCGCGTCCGAGGCCGCGGGCCGCGCCTGGCGGGCCGCGGGGCTGCCGGGTGCGCCGCGCGTCACCGACGACATCGCGGTGGCGTTCGCGGCCGGCACGCACGAGCCCGAAGGGGCGGTCGTGATCGCCGGCACCGGGGCCGTGGCGGCCCATGTGGCCGACGGGAGCGTGCGGCGCCGGTGCGACGGGTACGGCTGGCTGCTGGGGGACGAGGGCTCGGCGGTCTGGATCGCCCTGGCGGGGCTGCGGGCCGCGCTCGCGGGGATCGACGGCAGGGGAGGGGCGACCGTCCTCTCCGACCGCATGGCGGCGGCCCTGGAGATCGCCCCCGGGGACCCCCAGGAGTTCATCCTGACGGTATACCCGCGCCCGCCCGCGGAACTCGGCGGCCAGGCCCCCGAGGTGACGGGGGCCGCGCGCGAGGGCGACGCCGAGGCGGCGCGGATCTGCGACGAGGCGGCCGGGCGGCTGCTCGACGCCCTGGGGACGGTCCTGCCCCCAGGATCGGGGAGGCCGGTCGTGCTCGCGGGGGCGCTGATGGGCGCGGGCCCGGTCGCCGAACGCGTGCGCGCGGGGATCGGCGAGCGGTTCGGGAGCACGCCGCTGGCGGCCGCCGACGGGGTGCTCGGCGCCGCGGGCCTGGCCCTCCGGGACGCCGGGGCCCCGCCGGACGCGCACGCCCGGGTGCTCTCGGGCCGCCGATGAGGAACCCGTCGGCGGATTTCACGTCCGTGGGGGACCCGCGGGGGCTCGTGAGTCGCTAGTGTCATGCGCATGTCTCAGAAGAATGAAGAGAACGTCGATCCCGCGGGCTCGACCGTGATGTTCCAGAAGTTCGTGTCCGACAACGACGAACCGGAGGCGGCGCCGCGCCGGTCCATGACCCCCTACGTCCTGGCCGGGGTGGGCGCGGTCGTGGCGGTCGCCATCATCGTCGCCGTGGTGGTGACGTGGAGCTGACCCTCCAGGCGGACCATGCACGCTGAGGCCCCCACCTTCCACACCACCGGGAAGGTGGGGACACCGGTCCCCCGGCGGGACACGGCACCCGCGGACAATCCGTTCGCGACCGCTCCGGGAGGCTGCTAACCTTGACGGCGTCGGACGGAGCCGACCAGGCGGAATCCGGCACGCGCCATTAGCTCAATTGGCAGAGCAGCTGACTCTTAATCAGCGGGTTTGGGGTTCGAGTCCCTGATGGCGCACAAGAGAGACCCCAGGTCAGAACCGCTTTAATGCGGGTTCCGCCCTGGGGCTTCGTCGTGTCCGGGCACAGTGGCCGCGTCCGGATCTGGGCCCCGTCGGCGGCGGGGACCGCGCCCCCGCGGCGGCCTCGCCGCCGACGGCGTCCGATCGGTGGGTGATGACAGCGGGTGAAGCGGCGGCGGCCGCTCCCCGCGAGCGGGGAGCGGCCGCCGGACGTCTCCTGGCCCCGCCCCAGCCGGGGCTCGCGCCGCCGGCTGCCGTCCTGGGCGGACCAAGAACGCACACCCTCGCCTCGCACGCGGGTGGTGCCGCTACATCCACGGCCCATCCTCCCCGCCCGCGATTGTGGTCCGGTTGGACTACGGTTGGATCCCCCGCGCCACCCTGGACGCGGGAGCGATCGGCGGGCGCCGGGCCCGCCGGGGAAGGGAGCGCATGCGGTTCTCCATCCTGGGGCCGCTCCGGGTCCGCGACGGCGACGGGCGCGAGGTGCGGCTGTCGCCCAAGCTCGCCGGGATCGTCGCGGCGCTGCTGTGCGCGCGCGGGGCTCCGGTGGCCGACGAGCGGCTCATCGACGTCCTGTGGGAGGGCGACCCCCCGCGCTCGGCCCAGAAGAGCCTCCAGGTGTACGTGCACCACCTGCGGCAGGCGCTGGGCGGCCCATCGACCGTCGCCCGCGGCCCGGGAGGCTACAGCATCGAGCGGGCGGAGGGCGACCTCGACGCCGACCGCTTCGGCGACCTGGTCGACCAGGGCCGCCGCGCGCTGGCCGAGGGCGGTGCCGAGCCCGCCGCCGCCCTGTTCCGCGAGGCGCTCGCCCTGTGGCAGGGCCCCGCCCTCTCCGGCGTCGACACCCTGCCCGTGGTGCGCGACGAGGCCGCCCGCCTCAACGAGCTGCGCTGGAGCTGCACCGAGGAGCTGATGGGCGCAGAACTGGAGCGGGGCCGCCACGCCGAGGTGGTCGCCGAGCTCACCGCCCTGGTCCACGAGCACCCGTTCCGCGAGCGGCTGCGGGCCCGCCTCATGCTGGCGCTGCACCGCTCCGGGCGGTCCGCCGAGGCGCTGGAGGTCTACCGGGCCGGGCGCGAGCTGCTGGTCGACCAGCTCGGCACCGAGCCCGGACGCGAGCTGCGCGAGCTGGAGCAGGCGGTGCTGCGCGACGACCCGGCCCTGGCCCCCGCCGCC
>NZ_JAQFWQ010000132.1 GCF_027706725.1 Nocardiopsis endophytica
GGCAGCACTCCTGTCGAGATCATCGCCGGGCAGGGGCGCGCCGGGGCGGCCGCCACGAACGCGCTCAGCCACGCGCCCGCCTGGTCGCGCCGCCTACCCGGACCGCGAGGGGCCCGCCGGACGGCAGGCGGGGCCGGGGAACCGCCCGGCTGTCGCCGTCGCCGCCCTCTCCGGTGACCATGCACACGCGCCGCGGCCGACAGCGCTGCGGTATGGGCCGCCCGTCTTCGTCGTCGCTCTCCACCCCACCGGCCGGGGGCGTGAGTGGGGGACCGGGGCGCCGGTCAGGGCTCCAAGGGCTCGTTGAAACCGAGGAGGCCCGCCTCGCCGTCGCCCTTCCAGTGGAGCCTCGCGCCGCGGCAGTTGCCCACCTCCGGGAACGCCCTCCGGTACCGGCCCGCGTCCATGCCCAGAAGGCGGCACAGGACCAGGCGGATCAGGGTCCCGTGCGCCACCACCAGGACCTTCCCGCCCGGGTGGGCCCGGGCCGCGTCGGCCAGGGCCGCCACCCCGCGCTCGGCCACCTTCACCGGGTCCTCCGACCCCGGCAGCGGGTTGCGCAGCGGGTCCAGCTCGAACCGCTCGCGCGCCCCGCCCAGGCGTTCGCGCATCTCGGCGGAGGTCAGCCCTTCGCCCTGGCCGAAGTCCTGCTCGACCAGGCGCGGATCGGCCGCCACCGGCACCCCCGCCGCCTCGCCCGCCGGGGCGGCGGTGCCGGCCGACCGGCTCAGCGTCGAGCTGACCACGCCGCTCAGCCCCGCCGTCGCCGCCCACCGGGCGAGGGCCTCCGCCTGCCGGACCCCCTCCTCCGTCAGCGCGATATCGCTCGAACCGGCGTACCGGTTCTCCGCGTGCCACACCGTCTCCCCGTGCCGCACCACGATCAGCTCCGTCGCGTCCGTCACCGACGCCCCCTCTCCACGGCCCCCTGCGGGGCGCCGCTCCAGCCGCGCTCCGCGAGCGCCTCGACCAACCGTGCGTACGCGCCCTCCAGCCGCTCGCCGACCTCGGGACGCGGTTCCACTGTGGCGCGGATCCGCACCATCCGTGCCGCGACCCGCTCGGGCGGTGTGTCGCCGCTCGCCGCCAGCAGCGCCATGCCGAACGCCGGGGCCGCGTTCTCCGGCACCTCCAGCGGGCGCCCCAGCACGTCCGCCCGGAGCTGGGTCCAGCGCGCGCTGGCCACCGCGCCGCCGGTCACCCGCACCGGCCCGTCGGCCTCGGCCCCCAGCCCGCCCAGCCGCTCGAAGCACAGCCGTTCCACGAACGCCACGCCCTGCAGGGTCGCGGCGTACCGGTCGGCCTCGTCCCGCGGCTCCCCGAGGACGAACCCGCGCGCCTGCGGTGCGGCGAACGGGAACCGCTCGCCCTGGCCCACCAGCGGGTAGACCACCGCGGAGGCCGGGTGCTCCAGGTCCGCCACCGCGTCCATGGCGGCCGGGTCCGCCCCGGGGAACGCCGAGGCCAGAACCCCCGCGCCGGTGCTGGAGGCCCCGCCCGGCCACCACCGGCCGTCGGGGGAGCGGTGGCTGTACACGCCGCTCGCGCCGTCGGCGATCCGATGCTCCGACGCCCCCTTGAGGACGAGCGTCGTGCCCAGCACCGAGTTCCAGCGCCCCGGCTCCAGCGCGCCGGACGCGAGCTGGGCCGCGCACCCGTCGGTCATCCCCGCGATGATGGGCGTGCCCTGCGGCAGCCCCGTGTGGGCGGCGGCCCCGGCGCACACCGACCCGACGGGGCGGCCCGGCGGCGTCAGCGCCGGGAGCGCGGCCGGGGGGACCCCCATGGCCTCCACCACCGGGTCCGGCCAGGCCGCGGCCATCGGGTCGGCCCCCGACTTGAGCGCGTGGCTGGTGTCCGCGGCGGTCGGCGCCCCGTTGAGCCGGCCGGTGAGGAAGTCGGCCTGGTGCAGGAGGAGGTCGCCGCGCCCGGGCCGGAGCGCCCGACGGCCCAGCAGTGCCAGCCGGGCGAAGGCCCACGAGGGCTGCGGCCGGGCGCCGACGCGCCGCCAGGTCTCCTCGCCCGCCGCGGCGATGAGCGCCTCCGCGTCGTCCGCGGCGCGCCCGTCGTCGTACATCAGGGCGGGGCCGAGCGGGCGGAGCCCGCCGTCCGCGGCGAGCACGGTCCCGGAGGTGGCGCACACCGCCACGCCCCCGACCGGGTGCCCGCGGCCCGCCTGTCCGACGGCGGCGCGGCAGGCCGCGCCGACCGCCTCCCACCAGTGCTCGGGGTCCTGTTCGTGGCGGCCGTCCCTGCGGGTGCCGCGCAGCGGGGCCGAGCCCTGGCCCGCCACGGTGCCGTCGCCGTGCGCCGCCACGGCCCGCACGCCCTGGGTGCCCACGTCGATGCCGACCCACAGCGGCGCCGAAGGTTCCGCCACGTCGCCTCCTGAATGTTAGACACGATGTTAAGTTCACAGTGTATATGTGATCTCGTTGATCCTCTCATGAGGCGCCTCCTCCGGGGGCGAGGAGCGCCCCGCTGATCGTGTCCCGCCCCGGCGAGCTGCGGAAACGCCGGACGCGAGGCTTGCCGTCCCCGGGTCAGTCGGCCGACCATTGGCCCATGAGCGACGAAAAGCGGGCAGAGAAGGACATCCTCTCGCGGATCACCGAGCTGATCGGGGAGGAGAAGGCGCTGCGCGAGCAGAGCGAGCACCGCCTCACGCCCGACGAGCGGTCCCGCATGCGGAGCGTCGCCACCGAGCTGGACCAGTGCTGGGACCTGCTCCGCCAGCGCCGGGCCCAGGAGGAGTACGGCGACGAGGCACCCGACGCCCGCGTCCGCCCGGCCTCGGAGGTCGAGGGCTACTGGCAGTGAGGCCCCGCCCGACCTCGGGGCACAGGGGCCACGGGGGCGAGGGCGGTCCGGGGCGCCCAGCGTGGTGAAAGGGCCATCCCCGGGCTGATCGTGCGGTGGATCCGCCACCCTCGTCGCCCCCGGGGCCTTGGATGAGCGGTGCCTGCCGGGCCGCCGCCCCCGCCCGCCCCCGGCGGCCGGAATCGGTCACGGTCGGCCCGCCGCTGCGGGGCGGGCCGCCGTCGGGTTCCCGTACGCTCGACAACCGCGCGCCGACGGGTGCGCCCCGTGCCCCGCACACCCGCGCCCCCGCCGGGTCCGCGGGGGACGGGACCCACGGGAACTCTCGGAAAGTCTGCGGATGCTCGAACTCCTCACCGGTGCCGGACTGGCCTCCTCCGCCGGGCTCAACGCCTACATCCCCCTCCTGGCGGCCGGGCTGCTGTCCCGCTTCACCCCCCTGTTCGAACTCGGCCCCTCCTGGGCCTGGCTGGAACACCCCGCGACCCTGGTGATCCTCGGCGTGCTCCTGGTGGTCGAGCTCCTCGCCGACAAGATCCCCGCCGTCGACAGCGTCAACGACGTCGTGCAGACCCTCATCCGCCCCACCTCCGGCGGCATCACCTTCGGGGCGGGCGCCTCCTCCTTCACCACCGACATGGACACCGGGGACGGCTCCTGGTGGCCCATCGTCACCGGGGCCCTCATCGCCCTGGCCTTCCACGCCCTCAAGGCGGTCTCCCGGCCCGTCCTCAACACCGCCACCTTCGGCGTCGGCGGCCCGGTCGTCAGCTTCATCGAGGACGGGGTCAGCGCCGTGACCTCCTTCTTCGCCATCGTCCTGCCGATCCTCGTCCTGGTCGTGGTCCCCGCCACCTTCGCCGTCGGCGTCTGGGCCTGGCGCCGCCGGCGCCGCAAGAAGCGCGAGCGCGCCGCGGCCGAGGCCGCCTGAGCAGGGGAAACGACGGCACACGAGAAAGGGGCGGCGCCCGGCCGGGCGCCGCCCCTCCGGCGGTTCGCGGTTCGGCGGGACGCTACCCCAGGCCGCCCCCGCCCTCCGACACCGGGAGCGTGATGGACGTCCGCTTCGTGTCCACCTCCACCTCCGTCCCGGCCGGGTACCGCAGCGTGTAGTCGTGGTCGGTCGACACCAGGACCACGCCGATCCGGTGCCCCTTCTTGAACACGTAGTCCTGCGCCTGCATCGGCCACGTGTACCGGTACGGCTTGTCCGTCACCACCGGCCGCTGCTCCTCGTCCGACCCCCGGTTGCGCGCGTCGATCCACCCCCGGGTGACGATCTTGAAGTCCGACTCCTCGGTGACGTTGTAGCTCGGGTACGTGCATCCCGGGTCCTCCGGCACGCCCTCCCCGTAGCAGACCCGGTCGTCGGTGTCGTAGCGCACGTCCTCGGTCGGCCGGGTGTCGGTGCCGTAGTCCACCAGCAGCGCCGTCAGGTACGGCGACGACCCGTCCATGGCCGCCCGCACCGTCACCTCCGGAACGCCGCTCATCCGCACGTCCTCGGTCAGCTCGCCGGTGCGGTACACCAGCGCCCCGTCCTTGCCCGTGCCCGGCTCGGCCACCAGCTCCTCGGCCGGGGTGCCGCGCCCCTCGTCGGTGAACTCCTCCCACCGCGGCTTGCCCCGGTGCTTGCCGGGCTCCAGGCCGCCGTCGCCGTCCTCGCCGCCGGGCCGCAGCCCGAGCCGCACCGGCGCCGTGCCCTCACCGGGCCAGTCGTCCTGCGCCGCCCACTCGGTGTCGGACCCCTGCACGTCCACCCGGGGCTCGTCCATGATCCCGTTGTCGACGCCGTACAGCTCGTGGTCGAACCACCGGTGCAGCTGGTCCAGCCATTCGTCCATGCGCAGGTTGAACGGGTTGACGTGGCCCGCCTGGTGCAGCCACATCTTGCGCTCCACGCCCTGGTCCTCCAGGGCCTGCCACAGCAGCATCGCCTGGTCGGTCTTGACGTTCCAGTCGTTGAGCCCGTGCGCCAGGAAGACGCTCGCCCCGAACGCGCCGTCCTCGGCGTCGTTGCGGTAGTTCCGCTCGTCCCACCAGTCGTTGTAGTCGCCGCTGTCGCGGTCCTGCCCCTCGGTCACCCCGTCGATGACCGGGTCGCACACGTCGGCGTCGGCGCGGGTGTACACCAGCTTCGCCAGCACGTCGGCGTCCTCGCCCTGGTAGCCGCCGGGCGCGACGACGCCCCCGTTGTCGCGGTAGTAGTCGTACCAGGAGGAGATGGCGCCCTGGGGCACGATCGTGCGCAGCCCCTCCACGCCGGTGCTCGCCGCCGCCACGGGCAGCGTGCCGTTGTAGGAGATGCCGGTCATGGCCACGTTCCCGGTGGACCAGTCCTCGGCCGAGACCTCCTCGCCGGTCTCGGCGTCGAAGCCCGTGGTGCGCCCGTTGAGCCAGTCCACCGCCGCGGTGACGCCCTGCGTCTCGTTCTCGCCGCCGCTGGTGGGGCAGCCGGTCGACCCGCCGGTGCCCAGGCTGTCGAGCTGGGCCACCGCGTAGCCGCGCGGCAGGAAGTAGTTGTCGTAGTAGTTGGGCATGGTCGCCGAGCCGTCGCCGGTCGGCCCCGCCTGGGCGGAGGCGCCGCGCGGCCCCTCGGCCGAGGCCTGGGCCATCTCCTCGGCCGACCCGGCCCGGGGCCTGCCGCGCGGCACCGTGCCCGCGCTGTCGTCGTCGAGGTCCACGTCGTACATCTGCGCGTCGTGCGTGCCCGCCCAGTAGGGGCTCGGCTCCAGGATGGTGGGCACCTGGAGCCCGTCCTCGGTCTCCTCGGGCCGCATGATGCGCATCCGGACGGTGTCCGGCTCGCCGTCGCCGTCGCTGTCCGCGCCGGTGACGATGTCGACCTCCTGGTAGACCGCGTCGGCGTAGTCGAACACGGGCTGGGTGCGCCCGTCCTCGACCACCGGCCCGGGGGCGTCGGCGGAGGCGGGGGCGGCCAGGCCGGCCGCCCCCATCAGCGCCGCCGCGGCGAGCGCTCCGGTCCGGAGCGCCGTGCGGGCGGGTCCGCTATGGGGTTCTCGCTTGTGCACAGGGTTCCTCGTGGGGGATCGGGGGATAGGGTCCCTGCCATCCCACCGGAAGGCGGCCGCGGCGTCCAGAGTCTCTCCCGGCGTTTAGAGTGCGGGAGTGGCTGAGAACAGATTCGACCATCTCTCGGGAGTCCGGCACATCGTCTGGGACTGGAACGGCACCCTCCTGGACGACAACCACGCCAACCTGACCGCCCTGAACCGGGTGTGCGAACCCTTCGGCCGGGCACCGGTCGACCTCGACTACTGGAGGACGGTGTTCCGCCGCCCCCTCCTGGAGTGCTACGAGGACCACCTGGGGCGCCCGCTCGCCGCGGAGGAGTGGGACCGCCTCAACACCGAGTACGACCGGCACTACCGCTCGCTGCTGCCCGGCTGCGCGCTGGCCGACGGCGTACCCGGGGTGCTGTCGGGCTGGAGCTCGGCCGGGGGCAGCCAGTCGCTGCTGTCCATGGCCTCCCACCGGC
The DNA here is from genome assembly GCF_027706725.1 of Nocardiopsis endophytica. Lineage (GTDB taxonomy): Bacteria > Actinomycetota > Actinomycetes > Streptosporangiales > Streptosporangiaceae > Nocardiopsis_A > Nocardiopsis_A endophytica. The sequence goes on from NZ_JAQFWQ010000132.1 coordinate 6,320, forward strand.
ACGTGACCGGACTGGTCGCCGACTTCGGCCTCGAACCCCACTTCACCCGCGTCGACGGGCGCAGGTACGACGCGGCCGACGACTCCAAGGCCGAGCACCTGGTCCACCACCTGGCCGAGCAGGGCATCGACCCCTCCACGGTGGTGCTGGTCGGCGACATCGACGACGACGCCCGCGCCGCCCGCCAGGCCGGCGCGCACGCGCTCCTGGTGGCCAGCGGCATGATGAGCCGCGAGCGGCTGGAGGCCACCGGCGGCCCCGTCGTCGGCTCCCCGGTCGAGGCGGTCGCGGCGCTGACCGGCGTGCGCAGCGCCGCCTGAGCCTGAAGGCGGCAGGGGCCGGACATGCGCGAGGGGCGGGGCCCACGGCCCCGCCCCTCGCGTACCGCCGGTGTGCTAGCCCAGCACGACCTTGCGGGCGTCCTCGAAGCGGCGCTGCACGTCCGCCCAGTTGACGACGTTCCAGAACGCCTTGACGTAGTCCGCCTTGACGTTCTTGTACTGCAGGTAGAAGGCGTGCTCCCACATGTCCAGCAGCAGGATCGGGTAGGAGCCGGCCGCCAGGTTGCCCTGGTGGTCGTAGAGCTGCTCGATGATGAGCTTCTGGCCCAGGATGTCCCAGGCCAGGATGGCCCAGCCGGAGCCCTGGATGCCGGTGGCCACGGCACCGAAGTGGGCGCGGAAGGCGTCGAAGGAGCCGAACTGGTCGTCGATGGCGGCACCCAGCTCGCCCTCGGGCTTGTCGCCGCCGTCCGGCGACAGGTTCGGCCAGAAGACGGTGTGGTTCACGTGGCCGGCGAGGTTGAACGCGAGGTTCTTCTCCAGCATGTTGACCGTGCCGAAGTCGTTCTTCTCGCGCGCCTCGGACAGCTTCTCCAGCGCCGTGTTGGCACCGGCGACGTAGGCCGCGTGGTGCTTGTCGTGGTGGAGCTCCATGATCTGACCGGAGATCCACGGCTCCAGCGCCGCGTAGTCGTAGGGCAGCTCAGGAAGCGAATATGGCGCGGACATGTGCGCACCTTTCCTCTGACACGTGGTTTTCACTTAAGGCTCGGTCGCGGTCCTGGTCGCCAACGCCGGTGCGACGTCGTCGTGTCCTTCGCCGTGTTCCATCGCTGTGACCCTCGAACCGCGATCAAGAACCTATCAGCCGGGCCTGTTCGGGGCCCCTGTAGCCCTTGCTACAAGGGGACTCGGGAATAATCCCGGACCTGCGCGGGTTCGACCGCGTCCGGCGTGCTCGGAGCCGCTTTCCGCGCGTGTCGGCGAAGGCGGCGCCGGCCCTTGCCGACCCCCTGCCGGGCGCTTCCCGACCCGTTCCGGGCCCCGGGCCGCCCCCGGCACGGGCGCGGCCCCGCTCTCCTCTACCCCGCCGGGGCCGCCTCGAACCCGCTGCCGTTCCACGTCGTGCGCGCGCACGCCACACCCCAGGCGCCCTTGCGCTTGAGGATGTCGTAGATGTGCATCCGGTCGATCCTCGGCGAGACCCCGTACCCCGAGGGCCACGTGATGGCCCAGTCCATGTCCAGGTCGACCAGCAGCTCCAGCAGCCGCGCGATGGTCGGGTCGTCCAGCCGCTCGAAGGCCTCGTCCAGCAGCACCATCCGCAGCGGCCCGTCCAGCTCGCTGCGCAGCGCGTCGTAGAACGCGGCGCTGGCCGCGAACAGCGTCACGTAGGACACCAGCCGCGTCTCCCCGGACGACAGCTGGCGCACCCGCCGGTCGCGCGGGTTGCCGTCGGGCCCGGTGTCGTGGATGCGCACCCGGTAGGCGAACCACTCCCGGTAGTCCAGGGCCGCGCCCAGAACCTCGGCGTACCCGCTGCTGCGCCCCTCGGCCCGGGTGGCGCGGATGCGGTCCATCAGCGCGCGCCGCAACCGGTCGTTCTCCTCCTCGGAGCGCTCCGCCACCGACTTCTTGGCCAGCGCGAACGCCGACCGCTCGTCCGGGTCCAGGTGCGGCGCGGGCTCCCAGGCCAGCTCCACCCGCACGCCCTGGCTGGAGTGCGCCCCCTCCAGCACGGTGTTCATCCGCCGGGTCAGCGACTCGGCGGCGCGGATCTGCCGGTGCAGCTCCTCGGCCACGTCCCCGAGGAGGAACTCCTCGAAGACGCGCTCCTCCCCGCCGGTGAGGTTGGCCTCGGCCTCGGCGAGCCGCGCCGCGGTGAGCCGGGCGGTGGAGGCCGCGGGCGCGGTGCCCGCCTCGTCGCTGACGGCCACCGTCAGCACCCCGCGGTCGCGGTCGGCCTGCACGTCGTGGGTCCCGGCCAGCGCGGTCTGCAGCGCCTGGACCCGGGAGATGAGGTCCCGCTCCAGGGCGCCCGGGTCACCGGGCCTCCCCTCGGGCTCCAGCGCCTCGCGCAGGGCCGTGCGCAGGTCGGCCCGCTCGAAGGGCACCTCCACCAGCCCGGTGGCCGCCTCCCACACGCCCGGCACGTCGGCGGTGTCGGTGAGCGCGTCCTCGGCGTCGGCGAGCACCCCCTGCGCCTCCTCCAGGGCGGCCTCGGCCTGCTCGGTGCGGCCCTCGGCCTGGGTGAGCGCCTGCAGCCGCGACTCCACCTCCGACTGCGCCTTGGGGGCCTCGTCGCGCAGCCGCGCCCGCTCCTCGGTGAGGGCCCGCACCTGCGCGCTGACCTCCTCGGCGTCCTGGCCGAGCGACGAGCGCAGGGTCTCCAGCACCCCGTGCGCCTCGGCGAACGCCCGGTGGGTGCGGGCCGCCTCCTCCTCGGCCTGCGCGCGCGAGGCGGCGGTGCGGGCGTGGTCCTCCAGCGACGCGGCGACCGTGCGCAGCGCCTCGGTGTAGTCGCCGCGCAGCCGCCCGGCCGCGCGCTCCAGCAGGGAGGCGGTGGCGCGGGCCCGGTCGGCGAGTTCGCGCAGGGCCTCGGCGCCGTCCGGCAGCCCGGCGTCGCCACAGGAGCGGCGGTGCTCGCCGCGCTCGGCCTCCAGGCGGGCGCGGGCACGGGCGTGCTCGGCCTCGGCGGTCTCGGCGTCGGAGGCGGCACGGGCGGCGGCCGACCGGCGCTGCCGGGTCTCGGCCAGGTCGGCCAGCACGGGGGAGATGTCGGGGAAGGCGTCCAGGCAGGCGTTCCACTCCTGCTCGAGGCGCTGGGCGCCCTCCAGGGACGAACGCAGCCCCTCCTCGCGCTCGGCGAGCGCGGACAGGGCGGTCTCGGCCTCCTCGGTGCGGCGCCGCCGCGCGGCCTCGCGGGCCCCGGCGCCGATGTGCTCGGCCCGCTCCTTGCCGTGCCGCCCGACCAGCGCCCCGGACCGCCAGGAGCCGTCGGTGCCGATCGCGAGACCGGGGGACGGGGCGCCTGCGGCGTGCGCGCCGTCCGCCGCGCCGCCGTCGTGGGCGAGGGCTGAACTGAGCGCGCCGTCGTCGGCTGTGCCCGCGCTGCCGGCGCCGAGTCCATTACCCGGGTGCGACATCGCGTCCGAGCCGCCCATGCCGCCTGCGCCGCCCGCGCCATCACGGCCGGAAGCGCCGACCGGCAGCAGCGGCACCGAGCGCAGCAGGGCGCGGACGGTCTCCTCGGGCACGGGCGGTGCGTCGCCGGCCTCGCCGTCGGGGCCGTCCGCGGCGCTGTCCGCCGGACCGCCGCTGCCTGTGCCGCCGTCCGTGCTCGGGACCAGCACATCGGCCAGGGTCGGCCCGTCGACGGGGCCCGTCGGCACCGCCCAGGTCTCGTCGCCGTCCGCGCCGTCTGCGCCGTCCCCGCCGACCGCCCCGATGCCGCCGTCGGCGCGCACCCACGCCCCCAGCAGCCCGGACGCACGCAGCGCCGCCTCCAGCCCGGCGCGCTCCTCCTCGCCCAGGTCCGGGGCGAAGTCCACCAGCCGCGCGAACGGTGCGCCCCGCGCCGGGTCGCGCTCGGCGGTGGTGTGCTCGGGCACCGGCGGACCGACCTCGGCGGCCTCGCGCAGGTGCGCCAGCTCGGCCTCCAGCCGGGTCCGCTCGGCCCCGGCCTCGGAGAGCCGCTGCTCGGCGGCGAGGACCGCCCGCTGCACGGCCCGCACCCGCGGCTGCAGGGCCGCCCGCACCTCCCGGTGCGCGTCCCGGAACGCCCCCGGGTCCAGCAGCACCTCCCCGCCGTCGGGCACCGGGGGCAGCTCCCCGGCCCCGGGCCGGTCGCCGGCGGGCAGGGCCCGGTCGTGCCAGTCGCGCACCGCCGCGCTCCACCGCTCGGCCGCGTCGGCCAGGCGCTCCTCGCCCTCGCGGGCCCGGCGGTCGGCCGCGGCCGACTCCTCGGCGGCGGCCTCGGCGCGCTCGCCCAGGCGCTCCAGCCCGGCCTCGGCCTCGGCCAGCCGTTCGGCCTCGGCGCGCAGCCCGGACAGCAGGCGTCCCCGGTCGGCGGCGGCCGCGGCGGCCGTGTCGAGCGCCTCCGCCGCCGCAGCGGCCGACTCCGCGAGCGCCTCGGTGCCGATGGCGGGGGCGGTGGGGCGCACCGTGTCCTCCGGGCGCGCGGCGGGGTCGGCCGAGCGCAGCACCCGCGCGGTCTCCTCGCCGCGCCGCACATCGGGTGCCAGCTCCGGCAGTGAGCCGAGCGCCTGTCCCAGCCCCAGTTCGCGCAGGGCGCCGCGCGCCTCGGCCGCGGCGGCCGACGCCTCCTTGCCCACCCGGGCGGGCAGGGCGGCGGCGCGCTCCACCGCCTCCAGGGAGTGCTCCTCGGCGGCGCGCAGGTCCTCGGCCGTGCGCAGGGCGGCCTCGGTGTGCCGCCGCTGCGAGGCGACCGTGGCCTCCTTGTCCTCCAGGTCGCCCAGGGCGCCGTAGGCGGCCGACGACTTCAGCGCCTCCAGGTCGGTCTGCACCGTGTCCAGGCGGGCGGTGAGGGCGTCGCGCTCGTCTGCCGCGCCGCGGTGCCCGGCCTCGGCCGTGTCCCGCTCCTTGCGCCGCTTGTCCAGGGCCGAGCGCGCGCGGTCGGCGGCCTTCTCCGCCTTGGCCAGGCGGGCCTCCCGGTCGGCCAGTACGCCGCGCGCATAGCCCCGGTAGCCCTCAAGGAACTCCTGCAGGGCCGAGTCGGCGCGGCGCAGCCGCGACACGTTGCGGCGCACGCCCTCCAGGTTGTCCAGCCCGGCGGCGGTGCGGGCGATCACGTCCGGGTCGACCGGCGGCAGCGCGTCGGACAGCAGCTGTTCCAGCTGGCCCTGGAGCACTTTCAGGCCGATGTCGGGGTTGCGCAGCGTGCGCTGCAGGTGCAGCAGGTCGGTGTAGCGGCCGCCGCCGCTGATGCCGTAGACGGTCTCGGCCACCCGCTGCTGGAACGCCTCCTGGGAGGGGACCACCGCGTCCTCGCCGATGTGCTCGCGCAGCCGCGCGGCGGTGATCGGGCGGTCCTGCTCCAGCAGCGCGAAGTCCTTGTTGACCCGCAGCGGGGTGAGGAACCGGTAGGAGTCGGTGATCTGCCTGCTGGAGGCGCTCGCCTTGACGCCGATCCCGGCGGTGCAGAAGTCCTCGGTGCCGTCGTCCAGCACCCGCCGCAGCTCCACCCAGGCGTAGCCGAGCCGCACGGTGCCCTCGGAGTAGTCGTCGAGCATGAGGCGGCTCATGCTGACCGTGTCGAAGCCCTTGCAGCCCATGTTGCGCAGGTCGCCGTCGAGGCACAGCGGCAGCAGCAGTTCCAGGGTGCGCGACTTGCCCGAGCCGTTGGTCCCCTTGAAGATGACCCGGCCGCCGGACAGGTCGAACTCCTCGTCCCGGTACTGCCAGATGTTGACGACGCCGCCGCGGTGCAGGCGCCAGCGGCTGCGGGGGTCGGAGGTGCTCTCCACGGTGTCGGTCCTCACGTCGGTATCGCTTCCTGGCGCGTGCGCCCGGATGTCTTCGATGGGCCGGTGTTCTCGTTGATCTCGGGAAGAACGCCCCTAAAACCGCGCCGGTGGCGTCGTTTCTCCCGAGATCAACGGCGTCATGGCGCGTCGTCCCCTACGGCGAACAGGGACTCCTGGCCCTCGCCGGGGCCCACCGGGGCGGGGCGGGAGCCCTCGGCCTGCGCCTCGTCCTCGTCGCCGTCGCCCTCGGGGCCGTCCGGGCGCGGGCGGTACCGCGCCGCCGCCGGGCTCAGTTCGACGCGCTCGGACCCGTCAGGGGCCGCGGCCACCCGTGCCAGTCCGGCCTGGACGAGGGTCTGGGCCACCGATCGGGCCAGGCGCGCGGTGTCGCGCACGGCCTCCTTCGACCACGCCTTGGGGTAGCGCGCCACGATGTCGGCGGCCACCTCCTGCAAGCGCGCGTAGGAGACCGGGACACGGCCACCCGTCGGGGCATGGGCGTCGTCCGCGTCCTCCGTTTCGTCGGCGGCGCCGGTGTCCGCGCCGTCGCCTTCGTCCCGCAGGACGGCGTCCGCGGTGAGCAGCGCGATGCGCGAAAGCGTCCCGTGCCCGGGGTACAGCAGGTCGCTCAGGTAGCCGTCCGGGTCCACCGCGAGGACGCCCTCGGCCCGCACCTCCAGGTGCAGCCCCAGCAGCTCCTCCAGCAGTTCCGACTCCTGGCGCAGCCGGGTGCGCAGCCAGTCCCGCTGGTCGGCGGTCAGGTCCCCGTTGAGCACCACCGGGTCCTCCACCAGGCGGCGCCGCACCGCGTACCGCACGTCGTCGCCCGGCCCCGGCACGCCCCCGGCGGCGAGCTGCGCCGGGCCCTCCAGCCGCCCCAGCGGGGCCGCCACCAGGTGCCCCAGCAGCTCCACGTCAACCGTGAGCAGCGCCTCGCGCCCGGCGTCCTCGGCCCACGGCCCGACGCTGCCGTCGGTCTCGGACAGCACCCCCAGGTCGATCAGGTGGCGCAGCGCCGCCACCAGCGCCCTGCGGTCCACGATGCCGCCGCCCAGGTCCAGCCCGGCCTCGGCGCCGGCCGCGCGCACCTGGTCCACCAGCCCGGACAGCAGCACCTGGCCGCTGGTGCCGGTCAGCTCGGCCAGCACCAGGCACAGGTAGGCGTAGGCGCGCGGAGTGAACGCCGCGCCGTTGTTCTTGTGCGCGCCGCGCACGCCGTCGGGGGTGCGGCCGGTCTTGTACAGCCGCGCGAACGTCGGCTCCACCGCCAGCCTGTACCCCAGGTAGTGGGCGAACAGCGCCTGCAGCCGGTCGCTGTAGCGGCGCACCGCCGGGAGGGCGTCGCCCTCGGGGCCGTCGGCGCGCAGCAGCGGGCGGCGCAGCAGGGTGCGGGCGCACCGGCGCACCTGGGCCGCCTCGATCGAGTCCAGGCCCTCCAGTGCCGAGCGCTCGGCCCGCGCGGTGCGTGCGGCGGGGCTCACCGTCCCACCCCGCTTCCGGCGGCGTCCCCGGCCTCCGCGGCGCCGTCCGGATCCGGGCCCGCGGCGGCGCCCTCGGCCACGTCCAGCTCCACACGGGTGCCGTGCAGCTCCAGGGTGCCGAAGACCGACCCGATCCGGGCCGCCCCGCCGTCCGGGCGCAACACCAGGGTCAGGCCCGACACCGGGTCGGCGGCGGTGCCCTGCTCGGCGGGGGCGTCCCGCCCGGCCCCGGCCAGGGTGAGCAGTTCGCAGAAGAGCTCCAGGGCGTCGGCCGACAGCCTGGCCCCGGCCAGGTCGCCCGCGGACGCGGCCAGCTCGCCCACGGCGGCCGAGCGCCGCCTCTTGCGCCGCGCCTCCTCCTCCAGCAGGGCGGCCCGGCCCAGCGGGTCGTCGCCCAGGCGGGGGATCTGCCCGCCGGGGGTGCGGTCGCCGCGGCTGCGCACGTTCACCTCCACCGGCACGCCCTCGCCGCCCGACCAGGGCAGGCCGGGGGAGGGCGCGTCCTCCTCGGGCGCCAGCGCCAGGTGCCGGGCGGAGAACAGGCCGAAGGCGGCGGCGTACATGTCGTGGGCGTCGGCGGGGGCGGCCCCGTCGAACCAGGCGGCCAGGCGCAGCAGGTCCCGGCGGCGGCCCGGGTCCACGCCGCCCGCCCCGGTGGCGCGCTTGACGTTGCCCAGCAGCGCGCTGATCGCCCTGCTGGTGGCCTCGCGCAGCTCGTCGGCCTCCGAGGGGCGCCCCGGGCGGCCCACGAACCAGCCCGCCAGCCCGTCCCAGTCGGCGGCGGTGCGGCCGGGCGCGCGCTCCATCAGCTCGGTCTGGCCCACCACGGTGGTGTTGGGCACCAGGTCGGCGCCGCCGCCGAGCACCCGCAGCAGCGCGTCGCGCCGACCGTCGAGCGCGGCCAGCCGGTCGGCGACCGGCTCGGCGTGGCGCAGCACGTCCCGCGCGATGAGGTCGACGTACTCCAGCAGCATGTGCTTGAACCCGGCCATCTCCTCGGGGGAGAGGTCGTAGCGGGCGATCACCGAGCCGAGGTAGGCGTAGAAGTCGCGCACCGCTGCGGCGAACTCGCCGTGCTGCAGGAACAGCGTGGTCACCTGCTGGGAGAGCCGCTCGCGCAGCGCGCGCGGGGCCGCGCGGCCGTCGGGCGCGGCCTCCAGCACCTCGTCCAGCAGGCGGGAGGTCTCGGCGAGGCCGCGCTCGATGGCCGGGAGCAGCTCGCGGGAGACCTCGCGGGCGCCCTCGGCGACGCTGAGCAGGTCGTCGACGTCGCGCTGCACCCGCATGGCGAGCTTGGCGACCTGGTAGCGCACCCGGCTGCGGGTGAACTCGGCGATGGTGGCGGCCGGCTCGCGGCGGCCCGGCACCAGGTTGCCCCACCGGGCGAGCTGCTCCAGCCGGTCCACCACGGTGTCCAGGCGGGACTCGCCCTCGTCGACCTCGCCGCGGCGTTCGGCGGCGGCGAGCGCGGCGCCCACGTCCCCGGCGCCCAGGTCGGCCAGGAGGGTGCCGGTGAACAGGCGCATGATCGCCAGGTAGGTGCGGCGCTCGGGGGCCGACAGGTAGGCGTACAGGCGGAGCCGGTCCAGGTCGGCGGGCTCGGGAGGCGAGTAAGGCATGACCCGCACCAACTTAGCGCCTCGCGGCGGCGCGGCCGACCGGATCGCCGTGGGCTCTCGCGCACACCCCGCCGCCCGGGGAGGCGGGGCCCCGGGGACAGTGCCGCCGCCCCCGGGACCCCCGTTCATCAGGCCTCGCCGAGCTCCTCCACGGCCCGGTGCGCCTCGTCGATGGCGATGTCGGTGTAGGCGTTGGGGGCGGCGTCGGAGTTGGCGATCACGATCCGGCCCAGCCGCTTGCGGGCGTGCTCGGCGGGGGTCGGGCCGTCCGGCCAGAAGGAGTCCCACAGGCTGGTGTACTCGCGGGCGTAGCCGTGGCCCCACCGGTTGACGGTGATGGCCTCGATGTCCCGCTTGGCGTCGAACCCGCCGTCGCCCAGCGCCCGGTTGAGGGTGTGGCGGATGCTCCGCTCGAAGCTGGAGAAGTCGCGCTTGAGGGTGCGGTGGCGTCCGGTGATGGCGCCCTGCTTGAGCGACTGCACGCCCGCGCTGGGCGCGCCGATCATCTGGATGACGATCGGCTCGTCGGGGTTCTGCGGGTGCTCGTAGCCGCCCATGGAGACGGGGTAGTCGAGCTGGGCCACCGCCCAGTCGCCGCCGGTGAGGCGGATGTGCCGCATGCCCAGCTCCACCCAGGGCTGCCAGTTGCGCACCACCACGTTGGCGTAGAGCAGGGGCTGCTTGGAGGCGTCCTGCATGGCGTTGCGCTGGGAGCTCGGCAGCTCGCTCATCAGGTACTTGCCCATCACGTGCCAGGCGGCCATGACGACGTGGTCGGCGCTGACCCGGTGCAGGCCGCCGTCGCGGTAGTAGGTGGCGAAGACGCGCTCCGCCGAGGACGGGGAGCCGTCGTGGCGCAGGTCGGTGCAGGGGGCCTGCAAGCGGAGGCGGACGTCGCTGTCGTCCATGTCGAGCTTGGAGTAGTCGAACTCGGCGAGGACGACGCTCTCCATGTCGAGCTTCTCCTCACCCGGCACGCTGCCGGGGATGAGGGCGTGCACCAGCAGGCGGGCGATGCTCGCGTTGCCGTCGGGGAAGTGGTAGATGTACGGGTCCTCGAAGTCCCAGAACCGCCGCATGGAGAAGGAGTTGAGCGGCGAGGCCTGGGAGTCGTCGAGGCCCAGGCCGTCGAAGCCGGGGTAGCCCTCGCCCCAGGCGTCCAGGGCGCCCCAGGTGGAGGCGGGGACCGCCCACTCGTCGCTGGTGAGGGTCTCGACGTAGGCCAGGGTCTCGTCACCGACACCGGCGATGTCGCGCAGGTAGCCGGTGTAGGTCATGCGGGCCAGGCGCTCCTTCTTCTCGCCGTCCGACAGGCCGGGCAGCCAGTCCTTCGGCTCGTCGTAGAGCATGACGATCTCGTCCAGCGCCTCGGGGCTGAGCGGGGCGTCCTTCAGCCACTCGCGCACGGACACGCCCTTGCCGCGGACGGCCAGGTGGTCGCGGCCGAACTCCTCGGCGCGGAAGAAGACGGTGTCGCCCTCGTCGGCCAGGTTCCACTTGTCGTAGAACTCCTGGTCGAAGAACTTCTCGAACTTGTCGACCTCGATGCCCAGCTCCTTGAGGAGCCCCATGGCGGTGTCGCTGTAGATCGAGGGGGTGTCGATGGCCTGGGTGCCGCCGTAGCCGATGAGGACCTGGTCGCGGCCCTCGGCGTGGAACTCGTTGCGGCGGGCGTGGCCGCCGAACTCGTCGTGGTTGTCCAGGATGAGGACCTTGGCCCCGGGGTTCTTCTTGCGGTGGAAGTACGCCGCCGCCAGGCCGCTGATGCCCGCGCCGACCACGACCAGGTCGTAGTGCTCGCCGGTGTCCGACACCGAGGAGGTGTTCACGACGCTGCCCAGGCGCCCGTCGCGGATGGTGTGCGGGATGCTGAGCGCCTGCTGGGTGTTGCCGCGCAGCCCCTCCATGCCGGGCGGGTAGTCCGCGCCGTGCTCGGCGGGGACGGGGGTGCGCGGGCTCGCCGACCACGACCGCTCACCGGGGGCGCCGCATCCGGAGAGCGCCACGGCGGCGATCCCGGCCGCGGCCGCCGCACTGGCGCCGTCGAAGAAGTCGCGGCGGCTGATCCTCCGGTCCATCCCCAGTTCCTCGTCGCTGGGGCCGTGGCGTCGTGGCTGGTCGGACATCGGACTCCTTCTCCTGGGCGCCCTGGAAGGACCCAGCCCACCACGGTGCCGCGGGCACGGCGGGGCGGCGTCCCGTGGCGATTCCGGGTCTTTGCCGACTCGGCTCCAGGGCTTGACGATGCGCGGAACTGCGCCAGCCTACGCCCGCTATGGGATGGAAAGTCCGATTTTTACTTTTTCTGTCCGGTCACATGGTGATGGGATGTCTCACGCGGAGTGCGGGGAGGCCGGCGACGACGGGGATGAGCGGCTCTACCTGCAGCATTGTCGGCTGCCGGGCGTGTGGGTGGTCGCCGGTGTTGGCGGCGACGGCGACAGTCGGGCGGGTCCCGGGCCCTGCCTGCCGTCCGTCTGGCTGCTCGCGGTCCGGGTGGGCGGCGCGACCAGGCGGGCGCGTGGCCGCCCGCGTTCGTGGCGGCCGTCGACCCGGTGCGCCCCCGGCGATGATCTCGACGGAAGTGCTGTCATTCCGGTGGTTTTGACAGCACTCTTGTCGAGATCATCGAGGGGGCGGCGGTGTGGGGGCGCGCTGTCGTTGATCTCGGGGAAGTCGGGCTTATCGTGTCC
>NZ_JAQFWQ010000133.1 GCF_027706725.1 Nocardiopsis endophytica
AGGGGCGTTTTTCCCGAGATCAACGAGGAGCGGCACCGGGGGTGCGGGCGCCACGCGCGTGGGCGAGCACCCGACCACCCGGCCGCGCCGCTGCCCGGACCGCGAGGGGCCTCGCGCCCGGCAGGTAGGGCCGGGGAACCGCCCTGCTGTCGCCGTCGCTGCCGAATCCGGTGACCACCCGCACGCGCCGCGGCCGACAGCGCTGCGGGGCGGGCCGCCCACTTCTCCTCGTCGCCGCCGACCACGCCACACCCTGCTGACCTGCCGCTCGGCCGGGGCCGTAAGCGGGGTACCTGCTGTGCCGTCGACCCCTCCGCCGCGCAGGCGGGGCACCCCCGGACACGACGAAGGCGGCACGGGGGCGCGCCGCCCCGTGCCGCCGGTCGTGGAGGGGGTGCGCCCTCCGCGCCTGCTCAGCCGCCGAAGCCGACGGCGGTGAAGACCTGTGCGGCCAGCACACCGCCCACGATCGGGGCGACCACCGGGACCCAGGCGTAGGACCAGTCCGAGCCGCCCTTGCCCGGGATCGGCAGCAGCGCGTGGGCGATGCGCGGGCCCAGGTCGCGGGCGGGGTTGATGGCGTACCCGGTCGGGCCGCCCAGCGACAGGCCGATGGCCAGCACCAGGAAGCCGACCAGCATCGGCGCGATGCCGGTGCCGAACAGCACCGTCAGGTCGCCGTCGCCCATCGGGTTCACGTTGGAGTTGATCCCCAGGATGCCGAAGACCAGCATGAACGTGCCGATGACCTCGGTGGCGAAGTTCGCCGGGATGTTGCGCACCGCCGGCGCGGTGGAGAACACGCCGAGCTTGGTGTCCGCGTCGTCGGTCTCCTTCCAGTGCGGCAGGTAGGCCAGCCACACCAGGACCGCACCGGCGAACGCGCCCGCCATCTGGGCGGCGATGTAGCCGGGCACCTGCGACCACGGCAGGTCCCCGATGGAGGCCAGCGCCACGGTGACCGCCGGGTTGATGTGGGCGCCGCTGTACTGCCCGACGACGTAGACGGCCATCATCACGGCCATGCCCCACCCGAAGGTGATGACGATCCAGCCGCCGTTGTTCGCCTTGGACTTGGCGAGGGTGACGCCGGCGACGACGCCGCCGCCGAGCAGGATGAGAATCGCGGTGCCGACGAATTCGGCGAGATAGACCATGGGAGCCTCCGTGCGGGCAGGGGTGCCAGCGGACGCGCGGGGCGGCCGCTGTAGGTGGGGGAGGGGTAGGGGAACGTGCCGGAGGCGTCGGACCTCGGAAGGGGTGCGGCTTCCGGCTCTGGGGCGGATCGGTCCGCCGGGGGCGGTGCCGGTCGGGGCCCATCGGCCGAGGCGTCCTCGGACTCCTCGGGCTCCTCAGGGCGCAGGTCGGTGCTGCGCTTCAGGAGCGGGGACGACGGGGGACCGGCCGCGTCGCCGCCGTCGGCGGCCCGGCCGAGTCCGGTCCGGGCGGGCCGCCGACGGGTGCGTGCGGGGGAGCGCCGGGGCGTCAGGCCTGGTCGTGCTCGACCCAGCCGAGGGTGCGCTCGACGGCCTTGCTCCAGTTGCGGTACTCGCGGTCCCGGACCCGGTCGTCCATCTTCGGCGTCCACTCGGCGGCCTTGTGCCAGTTGGCGCGCAGGCTCTCCATGTCCGGCCAGTAGCCCACCGCCAGGCCCGCCGCGTAGGCGGCGCCCAGGCAGGTGGTCTCGGCGACCATCGGCCGCACGACCTCGACGTCGAGTACGTCGGCGAGGATCTGCATGAGCAGGTTGTCGGCGGTCATGCCGCCGTCCACGCGCAGCGAGGTCAGCTCCACGCCGGAGTCCGAGCGCATCGCGTCGACCACCTCGCGGGTCTGCCAGGCGCTGGCCTCCAGCACCGCGCGGGCGATGTGGCCCTTGTTGACGTAGCCGGTCAGACCGGTGATGACGCCGCGGGCGTCGCTGCGCCAGTGCGGGGCGAACAGCCCGGAGAAGGCCGGGACGACGTAGCAGCCGCCGTTGTCGTCGACGGTGCGGGCGAGCGTCTCGATCTCGGCGGCGCTGGAGATCAGGCCCAGGTTGTCGCGCACCCACTGCACCAGCGAGCCGGTGACCGCGATGGAGCCCTCCAGCGCGTACACGGCCGGGGCGTCGCCGATCTTGTAGCCGAGGGTGGTGAGCAGGCCGTTGGAGCTCATGACCGGCTCGGTGCCGGTGTTGAGCACCATGAAGGTGCCGGTGCCGTAGGTGCCCTTGACCTCTCCGGGGGAGAAGCAGGTCTGCCCGAACAGGGCGGCGTGCTGGTCGCCCAGGGCGGAGGCGACCGGGACGCCCTCCAGGAAGCCGCGGGCCTGCCCGTATACCTCGGCCGAGGAGGTGATCTCCGGGAGCACCTGCGACGGGATGCGCATGGCGTCCAGGATCTCGGCGTCCCAGTCCAGGGTGTGCAGGTTCATCAGCATGGTGCGGCTGGCGTTGGTGACGTCGGTGACGTGCCGGCCGGTCAGCTTCCAGATGATCCAGGTGTCCATGGTGCCGAACAGCACCTCGCCGCGCTCGGCGCGCTCGCGCAGGCCCTCCACCTCGTCCAGCAGCCAGCGGAGCTTGGGGCCGGCGAAGTAGGTGGCCAGCGGCAGGCCGCAGCGCTCGCGGAACCGCTCCTGGCCGATGCCGCCCGCCAGCTCGCGGGTGAGCGCGTCGGTGCGGGTGTCCTGCCAGACGATGGCGTTGTGCACCGGCTCGCCGGTCTCGCGGTCCCAGACCACCGTGGTCTCGCGCTGGTTGGTGATGCCGACCGCGGCGAGCTGGGAGGGGGCCAGGCCGCCGGCCTCCAGGGCCTCGCGGACCACGATCTGGACGTTGTCCCAGATCTCGGTCGCGTCGTGCTCGACCCACCCGGGCTGGGGGAAGATCTGCCGGTGCTCGCGCTGCCCGACGGAGACGATCCGGCCGTCGTGGTCGAAGACGATGCACCGGCTGGACGTGGTGCCCTGGTCGATGGCGGCAATGTACTGGGTGGTCATCCGGTCACTCGCCTCTGGGAAGGGGACATCGCTGGCCGGACCGGTTGCCCGGGACGTGCACCGGGGTCACACCGGTTCACGCGAGCGCTCGATCCGCATGACGTACGACAATGTAGTACGAATGGAGCCAAGTGTGAGCCGTGTCTCCGGAGTTGTCAAGCGGCGGTGGGAAAGTGCGGTGGCGCACGAGGTTACCGTTCAGGATCGTCACATACCAGGGCTGTGACCAGGGTGGAAGCCGTGTCGCCGTCGGTGGGCGCGGGGTCGCGGTCGGTGAGCGGTGTGGGCCGCGCGGGGCGGCGGGAGGTGGTGCGCGGCCGGGGTGGGCGGGGCGCCGTACGGAGACCCCCGGGTTCACCGGCGGCCCGCCGGGCTCACCAGGAGTGCGCCCCCAGCTCGCGGGAGATGGACCGGGCGGCATCGCGGACGTAGGACACCAGCTCCATGCGGGGGCCGTCGCCGTCCGGCCCGTGCAGCCGCTCCACGGCGCCGGAGATGCCCACCGCCCCCACGGTGGTGCCCCGGTGGTCGCGGATCGGCGCGGCGATGGCCACCTCGCCCTCGATGAGCTCTTCGTCCTCCCCGGCCCAGCCCCGGGCGCGCACCCGGTCCAGCTCGTCCAGGAGGGCGTCGGCCGCGGTCAGGGTGGTGGGGGTGAAACGGGCCAGGTCGAGCGGGCGGCCGTTGCCGTCCTCCAGGGGGTGGTCCGCGCCGCCCTCCTCGGAGGGCACCGGCATGGCCAGCGGGTCGAACGCCATCAGCGCCTTGCCCAGGGCGGTGGCGTGCAGCGGCAGCAGCGAGCCGACCTCGAGCGTCTGGGTGCTGTCGTCGGGGCGGAACACGTGGTGGACGACGAGCGCCTGGCCCTCGTGCAGGGTCCCGATGCGCACGCTCTCACCGCTGCGGGAGGCCAGCGAGTCGGCCCAGTTCAGCGCGCGGGTGCGCAGTTCGTTGCCGTCCAGGTAGCGGGTGCCCAGGCGGAGCAGGCCGCCGCCGAGGCGGTAGTGGCCGGTGGCCTCGTCCTGCTCGACGAAGCCCACGTGCTGCAGGGTGCGCAGAATGCCGAGGACGGTGCCCTTCGGGAGCTCCATGCTCCGCGAGATCTCCGCGAGGCTGAGTCCCCGGGCCCCGCCGGCCAGGAGCCGGAGGATCCCGGCCGCGCGCTCGATCGACTGGATCCTGCCAGGCATGCGCGTGACCACTTCCTAGTACGACAATGTCACACGCAATCCTACTGGAGTGTGTGAGGCACACTACTACCAGGCCACGATCGGAGGGCGCCGCGGCGAACGCCAGGGGACCGACCGGGTACGGCGCCACCCCCGCACCCGCGGCCGGGACCCCCGCCGCACAGCGCCTTCACGACGCGGCGGGCGCCTTCGACCCGGATCCCCTGCGGAAACGGAACGCGGCCGCAGGCCACCAGGGTCTCAGACGCCCGCCGGGCGCCATCGGCCGACCGCCGGTCAGTGGTCAGCGAGGGCCGTGGCGAACCGCCGTCGGCCCTGTGACGGCCCCATGCCGTCACAGGGCCCAACGTCCGTCGGCGTCAGCCCAGTGCGCCCAGAGCCAGGCCGGCGGTGAGCAGGGCGCCGAAGGCCATCTGCAGCTTGCCCGTCTCGCCCAGGCCCAGGATCAGGTCGCGCCCGGTCTGCCCGCCGCGCACGCGCCGCAGCGGGCGCACCGCCAGCGGCGCCGCCAGCACCACCAGCGCCGCCCACGGGGTGACCGCGACCGCGAACAGCGCGATCACGAACGCCCCGACCAGGCACGCCTGGTACAGCACCCGCGTGCGCCCCTCCCCGAGCCGCACCGCCAGGGTGATCTTGTCGCTCTGGGCGTCGGTGCCGATGTCGCGCAGGTTGTTGATCACCAGCACCGAGCAGGACAGCAGCCCGATGGGCACCGCCGCCGCCCACGCCTGCCAGGGCACCGAGCCGACCTGCACGAACACCGTGCCGACCACGGCGACCAGGCCGAAGAAGACGAACACCGACACCTCGCCCAGGCCCCGGTAGCCGTACGGGGTGCGCCCGCCGGTGTAGTACCAGGCGGCGGCGATCGCGGCCGCGCCGACCAGCAGCAGCCACCACGACGAGGTCGCCACCAGCACCAGCCCCAGCACGCCCGCGAGCGCGAAGCACCCCCAGGCCGCCGCCAGCACCTGCCGGGGCGGGGCCGCGCCCGACCCGGTCAGCCGCATCGGGCCGACCCGCTCCTCGGTATCGGTGCCGCGCACCCCGTCGCTGTAGTCGTTGGCGTAGTTCACCCCGACCTGCAGGGCCAGGGAGACCAGCAGGGCCAGGGCGGCCTTCCACCACACGGCGCCGCCGACGCCGACGGCCACGCCGGTGCCCACGGCAACCGGGACGATCGAGTTCGGCAACGTGCGGGGACGGGCCCCCGCGACCCACTGGCTGAGCGTGGCCACGCGTCCGTGTTCCTCTCCGTGCGAGCGCGCCGTCGCTGTCCCCGGCGTGCCGCCGCGCGGGCGGGTGCCGGGGGAGGCGCGTAGTTCCCGGTCAACCGTAGCGCCGGTCGGCCGCACACGCGGTCGCCGCCCTGCGGGCGGGCACGCCTCGGCCGTGTACCGCGTCGACCCGGCGCGGCGGACCGGGCGCCCTCTGGTGCGGGGCCGAGTACGGAGGGCGGCGCTGGGCCGTGCCATCGGCGGGCACGAGGGGCGCGGCGCCACCGGTCCCCGACAGTGGAGGCGGAACGCCACGGCCGGTCGGACGCCCCCGCGAGTCGCGGCGGCCGGGGCGCCTCGGCTCAGGCGGGCGGCGCCGAAGGAGGAGTGTCGGCCGCGATCGCCGCGTGCAGCCGCACCATGGGCAGCAGCCCCCCGGCGTCGACCTCGCGGCGGGCCCCGTCCGGGCGCCACCCGGACCGCTCCACGAAGGCGCGCAGCGGGTCGCCCTCCTCGGCCACCCACAGGTGGACGGTGCGGAACCCGTCGTCGACGAGGTGGTCCACCGCGGCGTTGAGCAGGCGGCTGCCGTGCCCGGTGCCCGCGTGGGCCGGGTCCACGTGCAGCGCGTACAGCTCGGCGTCGGTGGCCGGCCACAGGTCGGGGTCCTGCCCCGGCCCGAGGGCGGCGAAGCCGACGGTGATCCTGCGCACCCGGCCGGGCTCCGGCGCGCCGCCCCTGGGCTCCTCGGTGTCGGTCGCGACCAGCAGCCGGTGCCGGGACGTCGGCGGCGCGCCGATCGCGGAGGCCCACTGCTCACGGAACCGGCGCCCGGCCTCCTCCCCGGTCAGCTCGGCCAGGACCTCGGCGGACAGGCGCGGCCCGTAGGCGGCACGCCAGGCCGCCACCTGGATGCGGACGATGTCGTCGACGTCCTCGGCGCGCGCGGCGCGGACGAAGCGCTGGGAGGAGTCCCCCTGCGCGGGGGTGGACGGGTCGTGCTGGGGGGTCATGGGCCCATCCTCGCAGCCGTGGGCCCCACGGGACGAACGGCGCCCCCGTACCCCTGGGCACGGGTCAGGGGACCCGGAGATTTCCCGGGACCCGACCCCGTCGGGTACGACGCGGCGCGCGTGCGTGGGACGATCGGGTCGTGAGCATCATCATCCGCATCCTCGTGAACGCCCTGGCCCTGGCGGCAGCGGCGTATCTGATCACCGGAATCGAGATCGCCCCGGGGGCGCCCACCGCGGAGCAGATCGTCACCTACACGGTCATCGCGATCATCTTCGGCGTGGTCAACGCCGTGATCAAGCCGATCGTGAAGACCGTCGGGTGCGCCTTCTACGTGCTGACCTTGGGCCTGGTGGCGCTGATCGTCAACGCGCTGCTGCTCATGCTCACCGCGTGGGCGGCGGGCCTGTTCGGGTTCGACTTCCACATCGACGGCCTGTGGTCGGCGGTGCTGGGCGGCATCGTCATCGCGGTGGTCAGCTGGCTGCTGAGCCTCGTGCTCCCCGACGGCGACGACGACTGAGGCCCGGCTTCGGGCACGTACCGGATCGCACCTGGGGGAGGCCGAACGGTCTCCCCCAGGGCGTTTCCGGCGGGTCGGGCACCTGCGCCCCGGCCTGTGCCTCACGTGCACCGGTGCTCAGTGCGCGGCCCACACCAGCACCAGGGCGACCAGCGCCGGGACCGTCTGGACGAACACGATCCGGCGGTTCGCCGTGGCGGCGCCGTACAGCCCGGCCACCGCCACGCACACCAGGAAGAACACCGAGGCCTGGAACCCGACGGGGTCGGGCGCGACCGCGCCCCACACGAGTCCGGCGGCGAGGAAGCCGTTGTACAGCCCCTGGTTGCCCGCCATCACCCGGGTCGACTCGGCGAGCTCCGGTGTCGTGCCGAAGGCGGCGCGCACCCTCGGGGTGTTCCACAGGAACATCTCCATGACCAGGATGAGGATGTGGAGCGCCGCGAGGAGCAGCACGGCCACTGTTGCGGCGATCGACATGGGGCAACGTTAGCGGGAAGCGCCCCCGGCCCCGTGAACGCCGCACCGGGTACGGCCGTGCCGGCATCGGGCCCGGTCAGCGCAGGAAGGTGATGCACAGGGACGCCGCCACGATGGCGAAGAGCATCACCACGCCGCTGTACCCGAGCACCTTGCCCGCTCGCAGCCGGGTCAGGGCCAGCAGCGGCAGTGCCCAGAACGGCTGGATGCCGTTGGTGAGCTGGTCGCCCATGGCCACCGCCATCACCCCCACGCCGGGGTCGAGCCCGAGGGACTCGGTCGCGCTGATCACGATCGGCCCCTGCACCGCCCACTGGCCGCCGCCCGAGGGCACCGCCAGGTTCACCAGGCACGCGCTGATCAGGGCCCAGAACGGGTACGTGAACGGGGTGGAGAACGACACGAACCAGGTCGCGATCTGCTCCAGCAGCCCCGAGTGCTCCATGATGCCCATGATCCCCGCGTAGAAGGGGAACTGGATGATCACCGACGAGGCGTTCTTGGCGCCCTCGGCGGCGGCCGAGGCGTATCCGGCGAGGGTGCCGTGCAGGCCCAGACCGGCGATGAGGAACGTGAAGTTGAGCAGGTTCAGGTCCAGGCCGACGATGCCGCCGCGAACCAGCTCGGGGAGGATATAGACCAGCCCGGCGGCGACGACGATGAGCACCGGGACACGGCTGTGCATGAGCCGCTGCGCGGGCGTGAGGGTCCGGCGCTCCTCCTTGGTGAGCACGGCGCCGCCGTCCCCGCCCGGCCCGCTCTCCCCGTCGGGGGCGTCCTCGATCTCCTCGGCGTCCTCGGGCTTGGGGTGCATGCTCATCAGCAGCAGCGGGGCGCCGATCAGCATCGCCGCCAGGAACACCAGGTTGAAGGGCTGGAACAGCGTCTCGCTGAGGGGGAGCACGCCGATCCGGTCTTCGAGGAAGTGGCCCTCGGTGTTCACCAGCAGCGGCGAGGAGCCCGACAGGCCGCTGTGCCACACCATCAGGCCGGTGTAGCCGGAGGCGGCCAGCAGCGGGAAGTGCGCCTTGATGCCGCGCTCACGGCAGGAGCGCGCGACCTCCACGGCGAGCATCGCCCCGGCGATCAGGCCGAGCCCCCAGTGCACCATGCCGAGCAGCGCCGCGCCCACGGCGGTCAGGGCGCACGCCGACAGAGGGCCGCGGGGGAGCGCGGCGATGCGGCGGATGGCCCTCCGCGCCGGGGGAGAGGACGCCAGCGCGTAGCCGGTGACCAGGACGAGCGCCATCTGCATGGCGAACTCCAGCAGGCCCCAGAAACCGGCGTACCAGTCGTCGACGAGCTGCAGCGGCCCGTGGTCGGTCAGCCCGAGGGCCAGGAGGTAGACCAGCACCGACAGCCCGACGGCGAACACGAAGGCGTCGGGGATCCAGCGCGTGCTGAACGCCGCGAGGGCGTTGCCGAACCTGCGCATAGGGGGATGTCCCGTCTGTCCGAGAGGAGGGCGTATCGCCCGGTGACAGCCGGAAAGTGTGTTGTGTGTGTCACGTCGGGGTCAAGGGGGCAGTCTCCCCATGTGGGATCGAAGGGATCGAGGCAGGGGACTCCGGTCCGTTCGAAGTCCTTGAGGTTCCGGGTGATGACCGTAAGCCTGTGGACATACGCGGTCGCTGCGATGAATCCGTCGACCCGGGGAAGCCGGTCCGGCACGTCCATCCTGCCCCCACACCTCCGCGGTCACCAGTGTGACGGGCAGGATGCGGGGGTCGAAGCGCGCTCTTCGGCGATCTCCGCGCCGATGTCGATGCCACTCGGCTCGCCGAGCGGTTCCCGCAGCACCGCTCGCCGCCTTGCGGCCATGCGTTCTTGGGCCCGCTGGGCCTCCGTGGTGGTGGGACTGGTGATCTCTTCGGCCACGGACCCAGCGTAGGAGGGGATGCGGTGCGCAGGGGAGGGAACCGCACGGCCGCATCCGGGTATCGCGTGTGTCACTCACCGGCCCTCCGCCGCCGGGTGTCCCCGGGGTCCGCAATGGGGTTCCGGGTCCGGAAAATCCACTTCGTGGGCCTGCCGTGGCCTCACGACCGGCGCGATCGCGGTACGTTTTGCACATGGCAGCCAGCACTCCGCCGAACGCGCCCTTCGGCCAGATGTTGACCGCGATGGTCACCCCGATGCAGGAGAACGGGGACGTCGACTACGACGGCGCCGCCCGCCTCGCCACCTACCTCGTGGACGAGCAGCGCAACGACGGCCTGATCGTCAGCGGTACCACCGGTGAGTCTCCCACCACCAACGACGAGGAGAAGGACCGGCTGCTGCGCGTCGTCCTCGACGCCGTCGGGGACCGCGCCACCATCGTCGCCGGTGTCGGCACCAACGACACCCGGCACAGCACCGAACTCGCCCGCGCCGCCGAGCGCGCCGGCGCCCACGGCGTGCTCACGGTCACGCCGTACTACAACAAGCCCCCGCAGGAGGGGCTTCTCCGGCACTTCACCTCGATCGCCGACGCCACCGAGCTCCCGATGATGCTCTACGACATCCCGGGGCGCACCGGCACGCCCATCGCCTCCGAGACGCTGGTCCGGCTGGCGGAGCACCCGCGCATCGTCGCCAACAAGGACGCCAAGGACGACATCGGCGCCTCCTCGTGGGTGATGGAGCGCACCGGGCTGGCCTACTACTGCGGCTCCGACATGCTCAACCTGCCGCTGCTGTCGGTGGGCGCCTCCGGGTTCGTCAGCGTCGTCGGCCACATCGTGGGTGCCGACCTGCACGACATGATCGACGCCTACGAGAGCGGCGACGTGGCCCGCGCGCTGGCCATCCACCGGCGCCTCACGCCCGTCTACACCGGCATCTTCCGCACCCAGGGGGTCATCACGACCAAGGCGGTGCTGAACATGTTCGGCCTGCCGGGCGGCCCCGTTCGCACCCCCCTCGCCGACGCCTCGCCCGAGCTGCAGGCGCTCCTGCGCGAGGACCTGGCCGCGGCCGGGGTCAAGGGGCCGATCGGGCTGGCCCCGCACCAGGCGGTCCCCGCCAGCGCCGTGGGCGTCGAACGGTTGACGGAAGGATCCGCATGAGCCACCCGCACCCCGAACTGGGGCCGCCGCCGCCCCTCGCCGAGGACGCGCTGAGGGTCGTGGCCCTCGGCGGCCTCGGCGAGATCGGCCGCAACATGACGGTCTTCGAGTACCGAGGCCGGCTGCTGATCGTCGACTGCGGCGTGCTCTTCCCCGAGGAGGAGCAGCCCGGAGTCGACCTGATCCTGCCGGACTTCGAGTACATCCGGGACCGATTGGACGACGTCGAGGCCCTCGTGCTCACGCACGGGCACGAGGACCACATCGGCGCCGTCCCGTTCCTGCTGCGCGAGCGCCCCGACATCCCGCTGGTCGGGTCCCGCCTGACGCTGTCGCTGATCACCGCGAAGCTGGGCGAGCACCGGATCAAGCCGGAGACGGTGCAGGTGGCCGAGGGGGAACGGCGCCCGTTCGGCCCCTTCGACCTGGAGTTCTTCTCGGTCAACCACTCCATCCCGGACGCGCTGGCGGTCGGCGTCCGCACCCCGGCGGGCAGCCTGCTGCACACCGGCGACTTCAAGATGGACCAGCTCCCGCTGGACGGCCGCCTGACCGACCTGGCCGGGTTCGCCCGGTTCGGCGCCGAGGGCGTGGACCTGCTGCTGTCGGACTCCACCAACGCCGAGGTCCCCGGGTTCGTCACCAGCGAGAGCGACATCGCCCCGGTCATCGACAAGGTCTTCGACCAGGCCGACCAGCGCATCATCGTGGCCTGCTTCGCCTCGCACATCCACCGGGTGCAGCAGGTGCTGGACGCCGCCAAGGCGCACGGGCGCAAGGTCGCCTTCGTCGGGCGCTCCATGGTCCGCAACATGAACATCGCCCGGGACCTGGGCTACCTGCACGTCCCCGGGGACCTGCTGGTCGACGTCAAGCAGCTCGACGACCTGCGCCCGGACGAGGCGGTGCTGATCTCCACCGGCTCGCAGGGCGAGCCCATGTCGGCGCTGACCCGGATGGCCAACCGGGACCACCAGATCCGGATCGAGGAGGGCGACACGGTGCTGCTCGCCTCCTCGCTCATCCCCGGCAACGAGAACTCGGTCAACCGGGTGATCAACGGCCTGACCCGGTGGGGCGCCAAGGTCGTGCACAAGGGCAACGCGCTGGTGCACGTGTCCGGGCACGCCCCCGCGGGCGAGCTGATGTACGTGCTGAACATGGTCAAGCCGCGCAACCTGCTGCCCGTGCACGGGGAGTGGCGGCACATGCGGGCGCACGCCGACATCGCCCGGCGCACCGGCATGGCCGACTCGAACATCGTCATCGCCGAGGACGGCGTGGCCGTCGACCTGCACAAGGGGCGGGTGCGCGTCGTCGGCAAGGTGCAGGCCGGATACGTCTACGTCGACGGGACCTCGGTCGGCGACGTCACCGAGACCGCCCTCAAGGACCGCCGGATCCTCGGCGAGGAGGGCTTCATCTCGGTGGTGGTCGCGGTCGACTCCACCAGCGGCAAGATCCTCGGCGAGCCGGAGATCCACACCCGCGGGTCGGGGATCGACGTCGAGGCCTATGACGAGGTGCTGCCCAAGATCCAGGACGCGCTGGACCGGGCCGCCGGGGACGGCATCACCGACCCGCACCAGCTCCGCCAGCTCGTGCGCCGGTGCATCGGCCGCTGGGTCAGCGACACCTACCGCCGCCGTCCGATGATCGTGCCGGTGATCGTGGAGGTGTGAAGCCCGGCGATGATCTCGACGGGAGTGCCGTCATCTCCGCGGTTCTGACGGCGCGATCGTCGAGATCATCGCGACGGGGGGCGACACGCCCGGCTTCGGGTGCGATGTGCCGGGGTGTTCCTTAGTAAGCTGCGCACCATGGCCACCCGTGCGCCCAAATCCTCCCGGCGAGACGGCGGTGGCGCGTCCCGGAGCGGCGGCTCCGGCGGGAGCGCGAAGCGGAAGGCGCCCGCCCGCGGCGGGTCGTCGTCCTCCGGCTCCAGGAAGCGCGCCCCCGCTAAGAAGAGCGCGGCCTCCCAGCAGGGGCCGGTCGCGATGGCCTTCCTCGGGCTCGCGCGGCTGCTCCTGCTCCTGTGGAAGGGCCTCGCGCACACCGTGGGCGGGGTGGCCCGCGCCGTCGGGCGCAGCGCCCGCGACCTCGACCCCGACCTGCGCCGCGACGGCCTGGGCATGGTCCTGCTCGCCGCTGGGCTGCTCATCGCCGCCGCCGTGTGGTGGGACACCAGCGGCCCCCTGCCCGAGGTCACCCGCACCGTGGTCGTCGGTGCGTTCGGCACCTTCTCGCCGGTGCTGCCGCTGCTGTTCCTGCCGTTCGCCTGGCGGCTCATGCGCACCCCCGGCAACGGCGACACCGACGTCGGCCGCCTGGTCATCGGCAGCGCCGCGCTGCTGGCGGGCCTGCTCGGCCTCATCCACATCGGCCAGGGCATCCCCTGGCCCTCCGAGGGCATGGAGGCCGTGCAGCGCGCGGGCGGCCTCATCGGCTTCGCCGCGTCCGGGCCGCTCAGCGCCCTGATCACCCCGTGGGTGACCGGCGTCCTGCTGGGCATGCTGATGGTCTTCGGGCTGCTGGTCGTCACCGCCACGCCCGTGCACCGCATCCCCGAGCGCCTCCACCGGCTGTTCGGCGGCCTGATGGCGCCCGACGACGGTCCGAGCGCCGGCCTGGGCATCCTCGGCGAGGAGGAGGACGACAAGGGCGACGGCGCGGGGCAGCGCCCCAAGCGCAAGCGCAAGCCGCGCGCCAAGGCCGCGGGGGAGGGCGCGGGCAAGGACGCCGACGAGGACCCGCTGGGCGGGGAGAACGAGCGCCCCTACGACACCCCCGTGGTGGAGACGGCGGAGGCCGCCGCGGGCGCTGCCGGCGCCGCGGGGGCCGGCGGTGCGGCCGCCGGGGCCAAGGCCGCCGCGCCGCCCGAGCCGACGCCCCCGCCCGCCGCCACCGAGCAGCTCTCCATCCCGTCCCGCGTCATCGACGGCGACTACGAGCTGCCGCCGCCGCAGTACCTCAAGCCCGGCACCCCGCCCAAGCCCCGGACCAAGGCCAACGACGAGGTCGTGGAGGCGCTGTCCGGGGTGCTGGAGCAGTTCAACATCGCCGCCGAGGTCACCGGCTTCACCCGTGGGCCCACCGTCACCCGCTACGAGATCGAGCTCGGTCCCGCGGTGAAGGTGGAGAAGGTCACCGCGCTCACCAAGAACATCTCGCTGGCGGTAAAGAGCGCCGAGGTGCGCATCCAGTCGCCGATCCCCGGCAAGTCCGCCATCGGCGTGGAGATCCCCAACACCGACAAGGACATCGTCAGCCTCGGCGACGTCATGCGGTCGGCGGCGGCCACCTCCGACGACCACCCCATGCTCGTGGGCCTGGGCAAGGACATCGAGGGCACCAACGTGGTGGCCAACCTGGCCAAGATGCCGCACGTGCTGGTCGCCGGCGCCACCGGAGCGGGCAAGTCGACCTGCATCAACGGCATCATCACCTCGATCATGACCCGGGCCACCCCGGACGAGGTGCGGCTCATCCTCGTCGACCCCAAGCGGGTCGAACTGACCATGTACGAGGGCATCCCGCACCTGATCACCCCGATCATCACCAGCCCGAAGAAGGCCGCCGACGCGCTGCAGTGGGTCGTGGGCGAGATGGACCGGCGCTACGACGACCTGGCCGCGTCCGGGTTCCGGCACGTCGACGACTTCAACGCGGCCGTGCGCAAGGGGCAGCTCACCGCGCCGCCCGGGAGCGAGCGCGAGTACGAGCCGTACCCGTACCTGCTGGTGATCGTCGACGAGCTGGCCGACCTGATGATGGTGGCCCCGCGCGACGTCGAGGACGCGGTCGTGCGCATCACCCAGCTCGCCCGCGCCGCCGGGATCCACCTGGTGCTCGCCACCCAGCGGCCCAGCGTCGACGTCGTGACCGGGCTGATCAAGGCCAACGTGCCCTCCCGGCTGGCCTTCGCCACCTCCAGCCTGTCCGACTCGCGGGTCATCCTGGACCAGCCCGGCGCCGAGAAGCTGGTCGGCAAGGGTGACGCGCTGTTCCTGCCGATGGGCGCGGGCAAGCCCATCCGCCTGCAGAACGCCTGGGTCACCGAGAAGGAGATCCGGCAGATCGTCGACCACTGCAAGAAGCAGGCCGAGCCCAGCTACCGCGAGGACGTGGGCACGGCCGAGGCCAAGAAGAAGGAGATCGACGAGGAGGTCGGCGAGGACCTGGAGCTGCTGGTGCAGGCGATCGAGCTGGTGGTCACCACGCAGTTCGGGTCGACCTCGATGCTGCAGCGCAAGCTCCGGGTGGGGTTCGCCAAGGCCGGGCGGCTGATGGACCTGATGGAGAGCCGCGGGGTCGTGGGGCCCAGCGAAGGGTCGAAGGCCAGGGACGTCCTGCTGAAGCCGGACGACCTGCCGGGGGCGCTCGCGGAGCTGCGCGGCGAGGGGTGAGGGTCGGCCGGTTCCCGGCCAGGCGCTCGGCGCCCGCTGTGGCCGCCCCGGCCGACGCCCTTCCCGTGCCGCGGTGCGTGCCCCGTCCCGCCGCGCCCCACCTCGTCCGGCCCGTGCCGATCCGCCCCCCGCGGGGCCGTTGACTCACTTTTAACCCGTTCATCGTGTGTGGCAGTGGCCTTGTGGCCTGGGTTGACTGCACAGTGGAATGGGATGATCACGCGGAGCAGGCGGAGGCGGCGACATGAGCACGATCGGCCGGATCCTCGCCGCGGCCCGGGACCGGGCCGGGTACTCGATCCAGGAGCTGAGCGCCCGCACCTACATCAGGGAGTCGGTGCTCGAGGGCATCGAACGCGACGACTTCGGGCCGTGCGGCGGGGACTTCTACGCGCGCGGCCACATCAAGGCGGTCTGCCGGGAGCTGGAGATCGAGCCCGCGGAGCTCATCGAGCGCTTCGACGCCGAGTACGCGACCGGTCCGACGTCGCCCCTGATGGGCGGCGACGGGGCCTGGCCCGTCGCGCCGGAGCGGTCCGGGGCCGAGGGCGGTGGCGGCGACGTGCGGAGCACGGGTCCGGGGTCGGGCGCGGGGGCGGGCGCCGGGCCGGGCGCGGGTCGCGGCGGCGGGAGCAAGGACGGCAAGGACGGCAGGGACGGCAAGGCCAAGGGCAGGGACCGTCGGCGTCCGGGCGGTGTGCTGCGCCCCTTCCGTGGCCCCGCGGGAGGCGGACCACGTGAACCGGACGGGGGCCCGGCCGAGCGGCCGCCGGCCGTCGATGAGGGTGTGGTCGTCACCGGGCCCGGGAGTGTCCCCGAGCGGCCGCCGTCATCCGGAGACGAGCCGGAGGACGAGGTGCCTCCCCAGGAGAGGGGGGCATCGGCCGGGGCGGCCGAGGAGGACACCGAGCGGAGAGAGGACGAGCGCGCGGCGAGGGCGGGGGAACCTGCACGCGGTGCGGCGGACGATGCCGACGCCGGGCACGAGGTGGGGCGCCCAGCGGCGAGCCGCCACGAGCCGCGTGGCCCACGTGCGCGCTCTGACAAGCGTGTGAGGGGCGAGAGGCGCCCGGTCCGGCGTCCGCCTGCGGGGCCGCCGGAGGACGAGTTCGATGAGGAACTGGACGACGCGCCCTGGAGGCGGCGCTGGGGCACCGCAGCGGGTGCGGGCGCAGGGGCGGCGGTCGCGGACGACGGCGCGGACGAGAGCGCGACCGGCGGCGGAGCGGCCGACGACGGCGCATCCGAGGGCGTGGTCATCGGCGGCGCGGCCCCCGCGGGTGCGGGTGGTCGTGCGGGCAGGGGGTGGGGCGCCGAGCCCGGCGGTCCGGATGACGATGAGGAGGCCGAGTCGGCGGCGGCCCCGTCGGCGGTCGCGGTCCTCGCGGACCGTGCACGGCGGCACTGGCCCGTGGCGGTGGCCCTGGGGCTCGCGGCGGCCGCGGTGATCGCCGGGATTCAGGCGTGGCCGGACGACGGCGGAGACCGGGCGTCGGGGAGCGGCGCCGTGGCTGAAGAGGCCGAGGCCGGGGCGGCCGAGGCGGCCGAGCGCGACGACGCGATGGCGGAGAAGAGGTCGCGGCGCGAAGCGGCGACCCAGGCGCAGCCCGCGATGTCGACCACGGTGCGGAACGGCAAGCGCCCCGACGAGGTGCGGATCCGCGTGTACGCGCTGCACCGCACCTGGCTGAGCGTCACCGACGGGGATGGTGAGCGGGTCTTCGCCGGCGCGGTGAAGAAGGGGTCCACCCATATCTGGAGCGACCGCGACGAACTGCGGTTCCACGTGGGCAACGCGGGTGGGGTCCACCTGGAGGTCAACGGCGTGGAAGAGGGCGTCCCCGGAGGGCGGGGACAGGTCAAGTACCTGACCTTCTCCGCCGACGACCTCGCGGAATAGCCCGATTCGGCGGTTCGGGTCCGACGCTGGAGCAGGCGATGATGCCGAGTCTCCGCGGCTGAGGTTTCCAGCCGATCCGCCACTCCCCACATCGCCTGGGCGCCGCCAGGTCCCGATCCCAGTGGCGACGAGCAAGGCCGACGGCACTCGCGCCGACACGGGCGGGGTAGCCGGACGGGACAGCAGGTACCCCGCTCACGGGCCCCGGCCGGGCGGAAGGCTGTGGGGGCGTGGGGTGGAGGGCGGCGACGACGAAGGTCCGCGGCTCTTCCGGCAGCGCTGTCGGGTGCGGCGCGTGTGTGTGGTCACCGTGTCGGGCGGCGACGGTGACAGCCGGGCGGTTCCCCGGCCCTGCTTGCCGGGCGCGAGGCCCCTTGCGGTGCGGGTGGTCGGGCGGCTGGGCTGGTACCCCGCTCACGGGCCCCAGCCGGGTGGAAGGCCGCCGGAGTGCAGGGGAGACAGGCAGCGACGACGCAGGTCAGCGGCCCTTCCGGCAGCGCTGTCGGCCGCGGCGCGTGTGCGTGGTCACCGTGTCGGGCGGCGACGGAGTGAGCGGGGCAGTTCCCGGGCCCTGCTTGCCGTCCGGCGGGCCGCTCTCGGTCCCGGTGGGCGACGCGGCAGGCGGCGCGGCGGGCGGGGTTCGCGGTCTTCGTCGCTCGGGCCGTTCGCCGGGCCCGCGGGGCGAACCCCGGCAGTTCCGTGACCTGGTTAAACACTCCGCGTTAAGGGCTCGGAGGGGCGGGAAACGCCCTCCGCGACACCCGCCAAGACCCCGCGGCGACGAACACGGCCATACCAGAACGGGATTCGGGAACACGATGCCCGGTTCGTCCCTGTTTGCGTTGCCCGGGTCGCCGCCCGGGGCGTCGGCACGGCCGCCCGGCCGCTCCGGCCGCGCACTCACGGGCCACGGTGGGCCGATATCGGCTACACCCGGTGACGCCGGGCCCGGCAAACGGTCCCGGTGCGCCGTTTAGGGGGC
Source organism: Nocardiopsis endophytica (assembly GCF_027706725.1). Taxonomy (GTDB): domain Bacteria; phylum Actinomycetota; class Actinomycetes; order Streptosporangiales; family Streptosporangiaceae; genus Nocardiopsis_A; species Nocardiopsis_A endophytica. Next base: position 17,748 of record NZ_JAQFWQ010000133.1, read on the forward strand.
TTCTGGGGCCGAATCCCGTTCTGGTATTGCGATGACCGTGC
>NZ_JAQFWQ010000134.1 GCF_027706725.1 Nocardiopsis endophytica
TGGGCCGCCGCCCGGCCGAGGGGCGTGAGCGGGGTACCAGCTCAGCCGCCTGCCCGCCCGGACCTCCCGGGGCCTGGTGGACGGCAGGCGGGGCCGGGGAAACGCCCGACTCTCTTCGTTGTCGCCGACCCTCCTTCGCTCCTGGTGTGAGACGCTCGTCACGCCGGGATCTTATTCGGTAGGTTGCATAAGATTTCAATCATCCGGCATCATGGAACCGTTCGCAGGGACACCTGCACCACAGGGGATCGGGGGGAACGGCCATGGGGTACACGGCGGCGGTCGCCGGGGCCAGCGGCTATGCCGGGGGTGAGATCCTCCGGCTCCTCCTCGGGCACCCCAGCATCGAGATCGGGGCGGTCACCGCCGGGGGCAGCGCGGGTACGCGGCTCGGGGAGCACCACCCGCACCTGGCCCCGCTGGCCGACCGGGTCCTTCAGGACACCGACACCGCAGCCCTCTCCGGGCACGACGTCGTCTTCCTCGCCCTCCCGCACGGCAAGTCCGCCGAGATCGCCCAGGCCCTGGGGGACGACGCGCTCATCGTCGACTGCGGCGCCGACTTCCGGCTCACCGACCCCGACGCCTGGGAACGCTTCTACGGCACCCCCCACGCCGGAACCTGGCCCTACGGCCTGCCCGAGCTTCCCGGCGGCCGGGAGGCCCTGGCCGGGGCCCGCCGCATCGCCGTCCCCGGCTGCCACGTCACCACGGTCACCCTCGCCCTGCTGCCCGCCCTGGCCGCGGGCCTGGCCGAGGCCGAGGACCTGACCGCGGTCTCGGTCACCGGGGTCTCCGGCGCGGGCAAGGCCCCCAAGCCGCACCTCATCGGCAGCGAGACCATGGGCTCGGCCGCCCCCTACGGCGCCGCCGGCGCCCACCGGCACAACCCCGAGATCGTGCAGAACCTGACCGCCGCCGCCGGGCGCCCGGTCACCCTCTCCTTCACCCCCGTGCTGGCCCCCATGCCGCGCGGCATCCTCGCCACCTGCACCGCCCGGCTGGCCCCGGGCGCCGACACCGCCGCCCTGCGCGCCGCCTATGAGCGACGATACGGGGCCGAGCCCTTCGTGAGCCTGCTCCCCGAAGGGCAGTGGCCCGCCACCGCCATGACCCTCGGCGCCAACACCGCCGCCGTGCAGGTCGCCGCCGACCCCGCGGCCGGGCGCCTCGTCGCCTGCGCCGCCCTGGACAACCTCACCAAGGGGACCGCCGGCGGCGCCGTGCAGAGCGCCAACATCGCCCTGGGCCTCCCCGAGACCACCGGCCTGCCCACCGCGGGCGTCGCGCCCTAGCGCCCCGCCCGCAGGGGACCGGCCCACACGCCATCTCCGCCGTGGAGCCTCCGCCGCTCCGCACCACCGTGAAAGGTCCCGCCGTGAGCGTCACCGCACCCCGCGGCTTCCGTGCCGCCGGCGTCGCCGCCGGACTCAAGCCCGACGGCGCCCGGGACGTCGCCGTCATCGTCAACGACGGCCCCTCCCGCTCCGCCGCCGCCGTCTTCACCGCCAACCGGGTCCAGGCCGCCCCGGTCCAGTGGTCCCGCCAGGTCGCCAAGGGCGGCCGGGCCCGCGCCGTGGTCGTCAACTCCGGCGGCGCCAACGCCTGCACCGGCGCCCCCGGCTTCCAGGACACCCACGCCACCGCCGAACGCGCCGCGCACGCCCTGGGCGACTCGGCCGCCGAGATCCTGGTCTGCTCCACCGGCCTGATCGGTGAGCGCCTGCCCATGCCCGAGCTGCTCAGCGGCGTCGACATGGCGGTCGCCGACGCCGCCCGGGACGGCGGCCTGGACGCCGCCGACGCCATCCGCACCACCGACACCGTCGCCAAGATCGCCTTCCGCCGCGGCGCCGACTACACCGTCGGCGGCATGGCCAAGGGCGCCGGGATGCTCGCCCCCGCCCTGGCCACCATGATCTGCGTGCTCACCACCGACGCCGAGCTCACCCCCGAGCAGTGCGACCGGCTGCTGCGCGCCGCCACCGCCGCCACCTTCGACCGCATCGACGCCGACGGCTGCATGTCCACCAACGACACCGTGGTCCTCATGGCCTCCGGAGCCTCCGGCGCCGCCCCCGACGAGGAGGAGTTCGCCGCCCTGCTCACCGAGGTCTGCGACGAGCTGGCGGGCCAGCTCATCGCCGACGCCGAGGGCGCCACCAAGGCCATCTCCGTCGAGGTCGTCGGCGCCGCCAGCGAGGACGACGCCCTGCAGGCCGCCCGCGCCGTGGCCGGCAACAACCTCTTCAAGTGCGCCATGTTCGGCGAGGACCCCAACTGGGGCCGGGTGCTCGCCGCCGTGGGCACCACCACCGCCGCCTTCGAGCCCGACCAGCTCAACGTCGCCATCAACGGCGTGTGGGTCTGCCGCAAGGGCGCCGTCGGCGACGACCGCTCCAAGGTCGACCTGAGCGGCCGCGACGTCGCCGTCACCGTCGACCTGTCCGCCGGGGGCGCCGCCGCCACCGTCCGGACCACCGACCTGACCACCGCCTACGTCCACGAGAACTCGGCCTACAGCTCATGAACTCCCGCAAACAGGCCCTGGACAAGGCCACCACCCTCATCGAGGCCCTGCCCTGGATGAGCCGCTTCCACGGCCGCACCGTCGTGGTCAAGTACGGCGGCAACGCCATGACCGACCCCGAGCTGCAGGACCGGTTCGCCGAGAACATCGTCTTCCTGCGCTACGCCGGGCTGCGCCCGGTGGTGGTGCACGGCGGCGGCCCGCAGATCAAGGCGCACCTGGAGCGCGTCGGCCTGGAGAGCACCTTCGCCGGGGGGCTGCGCGTCACCACCCCCGAGACCATGGACATCGTCCGCATGGTGCTGGTCGGCCAGGTCAACCGGGACATCGTCGGCCGCATCAACCGGCACGGCCCCTTCGCCGTGGGCCTGTCCGGCGAGGACGCCCGGCTGATGACCGCCGAGCGCAAGCCCGCCATGGTCGACGGCGAACCGGTCGACATCGGCCTGGTCGGCGAGGTCACCGAGGTCGACGCAACGGTCGTGGACACCCTGCTCGACGACGGCCGCATCCCCGTCGTCTCCAGCGTCGCCCGCTCCGGCGAGGGCGTCTACAACGTCAACGCCGACACCGCCGCCGCGGCCCTGGCCGCCGGCCTGGGCGCCAGCAAGCTCATCATGCTCACCGACATCGAGGGCCTGTACGCCGACTACCCGGTGTGCGAGGAGCTGATCAGCCGCCTGTCCGCCACCGAGCTGGAGCGCCTGCTGCCCGACCTGTCCACCGGCATGGTCCCCAAGATGGAGGCCTGCCTGCGGGCGGTGCGCGGCGGCGTCCCCCAGGCGCACGTCCTCGACGGCCGCACCCCCAACTCCCTGCTGCTGGAAGTGTTCACCAACGACGGCATCGGCACCATGGTCGTGCCCGACGACGCCCCCCTCGACGTGTTCGGAGGCCCCGCATGAGCGCCCCCACCGCACCCGCCGGCGGCCCCGGCGAGGCGACCCTCGCCCTGCAGGAGCGCTTCCGGGCCGCCCTCATGCCCACCTACGGCGTGCCGCCCGTGGCCATCGCCCGCGGCGAGGGCGCCCGTGTCTGGGACGCCGACGGCCGCGAATACCTCGACCTCATCGGCGGCATCGCCGTCAGCGTCCTGGGCCACGGCCACCCCGCCCTGGCCAAGGCCGTCGCCGACCAGGCCGCCACCCTGGCCCACACCTCCAACCTCTTCCTCCACGAGCGCGAGGTCGAACTCGCCGAGCGCCTCATCGCCCTGCTCGGCGACCCCGGCGCCCGCGTCTTCCTCGCCAACTCCGGCACCGAGGCCAACGAGGCCGCCCTCAAGCTCGCCCGCAGGGCCGCCGGCCCCGGCCGCACCGTGCTGGTCGCCACCGAGAACGGCTTCCACGGCCGCACCCTCGGGGCCCTGGCCGTCACCGGCAAGGAGTCCATCCGCGCCCCCTTCGGCCCCTACGGCACCGAGGTGCGGTTCGTCCCGCACGGCGACACCGAGGCCCTGCGCGCCGCCGTCGACGGCGACACCGCCGCCGTCATCGTCGAACCCGTCCAGGGCGAGGCCGGGGTCGTCCCCGCCCCCGACGGCTACCTGGCCGGCGTCCGCGCCGTCTGCGACGCGACCGGCGCCGCGTTCATCCTCGACGAGATCCAGTCCGGCGTCGGCCGCACCGGCCACTGGTTCGCCCACCAGGCCGCGGGCGTGCGCCCCGACATCCTCACCCTGGCCAAGGGCCTGGGCGGGGGCCTACCGATCGGCGCCTGCGTCGGCTTCGGCCGCTTCGCCACCGCCTTCGCCAAGGGCGACCACGGCTCCACCTTCGGCGGCAACCCGGTCGCCGCGGCCGCCGCGCTGGCCGTCCTCGACACCGTCGAGAAGGACGACCTGCTCGGCAACGCCGCCCGCACCGGCGCCGCTCTCGCCGACGGCGTCCGCGCCACCGGCCACCCCCTGCTCGCCGGGGTGCGCGGCAGCGGCCTGTGGCTGGCCCTCGCCCTGACCGCCGACCGCGCCGCCGACGTGCAGGCGCGCGCCGCCGCGCACGGCTTCCTGGTCAACGCCGTCGCCCCGGACGCCGTGCGGCTCGCCCCGCCGCTGACCCTCACCACAGAGCAGGCCGCGTCCTTCACCGCCGCCCTGCCCGCGATCCTCGACGAGGTGACCCCGTGACCCGCCACTTCCTCCGCGACGACGACCTCACCCCGCAGGAGCAGACGGCCGTCCTGGACCTGGCCGACGCCCTGAAGGCCGACCGGTTCTCCCGCCGCCCCCTGGAGGGCCCACAGACCGTCGCCCTGGTCTTCGACAAGCCCTCCACCCGCACCCGCGTCTCCTTCGCCGTGGGCGTGGCCGACCTCGGCGGCTCGCCCCTGATCATCGACGCCCAGGGCAGCCAGATGGGCCGCGGCGAGCCCGTCGCCGACACCGCCCGGGTGCTGGAGCGCCAGGTCGCCGCCATCGTCTGGCGCACCTTCGCCCAGGAGGGCCTGGAGGCCATGGCCGAGGCCGCCTCCGTGCCGGTCGTCAACGCCCTGTCCGACCTCTTCCACCCCTGCCAGATCCTCGCCGACCTGCAGACGGTGCGCGAGCGCAAGGGCCGCCTGGCCGGGCTCACCCTCGCCTACTTCGGCGACGGCGCCAACAACATGGCCCACTCCTACCTGCTCGGCGGTGCCACCGCCGGGATGCACGTGCGCATCGCCGCCCCCGAGGGGTACCGGCCCGACGCCGACGTGCTGGAGCGCGCCCGCGCCATCGCCGCCGGCACCGGCGGGTCCGCCGAGGTCGTCACCGACGCCCGCAAGGCCGCCGCCGGCGCCGACGTCCTGGCCACCGACGCCTGGACCTCCATGGGCCAGGAGGCCGAGGCGGCCGACCGCGTCGCCCCCTTCCTGCCCTTCGCCGTCGACGACGCCCTGGTGGCCGCCGCCGCCCCCGAGGCTGTCGTGCTGCACTGCCTGCCCGCCTACCGCGGCCAGGAGATCACCGCGTCGGTCCTGGACGGCCCCGCGTCGGCCGTGTGGGACGAGGCCGAGAACCGCCGCCACGCCCAGAAGGCCCTGCTCTGCTTCCTGCTGGACCCTGGGGCCGCGGAGGGTGCGGGGCGGCGACGATGACCGCCGACGGCGCCGCCGCGCCGATGACCAAGGCGGCCCGGCACGCCCGCATCACCGACGTGCTCACCCGCAACGACGTGCGCTCCCAGGCCGAACTGGCCAGGCTGCTCGCCGAGGCGGGGGTGCAGGTCGCCCAGGCCACCCTCTCCCGGGACCTCGACGAGCTCGGGGCGGTGAAGCTGCGCACCGCCGGAGGGGACCTGATCTACCGGCTGCCCGGCGAGGGCGGCGAGCGCCTGCAGCGGGCCGGGGCCGACGCCCACGGCGGGGGCCTGGACCTGGCCGCCGCCGCGGGCTCGCGCGTCACCCGGCTCGCCGAGGAGCTGCTGGTCTCGGCCGAGGCGTCGGCCAACATGGTCGTGGTCCGCACACCGCCCGGGGCGGCGCAGTTCCTCGCCTCGGCGATCGACCACACCGACTTCCAGGCCATCCTCGGCACCATCGCCGGGGACGACACCATCCTCGTGGTCTCCCGGGACCCCGAGGGCGGCGAAGAACTCGCATCGGCGCTGCTCCGGCTGGCCGACCGCAAGACCCGACCACCACACGAGGAGGAACCGACATGAGCGAGCGGGTCGTACTCGCCTACTCCGGGGGGCTGGACACCTCCGTTGCCATCGGCTGGATCGCCGAGGAGACCGGCGCCGAGGTGGTGGCCGTGGCCATCGACTGCGGCCAGGGCGGCGAGGACCTGGAGACGGTCCGGCAGCGCGCCCTGGACTGCGGCGCCGTCGAGGCCGTCGTCGCCGACGCCAAGGACGAGTTCGCCGAGCAGTACTGCGTCCCCGCGCTGCAGGCCAACGCCCTGTACATGGACCGGTACCCGCTGGTCTCGGCGCTGTCGCGGCCGCTGATCGTCAAGCACCTGGCCGACGCCGCCCGCTACCACGGCGCCACCATGGTCTCCCACGGCTGCACCGGCAAGGGCAACGACCAGGTCCGCTTCGAGGCCGGGCTGGCCGCCCTCTTCCCCGAGCTGAAGGTGCTCGCCCCGGTGCGGGACTCGGGCATGACCCGGGACAAGGCCATCGCCTTCGCCGAGGAGAAGGGCCTGCCCATCGACGTCTCCAAGAAGTCGCCCTACTCCATCGACCAGAACCTGTTCGGCCGCGCCGTGGAGACCGGGTTCCTCGAGGACATCTGGAACGGGCCCATCGAGGACGTCTACTCCTACACCGAGGACCCCGGGAAGCCGCGCGAGGCCGACGAGCTGGTCATCACCTTCTCCGGCGGCGTGCCCACCGCCATCGACGGCAAGGAGCTCACCCCGCTCCAGATCATCGAGGAGATGAACCGGCGGGCGGGCGCCCAGGGCGTGGGCCGCATCGACATGGTCGAGGACCGGCTGGTCGGCATCAAGAGCCGCGAGGTCTACGAGGCGCCGGGCGCCATCGCGCTCATCGCCGCCCACCAGGAGCTGGAGAACGTCACCGTGGAGCGGGAGCTGGCCCGGTTCAAGCGCGGCGTCGACCAGCGGTGGGGCGAGCTGGTCTACGACGGCCTGTGGTTCTCCCCGCTGAAGGACGCCCTCGACGGGTTCATCGCCGACGCCAACAAGCACGTCTCCGGCGACGTGCGGGTGGTCCTGCACGGGGGCCGGGCCGTGGTGACCGGGCGGCGCAGCGAGGAGTCGCTCTACGACTACGAGCTGGCCACCTACGACACCGGCGACACCTACGACCAGTCCATGGCGCGCGGCTTCATCGACGTGTGGAGCATGCCCGCCAAGATCGCCTCGCTGCGGAACCAGCGCAACGCCTGACCCGCACGCCGCGGCCCCGGCACGGCAGCGCCCGGGGCCGCGGCGTGTCCGCGCGGCCGAACCGTGCGCGTGCGCCCGACGGATGCCCGTCGGGCGGTGAGCGGCCCCGATCCCTCCCGCGCCCCTCGGCCCGAGGAACGCCGTGCGGTCTCCGCGTGTCGGGGGCCGGACGGCTCCCGGTACGCGACGATCGCAGAGCGGCGCGGCCGGGATCCGGGCGCACCGCCCCGGCCGCCGGCCGCCGTACTGCGCGGCGGCCCGGCCGTGCAGGCGACCCGCCCTTCAAACCACTCGCCCTTTAGACGACCGACCCATCCGCCCACCCGAGCAAAGGACACCGACCGTGGCCCAGGACAGCGCCGACGCCAGCGCCGAGGCCCCCGGCGGCCCCGTGACCCGCCTGTGGGGAGGCCGCTTCGCCGGCGGCCCCTCCGAGGCCCTCGCCGCCCTCTCCGACAGCACCTCCTTCGACTGGCGCCTGGCCCGCCACGACATCGCCGGGTCCCGCGCCCACGCCCGCGTGCTGCACGCCGCCGGGCTGCTCACCGACGAGGAGCTGCAGGGCACCCTGGACGGGCTCGACCGCCTGGAGGCCGACGTCGCCTCGGGTGCCTTCACCCCGGTGCCCGAGGACGAGGACGTGCACACCGCCCTGGAGCGCGGCTTCATCGAGCGCGTAGGCCCCGAGCTCGGCGGGCGGCTGCGTGCCGGGCGCTCGCGCAACGACCAGATCGCCACCCTGGTGCGGATGTACCTGCGGGAGCAGGCCCGCGCCATCGCCGGGGAGCTGCTCGACCTCGTCGGCGCGCTGGCCGACCAGGCCGAGGCGAACATGGGCGTTCCCATGCCGGGCCGCACCCACCTGCAGCACGCCCAGCCGGTCCTGCTCTCCCACCACCTGCTCGCGCACGCCTGGCCGCTGCTGCGGGACGTGGAGCGGCTGGCCGACTGGGACCGCCGCGCCGCCGTCTCGCCCTACGGATCCGGCGCGCTGGCGGGGTCCTCGCTCGGGCTGGACCCCGAGGCGGTCGCCGCCGACCTGGGCTTCCCCGCCGCGGCCGAGAACTCCATCGACGCGACCGCCTCCCGGGACGTGGCCGCCGAGTTCGCCTTCGCGGCCGCGATGACCGGGGTGGACCTGTCGCGCATCTCCGAGGAGGTCATCCTCTGGGCCACCAAGGAGTTCTCCTTCGCGATCCTCGACGACGCCTACTCCACGGGGTCGTCGATCATGCCGCAGAAGAAGAACCCGGACATCGCCGAGCTGGCGCGCGGCAAGTCCGGCCGCCTCATCGGGGACCTGACCGGCCTGCTCGGCACCCTGAAGGGGCTGCCGCTGGCCTACAACCGCGACCTGCAGGAGGACAAGGAGCCGGTGTTCGACGCCGCCGACACCCTCCTGCTCCTGCTGCCCGCGTTCACCGGCATGGTCGCCACGCTCAGGTTCGACGGCGAGCGCATGGCCGAGCTGGCGCCGCAGGGGTTCTCGCTGGCCACCGACATCGCCGAGTGGCTGGTGCGGCAGCGGGTGCCGTTCCGCGAGGCGCACGAGATCGCGGGGGCGTGCGTGCGCCTGTGCGAGGAGCGCGGCGTGGACCTGCCGGACCTGAGCGACGAGGACTTCGCGTCGGTGTCGGAGCACCTGACCCCGCAGGTGCGCGAGGTGCTGACGGTGGAGGGGGCCATGGCCTCGCGGGCGGGCAAGGGCGGCACCGCCCCGGTGCGCGTCCGGGAACAGCTCGCCCGCGTCCGCGAGACCGCGGAAGGGCTGAGGGCCTTCGCCGCGTCCTGACCCGGAGGGCCCCCGGGCCGCGCCCGCCGGTCGTTGATCTCGGGGAAGTCGGGCTTATCGTGTCCGTTTTAACCCCGGGTTCCCCGAGATCATCGCGGAAGGGGCCGTCCGGGTGGCGCATACCGGGCATACCGGGCATCAGGCGAGGGGGTGGGCATCCTGTGTCGTGGAATCGACGCTTTCAGGCAGATCAGGTGTCGATATCACCACCCAAGATGCCTCCGCATCGCCTGCCCGGCCCCTTGGTGATGATCTCGACGGAAGAGCTGTCATTCCGGCGGTTTTGACAGCACCTCTGTCGAGATCATCGCCGGCCTGGGGTGCGCCGGGCCGACGGCTGCCATGAGCGCGGGCGAGCGCCCGCCCACCCGGTCGCGCTTCCGCCTGGACCGCCCGCGGCCTGCCGGGCGGCGGGCAGGGCTGGGGAACCGCCCGGCTGTCGCCGTCGCTGCCATCCACGGCGGCCACGCACACGCGCCGCGCCCGACAGCGCTGCGACAAGGCCCGCCGACCCGCCGACCCCCCCGAGACCCGCCGCCCCGCCCCCGACGCTCCCCGGGAAGGGCGCGCCCCCGGCCTCCCCCCGTTCTCTTCGCACGTGATCGCCCATCAGGGGCGAATTCTCCGAACCCCCTTCCCACGCCGTCCGCATGCGGTAGCGTCCTGAATCCGTGGGCACCACGGGTGGTCGTCCCTGTGCGCAATGTGAGCCGTTTCCGCTCACCGTGCACCGGCGGCGGCCTACGCGAAGCCCGCACGGGGGAGGAGACCGATGGGGCAGTCGGGGGGAGCGGAGCGCGGTATCAAGGCGCAGCTCAACAGGATCGTGCTGATCCCCAGCGTGACGTTCCTGGCGCTGTTCGCCGTGCTCAGCGGCGTGACCCTGACCCAGGCGGTCTCGTTGCGCCTGTCCTCCCGCGACGCCCGGGAGGCCGTCCACCTGCAGCAGGTCCTCACCGAGCTGCAGCGCGAGCGCCGCCTGGCCGCCGAGCTCCTGGCCGACCCCGACCAGTCCTCGCTGGAGGCCTTCCGCGACCAGACCGCCGCCACCGACGGCGCCGTGGAGCGCATGGCCGAGGCCGGGGACCGGTTGCGCGGTTCGCGCGACACCGCCGTCGCCGACCGCTCCTCCTCCTTCCACGCCTCCCTCGCCCGCCGGGGCGAACTGCGCGACCAGATCACCGCCGGCGACATCGGGGCCCCCATCGCCGCCGCCGACTACGGCACCGCCGTCGAGCGCGGAGTGCGCGTGTTCGACGCCGTGGGGCGCACCGCCGCCGACGGCCCCTCGGCCGCCGCCGCGGCCGACACGGTGGCGCTCATGCGCGCACAGGAGCGCTTCTCCCGCGCCGACGCCCTCCTCAGCGGCGGCGGTGACGCAGGGCGGGCCGCTTCCCTCGTCGAGGACGCCGAGGCCCGCCTGAGCGAGACCGGCTCCTCCCTCGCCGGCGATCCCGCGCGGGCGCACGCCGCCCTGGACGCCTCGGCGGAGTGGAGCCGCGCGCGCACCCTGGCCGAGCGCGCCGCCGGACAGGACGGGGGCGGCGACGCACCCCCCGAGGGGTGGCGGTCGGCCGCGGACGCGGTCGACGCGGGCCTGACCGGGCTCGCGGCCGCCCAGGCCGGAACGGTCGTCGACCGCACCCGCGACGCCTCCAACGCCATGTTCAGCCTCGCCCTGGGCGGCGGCACCATGGCGCTGTTCGCCGGGACCCTCGCCTACGGGGTCGCCTCCCGCTCCGCCGGGCGGCTGATCGGCCGCCTGGCCCGGCTGCGCGCCGAGACCCTGGACCTGGCCCGCACCCGGCTGCCGCGCATCGTCGCCCGGCTGGAGCAGGGCGAGGCCGTCGACCTGGACCGGGAGGTGCGCCGCCTGGACCACGGCGACGACGAGGTCGGCCAGGTCGCCGACGCCTTCACCACCGCCCAGCGCACCGCCGTGCGCGCCGCGGTGCGCCAGGCCGACATGCGCGCGGGCGTCAACCGCGTCTTCCTCGGCATCGCGCACCGCAACCAGTCGCTGGTCCAGCGCCAGCTCCAGCTCCTCGACCGCATCGAGCGCGAAGAGGAGGACCCCGACCTGCTGGAGGACCTCTTCCACCTGGACCACCTGGCCACCCGGGGCCGCCGCAACGCCGAGAACCTCATCATCCTCGGCGGCGGGCGGCCCGGCCGCCGCTGGCGCACCCCCATCCCGCTGGTGGACATCCTGCGCGGCGCCATCTCCGAGACCGAGGAGTACGCCCGGGTGGAGCTGCGGGTCGTGCCCGACGTGGCGCTGTCGGGCACCGTGGTGGCCGACGTCATCCACCTGGTCGCCGAGCTGGTGGAGAACGCCACCGCCTTCTCCCCGCCGCACACCCCCGTGCACATCCACAGCGAACTCGTGCCCAAGGGCGTCGCCGTGGAGATCGAGGACCGCGGCCTGGGCATGGGGGAGGAGGCGCTCTCCCGCGCCAACGCCACCCTGCGCGAGGCTCCCGAGTTCGACGTCATGGCGCTCAACCAGGACCTGCGCCTGGGGCTGTTCGTCGTCGCCCGGCTGGCCGCCAAGCACGACGTGCACGTCCAGCTGTGCCCCTCGCCCTACGGCGGCACCCGCGCGGTGGTGCTCATCCCCGCCGCGCTCATCGCCGACCGGCAGGCCCCCGCCCGCCCGGCCCGGCGCGGCGCCCAGGAGCGCCGCTCCGCGCGCCGGACCGCCCCCGACCTGCTCGCAGGGGCCCCCGCCGCCGCCCGGCGGCCAGCCCCCGAACCCGACCCGGCCCACGCCGGGCGGCAGGCCGCCCCGTCGGCCGCCCCCGCCCGGCCCGGCGCCCCCGCGCAGTCGGCCGCGCACGCGCGCACGGCCCCCCGGGACCGGTCCGCCGCCCCCCGCGGCGCCCGGCCCGCCGCGCCCGCCCCGGCGCCCCACGAACCGACCGCACCCGCTCCCCCCGCAGCCGAGGACGGCCGCCCGGCGCTGCCCAAGCGCCGCCGCCAGGCCGGCCTCGCCCCGCAACTGCGCGAGGACCCGGCGGCACCCCCCGCCGGCGCGGCCGCGCCCGCCCTGCTCGAGCCTTCGCCCGAGCGGGCCCGCGCGGTCATGAGCGCGTTCCAGAAGGGGACCCGGCTCGGCCGGGAGGACGAACACACGGGAGAGAGCAGCGAATGACGGTTTACGACGGCAACGCGGCCACGGACCTCAACTGGCTCCTGGACGACCTGGTGGACCGCACGGTGGGCGCCGAGCACGCCATCGTGCTCTCCGCCGACGGACTGCTCATCGGCCGCTCCCGCGGCCTCGGCGCCGAACAGGGCGAGCACCTGTCCGCGGTCGCCTCCGCCTTCCAGAGCCTGGCCCGCGGCACCGGGCGGCGGTTCGGCGGCGGCGCGGTGCGCCAGACCGTGGTGGAGATGGAGCACGCCTACCTGTTCGTGACCGCCGCCGGGGAGGGCGCCTGCCTGGCCGTGCTGGCCGCCGAGGACGCCGACGTGGGCCTGGTCGCCTACGAGATGAACATGCGCATCAAGCGCGTGGGCCAGTTCCTCACCTCCGCACCGCGCTTCCCCGAGTCGGTCGCCGCGGGCGGCGGCTCATGAGCCCGGCGGCCGGGCGCCTGGACGAGGGCGCCGGGCCGCTGGTGCGGCCCTACACCATGACCGGGGGGCGGACCCGCCCCGCCGCCGGCGCCGGGCTGGACATGATCAGCATCGTCGTCGCCGCGCGGGAGCGGGTGGACTGGGGGGAGCTGCAGCCCGAGCACGCGCGCATCCTGCGCCGCTGCCGCACCCCGGTCTCGGTGGCCGAGCTCTCGGCCCAGCTGGACATCCCCATCACCGTGGTCAAGGTGCTGGTGGGCGACCTCGTCGCCGCGGGCGACGTGGCCGCCCGGGCGCCGGCGCCCGCGGCCGACCACCCCGAAGCCCACGTTCTCCAGGCGGTACTCGATGGCATCCGAAGGCTCTGACGGCACTGGCGGCGCCGACGGCGCCGGGACCGGCGCGACCGGGGCGCACGAGCTCCCGGTCGCGGTGAAGATCCTGGTCGCCGGCGGGTTCGGCGCGGGCAAGACCACCCTGGTCGGGTCGGTCAGCGAGATCGCCCCGCTCAGCACCGAGGAGGTGATGACCGAGGCCAGCATGGGCGTGGACGACACCGGCGGGGTGGAGGCCAAGACCACCACCACCGTCGCCCTGGACTTCGGGCGCATCACCGTCAGCGAGCGGGTGGTGCTGTACCTGTTCGGCACCCCTGGGCAGGGGCGGTTCTGGTTCATGTGGGACGAGCTGGCCTCGGGCGCGCTGGGGGCGGTCGTCGTCGCCGACACCCGGCGGCTGGAGAGCTGCTTCCCCGCGGTGGACTTCTTCGAGCGGCGCGGCGTCCCGTTCGCCGTCGCCGTCAACCAGTTCGACGGGGCGCACCGCTACACCGCGCAGGAGGTGCGCGAGGCGGTCGACGTCGACCCGCACGTGCCGGTGGTGCTGGGCGACGCCCGCGAGCGCGAGTCGGGCAAGGAGGTGCTGCTGTCCCTCGTCGAACACGTGATTCGGCGTCGCAGCCCGGCCTTGAGCGGGTGAGCTGTAGCATAGGGCTCCCCGAACGCACACGACTCGTTAGCATCTCTCGCGTGAATCCTGACAGTATGCAGAATCCGGACAGACTCCCCCCTCGCGATCTGCCCCGGCGCCGCTCCGGGCGGCACCGCAATCCGCTCTCCTTCGACAGCTGGGTCGGCACCCCGCGGCTGGTGCTCGCCGTGCCCGGCGGCACCGAGGAGGCCGCGGAGATCGGCGCGCAGACCGCCGACCTGTTGCGCTCCTACCGCCCCGAGGTCGAGATCAAGTACGGCTGCACCGGCGGCGGCCCCTCGCTGCGCGAGGCCATGGACGGCCTCGCCCCGCGCGAGGGCAGCCCGCTGGCGGGCATCGTCGTACCGCTGGTGACCGGCCCGCACGCGCCCACCGCCCGGGCCGTGGAGGAGGCGGCCCGGGACACCGGCGCGGACGTGCGGGTGACCGAGGCGCTCGGCCCGCACCCCATGCTCGCCGAGGTGCTGCACCTGCGCCTGGCCGAGGCCGGGTTCGTGCGCGCCGACCGGATGCGCCTGATCAGCGTGGTGGCCCCCACGGCCAGCATGACCGACGGCGTCGTGGTGGGCGCGGCCGGCGGCGCCGAGGCGGCCGGTGCGGCCGGGGTGACCGCGGTGCTGCTCGCCGCCCGGCTCGGCATCACCGTGCTGCCCGCCGACATGGACGACGACGCCGCGATCGCCGAGGCGTTCGGGCAGCTGGCCGAGGCCGGCTGCGCCCGCCCGGTGCTCGCCCCCGGGGTGATCGGCCCTGAGATGCCCGAGGGGCGCGTCGCCGAGCTGGCCGAACGGAACGGGGCGCGCGCCAGCGCGCCGCTGGGCGCGGGCAGCACCCTGGCCAAGATCGCCGCGCTGCGCTACGCCGAGGTGCTCAACAGCGTCGGGGTGCAGACCCCGCCGAGCGTGGACGACCTGCCCGCGCCGGTCGGGTCGCGGCACCGCCCGGAGAGCTGACCCCCGCCTCTGCTCACTGAATGTGAGCGAACCGCCACCCTCGGCATTGGAACTTCGGTACCCTCCTCCCACGGGCGCGCCGTCGGAGGAGGGGGACCCATGGCCGCGACGCCGGAGCGGCGGACCATCCGCGGGCAGCTCACCCGCATCGTGCTGATACCCAGCGTCTGCTTCCTGCTGCTGTGGACCGCCGCGTCCGCGGCCGGCGCCGTGCAGGCCGCCTCCATGGCCGCCGCCGTCGGCGACGGCCGCGCCGGGACCGCCGCCTTCACCGCGCTGGCCGAGGCCTTGCGAGGGGAGCGGCTGGCCACCATGGTCCGGCTGGGCGACCCCGGGGACGCCTCCGCTGAGCACCCCCTGGAGCGGGCCAGGGCGGGCACCGACCGGGCCCTGGAGCACGCCGAGCCGCACGCCGAGGAGCTGCGCTCCGGCGCCGACCGGAACGTGCTGCGCAGCGCCGCCCGCTTCGACGGCCGCGGCGAGGGCGCCCCCGAGGACCTGGACGCGCTGCGCGGGGGCGTGGACGACGGCTCCGTCACCCGCGCCACCGCCCTGGAGGCCTACGACGCCCTGCTGGAGGACCTGCGCACCCTCGACTCCGCGCTGCTCGACGCCGCCGCCGACGGTGCGGACGGCGCCGCGGCGGGCGTGGCCGACACCCTGGCGGGCGTGCGCGAGGAGTACTCCCGCGCCGAGGCGCTGCTCGCCGGGGCCATCGCCGCCGGGGGCATGGACTACCAGGAGACCGCCCACTTCACCTACCTCACCGCCTCCTACCGGGACTCCCTGGAGCAGGCCGAACCCGACCTGCGCGGACCGGTCCTGGACACCTACACCGAGCTGACCTCGGGCGACGCCTGGCGCCGCACCGAGCGGCTCAGCCGGGGCGTGGTCACCCGGCCGCCCGTGTCCGACGAGCAGGCCGCCCTGGGCCGCCCCGCCTGGAACACCGAGCTGGAGGTCGGGACCGGCGAGTGGGAACGGGCCGCCGGCGGGGCGGGGGAGGGGCTGCGCGCCCTCGCCCGGGCCCAGCGCGCGGCGGTCTTCGACACCGCCGAGACCGCCGCCCACACCCGCATCGCGCTGAGCGTCGCCGGGGCGGTGCTGACGCTGGCCGCGGGGGCCGCCGCGATCATCGTCGCCGGGCGCTCCTCCCGGCGCCTCACCGAGCGGCTGTGCCGCCTGCGCACCGAGACCCTGGCGGTGTCCGACACCCGCCTGCCGCGCATCGTCTCCCGGGTCCAGGAGGGCGGGCGCGTCGACCTGGGCGACGCGCTGCCGCAGCTGTCCTACGGCAGCGACGAGATCGGCGAGGTGGCCGACGCGTTCAACACCGCCCAGCGCACCGCGGTCGGTGCCGCCGTCAAACAGGCCGAGATCCGGGCGGGGGCCAACCGGGTCTTCCTCGGCATCGCCTACCGGAACCAGGCGCTGGTGCAGCGGCAGCTGCGCCTGCTCGACGAGATCGAGTACGCCGAGGAGGACCCGCGCACCCTGGACAAGCTGTTCCGTCTGGACCACCTGGCCACCCGCGCCCGCCGGTACGCCGACAACCTCATCATCCTCGGCGGGGCGCACTCGGCGCGGCGCTGGCGCGAGCCGATGCCGGTGGTCGACGCCCTGCGTGCGGCGATCTCCGAGACCGAGGACTACCAGCGGGTGCGCCTGACCTGCGCGCCGGGCCCGCCGCTGCGCGGGACCGCGGTGGCCGACGTGGTGCACCTGGTGGCCGAGCTGGTGGAGAACGCCACCCAGTTCTCCCCGGCGGGGGCGCCGGTCGACGTCACGTGCGGGCCCGCGCCCGGCGGGATGGCGGTGGAGGTGGAGGACCGGGGCCTGGGCCTGACCCCGGAGGGGTACGCGGCAGCCGAGCGGACGCTGGCCCAGGCGCCCGAGTTCGACGTGATGGCGCTGCAGGACGAGCCGAGGGTGGGGCTCTTCGTGGTGGCGCGCCTGGCGGCCCGCCACGGGATAGCGGTGCGACTGGCCCCGTCGGCCTATGGGGGTGCCCGGGCGACGGTGCTGGTCCCCGCCACATTGCTGGAGGAGGCGGTCGTGGCCGGGGGGCACGGCGGTGGACGATAGGGAAGACGACAGAAGAGGCGCCGACGCAGGCGGGACACCGCCCCGCAGGGGCGAGGGCCCAGGCGCCGGGGAGCGCGGCCCGGGTTCCGCGGCCGGCGGTGAGGTTTTCGGAGCCGATGGCCGGAGGGCCGACGGGCACGGCCTGCTCGACGCGGGCCCCCTGCTCCGCCCCTTCGCCCTGCGGGCGGGGCGCCCGCCCGCCCCGGTGTCCCCGAGGCCGAGCGCACGCACCCCGGCGGGCCCGCTGACCGCGGTACGCGCGGCGGACCCCTCCGACGCCGACGGCGAGCCGTACCCCGAGGTGGCGGCGGTACTGAGGGCCTGCGCCCACCCGCGCCGATTCATCGACCTGGCGGCGGAGACGGGCCTGCCACTGACGGTCGCCCGCCACCTGGTCCGCGACCTGGCGGCGGAGGGACGCCTGATGGTGTGCCACAGCCGCCCGGCGGATGACCGCGTCATTCTCGAAGAGGTTCTGGAGGGCCTCAAGGCTCTGTGACCCCAAGGCAGCGGCGAGGGGAGGAGTTCCCCAGCCGTGCCTGCCGTCCGGCGGGCCTCTGGCGGTCCGGGCGGCGCGGCTGGGCAAGTACCCCGCTCACGGGCCCCGCCCGGGCGGCGGGCCAGTGGGGTGTGGGGTGGATGGCGGCGACGAGCAAAGGTCGGCGGCCCGTGCGGCAGCGCCGTCGGGCGCGGGGCGTGCGGGCGGTCGCCCTGTTGGGCGGCGACGGCCAGAGCGGCGCGGTTCCCCGGCCGTGCTTGCCGTCCGGCGGGCCTGTGGCGGTCCGGGCGGCGGCGCGGTCGGGTGGGCGTGCCCGCCCGCGCTCGTGACGTCCGCACCCCCGGCGCCCCTCCTCGTTGATCTCGGGAAAAACGCCCCTACCGGGCCGGTTTTAGCGTCGCTTCTCCCGAGATCATCGAGGAAGCGGCGGTGCGGGGCGCACTGGTGTTGACGCTTCTATGTCAAGCGGCCAAGGAGAGTGCTTGTTGCTCGCGGGCCGTG
>NZ_JAQFWQ010000135.1 GCF_027706725.1 Nocardiopsis endophytica
CGCCACCCGCTCCTCCCCTCCCCCGCCGCCCGGGTGGCGCCGATCGCCCCGGCCGCCGTGCAGCTGCTCGCGTTCTTCGCCGCCCCCGTCGTCTGGACCCTGTGGGCCTCCTTCACCGACGCCGCCCTGACCGGCCCCGGGGCGGCCCGGACCGAGTTCGTCGGGCTCGCCAACTTCGAGCGCCTGGCCACCGACCCGGCGGTGCTGAACGCCACCGTCCTCACCGCCGTGTTCCTGATCGGCTCGGGCATCGTCGGGCAGACCGCGCTCGGGATGCTCCTGGCGCTGCTGATGCAGGGCCGGAGCGCGTGGGTGCGGTCGGTGGTGGGCGGCATCGTGGTCGGCGCCTGGGTGCTGCCCGAGGTGGTCGCCGGGTTCGTGTGGGCGGCGTTCCTGGAGCGCGAGGGGACGCTGAACCGGGTGCTCGACGCCCTGGGCGCGCCGCAGCAGGCGTGGCTGACCACCGTGCCCATCCTGGCGGTCGTCCTGGCCAACGCCTGGAAGGGCACGGCCTTCTCGATGATGGCCTATTCGGCGGCGCTGTCCGAGGTGCCCGGGGAGCTGAAGGACGCGGCCCGGGTCGACGGGGCCGGGACCGCGGGGGTGGTGCGGCACATCGTGCTGCCGCTGCTGCGCCGCACGGTCGCCGCGACCCTGCTCCTGGTCACCCTGCAGACGGTGCAGGTGTTCACGCTGATCTACGTGATGACCGCCGGCGGCCCGGGCGGGCGCAGCACCACCCTGCCGCTGCTGATGTACACCGAGGCGCTGCGCATGGGCGACATCGCCTACGGAACGACGGTCGCCCTGGCGCTGCTGGCGGTGGCCGGGCTGTTCTCGGCGGTGTACCTGCGCACGCTCCGTCCCGAGGAGGTCCGATGACGCTGCGGACACGGCGGCGGGGGCGCCCGGGGCGCCCGCCGGGGCGCCCCCGCCCGTGGACGGTGGCCTCGCCCCGGCGGGCGGTCGCCGCCGCGCTGGTGCACGCCCTGCTGGCGGTGCTCGCCGCGGCGTTCGTGCTCCCGGCCCTGTGGCTGGTGGCGGCCTTCGACTCCGAGGCCGCCTCGCGGGCGCGTCTGCCGCGGGAGCCGACGCTGGACCACTTCGCCGCCGTGGCCACCCCGGACACCCTGTTCGTCCCGCTGGCGAACTCGCTGTGGATGTGCGGCGGCGCCGCGCTGGTGACCGTGGTCGCCTCGGTGCTGGCCGCCTACCCGCTCTCCCGCTTCCAGCTGCGCTTCGGCCGCCCGTTCCTGTACACGGTGCTGTTCGCCACCGGCCTGCCGATCACCGCGATCATGGTGCCGGTGTACAGCCTGTTCTCCCGGATCGGGATGGTGGACTCGCGGTGGGGCGTGATGCTGTTCCTGGCCGCGGCCGGGATGCCGTTCGGGATCTGGCTGACCAAGAGCTTCCTGGACGGCATCCCGGTGGAGCTGGAGGAGGCCGCCTGGGCGGACGGGGCCACGGCCCGGCAGTCGCTGCTGCGCGTGGTCGTGCCGCTGGCGCTGCCGGGCCTGTCCGTGGTGGGCGTGTTCACCCTGGTGCTGGCCTGGGGGAACTTCTTCGTGCCCTTCGTGCTGCTGCAGACCCCCGAGCGGCTGCCGGCCGCGGTGCGGATCTACACCTTCTTCGGGCAGTACGGCTCGATGGACTACGGGCCGCTGGCGGCGTACTCACTGCTGTACACCCTGCCGGTGGTGCTGCTGTACGCCGCCGTCGCCCGCCTCCTGGGCGGCGGGTTCTCGCTCGGCGGCGCCATGAAGGGGTGAGCCGGCCCCGGCGCCGCCGCTCCCGGCGGCGCCGGAGGGCCCACCCGGGCGCCCCCCGAACAGGCCCCGGAGCCCTTCGAGGCCGGAGGCCAGCGTCCCCTTCTTGCCCAGCACGTCGAAGGCGACCGCCACCAGCAGCACCAGGCCCTTGATGGCCTGCTGCCAGTCCACGCCGAGCCCGATGATGGACATGCCGTTGTTCAGCACGCCCATCACCAGCGCCCCGACCACGGCGCCGACGACGGTGCCCACGCCGCCCGAGGCCGACGCGCCGCCGATGAAGGCGGCGGCGATGGCGTCGAGCTCGAACATGGTGCCCGCGCCGGGCGCGGCGAGGTTGAGCCGGGCGGTGAACACCAGCCCGGCCAGCGCCGACAGCGCCCCCATGTTCACGAACACCCAGAACACGGTGCGCTTGGTGCGCACCCCGGACAGCTCGGCCGCCTTGGGGTTGCCGCCGGTGGCGTAGACCCGGCGCCCGGGCACGGTGGACGCCATGAACAGCGCGTATCCGGCGATCAGCACCAGCAGCAGGGCGCCGACCCAGGGGACCCCGCTGTGCAGGGCGAAGGCCGTGCACAGGGCGAGTACCGCCCCGACGGCCAGGACCTGCACCGCCAGCGCCGCGGGGGCGGGGACGACCCGGATGCCGTGCCGCAGCGCCCGGGAGCGGGAGGTGCGCAGGCCGGCGACGACCAGCGCCGCCACCACGGCGCCCAGCGCCAGCGGCACCAGGTCGACCCCGCCGGCCTCGAAGCCCGGCACGAACCCGGAGGCCAGCCTGCGCGCCGAGGACGGCAGGTCGCCGACCGACTCGCCGCCGAGCACGAGCAGCGTCAGGCCGCGGAAGACGAGCATCCCGGCCAGGGTGACGATGAACGCGGGCAGCCCCACATAGGCCACCCAGAACCCCTGCCAGGCGCCGATGAGCCCGCCGACCAGCAGCGCCAGCGGGAGGACGACCAGCAGCGGCAGCCCCCATTCGGCGAGCATGATGGCCGATACGGCGCCGGTGAAGGCCACGACCGAGCCCACCGACAGGTCGATGTGCCCGGTGATGATCACCAGCATCATGCCCACGGCGAGGATGAGCACGTAGGAGTTCTGCAGGACGAGGTTGCTGACGTTGGCGGGGCGCAGCAGCAGCCCCCCGGTGAGGATCTGGAACAGCACGACGATCGCGGCCAGCGCGATCACCATGCCGTAGCGGCGCGCGTTGCCGCGCAGCGCCGCGCGCACCGAGGCGGCCCCTCCGGCCGCCGCGGCCCTCACCGTTCCCCCTCGGCGGCCCCGCCCGCGGGCGGGGCGCCGGTCATGAGCGTCATGAGCGCCTCCTGGTCGGCTTCGTCGGCGGGCAGGCAGCCGGTGATCCGCCCCTCGCACATGGCGTAGACGCGGTCGCACATGCCCAGCAGTTCGGGCAGCTCCGAGGAGATGAGCAGCACGCACGCCCCCTCGGCGGCCATCGCCCGCACCGCCTCGTAGATCTCGTACTTGGCGCCGACGTCGACGCCGCGCGTGGGCTCGTCCAGCACGAGCAGGTCGGGGCGGGTGTACACCCACCGGCCGAGCACCACCTTCTGCTGGTTGCCGCCGCTGAGCTCGACCACCGCCTGTCCGGTGTCGCGGCAGCGCACCCCCATGCGGGTGCGCAGGTCCTCGGCCACGGCGTGCTCGGCGGCCGCGTCCACCACCCCGCCCCGGGCGAGGCGGTCCAGCCCGGCCAGGGTCAGGTTGGAGCGCACCGCATCGTCCAGGACCAGTCCGAGCTCCTTGCGGTCCTCGGGCACGTAGGCGATCCCGGCCGCCACGGCCTCGGCCGGGTGGCGCAGGGTCAGCGGGGCGCCGTCCTTGTACAGGGCGCCGCGCACGTACCGCCCGTAGGAGCGGCCGAACAGGCTCATGGCCAGCTCGGTGCGCCCGGCGCCCATCAGCCCGGCGAGCCCGGCGATCTCCCCGGCGCGCACCTCCAGGCCGGCGCCGTCGACGATGCGGCGGCCCCTTTGCACCGGGTGGTCCACGGTCCAGTCGCGCACCTCGAAGCGGACGGCCCCGGCGCCCCCCGGCGGACCGGGGTAGCGGTGCTCCAGGTCCCGGCCGACCATGCCGCGGATGATGCGCTCCTCGGTGACCTCCCCCCGGGCGCCGTCCAGGGTCTCGATGCTGCGGCCGTCGCGCAGCACGGTGATCCGGTCGGCGACCCGGGTGACCTCGTCGAGCTTGTGGGAGATGAGGATGGAGGCGATGCCCTGCTCCTTGAACTCCAGCAGCAGGCGCAGCAGGGCGTCGCTCTCGGCCTCGTTGAGGGCGGAGGTGGGCTCGTCCAGGATGAGCACCCGCACCCGCTTGGCGATCGCCTTGGCGATCTCCACGAGCTGGCGGCGGCCCACGCTGAGCTCGCCCAGCGGGGTGGAGGGGTCGGTGTCCAGGCCCACCCGCTCCAGCAGGTCGCGCGAGCGGGCGATCGAGACCTCCTGGTCGACGACGCCCAGGCCGAACCGCCGCCGGGCCCGCTCGTTGCCGAGGAACACGTTCTCGGCGACGCTGAGCTGCGGGACGAGCGCCAGCTCCTGGTGGATGATGGCGATCCCGGCGCGCTCGCTGTCGGAGGTGGAGGAGAAGCGGCGCTCGCTCCCCTCCACCTCGATGCGCCCCTCGTAGGTCCCGTGCGGGTGCACCCCGCTCAGCACTTTCATCAGGGTGGACTTGCCGGCGCCGTTCTCCCCGGTGATCGCGTGGATCTCGGAGGGGCGGACCTCCAGGTCCACCCCGTCCAGGGCGACCACGCCCGGGAAGGTCTTGCGGATGCCGCTCATGCGCAGCGCCGGCGGCCCCCCGTGGTCGGCGGAGGTCATTTCAGGTCCGACTCCTCGTAGTAGCCGCTGTCGATGAGGACCTCCTCGTAGTTGGAGGCGTCCACCGAGACCGGCTCCAGCAGGCGGGCGGGCACGACCTTGGCGTTGTTGTCGTAGGACTCGGTGTCGTCGACCTTCGGCTCCTCGTCCTGGGCGAGGGAGGCGGCCATCCCGGCGGCGGCGTCGGCCAGCTCGCGGGTGTCCTTGAACACCGTCTGGGTCTGCTCCCCGGCGATGATGGACTTGACCGACGCGGTCTCGGCGTCCTGGCCGGTGACGACCGGCAGGGGCTTGTCGTCGGTGCCGTACCCAGCGCCCTTGAGGGAGGAGATGACGCCGGTGCTGATGCCGTCGAAGGGCGAGAGCACCGCGTCCAGCTCCTCGTCGGAGTAGTGGGCGCCGAGCAGGTTGTCCATCCGGTCCTGCGCGATGGCGCCGTCCCAGCGCATGGTGGCGATCTGGCTCATCTCGGTCTGGCCGCTGGGCACCTCCAGCACGCCGTCGTCGATGTAGGGCTGCAGGACCGACATGGCCCCGTCGAGGAAGTACCTGGCGTTGTTGTCGTCGGGCGAGCCGCCGAACAGCTCGATGGTGAAGGGGCCCTCCTCGTTCTCCAGGTCGAGCTGGTCGACGATGTACTGCCCCTGCAGCTCGCCGACCTTGAAGTTGTCGAAGGTGGCGTAGGCGTCCACGCCCTCGGCGTCCATGATCAGCCGGTCGTAGGCGAGCACGGGGATGCCGGCGTCCTCGGCCTGCTGGACGACCTCGGTGAGGGCCTCGCCGTCGACGGGGGCGACGACGAGCACGTCCACGTCCTTGGTGATCATGTTCTCGATCTGGGCGACCTGGTCCTCGACCACGTCCTCGGCGTACTGCAGGTCGGCGCCGTACCCGGCCTCCTCCAGGGCGGAGACCATGTTCTCGCCGTCCTGGACCCACCGCTCCCAGGACTTGGTGGGCATGGAGATGCCGACGGTGCCGTTCTCGCCCTCGGGGCGGGCGGCGTCGCCGACGCCGCCGCAGGCGGTGGCGGCCAGGGACAGGGCGGCGCCCATGGCGGCGGCCGCGAGGGCCGTGCGCCGGGCGGGGTGCTTGCGCGTCGGGTCCATCTGTTTCGCCTCCTCTAGGCGGGCGTGGCGCCCGCGAGTTCCACACAGGTCCAGGAGACCGGCGGCAGGACCGCCGTGAGGCGTCCGCCGTCCAGGCGCACGTCCTTGTTCTCCTTCAGGGCGACCCGGTCGGGGTCGTCGGCGGTGTTGGCGGCGTACACGTCGTCGTCGGAGAGGGTGAGCGCGGAGGCGGCCGCCACGCCGCCCAGGCCGCGCAGGTCGGCGGAGACCTCCATGGGGGTGTCGGTGGAGCGGTTGACCAGGAAGAGCGCGGCGCGGCCGGACTCCTCGTCGTAGGTGGCGGCGGCGTCCAGCAGCGGCACCTCGCCGTAGAGGGCGGTGTCGTGGCGGGGGGCGGCGGGCTCGACGCGCAGCACCCGGCCGCGGGCCGCGGCGGCGGTGCGGGCGAAGGGGTGGAAGATGCTCTGGCGCCAGGCGCGGCCGCCGGGCTCGGTCATGATCGGCGCGATCACGTTGACGAGCTGGGCCTGGGAGGCGGCGGTGACCCGGTCGGCGTGGCGGAGCAGGCTGTTGAGCATGCCTCCGACGACGACGGCGTCGGCCACGTTGTAGCGGTCCTCGATGACGCGCGGGGCCACCGGCCAGTCGGTGGGCGGGTCCTCGGCCTGCTCGCGCTGGAACCGGCTGAGGTACCACACGTTCCACTCGTCGAAGGAGAGCATGATCCTCTTGGAGCTCTTGCGGCGCGCGCCGACGTGGTCGGCGGTGGCCACGACCTCCTCGATGAAGCGGTCCATGTCGGCCGGGGCCGCCAGGAAGCTGCTCAGGTCGCCGTCGTACTCCTCGTAGTAGGCGTGCAGCGAGACGAAGTCGACCTCGTCGTAGCACTCGCCGAGGACCTCGGCCTCCCACGCGCCGAAGGTGGGCATGGAGCGGCCGGAGGAGCCGCAGGCGACCAGTTCCAGGCCGGGTTCGGCGGTGCGCAGGGCGCGGGCGGTCTCGGCGGCCAGGCGCCCGTACTCGCGGGCGGTCTTGTGGCCGAGCTGCCAGGGGCCGTCCATCTCGTTGCCCAGGCACCACATGCGGATCGCGTGCGGGTCGGGGGCGCCGTTGGCGGCGCGCAGGTCGCTCAGCGCGGTGCCGCCGGGGTGGTTGGCGTACTCGTGCAGGTCCAGGGCCTCCTGGATGCCGCGGGTGCCCAGGTTGACGGCCATCATCGGCTCGATGTCCAGGCCGCGGGCCCAGCGCATGAACTCGTCGAGCCCGAACTGGTTGGTCTCGGTGCTGTGCCAGGCCAGTTCGCGGCGGACGGGGCGGTCCTCCTTGGGGCCGACGCCGTCCTCCCACCGGTAGCCGGAGACGAAGTTGCCGCCGGGGTAGCGCACGGTGGTCACGCCCAGCTCGCGGATGAGCGCGGCGACGTCGGTGCGCAGCCCGTCGGCGTCGGCGGAGGGGTGGTCGGGCTCGTAGATGCCGGTGTAGACGCAGCGGCCCATGTGCTCGACGAAGGAGCCGAACAGCCTGCGGTGGACGGGTGCCACGGTGAAGGCGGGGTCGAGCGTGAGTTCGGCCTTGTGCACGCGGGGTCCTCTCTCGGGTGGGTGGTCGGGGCCCCGGGGCCGGTGGCCCCGGGGCGGTGGTCGCTCGGTGCGTCCGGTGGGCTCAGCGGGCTCAGTGGGCGAGGACGGGCCAGCCGTCGTCGGTCCACTGGACGGGCTCGATGCCCAGGCGGAAGTCGCCCGGGGTGCCGTAGGGGCCGTAGGTGTGGTAGGCGATGTGCCCCTCGGACAGGGACTGTCCGCCCGCGGCGACGTCCTGGCCGCGGTCGGCGAGGATGACGGTGCCGCCGCCCTCGGTCATGGGCACGCCGTCGGCGTCGGTGAAGGGGCCGGTGGGCTCGTCGGCGCGGCCCACGGCGATCTTGTAGGTGCTGTCGGTGCCCTCGCAGCAGGCGTCGAAGGAGACGTAGAGGTAGTAGTCGCCGCCGTGCTCGGCGATGTAGGGGGCCTCGATGCGGTTGGCCCCATCCTGCCGGTCGGCGATCTTGAAGGGCTCGGCGCCGTCGGCGGTCTTCCCGTCCGGCCAGGCCAGGGGGACCATGTAGATGCCCTGCCAGTGGGAGCCGAAGGCCATCCACGGATTGCCGTCGGAGTCCTCGACGATGCCCGGGTCGATGGCGTTGTAGGGGTCGCCCTCGTGGCTCTCGAACACCTTGCCGCGGTCGACCCATTCGTAGTCGGGGTCGTCGGGGTCGAGGGTGGTGTTGGTGGCCAGGGCGATGAGCGAGCGCTGGGAGCCGAAGGTGGAGGCCGAGTAGTAGAGGTAGTAGGTGCCGTCGTGCTCGTAGACCTCGGGGGCCCACAGGTTCTCCACGCCCGGGATCTCCTCGGAGAGCCAGGCGGGCTTGGCGTCCCAGACGGTGCCGGTCTCCTCCCAGTGGCTCCCGTCGGACGAGGTGAACATGCGGATGTTGCCGTCGCCGATGTTCAGGTCGCCGGTGCCGAAGACGTGCCAGTCCTCCCCCGGTCCCCCGGCGAC
This sequence comes from Nocardiopsis endophytica, assembly GCF_027706725.1. Classification (GTDB taxonomy): domain Bacteria; phylum Actinomycetota; class Actinomycetes; order Streptosporangiales; family Streptosporangiaceae; genus Nocardiopsis_A; species Nocardiopsis_A endophytica. The sequence goes on from NZ_JAQFWQ010000135.1 coordinate 8,236, forward strand.
CAGGCCGGGGTCGTGGACCCCGGTATCGCCGGTGGGCGGGGGCGGCGGGGCGGCGGAGTCGGCCGACACGGCCGAGGCGGTGGCGTCCTGCGGTGCGGGCGAGCACGCGGCCAGGGCGGCCAGCGCCGCGGCGGCGGCCGCCGCGGCCATCGGGGCAGGAGTGCGGGGCATGGGGGGTACCTCCGGTTTCCGGGGGTGCGGGGATGCGGGGATCGTGGACGTTGGGGTCGGGGACGGTCGGATCGGGGGCAGGGCCTGGCGGTCTACTTGAGGCCGGCGTCGGTCACGCCGCGCACGATCTGGCGCTGGAAGACCATGAAGACCGCGATCAGGGGCGCCGCGCCGAGCACGGCGGCGGCCATCTGCTGCGCGTACTGGATGCCGTAGGCGCCCTGGACGGTGCCCAGGCCGACCGGGACCGTCATCAGGGCGGGGTCGGTGGTCGCCACGAACGGCCACAGGAAGTTGTTCCAGGCCTGGACGAAGGTGAAGATGCCGACCGCGGCGAGGATCGGCCCGGACATCGGCAGCACCACCGACACCAGCACCCGCAGGTGCCCGGCGCCGTCCAGGTGCGCGGCCTCCAGGTAGTCGCGCGGGATGGCGTCGAAGAACCGCTTCAGGATGAAGATCATGACCGGGGCCACGACCTGCGGCAGCGCCACGCCCCAGTAGGTGTCGACCATGCCCAGCAGCCGCATCTGGTCGAACAGGGGCACGATGAGCACCTGCGGCGGCACCATGATCCCGGCGATGAACAGCAGGAGCAGGGCATTGCGCCCGCGGAACTCGGTGCGGGAGAAGGCGTAGGCCGCCATCGCACACAGCACCAGGGTCAGCGCGGTGACCAGGGTGGAGATGACGGTGCTGTTGATCAGCCACTGCTGGATGTCTCCGCGTGCGATGACCAGGCGGTAGGCCTCGATGGTCGGCTCGACGGGCAGCCACCGGATGGGCACGGCGGTGGTCTCGGCCTCGGGCTTGAGCGAGGTGAGCACCGCCCACACCAGGGGCAGCAGCCACAGCACGGCCAGCACGACGGCGGAGACGGTGGCGGCGGCCCCCGTCGGGGAGACGCGCCACCGGCGGCGGGGGGCGTCGGGCGCGGGCGCCGCGACGCGGGTCGCAGCGGCCGGGGCGGCCTGGGGCGGGGCGCTCATGCGGTGTTCTCCTTCCTGGTGAACAGCCAGAACTGCAGGACGGAGACCGCGATGATCACGGCGAAGAACAGGTAGGAGATCGCCGACGAGTAGCCGATGCGCAGGTTGGTGAAGCCGCTGTCGAAGATGTAGCCGATGATCGGACGCGCGGCGTAGTCCGGGCCGCCCGAGCCGTTGGTCATCAGGTAGGCCTGGTCGAACAGCTTCAGGGAGGCCACCATCTGCAGCAGCACCACGATCGCGGTGGTGCGGTTGAGCAGCGGCAGGGTGATCCTGCGGAACCGCTGCCAGGCCCCGGCCCCGTCCAGCGAGGCGGCCTCGTAGACCTGGGACGGGATGCCCTGCAGGGCGGCCAGGTAGAGCAGGTAGTTGAAGCCGACCGTCCACCACACGGTGGTCACAGCGATGGACAGCAGCACCGTGCCCTCGTCGCCGAGCCAGTTCACCTCGGACAGGCCCAGACCGGTCAGGGCGCCGTTGAGCATGCCGAACCCGGGCTGGTAGATCCACACCCAGATGAGCGAGACCACCGCGACGGGCAGCAGGAACGGCGAGAAGAAGGAGAAGCGCAGGAACCAGCCCACCCGCACCGCCCGCTGGGTCAGCACCGCCATCAGCAGCGCGACCGCGACCAGCGGCGGCGTGGTCATCAGGGTGAACAGCAGGGTGGTCCACAGCGAGCGCCACACCATCGGGTCGGCGACCATCTCGGCCCAGTTGTCCAGGCCGGTGAACTCCGGGGCGGTGCCGACCAGGGAGCGGTCGGTGAAGCTGGTCCACAGCCCGGCCGCCAGCGGCCAGAGCAGGAACACGGCGAAGAGCAGGGCGAAGGGCAGGACCAGGGCGGGGCCTGCGGGGTCGGCGCGGCGTGCGCGCCGGGGCGGGGAGCCGGTGGCGGAGGTTCCGTTGGTGTCGGATCTGCTCGCCCGGCCCGCCGTCTGGGGTGCGGTCATGGCGGACTCCAAGGTCGCGGAAGCGTGCCGGAGGGGTGGGCCCCTCGGGGCCGGTCCCGGTCGGGGCGGTGGTCGCGGGCGCGGGGGCGCCGGCGGTCCGGTCAGACCGGAGGCGGGGTGTCGATGAGCTTCTGGACGGCGCCCTTGAAGGCGGCCAGGGTCTCCTCGGGGGTGGAGGAGCCGTTGTGCACGCCCGCCATCACCGAGTTGGCCTCGGACATCAGCGCCGCGGCCGACCCGCTGAACCATGCGTCCGGGTCGAGCTGCACGTCGTCGGCGGCCGCCCGGTACTCGGACTGCGGCTCCAGCGCGGCGTAGTCCTCGCTCTCGACGACCGGGAGGTAGGCGGGGGTGTGGCCGCCCCCGGCCCAGATGATGCTGTTCTTGAGCATCCAGGCCGCGTACGCCACGGAGGCCCGGACGGCCTCCTCGTCGGGGTCGCGACGGTGCGGCAGCACGAACACGTGCGAGTCGCCCTGGCCCAGTTCGTCGCCGAAGACCCCGGGGAAGGGGCGCATCCCGAAGTCCATGCCCGCGTCCTGCATGGTGGGCAGCTCCCAGTTCCCGGCGAGCATCAGTCCGGCGATGCCGTTCTGGAAGCGGGCCGGGGTTCCGGGGGCGTCGGAGGCCTCGGGGGCCAGGCCCTCCTGGCTGACACGGCGCAGGAAGTCCAGGCTCTGCAGCGCCTTGTCGTCGTCGATGCCGAGTTCGCCGTCCAGGTCCAGCTCCCCGCCGAGCTGGCGGTACAGCGACCAGAACTGGCGCCAGGCCCCGGTGGTGTCCATGACGATGCCGTACTGCCCGGTCACCTCCTTGACGGCGGCCAGCAGGTCGAACAGCTCGTCCATGCCTGACGTGCGCACCAGGGTGCCGTCGGACTCCAGCACCCCGGCCTTCTCGCAGACCTCCCGGTTGTAGTAGGTCACCACCAGGTGGGTGTCGAGCGGGATCGCGTACAGCTCCCCGTCGATGGTGGCCTTGTCCCACAGGGCGGGCTGGACGGTCTCCTCGGTGATGCCGAACTCGGCGAGCACGTCGCGCGGGACCGGGTCGATGAGGGTCCCGGCGCCCATGCCCTTGACGCGGGACAGGTGCAGGGTGCCGATGTCGAACGAGCGGCCGCCGGCGGCGCCCATCGCGAACTTGGTGTAGTAGGGGTTGCCCCACAGGTAGGTCGTGGGCTGCAGGTCGTACTCGGGGTGCTCCTCGGTGAACCGCTGGTGCATCTCGACCATGCGGGCCCCGTCGCCGCCGGTGAACAGGTTCCACTGGCGGATCGGGACGGGCGCACCGGATGCGGCGGCCGTGGTGCCCCCGCAGCCGCTCAGGGCGAGGCCTGCTGCGGCGAGGCCTCCGGCCAGCAGCGAGCGGCGGCCGAATCCGGGGGGCGGTGGGTGGGGCGGGTCGACGTTCATGGGGGTGCTCCTGTGACGTCGCGGAGAAGGGGAGGCGGGCGCCGCCCCTCCCCCGCGCGGAGGGCGGCGCCAGGGGGGAGGGCCCTCCAAGGGGTGGGGCCCTCCCCGTGCGGGCGGGTCAGACCGGCCGGTACTCGACCCCGGCGGCGGTGCAGAACGACTCCCAGTCGGCGGCGGTGCGGCCGAGGGTCATGGTGATGTGGTGGGTGCCGCCCGCGGCGAGCCACCCGTCCATGCAGCCGCGCACCCCGCTGTCGGGGCGGAACATGCCGTAGGGCATCTCCAGGGACGGCATCGGCGGCTCGTCCAGCACCTCGCCCTCGGCCACCACCAGGCGGAAGCGGCCGCCGCCGAGGGTGACCAGGCTGGCCAGGGTGGCCGGGCCGGGCTGGATGCGGAACAGCAGGGTGGGCGGGTCGTCCAGGCCGCCGATGGCCAGCGGGCGCTTGATCAGCCGCACCGGCTCGTCGTCCCGGGCGACCTTCCAGTTGCCCTCCCCCATGTGGCTCATCAGGATGGCGTCGCGGGGGAAGTCCATCGCGTACATCTCGGTGAAGTGCCCGATGCCGCACAGCCGGTGCCCGGCGTAGACGAGCGCGGCGGCGGGCACGTCGCCCTCGCCCGCGAAGCCGTAGCCGCGCGCCATCAGGCTGGAGGCGGCGGCCATGGGCAGCCGGGCGAAGCGGCCGTCCTCGCCCAGGGCGTCGAAGTGGGTGGAGTAGGCCGAGCAGCCGTGGCGCTCCAGCACCCGCTCCAGGCCGAGCTGGAGGCGGGCGTGGTCGTCCAGCTCCTCCTTGGACAGGCGGTCGTCGATCGCGAACCGGCCGCGCTCGGCCTCCAGCAGCTCGGCGACCTCCTCGGAGGTCAGCGCCTCCATGGTGCGGTGCAGCTCGCCCTGGGCGATGTGCACGACCTCGGGGCCGAGGTTGCGCAGCAGCTCGCTCTCGTCGACGCGGGCGTCGCCCATGCCGTTCATGGGGTAGCCGAACACGCCGACCTTGAGCTCGGTGAGGGCGGTGGCCGCGCGGGCGGCGCGGGCCCAGCGGCCGATGCGCTCGCGGAAGGCGGGGGCGCGCCGGTCCTCGGTGACCACGTCGAAGGGGAGCCCGGCGCGGACCATGGCGTTGGCGGTGTCCTGGGCGCCGTGGATGCCCTGGTTGTAGGTCATCTCGGCCATGCCCCAGCGGTCGGTGATCTCCGACTCGGGCTGGATGTTGGCCAGGCACACCGGCAGCCGCATGTGCTGGAAGAGGCGGGTGACGCGCAGCGAGGGGCCGTAGGTCAGCATGACCACCAGGACGCCGTCCAGGCCCGCGCCCTCGAAGCCGCGCACCGCCGCCTCGGCGTCGGCGCGGCCGCGCGCCGGGGGCGCGACGGTGACCTCGGCGACGCCCTCCAGGGAGTCGGCGACCTCGCGGGCGTAGGCGTGCTGGCGCTCGGTGATGCCGGGCAGCATGTCGTCGTAGAGCGGCTGCATGATGCCCAGCAGGCCGATGCGGGGAAGGTCGCTCACGGGTGCTGTCTCCTTTGGCCGTAGGCGTTCTGGTAGCGGTCGTAGAGGGCGTCGACGTGCTCCTGCGGGAGCGGTTCGACCGGGCCGCCCTGACGGGCGATGTGCACGGTGCGGGCGACGTCCTCGCACATCACGGCGGCCTTGACGGCGGCCTTGGCGTCCTTGCCGACGGTGAAGACGCCGTGGCTGCGCATGAGCACCGCCGGGGAGCGGTGGCCGCGCAGGGTGGCGACGATGCCGCGGCCGATGTCGTCGCCGCCGATCAGCGCGAAGGGGCCGACCGGGATCTCGGCGCCGAACTCGTCGGCCATCGCCGTGATGGCGCAGGGGATGGCCTCGCCGCGGGCGGCCCAGGCGGTGGCGTAGGTGCTGTGGGTGTGCACCACGGCGCCGACCTCGGGCATCGCGCGGTAGACGTAGGCGTGCGCGGCGGTGTCGCTGGAGGGGCCGTACTCGCCGTCGACGGGGGTGCCGTCCAGGTCGCAGACCACCATCGAGGCGGGGGTGAGCTCGTCGTAGGACAGGCCGCTGGGCTTGATGGCGAACAGGTCGGTGCCCGGGACGCGCGCCGAGACGTTGCCGCTGGTCCAGGTGACCAGGTTCCAGCGGGGCAGCTCGGCGTGGAGGTCGCACACCTCGCGCCGGGTGCGCTCCGCGGCCGCGGCGGCCTCCGGTGGCAGGGCGGTGGTCATCGGATCCTCTCCTCGTGCTCGGCCCCGGCGGGCGCGCCGCCTCCGTTCAGGGCGGCGTTGCGGATGGCGCGCAGGCGGTGGAGGGCGTCGCTGCCCCCGCGGCCGAAGTGGTCGTGCAGGTCGGTGTAGACGGCGTAGAGGCGGTCGTAGGCGGCGGTGCGGCCGGGGTCGGGCAGCACCGCGTCGCGGGTGCGCCCGCCCATGGCGGCCGAGGCCTCGGGGATGCCGGGGTAGGCCCCGGCGGCCGCGGCGGCGTGGATGGCGGCGCCGGCGGCCGGGGCCTGGTCGGAGTCGGCCAGGTGCAGGGGGCGGCCCAGCACGTCGGCGTAGACGCCCATGACGAAGGGGTTGCGCTTGAGGCCGCCGGCGACGGTGAAGCCGTGCACCGGCACCCCGGAGGACTCGAAGGCGTCGACGATGGTGCGGGCGCCGTAGGCGGTGGCCTCGACCAGGGCGGCGTAGACGTCCTCGGGGCGGGTGGCCAGGGTGAGCCCGGCGATCACGCCGGACAGGTCGTGGTCGACCAGGACCGAGCGGTTGCCGCTGTGCCAGTCGAGGGCGACCAGGCCGTGGGCGCCGGGCGGGCGCCCGGTGGCGCGGCGGGAGAGCAGGTCGTGCAGGGACTCGCCGTTCTCGGCGGCCTCCCGGGAGGCGGCGCCGCCGGCGAAGGAGTCGGCGAACCAGGCGAAGATGTCTCCGACGCCGCTCTGTCCGGCCTCGTATCCCCACAGGCCGGGGACGATGCCGCCGTCCACGACCCCGCACATGCCGGGGACCTCGGCGGGGGCGGCGCCGGCCTCGGCGTTCATCACGTGGCAGGTGCTGGTGCCCATGATGGCGAGCATCTCGCCGGGGGCGACGGTGTCCGCGGAGGCGGCGGTGACGTGGGCGTCGATGGTGCCGACGGCCACGGGGGTGCCCTCGGGCAGGCCGGTCCAGGCGGCGGCGCGGGCGGTCAGGCCCCCGGCGCGCTCCCCCTGGGGGGACAGGGGGAAGGCGATCTTGTCCTCGGCGAAGGAGGCGAAGCGGGGGTCGAGCGCGGCCAGGAAGTCGCGGGTGGGCCAGGCGCCGTCCTGGTGGATGCCCTTGTACCCGGCGGTGCTGACGTTGCGGGTCTCGCGGCCGCACAGCTCCCAGACGATCCAGTCGGCGGCCTCGATCCAGCGGTCGGCGCGGCCGTAGGCCTCGGGGTCCTCGCGCAGGAGCTCCAGGCCCTTGGCGAACTCCCACTCCGAGGAGATCTTGCCGCCGTAGCGGGCCAGCCAGGGCTCGCCCCGCTCGGCGGCCAGGGCGTTGATCTCGTCGGCCTCGGGCTGGGCGGCGTGGTGCTTCCACAGCTTGGCGTAGGCGTGCGGGCGGTCGGCGAAGCCGGGGACCTCGCACAGCGGGGTGCCGTCGGCGGTGGTGGGCAGGACGGTGCAGGCGGTGAAGTCGGTGCCGATGCCGATGACGTCGGCGGGGTCGGCGCCGGCGTCGGCCAGGGCGGCGGGGACGGCGCGGCGCAGCACCTCCCGGTAGTCCTCGGGGACCTGCAGGGCGGTGTCGGGGGGCAGGGCGGGGCCGCCGCCGGGGAGGCGGTCGGTGAGCACGGCGTGGGGGTAGGGGTGTTCGGCGGCGCCGAGCTCGGCGCCGTCGCGCACCCGCAGCACCACGGCGCGCCCGGACAGGGTGCCGAAGTCGACGCCGACCACGACGGCGCCGTCCGGGATGTTGTGAGCGTTAACAGCGGCGGTCACGGGGGGTCCTCTCGGGGGCGGGCATCGGGTTCGCGGGAAGGCGTCGGGTGTCGGCGGACGGGGTTTGGCGGACGGGGGTCAGCGGGCGGGGGCACCGCAGCTCGCGCGGACGACCATGCGCGCGGGCACGACCTCGCGGGCGGCGGACTCGGCGGCGGGCTCCCCGCTGTCCAGCAGGTCCAGCAGGATGCCGATGCCGCGGCGGCCGACCTCGGTGAAGTCCTGGGCGACCGTGGTGAGCGGGGGCGAGTAGTAGGCGGCCTCGGGGACGTCGTCGAAGCCGACCACGGAGACGTCCTCGGGGACGCGCACGCCCGCCTCGGCGAGGGCGCGCAGCGCGCCGACGGCCATCTGGTCGTTGGCCACGAACAGGGCGGTCGGCAGGGCGTCGCGCTCGACCAGGCTGCGCACCAGCTCGTAGCCGGAGCGGGGGCGCCAGTCGCCGAACAGGGGCTCGCCGACCGGAGCGCCGGCCTCCTCCAGGGCGCCGCGCCAGCCCGCGACGCGGGACTCGGCCTCCAGCCAGTCGCGGGGGCCGGCGATATGGCCGACGGTGCGGTGGCCCAGTTCGAGCAGGTGGCGCACGGCCATCCGGGCGCCGCCCTCCTGGTCGACGCAGACGACGGGGAGCTCGCGCGCCTCGCCGCCCTCCACGGCCACCACCGGGGAGCCCCCGGCCCACTCGGGCATGCCCTCCAGGACCGAGCGCTGCGGGGCGATGACGACGTAGCCCTCGACGGACTGCCGGGCCAGGTGGTCCATGGCCTCGCGGACCTGCCCGGCGGAGGCCTCGGTGAGGGTGACGACGCTGAGGTAGTACCCGGCGGCGCGGGCGGCGTGCTCGATCCCGGTGAGCGTGCGGGCCGGGCCGTAGTGGGCGGTGTCCACCGCGACCACGCCGATCACCCCGGTGCGCCGGGTGACCAGGGCGCGGGCCGAGGAGTTGGGCCGGTAGCCCAGCTCGTCGATGGCCGCGAGCACCCGCGCCTGGGTCTCGGCGCGCACGTTCGGATGCCCGTTCAGCACGCGGGAGACGGTCTGGTGCGAGACCCCCGCCGCCCGCGCGACATCGGCCATGACGGGCATACGCCCGGGTGGGGCCGCCATTGGTCCTCCACTGCACTCGGGGAACTGTGACGTGGGAGACATTGTTAGCGCTAACATTCCCCCCGTCAAGAGGGCGGAAGGAGATCACGGACGCCACCCGAACGGCCACTTTGCGCAACCGGCCGCCATCGCACACCTTCCTCGCTGCCCGGGTGAGCGTGCGGCTGAGCAGGTACCCCGCTTGAGAACCCCGGCCGGGCACCTGGTCAGCGGGGCGTGGCGCGGAGGGCGGCGACGACGAAAGGGCGGCGGCCCGCGCCGCAGCACTGTCGGGCGACGGGCGTGCGGATGGTCGTCGTGGAGGGCAGCGACGGCGACAGCCGGGCGGTTCCCAAGCCCCGCCTGCCGTCTGTCCGGTCACTGGCGGTCCAGGTGGTCGGGCGGATGAGCAGGTACCCCGCTTGAGGACCCCGGCCGGACACCTGGTCAGCGGGGTGTGGCATGGTCGGCAGCGACGACGAAAGGTCGGGGACCCGCGCCGCAGCGCTGTCGGCCGTCCGGCGTGAGCGTGGTCGGCGTTCTCGGCAGCGACGGCGAGAAGTGGGCGGTTCCCCGGCCCCGCTTGCCGTCTGTCCGGTCACTGGCGGTCCAGGTGGGCGGGCGGCTGAGCAGGTACCCCGCTTGAGGCCCCCGGCCGGGCGCCTGGTCAGCGGGGTGTGGCGTGGTCGGCAGCGACGACGAAAGGTCGGCGGCCCGCGCCGCAGCGCTGTCGGGCGACGGGCGTGCGGATGGTCGGCGTTCTCGGCGGCGACGGCGAGAAGTGAGCGGTTCCCCGGCCCCGCCTGCCGGGCGCGAGGCCCCTCGCGGACCGGGCAGCGGCGCGGCGGGGATGGGCGGATGGTCGTTCGCGTTCGTGGCGCCCG
>NZ_JAQFWQ010000136.1 GCF_027706725.1 Nocardiopsis endophytica
CGACGGAAGTGCTGCCATTCCGGCGGTTTTGACAGCACCTTTGTCGAGATCATCGCCAGGCAGGGGCGCACCGGGGCGGCGGCCGCCACGAGCACGGGCTGGGGCTGCCGACCTCTCCTCGTCGCCGCCCTACGCCCTGCACCCCGGCGACCCACCGCCCGGCCGAGGCCCCAAGCGGGGGACCAGCTCAACCGCCCGCCCAGACCGGAAGGGACCCGCCGCCCGGCAAGCAGGGCCCGGGGACCTCCCCGCTTCTGCCGTCGCCGCCATCCACGCCGACCACCCACACGCCCCACGGCCGACATCGCTGCGGCGTGGGCCACCCACTTCCGTCGTCGCCGCCCAACACGCCGACCACCCGCACTCCCGCCGCCTGACAGCGCTACCAGAAGGGCCGCCGCCCGCCACCGTCGTCGCCCCGCCCCTTGATGACCCACTCCAACCGCCAGGCGAGGCCGTCGTCACGGTCGGATGGCGCGACGCGCCCCCAACGCTCCGTGTTACGTTGACTTTAGCCCTAAAATTTAGGGCTAAAGTCAACGTAGCGAGAGGATGGTCTCCCATGACGCGCACGATCGTGGTCAGTGGCGGCGGCACCGGGATCGGCAAGGCGGTGGCCGCGCGCTTCGCCTCCGCCGGGGACCGGGTGGTGGTCGTCGGCCGCCGGCCCGACGTCCTCGGCCGGGCCGCCGAGGAGGTCGGCGCCACCGCACTGCCCGCCGACCTCTCCGACCCCGCCGGCGCCGAGCGGCTCCGCGCCGAACTGGCCGACCGCTTCGGCTCCGTCGACGTCCTGGTCAACAACGCCGGGGGCAACGTCGAGATCGGCGACGGCGCCGCCGACGGCCCCGAGGACACAGCCCGCCGGTGGACCGGCAACTTCCGCGCCAACGTCCTCACGTCCGTGCTGCCGACCGAGGCCCTGCGCGAGCTGTTCGCCCCCTCCGCCCGCATCGTGTTCGTCTCCTCGATCGCGGCCTACCGCGGCTCGGGCGGCGGCTCCTACGGCCCGATGAAGGCGGCCCTGCACCCCTACATCTACGACCTGGCCGCCGACCTGGGGCCGCGCGGCATCACGGTCAACGCCGTCGCCCCCGGCCTGATCGACGACACCGAGTTCTTCGGCGGCGCACTGGACGGCACCCGCCACGCCGAACTGGTGGCACAGACCAGCACCGGCCGGGCCGGCACCCCTGACGACGTCGCCGCGACGGTCCACTGGCTCGCCTCTCCCGGCGCGCGGCACGTGACCGCCCAGATCGTCCAGGTGAACGGCGGCGCCGAGAATGGCCGCTGAACCGACCGGCGGGTCGGCCGACGGGTCGGTCGGGGAATCGACCGGCGAGCCAGCCGGCGAGCAGGCCGGGCCCCCGCGCGACGGCGCCGACGCCATCCAGGACGCCTGGCGGCGCGAGCTGCCGGGCGTCCCGGTGGAGTCGATCGGGATCATCACCCGCGTCTGGTGGGCCGCCAAGGTGTTCGGCGACGAGCGCCGCCGCCTCCTCGCCGACCTGGGCGTGGACATGGCGACCCTCGACCTGCTCTCCACGCTCCGGCGCTCCGGGCCGCCCTACCGGATGAGCCCCAAGGGGCTCGCCGAAGCGTGCCGGGTGACCCCCGGGGCGATCACGCAGCGTGTGGCCCGGGCATCCGAGGCGGGGCTCGTCGAACGGACCACGAGCGGATCCGGCTACCACGCGCGCGCCGTGGCCCTGACCGACGCGGGATCCGCCCTGCTCGACCGCGTGGTCGCCGACCTGCTCACGACCGAGGAGCGCCTGGTCGCCCACCTGCCCCCCGAGCGCCGGGAGCTGCTGGCCGACCTGCTGCGCGAACTCCTCTCCGGCCTCGGCGGCCCGCCTCCGGCGGGCCAGGTCGGCGACCGGACCGATTGAGGGCTTGAGGGCTCCGGACGGAGCCGGGCGGATCACGACGGAACGCGGCCGCGTCGTCGGGGTCGGGGGGATAGCGGTCGGCACACCCCTGGTCGGCGACGGCTCCGTGCCCGTGCGCTCGCCGGAGAACTCGTCCGTCGTCAGCGGCGTGCAGCCGCCGCCGGGGCCCACAGGGCCCCGGCCCTCCGATACGCAGGAGCGCCCGCCCCCGGTCCGTCCTCCGGGGGCGGGCGCTCGTTCACGGCGGCCGGTCCGGGGCGGGGCCCGGTACCGGCCGGGTCAGTCGGCCACCAGGCGGGACTCCCCGGGCGACCACCGGGCGCGGTCGTCCCGCCAGGCGTGCCGCAGGGCGGCTTCGCGCTGGCGGCGGACCGCATAGGTGCCGGGCGCGAGGCCGCTGCCGCCGTGCTCGGGGTGGAGCAGGTAGGCGGGGGCCGTGGTGGCCAGGACGCCCAGGGCCAGTCCGAAGCGGTCGTGGACGCCGCGGGTCCAGCGGCAGGTGCCGGGGTCGGCGACGAGGGTGTGCGGGTTGCCTCCGGCGGCGCTGCGCAGGAGTTCGAGGCCCTCGGCCGGGACCGGCGTCCAGTGCGGCCCGGGGCCCTCGGACAGGGTCACGTCGTCGGCGACGAGGTGCAGCGGGACGACGAGGAGGTCGCCCTGGGCCTGGAGTCCGTCGATGACGGGGACCTCGGCCTCGCGCTCCAGGTGGTCCAGGACGGCGAGGCCGGTGCGGGCGGTGAGGTCGGCGAGGGTCGGGGCTGTGACGGACATGCTCGTGCTCGTGCTCGTGCTCATGGTGATCACCTGTGGGTGTGCTCGGTGGCGGTTCGCTTCGCCGCACCGGGACGGATCCGGGCGCGCCGGACGCCGCGCCCCGGTACGGGCTTCAGGTACGGGCTTCAGGTACGGCGCGCCAGTCGGGCGTAGGTCGCGCCCGAGAGGCCGTAGGTCCACCCGGCCGCGTCGACCGGGTCGTCGAGGGAGCCGGGAACGGGCAGCCCGTAGCGGCGCCGTGTGCCGTCGCGTTCGGGCGAGCCGTTGACCACGACCAGCACCCGGCCGGGCGGCCCCGGCCTCGTCCGCGCCCCGGGCACGACCACCGGGGACTCCGGCATGTCGTACAGCCGCAGCTCGGAGCCCGGGTTGCCGGGGTCGGGCGCGGTGGCGACCAGGGCCAGCCCGGCGGCGCCGATGTAGGCGTCCCAGCCGATGCGCTCGATGGCGGCGCGCCGCACCTCCACGTTGGCCTCGGCCGAGATCCGCTCCGGTGTGGGGGCGCCGATCACCCACGCCGGGACACGGGTCCCGTTCAGGACGTGCGCGCCCCAGCCGTCGCGGAAGAGCACGGCGGGCCCGCCGTCGCGGTGGAGGCGCACCTCGCCGTGGACGGCGTCGGGCATCGGTTCGCTGTGGAGCGCGGCCGTCCGCTCGGCCACCACGCACACCCCCTCCCCCGGCCACCACCAGCCGCAGGAGCGGACCGTGGCCGCCCACAGGTCCAGGACCTCCCGCGCCCAGGCGGGGAAGGAGGCCAGGCCGAGCCGGTGCCAGGCGTCGTAGTGGCCGACCCGGTAGGCGTCGTGCTGGCCGTACCAGGCGGCGGCCAGCGGGCGGGGCGAACAGGTCGCGAACTCGGTGAACAGCGGCGCCCGTACCGCGTCGCACAGGGACACCGTCAGGGAGTGGCGCACCGTGACGTCGATGACGGCCCCGGCCCAGACGCCGTCGCGCAGGGCGCGCTCCGGTGGGACGGCCGGCAGGGTGGCGGGCGGACGCTGTGCCCGCAGCGGAGGCCGCAGACAGGGGGCGACGGCGCGGTCCAGGCGGGAGCGCATCGTGCTCCACAGGTCGGCGAGCCTGTCGTGGACCGGAGGGTCGGCGCCATCGGAGGGTTCCGGCGCCTTCAGGTAGGCGAGCGTGGACTCCGCACGGTGCAGCGGCGATCCGGGGTACAGGGCCGATCCGGGAGAGTCGACCCAGACGAACCGCGGCGGCGGGCGGTCGACGATCCGGTACAGCGCCGAGATCGCGGCTTCGGCGGCGGGGCGGTCGGCCGGGTCCGTGGACAGGCCGTGCGCCAGCCATTCGTCACGGATCGCGACGGCACGCCGGAGAAGGGACAGGGACTCGGGGTCGGGGCTCTCGGCCCCACGGCGCCCGGTCACCGGAGAGCGGCGGGGCCGCCTTTCATGTCGGTCATGGGTGAGATGCTGGCAGAGGCCGCCAGAGGCGCGCAACCCCGAATCCCGCCCACGGGGCGGCCCCAGCGGCCGTTCGCACTGGTCGGGGACGACGACGAAAACCGGTCGACGGCCTCGCGTGGCAGGGCGGCGGCCACGCACGGCGAGGCGGCATCACGCGGCGAGGCCACAGCCACGCACGGCAAGGCGGCGGCCGGCCCGGGAACCGCCCCGGCCCGGCCGCCGCCCGTGTCATTTCACCGTGCGCGGCGCCAGCGCCCTCTGCAGCAGGATGAACACCAGCAGGAGCACGCCCGCGACGATCCTGCTCCACCACGAGCTCAAGGTGCCCTCGAAGACCAGGATCGTCTGGATCGTGCCCAGCGTCAGCACGCCCACGACGCTGCCCAGCACGTACCCGAAGCCGCCCGTGAGCAGCGTCCCGCCGATCACCACCGCGGCGATCGCGTCCAGCTCCATGCCCAGGCCGTGCAGGCTGTTCCCGGAGGCGATGTAGAGCGTGTACAGCACGCCCCCCAGTGCCGCGCAGAACCCGCTGACCGTGTAGACCCCGACCTTCACGCGCCCCACCGACAGGCCCATGAGCATCGCCGAGGACTCGCTGCCGCCGACCGCGTAGACGCTGCGCCCGAACCGGGTCCGGTGCAGCACGAAGGCCGCCGCGGCCGCCGCGGCCAGCGCCACCACCGCGCCCAGGGACAGCGACGTCCCTCCCGGCAGCGGCACCCGCGCCTGGGCGAGCGCGCCGAACAGCGGGTCGGTGATGGGGATCGACTCCGTGCTGATCAGGTAGCACAGCCCCCGGGCGAAGAACATGCCGCCGAGCGTGGCGATGAAGGGCTGCACCCCGTAGAAGTGGATGATGCACCCCTGCAGGAAGCCGATGGCGGCCCCGGCCAGCAGCGCGACCGGGATCACCAGCAGCGGGGGCCAGCCCTCGCGCAGCAGCCACGCGCAGATCATCGCCGACAGCGCCAGCACCGACCCCGTGGACAGGTCGATGCCGCCCGCCAGGATCACGAACGTCACCCCCACCGCCAGGACGATGAGGAAGGAGTTGTTCACCAGCAGGTTCAGCATCACCTGCGGTTCCAGGAACCCCGTGTAGCGCACCGAGCCGACCGCGAACAGCAGCACGAGCACCAGGCCGGACACGGCCACCGGGATGAACCTGCGCCGCCCGTCCACCAGGGCGCGGACACGGGCCGCCGCGGACGCGAGCGGGGTCGGAGGCGGGGGCGGGGGCGGGGTCGAAAGGCCCGTCATCGCCGCACCTCCCGGGGGTCCGGCCGGCCGTCGCCGGTCGCAGTGGGCATGGCGCCGTCCTCCTCCTCGGGTGCGGGCGGGCCCGCTCCCCCCGCCGGTACCGGCGGCCCGCCGCGCCGGAACGGCGCCGCGACCTGCGCGCGGAACCGCGGCGACTGCAGCAGGCACACCACGAACACCACGACCGCCTTGAACACCAGGGCGCTCTCCGGCGGTACCCCCATGGTGTAGACCGTCGTGGACAGGGTCTGCACGATGACCGCGCCCAGCACGGTCCCGGCGATCGAGAACCGGCCGCCGGTCAGCAGCGTCCCGCCGATCACCACGGCGAGGATCGCGTCCAGCTCGATCCACAGCCCCGCGTTGTTGCCGTCGGCGCTGCCGGTGTTGGCGCTGATGATGATCCCGGCGAGCCCCGCGCACAGGCCGCAGAAGGCGTAGGCCGCCACCGACAGCCCGGTCGCGCGGATCCCGGCCAGGCGGGCCGCCTCGGCGTTGCCGCCGACCGCCTCCACGAACAGCCCCAGCGCGGTGCGGCGCAGGGCCAGCCACATCACCAGCACGGTCACCGCGGCCATGAGCACGGTGTAGGGGACCGCCGCCAGGCTGCCCGCCGCGATCCGCCGGTAGGGCTCGCTGGTCACGGTGGTGATCTGGCCGTCGGTGATCAGCTGGGCCAGGCCCCGCCCCGCGACCATGAGGATCAGGGTCGCCACGATCGGCTGGATCCGCAGCACCGCCGCCAGGAACCCGTTCCACAGCCCCAGCAGTACCGACAGCGCCAGGGCGGTCCCGACCGCCCCGGCGACCGTGCCCGGGGAGGACGGATCACCCGCGGCGACGATGATCTCGCACGCCACGGCGCCGGAGACGGCCACGACGGCGCCCACCGACAGGTCGATCCCGCGCAGCGCGATCACCACGGTCATGCCCAGGGCGATCAGCAGCAGGGGCGCGCCGAAGTGCAGGATGTCGACCAGGCTGCCGTAGAGCCGCCCGCCCTTGACGGTGACGGCGAAGAAGCCCGGGGAGGCGACCGCGTTGGCGGCCAGCAGGGCGACGAGCACCAGGAGCGGCCACACCAGCCGACGCATCTGCGCCGCCATCACCGCGCACCCCCTTCGGCGATCTCGGCGAGCACGCCGTCCACGTCGAGCCCGCCGTCGTTGTCGAGGGTGGAGACCACCCGCCGGTCCCGCAGCACGACCACCCGGTGGCTCAGCCGCAGCACCTCCTCCAGCTCCGAGGAGACGAACAGCACCGCCGTCCCCTCCTCGGCCTCGGCCGCCACCAGGCGCTGCACCTCCGCCTTGGCGCCGATGTCGATGCCGCGCGTGGGCTCGTCGAGGATGAGCAGCCGCGGCCGCATGATGAGCCACCGGCCCAGCAGCACCTTCTGCTGGTTGCCGCCGCTGAGGGCCCCCACGGGGGTGTCCGGCGACGCGGTGCGGATGCGCAGCGCGGAGATGTAGCGCTCGACCAGTTCCGCGCGCGCCTTGCGGGGCATCGGCCGCATCCACCCGCGGGCGGCCTGCATGGCCAGCAGCAGGTTGTCGGCGACCGACAGGTCGGCCACCAGCCCCTCGGCCTTGCGGTCCTCCGAGCAGTAGGCCAGCCCCGCGCCGATGGGCGCGCGCGGAGTGCGCAGCGACAGCAGCCGCCCGTCGACCTCCACGCTCCCGCTGTCGGGGCGGTCGGCGCCGAAGAGGAGCCGTACGGCCTCGGTCCGCCCGGAGCCCAGCAGGCCGGCCAGGCCGACGATCTGCCCCGGCGCCACGTCCAGGTCGTAGGGCGCGACGCCGCCCTTGCGCCCCAGCCCGCGCGCATGCAGCAGCGGGGGCGCGTCCGGGGGCGGGGCGCCGTCGTGGGCGCGCCCCTCCACCCGGTCCAGCTCCCCGGCCTGCTCACCGAGCATGAGCCCGACCAGTCCGCGCTGGTCCAGCTCGTCGGTGGTGAACGTGCCGACCGGGCGCCCGTTGCGCAGCACGGTCATCCGGCGGCACAGCTCGTAGACCTGGTCGAGGAAGTGGGTGACGAACAGGATCGCCACCCCGCGCGAGCGGAGCCGCTCCACCAGGTCGAACAGGATGCGCACCTCGTCGCGGTCCAGGCTGGAGGTGGGCTCGTCCAGGACCAGCACCCGGGCGTCGAGGTCCACCGCCCGCAGGATGGCGACGAGCTGCTGGACCGCGATGGGGTACTCGCCCAGCGCGCGGGTGACGTCGAGGTCGAGCCCCATGCCGGCGGCCAGCTCGGCCGCCCGCCGGTTCATGCGCCGCGGGGAGATCCCGAACCGGCCGCGCGGCTCGCGGCCCAGCAGCACGTTCTCGGCCACCGACAGGTTCGGGCACAGGTTCACCTCCTGGTAGACGGTGGCGATCCCGTGGCGCTCGGCGTCCTGGGGGCCGTTGACCGAGACCGGCCGACCGTCGACCTCGATGCTCCCGGCGTCGGGCCGGTGCACGCCGGTCAGGACCTTGATCAGGGTCGACTTCCCGGCCCCGTTCTCGCCCAGCAGGGCGTGCACCTCGCCCGGTTCGAGCCTGAGCCCGGCGCCGTCCAGGGCCCGGACGCCGGGGAAGTCCTTCACGATCCCGCTCATGTGCACGGCGGGTTCGGCCGCGGTGTCCACGGCCCCTCCTTCGCGTCGGTGGTGTGCGGGTCAGTACTCGCGGTTGGGCAGCTCCTCCTCGGCCTGGTCCTGGCCGAAGACGCCCTCCTCCACCTCGACGCGCTCGGGGACCTCCTCGCCCGCGTGCACCTGCTCCACCAGGTCCATCAGCTGCGGGCCGATCAGCGGGTTGCACTCGACGACCTGGTTGATCTTGCCGTCGGCCATCGCCTGGAAGGCGTCCTTGATGCCGTCCACCGAGACGATCTTGATGTCCTCGCCGGGCTCCAGCCCGGCCGCCTCGATGGACTCGATGGCGCCGAGCGCCATGTCGTCGTTGTGGGCGTAGAGGACGTCGATGTCGTCGTGGGAGCCGAGGAAGGCCTGCATGACCTCCTGGCCCCCGGCCCGGGTGAAGTCGCCGTCCTGGGAGGCGACGATCTCGAACTTGTCGTCCTCGCCGATGACCTCGGCGAAGCCCTCCTTGCGGTCGATGGCGGGCGCCGAGCCGGTGGTGCCCTGCAGCTCGACGATGTTCACGTCCTCGTCGGAGTCGGCGAACTCCTCGACGACGTAGCGCCCGGCGTTGCGGCCCTCCTCGACGAAGTCGGATCCGAGGAAGGTCTCGTAGACGTCCTCCTGGTCCGTCTCGACCGCGCGGTCGGTGAGCACGACGGGGATGCCGGCGTTGCGCGCCTCGGCGAGGACGGTGTCCCAGCCCGACTCGACGACCGGCGAGAAGGCGATCACGTCGACGTCCTGCTGGATGAAGCTGCGGATGGCCTGGATCTGGTTCTCCTGCTGCTGCTGGGCGTCGGAGAACTTCAGCTCGATGCCCGCCTCCTCGGCGGCGGCCTTGATGGACTCGGTGTTGGCGGTGCGCCAGCCGCTCTCGGCGCCCACCTGGGAGAAGCCGAGGACGATGGTGTCGTCGCCGCCGCCCTGGCCGCCGCCGCCCGAGCCGCAGGCGGTCGCGGCGGCGGTGAGCGCGACGGCGGCGGCGGTCGTGGAGAGTGCCTTGTTCATGGGAGCCCTTCCGCGCCACCGGCCGGGACGGCCGGATGTTAGCGCTAACAATCGAGGGGACGGGGTGCGCCGGAGCGGGGCGGGGTCTCGGGGGTGGGGGCGTCGCGGGGTCCGGCGAGTGAGGTGGGTCACCATTGTTAGCGCTAACACTCGGGGCGTCAATACACGTTTACCGCTCTGAGATGTTCGCGTCCCGCCCCTTGACACGCCCGCTACGCACCGCTCTCCGGCCGATACCGTCCGCCCCCGGACGCCCGCGCCCCCTGCCGCCCCCCCTTGACACCCCTCCGGCCGGGCGGCAGCCTCGAGGAAATACTCCCGGACGACCGAAGCGCCCGTCCGCGAAACGGAATGTTAGCGCTAACAATCCATTCGAGGAGGTCACGCACCGACGACGTTCCTCCCCTTCTCCCCTGAACGGCGGCCGGCGGCATCGGCGGCGGAATGCGATCCCCCTGTATTCCACCGCTCCGGTGCGCCCGCCCCCCGTTCGCACCGGAATACCGGCACCACCCGGCGCCCTTTTCCGGCCCATTCGATCCTCTCCCGCTCCGCCTCCCCCCGCCGGAGGCGCACCCCCCTCGGAGGAGACGTGCCAGCCAAGACGTACCGCAGGAGAACGGCCGTGACGGCCGCGGCCACCGGCACCCTGCTCGCCGGTGCGCTGTGCGTGACCGCGGCGGCGCCCGCGTCCGCCGCGACCGACTACACCATCGACGTCGACACCGCCGCGACAGGGCCGCAGATCAGCGACACCATGTACGGCATCTTCATGGAGGACATCAACCACGCCGCCGACGGCGGGTTGTACGCCGAACTCGTGCAGAACCGGTCGTTCGAATACAACACCGCCGACAATGAGAATTACACGCCGATGACCTCCTGGGAGGAGGTCGGCGGCGGCGGAAGCGCGGAAGTGGTCGACGACGACGGCCGCCTCAATGAGCGGAACCGCAACTATCTGCGCCTCACGCTCCCCGGCGACGGCGAATACGGCGTGGCCAACACCGGATACTCCACCGGGATCGCCGTCGAGGAGGGCAAGGAGTACGACTTCTCGGTCTGGGCCAGGGCGGACGGGGACGGCGGCACGCCCCTCACCGTGCGCCTCACCGACGACCGGGGCGAACCCCTCGCCGAGCCGCTGGGCCTGGAGGCCGAGGGCGGCGGCTGGGCCGAGTACACCGGCGCGTTCACCGCGTCCGCCTCCAGCACGGCCGGACGGCTCGCGGTCACCGGCAGCGGCGGCGGCTCGCTGAGCCTGGACATGGTCTCGCTGTTCCCGCGCGACACCTTCAAGGGGCACGAGAACGGCCTGCGCGCCGACCTCGCCGAGAAGATCGCCGACCTCGACCCCGGGTTCGTGCGCTTCCCCGGCGGCTGCCTGGTCAACACCGGCAGCCACGAGGCCTATGAGGGGCCCGACTGGCCGCGCGAGCGCTCCTTCCAGTGGAAGGACACCGTCGGCCCCGTCGAGGAGCGCGCCGTCAACCACAACTTCTGGGGCTACAACCAGTCCTACGGCCTGGGGTACTACGAGTACTTCCAGTTCGCCGAGGACCTGGGCGCCATGCCGCTGCCGGTCGTCCCGGCGCTGGTCACCGGCTGCGGCGAGAACGAGGCGACGGACGACCCCGAGCTGCTGGAGCGGCACATCCAGGACACCCTGGACCTGATCGAGTTCGCCAACGGCCCCGCCGACTCCGAGTGGGGCGGGCTGCGCGCCGGGATGGGGCACCCCGAGCCCTTCGGCCTGACGCACCTGCAGGTCGGCAACGAGGAGCCGCTGGTCGAGGACTTCTTCGAGCGGTTCGTCGAGTTCCGCGACGCGATCGAGGCCGAGTACCCCGACATCACGGTGGTCGGCAACTCCGGCCCGTCCTCCGGCGGCGCCGGCTTCGACCGCGCCTGGGAGCTCAACCGCGAGCACGGCGTCGAGCTGGTCGACGAGCACTACTACAACTCGCCCGAGTGGTTCCTGTCGAACAACGAGCGCTACGACTCCTATGACCGGGAGGGGCCGGACGTCTTCCTGGGCGAGTACGCCTCCCAGGGCAACCGCTTCTCCAACGCCCTGGCCGAGGCCGCCTACATGACCGGGCTGGAGCGCAACGCCGACGTGGTCACGATGGCCTCCTACGCCCCGCTCCTCGCGGCCGAGTGGGACACCCAGTGGACGCCGGACATGATCTGGTTCGACAACACCCGGAGCTGGGGGTCGGCCAACTACGAGGTACAGCGGCTGTTCGCGCAGAACACCGGCGACGCCGTGGTGCCCAGCACCGCCTCGGGCACCCCGGACGCCAGCGGGCCGATCACCGGGGCGGTAGGCCTGTCCACCTGGAACACCAGCGCCGAGTTCGACGACGTGAAGGTGACCTCCGCCGACGGTGAGGAGCTGCTCGGCGACGACTTCTCCGGCGGCGCCGACCAGTGGGAGCACATCACCGACGCCGGGAGCTGGGCCGTGGAGGACGGCGCCTACGTCCAGACCGAGACGGCCGGCGAGAACACGATGGTCATGGCGGGCGACCCCGAGTGGACCGACTACGACATGGAGGTCACCGCCACCAAGCGGGAAGGCGACGAGGGCTTCCTGGTCGGCTTCGGGGTCCAGGGGAGCGACGAGTACTACTGGTGGAACCTGGGCGGGTGGGGCAACACCCAGTCGGCCGTGGAGCACGCCTCCGGCGGGGCGAAGAGCACCGTGGTCTCCGACGACACCACCATCGAGGCCGGGCGCGCCTACGACGTCCGCATCGAGGTGCGCGGGCGCGACGTCACCCTCTACCTGGACGGCGAGGAGTGGAACAGCTTCACCGCTCCCGCGCCCGAGCCGTTCCGGCAGGTCGTCACGCATGACGAGGAGACCGGCGAGTACATCGTGAAGGTCGTCAACGCCCAGAGCGAGGAGGCGCGCACGTCGATCGACCTGGGCGGCGCCGAGGTGGCGCCGACCGCGGACCTGACGGTCCTGGCGGCGGACCCGGACGCGGAGAACACCGCGGAGGAGCGCCCGGTCGCGCCGGAGACCTCCACCATCGGGGGCGTGGACTCCTCGTTCACCCACACGTTCCCGGGGAACTCGGTCACCTTCATGCGGATCGCGCCCCGGGAGTGACCTTCCTGGGCCCCCTCCGCCCCCGCACCCGCGCGGACACCGCACGGCACCGGGGTCCGCGGGGAACGGGGACGCCCGGGAAAAGGGGACGGCCCCCGCAGCCGAGCGGCTGCGGGGGCCGTCCGCCCGCCGTCCCGGCCGCGGTGCGGCGGCGGGGCGGGAACGTCGTGCCGGTCCTCCTTAGAGGCCCTGGACGTCCTGGGCCTGCG
Source organism: Nocardiopsis endophytica (assembly GCF_027706725.1). GTDB lineage: Bacteria > Actinomycetota > Actinomycetes > Streptosporangiales > Streptosporangiaceae > Nocardiopsis_A > Nocardiopsis_A endophytica. The sequence continues at coordinate 12,330 of NZ_JAQFWQ010000136.1, forward strand.
GACCCTTGGGGCCCTGCGCGATGTCGAACTCCACGCGCTGGTTCTCCTCAAGGTTCCGGAAGCCGGAGCCGGCGATGCTGGAGTAGTGGACGAAGACGTCCGGGCCGCCCTCATCCTGGCTGATGAAGCCGTAGCCCTTTTCGCTGTTGAACCACTTGACGGTTCCGGTGGCCATGGCGGCCTCCTCGTTCCTTCTGCAATGAAACCGACGCCGCGGGCTGCGGCGCCCGGGGCTGCCGCGAACCTTCTTCCGGAACGAAAAAACGCCCGCTGGCCGAAACTCCGCGGGCGATCAAGCGATCAAGCGAAATCCAGACTGCAACCCGTCTGTGACACTAGCACACTCGGGTGGGCATGTCCCCTGTCGTTCTGATCACTCCGACCGCCCTGGTGGCGGGCGCTTTCACCCGGCCGGACGGCCCCCTTCCGGGGCCGCCTGCGGGCCCGTTCCGACAGCGCGCCGCAGGACGCGGCAGAGCCCTGCGGCGCGCCGGACGGTGACAGGGCGTGCGCACCGGGCCCGGCCCTGTGGGACCGGTGCGCACCCCCGCTCAGTGGCCGCGGGCGATCCACTCCGCCAGGTGCGGCGCCTCGGTGCCGATCGTGGTGCCGTCGCCGTGGCCCGTGTGCACGCGGGTCTCCTCCGGCAGGCGGAACAGTCGCTCGCGGATGGAGCCGATGATCGTCGGGAAGTCCGAGTAGGACCGCCCGGTCGCCCCCGGCCCGCCCGAGAACAGGGTGTCGCCGGAGAACAGCGCCCCCGCCTCGGGCAGGTGCAGGCACACCGAGCCGGGCGAGTGGCCCGGCGTGTGGATCGCGATCAGCTCGGTGCCCGCGATCCTGATGCGCCGGTCGTCGTCCAGGTGCTGGTAGGTCTGGCCCTCGTGGCCCATCCGCCAGAGCACGTCGTCGCCGGAGTGCAGCAGGACCGGCGCCTCCAGCTCCCGCCCCAGGCGCGGGGCGACGGTGACGTGGTCGCTGTGCCCGTGGGTGCACACGACCGCGGCGACGTGGCGCCCGCCGACGGCCTTGATGATCGGATCGGCGTCGTGCGCGGCGTCGATCACCACCGCCTCGTCGTCGTCGCCGACCACCCAGACGTTGTTGTCGACCTCCCAGGCCCCGCCGTCGAGCTCGAACAGGCCGGAGGTGACCACGCGGTCGATGCGCAGCGCCCCGCTCACAGGGTCACCACCGATCGCAGCACGCCGCCCTCGTGCATGGTGTGGAAGGCCTGCTCGACCTCCTCGATGCCGATGCGCTCGGTGACGAACCGCTCCAGCGGCAGGCGCCCCTGCTGGTACAGGTCCACCAGCATGGGGAAGTCGCGCTCGGGCAGGCAGTCGCCGTACCAGGAGGACTTCAGCGCCCCTCCGCGGCCGAAGACGTCGAGGAAGGGCAGCTCGAGCCGCATCTCGGGGGTGGGCACGCCCACCAGCACGACGGTCCCGGCGAGGTCGCGGGCGTAGAAGGCCTGCTCGAAGGTCTCGGGGCGGCCGACCGCGTCGATGACGACGTCGGCGCCGAAGCCTCCGGTGAGGGCGCGGACCGCCTCGACGGTGTCGGCCTCGGAGGCGTCCACGGTGTGGGTGGCGCCCAGCTCCTTGGCCCACTCCAGTTTCCCGGCGTCGCGGTCCACGGCGATGATGGTGCCGGCGCCGGCCAGGCGCGCGCCCGCCACCGCGGCGTCGCCGACGCCGCCGCAGCCGATGACGGCGACCGAGTCGCCGCGGCCCACTCCCCCGGTGTTGACCGCCGCGCCGAGCCCGGCCATCACCCCGCACCCCAGCAGCCCGACGACGGCCGGGTCGGCGTCGGGGGCGACCTTGGTGCACTGGCCGGAGTGCACGAGCGTCTTCTCGGCGAACGCGCCGATGCCCAGTGCGGGGGACAGCTCGGTCCCGTCCGTGAGGGTCATCTTCTGCTCGGCGTTGAAGGTGTCGAAGCAGTACTGCGCGCGGCCGCGCTTACAGGCCCGGCAGCGCCCGCAGACCGCGCGCCAGTTCAGGACGACGAAGTCGCCGGGGGCCAGGTCCTCGACCCCCTCGCCCACGCTCTCCACCGTCCCGGCCGCCTCGTGGCCGAGGAGGAAGGGGAACTCGTCGTTGATCCCGCCCTCCCGGTACGTCAGGTCGGTATGGCACACCCCGCACGCCGCGACGGCGACCACGGCCTCCCCGGGACCGGGGTCGGGGACGACGATGTCGGCGACCTCGACGGGGGCGCCCTTCTTCCTGGCGACGACGCCGCGTACCTGCTGTGGCATGCCTGGTGTTCCTCCGATGGTGCGACCGGCCGCGCGCGGCGGCGCGCGGCGCTCACCGCGACGGTAGGACCGGGGGTCCCGACGGCGGAGCCCGCCGGAAGGCGAGGAGTTCCCCGCCCTTCGGCGGGGCCCGGCGGGGCCGGGTCGGACCCGGGGGCGGGGCCTGCCTCGTCAGGGCCGTGCGGGTCGCGCCGACCCGGCCGGGCTGAGGCACCGTCGCTCCAGCGGGAACGGCCGCCCGGACGGCGCGGACGCCGTCGCGGGACGGCGGGGCAGGGCCCACGCGGCACGTTCTAGACTGCCCGACATGGGGGATGTGGCCCGGACCGGGACCGGTACTTCGGCCGGTGACCCGGTCGCCGAACTGCAGGCGCTGCGCGAGGTGGTGGCGGGCCCACTGGCCGACATCGCGCGCCGGTTCTCCCGGCTGCTGTCGGACCGGTGGCCCCACCGGGCGCTGGTGATCTACACGCTGGAGTGCACCGGGCGCCCCCGCAAGGTGGCGGGCGAGCGCGACATCGTGGAGCGGGTCACCATCGCCGAGCTGGAGGCGCTGAAGGCGTCCGTCGCGCTCGGGGAGCACATGGTCGGCCACGCCAGGCTGGCCGGTGCGCAGCGCTGGGTGTGGGCGGTGCGGGACCGCGAGGACACGCTCCTGGTGCTCTTCCCCCGGCGCCGCACCGAACCGGCCGGCCCTTCGGCACTGGCGGCCGTCTTCGGCCTCGTCGCGACCTCCATCCGGCAGCAGGTGGCCCAGGCCAGCCCGGACTACCTGGCCGAGTCGCGGGCGGCGTCGAGCGAGCGCACGCGGGCCACCGCCGAGCTGACGGCGGCGCACGAGGCGGCGCTCACCGGGATCCTGAGCACCCTGCGCTCGGCCCGGCTGGACGACCAGGGGGCCAGGAGCGCGGCGGCCGACGCCGCCTCCAAGGCCCTGGTCGCCCTGAGGGCGCGCCGGGACGCCGACCGGAACCTTTCGGAGGAGGCGCCGGAGGCCGCGTTCCAGCGGTTGCGCCAGGAGGTCGACCCGCTGCTCCGGCACCGGGAGGTGGCGGCCGAGTTCGTGCCGCCGGACGACGGCGGCGGCCCCCTGCCCGGTGAGGTCGCCTACGGGGCCCGGGCCCTCACGCACGACATCGCGGTCGCCCTGACCGCGCAGTCCGATGTGGAGCGGCTGCGCGTCGCCTGGGAGTGCGACAGCGCCACTCTGGTGGTCGACGTCCGGGACCAGAGCGGCGGCGTGCTGGACGCGACCGGGCTCAGGCGCACGCTGGAGGGGCGGGCGCACACGCTCGACGCCGGCCTGGAGGTGGAGTCGGTGCCCGGCTGGGGCAACCGGGTGGCCGTGCGGCTGCCGCTCGCCCCACCCGCGCCGCAGGCCGAGCAGAAGCTTCCGGCGGACCTGAACCGCCGGGAGCGGGAGGTACTGGCCCTGGTGGCGGCGGGCAAGCGCAACCGGGCCATCGCCCAGGAGCTCGGCGTGGCCGAGAGCACGGTGAAGTTCCACATCTCCGCGGTGCTCAAGAAGCTGGGCGTGGCCACCAGGGGCGAGGCGGCCGTGCTCGGCCTCCGCGCGGGGATCGCAGCCGCTCCCCCACGCTGACCTCGGGGGAAGAGGACGCTGAGTCAGCGGTCTCGAGTTCCGGGGGTACCGCGGCGCGGTGGTGGTCAGGCGGCTGAGCTGGTACCCCGCTTGAGGACCCCAGCCGAGCGGCGGGCTGCCAGGGTGTGGCGTGGTCGGCGACGACGAGGAAAGGCCGGCGGCCCGCGCCGCAGCGCTGTCGGGCGCGGCGCGTGTGCGCAGTCACCGTTCATGGCAGCGACGGCAACAGCCGGGCGGTTCCCCGGCCCCACCTGCCGGGCGACAGGTCCCTCGCGGTCCGGGTAGGCGGCGCGGCTGAGCAGGTCCCCCACTCATGGACCCCGGCCGGGCGGCGGGCTACCGGGGTGCGGCGTGGAAGGCAGCGACGACGAAGGGTCAGCGGCCCTCGGTGCAGCGTTGTCGGGCGCGGCGCGTGTGCGCGGTCACCGTTCATGGCAGCGACGGCAACAGCCGGGCGGTTCCCCGGCCCCACCTGCCGGGCGACAGGTCCCTCGCGGTCCGGGTAGGCGGCGCGGCTGAGCAGGTCCCCCACTCATGGACCCCGGCCGGGCGGCGGGCTACCGGGGTGCGGCGTGGAAGGCAGCGACGACGAAAGGTCGGCGGCCCATCCGGCAGCGCTGTCGGGCGCGGCGCGTGTGCGCGGTCACCGTTCATGGCAGCGACGGCAACAGCCGGGCGGTTCCACGGCCCCACCTGCCGGGCGGCGGGTCCCTCGCGGTCCGGGTAGGCGGCGCGGTGAGGAGGGCGGGCGCCCGCGCCCGTGGCGGCCGTGGGCCCGGTGCACCCCTGCCCGGCGATGATCTC
>NZ_JAQFWQ010000137.1 GCF_027706725.1 Nocardiopsis endophytica
GACAGAAGTGGTGTCAAAACGGCCGGAATGACAGCACTCCTGTCGAGATCATCGCAGGGAAGGGGGGGCACCGGGGCGGCGGCCGCCACGAACGCGGGTGACCGCGCACCCAGCCCATCGCGCCGCCCGCCCGGACCGCGAGCGGCCGGACGGACGGCAGGCAGGGCCCGGGAACCGCCCCGCTTCTGCCGTCGCCGCTAACCACGGTGACCACCCACACGCCGGACGGCCGACGACGCTGTGCCGAGGGCCGCCCGCCTCCGTCGTCGCCGAGGTCCCGCCGGAGTGCCGGACTTCAGGGCCGGTGAGGGGCGGGCCTGCGCATGTGGATGACGGGGAAGGGGCGGCCGTCGGCGTCGAGGGGCGAGCGGTCGAACGCCTCGAAGCCCTGGCTCTCATAGAACCCCCGCGCCTGCGGGTTCTGCTCGTTCACGTCCACTTCCAGGGCCGTGTGCCGCGCGGCGGCCCAGAACAGGAGCGCGCTTCCGACACCTCTCCCCCGTGCCGAGGCGTCCACGAACAGCATCTCGACGCGGTGGCCGGCCATCCCGATGAACCCGAGGGGGCGGTCCTGGGCGTCGACGGCGACGTGGACGTCCACGGCCGGGAGGAACTCGTTCCTCACCCGCAGCTCGTAGTGGTCCACGTCCGCTTCGCTGAGGAAGTCGTGCGTGGCCTCCACCGCACTGCGCCAGACGGCGGTGAGGGCATCGAAATCGCCTTCGGAGGCCGGGCGTACGACGACCTCCGACCGTGTTGGGGCCGAGTCGCTCATGCCCCCGACACTAACGCCGGTCGCAAACACTTTTCGTGGAACCCGCCCCCTGCGCCGTCACCGGCGGCGGTGCCGGGACGTTCGTCGTGTGGGGCTTACCGTTTAGTAAGTGACGTGCGTCACGTCATGCGCGGGGTGTCGTGGCGGGTACGCATTGTGAAAGATGGGAATGAAAACCCCTTTCATCCTTTGAGGACCCCCTATGAACCCCGCAGCAGAACGGGACGGCCTCGCGCGTCTCCCCTCCCCTTCCCCACGGCGTGCCGTCCGCCCGGGCACGTACCGGAGCCGAGGGCTCACGGCCGCCCTCGCCGCCGGTGCGGTCGCCCTCGCCGGGTGCACGTCCGGCACCGTCGCCGACACCCGGTCGGGCAGTGAGGAGGGGCCGCTGGACGCGGCCCTCCAGTTCACCGCCGTCGAACCGGACGCCCTCACCGGGCTGGCCGAAGAGACCCTGCCGGACGACTACGCGGTCCCCGTCGAGGCCGAATACCCCGTCATCCCGAACGCCGACGCGCTGAACGAGCGCCTGGCCGAGGCCCTGGACCAGCGAATCGGCACCTTCACGGCCGTGACCCCCTCCGCCAAGGGGTTCGAGTCCGACTGGGAGATCGCCGCCGCCGCGGACGGCATCGTGGGTGTGCGGCTCGCCTGGACCGAGCAGGACGCCAAGGGCGAGCACACCGGCTACGAGACCCACTGGTACGACGCCGGGACGGGGCGGGCGGCCTACTCCACCGAACTCCTCGCCGGACAGGAGCAGCTGGAGGCGCTCAACGAGCTGGTCCTCGCCCAGCTGGAGGGCGAAGAGGTCGCCGACGGAGCGCTCCAGCCGGTGCTGGGCCTCTACGACTCGATGGCGTTCAACGACGACGGCGACCTGGTGGTGGAATTCGACGCCGGGCAGCTCGCTCCGAAGAACGAGGAGCGCGTGGCCGCCGTCATCGAGAGCGCCGACGCCGCGCCGCTCCTCTCCGACCTCGGCACGCGCGCCCAGGAGGCCTCCCAGGAGGCGACGGAGGGCTTCACGCTCGACGAGGCGGTCGAAGGGGGCGGCGAAGGCCTCCCGGTGCCGGGACGCATGGAGGACTGGACCGAAGGCGTCGACTGCACGCAGGCCGACACCAAGTGCGTGGCGCTGACCTTCGACGACGGCCCGGGGGCGCGTACCCCCGACCTCCTGGACACCCTGGCCGAGTACGACGCCCCCGCGACCTTCTTCCAGACGGGGCGCACGATCGACAAGTACCCCGAGACCGTGCGCCGCGCGTACGCCGAGGGGCACGAGATCGGCAACCACACCATCAACCACCCCGACCTGACCACGCTGGACGAGGCCGGGGTCCGGGACGAGCTGGCCCCGGTCAATGAGCGGATCCGCAGGGAGACCGGGTCCGTCCCGGTGCTGATGAGGCCGCCCTACGGCGCCACGGACGACACGGTCGCCGAGGTCAGCGCCGATCTCGGCCTGGCGCAGATCCTGTGGAACGTCGACACCGAGGACTGGAAGGACCGGGACGCGGAGATCGTGGCCGAGCGGGCGATCGAGGGCGCCGAGCCCGGGGCGATCATCCTGATGCACGACATCCACGGCACGACGGTCGACGCGGTCCCGGCCATCCTCGAAGAGCTGACGGACCAGGGGTACACCTTCGCCACGGTGTCCCAGATGCTCGGGGAGACGGAGCCGGGAGAGTCCTACTACAGCAGGGGCCGCCCCACCCTGCCCCCCGAGTCCGGCCCGGACGCCTGACCACGGAGCACAAGGACAGGGCCACCCGGACCGGTGCGCGACCTGCGCTCCGGTCCGGTCCTGGGCGCGGGGCCGGTGCCACCCTGTCCCGGGGCTGCGCCGAGACCGTTTGCAACGGTCGGCGCACGCCGACCTGGTCCGGAGCCTCACGGGTGGATGCGGCGCCGGCATCGTGTTCGGCACCGCCGCCGAGCCCGTACCGGGTCAGGCAGGGGTCTCCGCTTCATCGATGGCGGTGAGTGCCTTCCGGCAGGCTCGGAGGAGGTCTTCGTCCATCTGGACGGCGCTGCTGATGCTCAGACCGGAGCGGGCGGTGTGGCGCGAGGGCTCGTCCAATTCGGCCTTGAGGCGCGGTGCGGCCGATGCGGCGGCGGGCCCCAGCTCGGCCAGAAGTTCGGCGACGCGTGTGCGTGCGTTGACGCTTGCGTCCCAGTCGTGGAGCAGCGAGGGGAGGACGTCCCGGGCATCGCCCGCGATGCGCCACAGCGCCTTGCGCGCGAGCCACTCGTTCGTGCCGTCGGCGCCGTCGTCCAGGAGCGCGCGGAGGCGGCCCTCCCACCCACCGGCGAATGCCCCGACCTCGGCCAGACCGAACAGCACCGCGGCAGGCTCGTTCTCGAAGGCCCGGTCCGCTACACGGAGCATCGGCTCGGGGTCCTCCCGAACCGCCCACAGCACGCGCGCCGCCAGGACCGCGGTGTCCGGGTCCTCCCCCGTGGCCAGCTTCTCCAAGGCGGGAACCGCACCGGCCGCCGCGGGGCCCATCCGCTCCAGCGCGCGCAGCGCCTCTGTCTTGGGCAGCTGCCCGACCAGGTCATCGAGCGCCGCAGTGCCCACCTCACCGAGCGCGGAGATGAGCGCGCTGTGGCAGTTGGCGTGGTGCTCGTCCCGAAGGAGGCGCCGGATGGTCGGCAGCAGCGGTTCCAGCCCTGCACCGAACCCGCTCAGCAGGCCGTGTGGGATCCAGCGCGGCATGGCGTTCTCGAACACCCACTCCAGAGCGGGCAGCGCGCGCGGGTCGCCGAGCCGGGCCAGCGCCTCCAGCCCCGGACCGATGCTCGGCTCCTCCTGCGCCGGCCAGGTGATCGACCACGCGTCGGGCACGCCGAGCCCGGCACCGGCGGGGGCGCTGCGGGGCGCCTTCCGCAGCCCGGCGGCCAGCGCATCGGCGGCGGGCGCGGCCAGCTCGTACAGGTACCGCATGGCGTTGACGGCACGGGTGGCCGTCCGGGGCTCCGACTCCAGGGACAGCTCGCCGATGCGGCGGACCAGGCCGTTGAAGTCACCGCGCCACTCCCTCATCAGCCATTCGGCCGGGGAGACCGCGTCCAGGCGGGTCTCCCACACGTCGGACTCCAACAGCCCGGAGCACAGGCCGATCCGGTCGTCCACCCGGGCGCCCAGGGACCTGCTCAGGTCGCCGATGAGCCCTGCGGCGTGGGGCGCGCGGCGCCCGCGGGACTCGCGCTCGCGCTCTTCGCGCAGGGCGCCGATCAGGGTCGGGGTGGAGTACCCGGCAGGCTCAGGGGTGGGCGCGTCCTCGGCGTAGACCTGTGCGAGCAAGCCGATCGCGGTGCCTGGAACGTCGTCGGGGAGCCGGTGCGGAGCACAGCGGGCGACCTCGGCCAGTGCGCCCAGGCGCAGCGCGGCGCCGTCCCCGCTTATGCCGTCCCCACCGGCGGCGACCCCCGCGAGCCACGCCCCCGCCTCGTTGCGGAGGGCGTCCGGCGTGTGCCCCCGCCCGGTGCCCGCTCCGATCCGTCCCACGGCGGTGACGATGACGGCGCGCACGTCCTCGTCGTCCTCGTCCTCCCACCGCTCCCGCAGCGCCTCCAACGCGCAGGGGCCGTCGCTGCGGGGCACCGTCAGCGCCCGGCAGGCGGCGGCCCGCACGGCGGGGTCGCCGTCCGCGAGGAGCAGCTGGAACAGCGGCACCTCGGCGGCCACGGCCCGCTCGGCCCGGGCGTAGGTGCTGTCCTCGGCGGGGCGGTGCCCCTCGTCGCCGAGGCCGTCGTCCCAGTCAGCCCCGCCGATGCTCGCGAGCAGCCCCAGGACTCCGGCGCGCCCCGGAACGCCCGGTGCACCGGCGATCCGCACCAGGAAGGGGACCGCCGCGAGCGTGCACTCGTAGACGTCGCCCTGGTGGTGCACGGCGCCGTACATCCCGTCCAGCGCCGTCTCACGCTCGGCGGGATCGGGGTCGACCAGCCCTCGCAGCAGGTCGGGCATCTCATCCGCCGGTCCGTAAGCGTGCTCCATGTCCGCCCACGGGATGTCCTCCAGCCCTTCGAACATCGCCGCACCTCACCGTCGTCGTGGCCTCCCGGGTGCGGATCCGACGGCGGCGCCCCATCGGGGGTTCCCGCGCGGTGGGCCCTCCGGAGGGGTGAGGGGTCGGTGCCTATCCCTGTCCTGGAACCTTCGCCGGTTGCGGTGGCAGAGCCTCCGCAGGCCGCTTCCGGCGGCGGCGCGCCTTCAGTTCGTGGAGTACCGCCGCCAGCAGCCACAGTGCGGTCAGCGGGATCACGAACCACAGCATCACGGCGCTGAACGGCTCCAGGGCCTCGTGGCCCGTGGCGTCGATGACCAGGTAGGCGATGTAGGCGGCGTAGAAGCCGACGAGCAGCGCTCCCTCCCAGCGGGCCACGTCCGACTTGGTCAGGGCGATCGGCAGCAGCACCAGGGCCACCGCCGCCATGACCGGCAGGTCGAACCACTGGGCCGCCGGGGCGATGGGGATCCCCTCGGGCGCCACCACGGCGGTCACCCCGAGGACGGCGCCGATGTTGAACACGTTGCTGCCCACGATGTTGCCCACGGCCATGTCGCGTTCGCCGCGCACCACCGCGACCACGCAGGTCACCAGCTCCGGCAGCGAGGTGCCGATCGCGACCACGGTCAGCCCGATCAGCAGGTCGCTCACCCCCAGCGCCGCCGCGATCTCGCCGGCCCCGAACACCAGCAGCCGCGCGCCCGACACCAGAAGGGCCGTGCCAAGGACCACGAGCACCAGGTCGATCAGGGTCCGCTTCGCCCGCGAGGTGCGGGGTGGGCCGTCCGGAGCCGACCCGTCCGGGCCCGGGGCGCCGTCGCCCGGGTCCGCGTCGTCCACAGGTGTGGACGGCCGGGCGGCGGCCGCCCGCCGCCGGGAGACGACCACCGTGACGGTGACGTAGGCGATCAGGGCCGCGAGCAGCAGGGCGCCCTCGAAGCGGCCAAGGGTCCCGTCCAGGGACATGGCGAGCGCCAGTACCGACAGCGCCGCCATCACCGGGATGTCGGCGCGCACGGCCTGGGAGTTCACCGCCAGCGGGACGAACAGCGCCGCCGTCCCGAGGACCAGCAGGATGTTGGCGATGTTGCTGCCCACGACGTTGCCCACGGCCAGCCCCGGGTGCCCGGAGATCGCGGCGTCGGCACTGACCGCCAGCTCAGGTGCCGACGTGGTGAAGGACACCACCGTCAGACCCACGACCAGCGACGACATCCCCAGTGTCCGCGCCAGAGAGCCGGCGCCCCGGACCAGGGACTCGCCACCGGCCACCAACAGGACGAACCCCGCCACCAGGGCGGGCACCACCAATGCGCTCACGGGACCCCTTCGGTCTTCCCCCCGGTGCCGTGCCGGCACACCCGTTCGCCACGAGGGCCGTCTGCAGGCTACTCGGTGGTTCCCGGGGCCGGTCGGCGGCGCGCGTCCAGGCCGTCGATGAGCAGGCGAAGGCCGAACTCGAAGAGGCCGGGGAAGTCGGTGCTCGTCAGGGTGGGCAGGTCGGCTCCGAGGTGGGGGTACGGGCCGTTCGCCACCGTTTCGGCAAGCGCGTTCGCGTCCGCGGAACCGCCGTCCTCCGGGTGGAGGGCGGCCTGCTCCTCCAAGGTGTGGCCCACGGTGAAGTTGGCCACGGTGTAGAGCGCCCGCACCGCGTCGTCGTCGCGGAAGCCCGCCTCGCGCAGGGCTCCGACGAAGGTGTCGGCGAAGCCCAGCACGTTCTCCCCGGTCGCGTGGGTGCCGGCGAACACCCGCGCACCGTCGCGGTGGGCGAGCAGGGCCGTGCGCATCCCGCGGGCGAGGGCGGCCAGGCGCTCGCTCCAGTCGCCCCCCGGGGCCCCGGCGGCATCGGCCACGCCGTCCATCATGCGCTCGGCCATCGCCGTCAGCAGGTCCTGCTTGGTCGCGAAGTACCGGTACAGCGCGCCGGCCCGCACGTCCATCGCCTCGGCGAGGCTCCGCATGGTCAGGGCGTCGAGCCCGGAGCGGTCCAACAGGGCGAGGGCGGTCTCCAGGGTGCGCGCCCGGTCGAGCCGCGGGGGCCGGCCCCGGGCCGGGCTTGACGGGGAACTCATGGCCCCGATTATAGTGAACGTCGTTCACGTGAACGTTGTTCATTAAATAGGGGAGGGTGAATCCGATGGACGCCGATGTGATCGTGGCCGGGGCGGGGCCGACCGGCCTGATGCTCGCCTGCGAGCTGGCGCTGGCCGGCGCGCGGCCCCTGGTCCTGGAACGCCGCGCCGAACCGCAGCGGGACTCGCGGGCGCTCACGCTGCATCCGCGCAGCCTGGAGCTGCTGGACCAGCGCGGACTCCTCGACCGGTTCCTGCCGCTCGGCCGGACCGTGCCCGGGTGGCACTTCGCGCAGCTGCCCACCCGCCTGGACTTCTCCGCGCTGGACTCCCGGCACGGCCACACGCTCTTCATCGCCCAGGCCCGCACCGAGGCGCTGCTCGCGGAGCGGGCCCACGAACTGGGCGCGGAGGTCCGGTACGGCCACGAGGTCACCGCCCTCGGCCAGGACGGCGAGGGGGTCGACGTGCGGGTGCGGGGCCCACGGGGCGTCGAGGCCGCCCTCCGCGCCCGGTACGCGGTCGGCTGCGACGGCGGGCGCAGCCGGGTGCGGGAGGCCGCCGGAATCGGCTTCCCCGGCACCGACGAGACCCTCACCGGCGTGCTCGGCGACGTCGCCGTGATCGACGACGACCCGGCGGTGCTCGATGCGGCCCGCGCCCGCGGCGTCCTCGTCGCGCCGCTCGAAGGCGGTGTGACCAGGCTGGTCATGGTGGATCCGGAGCGGATGCGGGTCCCCTCGCGCGAGCCCGTGACCCTGGAGGAGTTCCGTGCCTCCCTGGTCCGGATCTGCGGTTCCGACTGCGGCGTCGCCGAACCCCGGTGGCTCTCCCGCTTCGGCAACGCCACCCGCCTTGCCGAGGCCTACCGCTCCGGCCGGGTCCTGCTGGCGGGCGACGCGGCGCACATCCACTTCCCCGCCGCTGGCCAAGGGCTCAACACCGGCCTCCAGGACGCGATGAACCTGGGCTGGAAGCTGGCCGCCGCCGTGCACGGGTGGGCGCCGCCGGGGCTGCTGGACACCTACCACTCCGAGCGCCGCCCGATCGGCCGGGCGGTCACCGAGAACACGGAGGTGCAGACGCTCCTCGCCGAACTGTCGCTGGTGCCGCGGTACCGGCGGCCCGGTGCGGCGCTCCGCGCACTGTTCGACGAACTTCTGCGCATGGAGGAGGTCAACCGCGAACTCGCCGCCCGCGTGTCCGGGCTCGGCACGTCCTACCCGCCGACCGCCCCCGGGGCCGACCCGCTGGCGGGGCGGCGCATGCCCGACATCGGGGCGGCCGCCGCGGACACGGGGGCGGCGCGCGTCCACGCGCTGCTGGCCGGGGGCGGGTTCGTCCACCTCGACCTCGCGGGCGGCGCCGGGTCGGAGGAGGTGTCCACAGGCTGGGGACCGCGCGTCACCGCCGCCGTCACGAAGGAGGGCGGGCACCCGGACCTGGAGGGGGTGAAGGAGGTGCTCGTCCGCCCCGACGGCCACATCGCCTGGGCCACGCGCACCGCCGACGCCGCCGCCCGCCGCGGCGAGCGGCGCACGGCGCTGGCCGGGTGGGCCGGAACCCCTTCCTGAGCGGGGCCGGTCCACAGGCTGGGGATCACTCCACGGCGTAGGCCATGACGTGGACGGACGCGGTCTCCTCGTCCGGGTAGAGCACCAGCACCTCGCGCTGCACCTTGCCCTCCTCCGTCTCGGCGCCCCGGCAGTGCGTGCTCCCGTCGACGGTGTCCGCGTCCGCCTCGTCCATGCCGAACGTTTCGAGCAGGTCCGCGCTGGGCCCCTCGGAGTCGGTGTAGACGCCCATGCCCGGCCCACCGCAGAACGCCTCGGCGCCCTTGGGGGTGGTGGTGAAGGCGGCCTCCAGGATGTACCCGAGCTCGCCTTCGTCGGGGCGGGGGGCGTCCTCGTCCGGCGTCTCGCCGTTCTCGGTGAGGGTGAGCCCGGCGGCGTCCTCGGGCAGTTCCAGCTTGGTGACCTGGGTGATGCGCTCCTCGTCGCTGACCGGCGTCGGGGAGGGGGACGGGGACGGTTCCTCTTCGCCGGAGGTGCCGCCGCTGCAGGCGGCGAGCGCCACCGACGCCGCCAGGAGCGGCGGGGCGAGGACGAGCGTGCGGCGCATGGCTCACTTTCCTTCGTGACGGGCGGTGCTTCCCCGGCCAGGGTCAGCCCACGGTACCTTCCGAGAACTGGCCGCTCCCCCGGCCCTGGACCCAGAACTCCTGGGCCATGCCGCGCAGGTGCAGGCGGGACAGCTCCTTCTCGGAGTAGGTCGCCCCGGTGATGGCCTCGCCCTCGGAGTCGCGGTCCCAGTCGTAGTACTTCTTGATGTCCGGCTGGGTCTTGGCGACGTACTTCCACTCCCCGCCCGGCTCGTCCGGCGGGTAGACGTCGACCTGTCCCACCTGGCTGTAGCCGAAGCTGCCCAGACCCCGCCACCAGTCGCCGCCGTACATGGGCTCGGCGGTGCCGGGCTTGCGGCCCCAGGTGTTGTACTCCGTGCGCACCGGGATCGTCACCGGGCCGTCGCCGGGGCCGATCCCCTCCTCCTTGGCCTTGTCCACCGCCGACCGGCCGATCTCGGCCTGGTCCTTCTCGAACTGCTCCTTGAACGCGGGGACCTCCTCCATGAAGTCGTCCACGTCCATCTCGTAATCGTCGCCCGAGTTGTTGAGGTAGTGCTCCAGCAGCTTCCCGGCCTGGGGCGAGGGGCCCGCCTGGGCGGCCTTCGCGTGGATCATGGCCTCCGTGGCGACGTCGTAGTCCCGCTGCTCCTCGGGGCAGATCCCCCTGTTCATCCCCCGGACGAACCAGTTGCAGTCGACCGTCTGCGACTCGTAGTCCATCGCGGAGTCCATGGCCGCCGCGTCGTCGTAGTGGACGGGGTAGGAGGGGATCGTGTCGAAGTTGATCGATTGCTGGGGGCCGACCTCTCCCAGGCCGTCCGAGCCGTAGGGGTCGTCCCCGCCGGGCGGCGCCGGCATCATCGGGCGCACGCCGTCGAGGTCCTCGCCCGCGGCGCTCTGCGCGCCCTCCTGCCCGCCGTCCCCGGCCGCCGGGGTGCCGCCTTCGCAGCCCTCGCCCCTCGCCTCGACGCACTCCACGCCCGTGTCGAAGAACCCGGCGACCCGCTCGGGGACGTCGAGGGCGAAGACCGACGCGCCGATGGCCGCCACCAGGAGCAGCCCCGCCCCGTATTCGATCGCGGACGCGCCGCGATCGGCGGGTGGAAAGGATCGGCGCATGGATTTCCCCGGTCTGTCCGCTTTCTGCCCCGTGAGCATTCATGAACACTATTGAGCGTTTTCTCGGGTGTCTTGGGTCTGCGGACCCAAGAGCGCACCCGGGGAGGACCCAATGATCCTTTGTCCCGACAGGCGAATGGGCCGCCCGCGCAACGGTGCGCAGGCGGCCCACCGGCCTCATATCACCCCCGGTCAGGAGCCGACCGGGGCCGCGGGTTCCCGTTCCTTCCTCCGACGGGCGCGGAAGGCCGCCGCCCCCTGGGCGATCAGCAGGACCGCGATCGCCCCGAGCAGGGTGGCGGCGATCGGCTCGCCGAGGAAGCCGCCCAGGCTGCCGTCGAAGATCCGCAGCGATTGGCGGAGCGCGGTCTCGAACATGCCGCCGAGGATGAACGCCAGCACCATCGGCGCCGGCTCGAACCCCGTCTTCTTCATCAGGTACCCGATGGCGCCCATGACCGCCATCAGCAGCATGTCGAAGGTGCTGCCCCGCACCGTGTACACGCCCACCAGGGTGATCAGGATCGCCAGCGGCGCCAGGATCGTGATCCGCACCCGGGCGATGCGCACGAACACCCCGATCAGCGGCAGGCTGAGCAGCAGCAGGAGCAGGTTGCCGAGGTACATCGAGTTGACGACGCCCCAGAACAGGTCGGGGTGCTCGGCCACCAGCAGCGGCCCCGGCGTGATCCCCTGGAGCAGCAGGGCGCCGAACATCACCGCCATGGTGGCGTTGGCCGGGATCCCCAGCGTCATCAGCGGGATGAACGACGAGGTCGCCGCCGCGTTGTTGGCGGTCTCCGGCCCGGCGACCCCCTGGATCGCGCCCCGGCCGAACCGCTCCGGCGTGCGGCTCACCCGCTTCTCCACCGCGTACGACACCAGCGACGACATGGTCGCCCCGCCGCCGGGCAGCAGCCCCAGCACGAACCCGATGACCGAGCCGCGCGCGATCGGCGGCGCCGACCGGGCCAGGTCGGCCCGCGACGGGTATACCCGCCCCACCGGCGGCGGCTTCTCCACCCCGTTGCGCCGGGCGTCCAGGTTGTACAGGATCTCGCCGACCCCGAACAGCCCCATGGCGATGATGACGAACTCGATGCCGTCGTAGAAGGCGTCGATGCCGAAGGTGAAGCGCGGGGTGCCGAAGATCGGGTCCCGCCCCACGGTGGCCAGCAGCAGGCCCACACCCGCCGCCACCAGCGACTTGGCCACGGACCCGCTGCCCAGCGTGGCCACCATGAGGATGCCCAGCAGGGCGAGCACGGCGTACTCGGGCGGACCGAAGTTCACCGCCACCCCGGCCACCAGCGGGGCCAGGAAGGTCAGCACCACGATGGCCACGGTGCCGCCGACGAAGGACGCGACGGCGGCCACGCCCAGCGCCGCCCCCGCCCGCCCCTGCTTGGCCATCGCGTGCCCGTCGATGGCGGTGACCGCGCTGGAGGCCTCCCCGGCCAGGCGCAGCAGCACCGAGGTGATGGTGCCGCCGTAGATGGCCCCGTAGAAGATCCCGGCCAGCATGATGATCGCGGCCGTGGGCTCGATGGAGTAGGTGACCGGCAGCAGGACCGCGATGGAGGCCGCTGGGCCCAGCCCCGGCAGCACCCCCACCAGCATCCCCAGTACGACGCCGATCAGGCAGAACAGCAGGTTCACCGGTTCGAAGACCACGGCGAACCCGTTGAGCACCGGTGTCAGGAAGTCCATGCCCCCGCCCTAGAAGCTCACGATGTGGGGCAGGCTCACCCCGAGTCCGACGATGAACAGCAGGTGGACGGCGGCCGTGGCGCCGAACGCGACCGCCAGGGACACCGGCCAGCGCTCCCGGCCCAGCACCTTCAGCCACAGCAGCAGCAGCGCGACCGCCGGGATCTCGAAGCCGATCCGCTCGATGAGCAGGACGAACCCCAGCAGGCTGGCGATGGCGGCGACCACGGTGAGCGCGCCCCGGTCGAAGCGCTCCGCCGCCCCGGCGGTCTGCGGAGAGGCCGCCAGGATCAGCGAGAACACCGTGACCGCCACGGACACCGCCAGGGGCCACAGCCCCGGGCCGGGCTCGGCGGGCCGCCCCACCCCCAGGGAGAAGGAGCCGATGATCCCGGTGACTCCGACGCCCAGCGGCACCAGGGCCACGGCGGTGGCGTACCGGCGGGAGGGCGGGGCGGCGGGCGCCTGTCCTCCAGGGACCGGCCCGCCGGCCGTGTCCTCCCCGTCCTCCCCGGTGCCCGTGTCCTCGGCCGCGCCCGCGTCCCCGGGGGCTGCGCCCTCGTCCGGAGCGCTGTCGTCCGGAGCGCTGTCGTCCCGTGTGCGGGTCCGCGCCCGCGCCGGTTCCCCCATTTCCCCCTTCTCGGTACTCATGACTCCGCCGACAGCTCCAATCCCAGGTCCTCGGCCATCGACGCGTAGCGCTCGCGGCTCTCCTCCAGCTGCGTGCGCACCTGTTCGCCGTCGGCCTCCCAGGGCTCGATGTGGTTCTGCTCCAGCACCCCGCCGAACTCCTCGCTCGCCACCGCCTCGTCGACGGCCTCGCCGATCGCGGTGTTCACGTCGTCGGGCAGTCCCGCGGGGGCGGCGACGAACCGGCGCTGGTCGACCACCACGTCATAGCCCTGCTCGGCGGCGGTGGGCACGTCGGGGAAGGCCTCCATGCGCTCCTCGTTGAAGACCGCCAGCGGCCGCAGCTCCCCGGCCTCCACCTGGCTGACGACCTCGGCGGCGTGGGCCGCGGCCACGTCCACCTTGCCGCCCAGGACGGCGGTGACCGCGGGCGCGCCGCCGTCGAAGGGGACGTCCTCGGCCTCGGTCCCGGCGAGGCCGAACAGCGCGGCCTGGGCGAGCTGGCCCCCGGTGCCGGCGCCGGCGGTGCCGTAGGTGACGCGGTCGGACTCCAGCAGGTCGTCCAGCGACTCGTACTCGGAGTCCTCGGGCACCACGAGCACGTACCCCTCCAGGGCGATCCCCCGGATCAGGGTCATGTCGTCCAGGTCCACCGCGTCGGGGTCGTCCACCGCCAGCGGGGTGATGGCGAACAGGGACTGCATCATCACGGCCAGGGACTGGCCGTCGGGGTCGCGGGCGAACACCTCCTGCGCGGCGATCTTGCCGTTGGCGCCGGCCCGGTTGACCACGTTGACCGTGGTGCCCAGCGGCTCCTCCAGGTCCTGGGCCAGGGCGCGGGTGATGAGGTCGCCGCTGCCCCCGGCGGTGGTGGGGGTGGTCATCTCGATGGGGCCGGACGGGAAGCCGCCTTCTCCGCCGTCCACCCCCTGCACCGCGCAGGCGGTCAGGGCGAGCAGTGCGGACGCGGCCACAGCCGTGCCGCGGAGGGGGCGCAGGGTGGGAGTGCTCATCGGTCCTCCAGGGTCGGATCCGGGCCGGGGGTCACCAGCGGGGCAGCGGGGGCTGCGTCCAACCGGGGTCGGCGACGCGCATCGCGGCGACGTCGTCCCGGTCGCGGACGCCCAGGCGCAGCCAGCGCTCGTGAAGGGCGCCGAGCGCGTCGCGGTCGAGCTCCACGCCCAGGCCGGGGGTGTCGGGCACGTCCAGGGCGCCGCCGGTGAACCGGTGCGGCCGGGTGATGACGTCCTCGGTCTGCCAGGGGCGGTGGCTGTCGCAGGCGTAGTTGAGGTTGGGCACGACGGAGGCCACGTGGGTCATCGCGGCGAGGCTGATGCCCAGGTGGGTGTTGGAGTGCATGGACAGTTCGACATCGTGGGTGCGGCAGATCGCCGCGAGTTCGCGGGTGGCCTGGAGGCCGCCCCAGTAGTGGTGGTCGGAGAGCACCACCTGCACGGCGTCCAGGCCGAAGGCCTCGGGAATCTCGTCGAAGCCGGTGACGCACATGTTGGTGGCCAGCCGCGCGCCGGTGCGCTCCCGCACCTGCGCCATGCCGTCGAGTCCCGCCGTGGGGTCCTCGGCGTACTCCAGCAGGTCACCGAGGTCCTCGATGACCCGCACGCTGGTCTCCACCGACCAGCCGCCGTTGGGGTCGAGCCGCTGCGGGGCGTCCGGGAAGGCCTTGGCCAGCGCCCGGACGGCCTCGACCTCCTCTTCGGCGGGGAACACCCCGCCTTTGAGCTTGAAGGACGTGAACCCGTACTCCTCGACGAAGCGCCGCGCCTGGCGCACCACTCCGGCCGGGTCGACCGCCTCGCCCCAGTCGTCGGAGGGCACCTCGTAGGGGTAGCCCTCGGGGTGCTCGGCCCAGCGGTAGAACAGGTAGGCGCTGTAGGGGACGCGGTCGCGGATCCTGCCGCCGAGGAGGGCGTGCACGGGCAGGCCGAGGATCTTCCCGAGCGCGTCGAAGGAGGCGACCTCGAACGCGGAGACGACGCTGCGCACCAGCTTCTCGTCGCTGCGGCGGCCGCGCAGCCCGGCCGGGTCGAACTCGGGGGCGTCGTCGGTGAAGCCCGCGCTCTCGTAGGCCAGGTCGCGCAGGCCGTTGAGCGCGGTCACGGGGCGGCCCTCGACGGCCGCGGCCAGGGACTCGGCGGCCTTCAGGTAGACGGAGTCGCCGTAGGTCTCGCCGACGCCGGAGGCGCCGTCGTCGGTGTGCAGCTCGACGATGAGGCGGGGTGCGTAGGGCTGGTGCACCCCCAGCACGTTGAGCAGCGGTGGGTCGCTGATGAGGACGGGGGTGACGGTCGCTTTCGTGATCACCGGGACACGGGGCATGTCCGGTTCTCCTCTCCGCCGGGGGGTGGGAGGTACGGCGCCTAGGCGGCGCCGACCAGGGACAGGCCCGTGTCGAGCAGGGCCTCGAGGCGGTCCATGTGGTCGGGGGCGGGGTCGGCCAGCGGCGGGCGGACCGGGCCCACCGCCTGCCCGCGCAGCCGGGCGCCCGCTTTGACCAGCGACACCGCGTAGCCGGCGCCGAGGTCGCGCAGTTCGACCAGCGGCAGGTAGAAGCCGCGCAGCAGCGCGTCCACCCGCTCCTCGTCGCCGTCCTGGAAGGCGCGGAAGAACGCGGCGGCGATCTCGGGGGCGAAGGCGTGCACGGCGGAGGAGTAGGCGGGGACCCCGATGGCGCGGTAGGCCCGCGCCTGCATCTCGGCGGTCGCGACGCCGTTGAAGAACAGCCACTCGGGCGGGGCGGCCAGGCGGATGCGCTGGAGTGCGTCGAGGTCGCCGTGGCCGTCCTTGAGCCCGATGACCTGGGGGACGCGGGCCAGCTCCGCCACCCCCGACGGGGTCAGCCGCAGTTGCGCGCGCTGGTAGACGATGACCGGCAGGGGGCTTGAGGCGGCGGTGGACCGCACGTACTCGACCAGCCCGTGCTCGGGGCCCTCCACCAGGTAGGGCGGCATGAGCAGGACAGCGTCGGCCCCGGCGCGCGCGGCCGCGGCGGTGTAGCGCGCGGCCTGCGCCCACCCGTGGCCCGCGCCGGCGACGACCGGGAGGGCGCCGTCGGCCTCCTCGACGGCGGCGGCGACCAGGGCGGCGTACTCGTCCTCGGTCAGGGCGGAGTACTCGCCGGTGCCGCAGGCCACGAAGACCGCGCCGGGCCCAGAGGCCAGGCGCCCGCGCAGGTGGTCCCGGAAGGCGTCCAGGTCGAGGGACAGGTCGGGGCGGAAGGGGGTGAGCGGGAAGGAGAGCACGCCGCGGTCCATCGCCGCGGCCAGGGTCCGGGACACCGCGCGTGCGGTGTCCGGCGGAGCCGGAGCGTCCGTGTACATGAAGGGCTGATCGTCTCCCTATGTAGACGGCATTTCGTATGCGATCAGTGTTAGTGTGACCGTGTTCACGTGTCAATAGGTGAGTCGATCCGACGACCGGGGAGAACGATGAGGGAGCGGACGTGACGGCGCGAGGGAACCCGACGGGCGTGCGGGACGTGAAGTCGGCGGCGCGGACGGTCGAGCTGCTGGAGCTGCTGGCCGCCCGCCAGAACCGGCCGGCGCGGCTGCGCGAGCTCAGCGACGCGCTCGGCGCCCCGCGCAGCAGCGTCTACGCGCTGATCCGCACGCTGATGGAGCGCGGGTGGGTGCGGGCCGACGCCGACGGCACGCAGTACAGCATCGGCATCCGCGCGCTCCTCGCCGGGACCACCTACCTGGACACCGACCCCTACCTGCGCATCGTCCAGCCGCACCTGACCGGGCTCAACGGGGAGCTGGACGAGACCCTGCACTTCGGGCGGCTGGACCGCGCCGACATCGTCTACCTGGCCACCAAGGAGTCCACCCGCTACATCCGCCCCTTCAGCCGGGTGGGCCGCCGGCTGCCCGCCTACAGCACGGCGATGGGCAAGGCGCTGCTCGCCGAGCGCCTGGACACCGGGGTCGACCCGCACCTGCCCCGGGAGATGACCCCGCTGACCCCCAACACCCTGGTCGACCACGACGCCCTGGTCGCGGAGCTGGAGCGCACCCGCGAGCGGGGCCACGCCGTGGACGACGAGGAGAACTACGCCGGGGTGTCGTGCATCGCCGTGGCGCTGCGCTACACCTCCCCCGCGACCGACGCGGTGAGCTGCTCGGTGCCCACCCGCGAGCTGACCGCGGAGCGCCGCGAGGAGATCCTGCAGGCCCTGGAGCGGCTCCGGCTCACCGTGGAGCGGATGGCGCCCCCCGACCCCGGCCCCGCGGGCGAGCCCGCCGTCGGCCGCTGACCTGCACCGCCCGCCCCCTCGCGCTTCTCCCCCCCCCCCCCCCGAGCGAAAGGACGCAGCACA
>NZ_JAQFWQ010000138.1 GCF_027706725.1 Nocardiopsis endophytica
ATTCCGGCGGATTTGACAGCACTCCTGTCGAGATCATCGCCAGGAAGGGGGCACGAGGGCGGCGGTCGCCACGAACGCGGAAGACCGCGCACCCTGCCCACCGCGCCGCCCACCTGGACCGCGAGGGGCCTGCCGGACGGCAGGCAGGGACCGGGAACCGCCCCGCTTGTGCCGTCGCTGCCAACGACACCGACCACGCACACGCGCCGCGGCCGACGGCGCTGCCGTACGATCCGCTGACCTGCTTCGTCGCCGCCCTTGCCACCTCACACCCCGGCGGGCCGCCGCCCGGCCGGGGCCCTGAAGTGGGGTACCTGCCCAGCCGCCCACCTACCCGGACCGCGAGCAACCGGACAGACGGCAGGCAGGGCCGGGGAACCACTGGCGTCCCGCCGTCGCCGCCCATCACGGTGACCATGCGCACGCCCGCCAGCCGACGGCGCTGCCGCACGACGCGCCGACCTCCATGGCCGGTGGCCTCGGCTCACATGCGGCGGGCCAGCAGGATGCTGATGTTGTCCCGGCCCGAGGCGTCCATGGCGGCGCGCCACAGGGCGTACACGGCGCCCTCGTCGTCGGCCGCCTCGGCGATGATGCGCTCCATGTCCTCCTGGGAGACCAGGTCGCTCAGGCCGTCGCTGCACATCAGCCAGGCGCTCGGGTCGGGCTCGGCGTCGCGGCCGACGTGGGGCACCATCGCCGTGCTGCCGCTCCCCCCCAGCGACTGGGTGATGAAGTTGGTCGTCACCGGCTTGCCGTCCTCCGACGGCGGCAGCGGCGGGGAGTCGTCCTGGGACAGCTGGCGCAGCCGGTTGCCCTCCAGGCGGTAGGTGCGCGAGTCGCCGACGTTGAACCAGAAGTTGCCGTCGGCGTTGACCAGCATCCCCGCCACCGTGGTCCCCATGCCGGAGAACTCGGCGTGCTGGGTGGCGTGGTCCTTGATCTCCTCGTCGATGTTCTTCAGCAGCATCGCCACGTCGTCCGGGCCGGTCATCCGGGGGCTCATCTCCGCCATCCGGTGCACCGCGTGCTCGGAGGCGATCTCCCCGGCCGCATGCCCTCCCAGGCCGTCGGCGACCGCCAGCAGCACCGGCTCGGTCAGCGACACCACGCAGCGCACGGGAACGGTCATGTTCGCACTGGCGACGGTGAGGGCACCCATGACGACGGCGTCTTCGTTCGCCGGCCGGACAGCGCCCCGGTGCGTCAGGGCAGTGACCGTGACTTCCCCACCAGCGACACCCATGCGCCCTACCTCCCGTTCACAACGGCAGCGACTGCCGTACGCGTCTGCGCGGCGCCCCGCCGGACGGAGGCCGGGGCGCGTTGATCTTGTAACCGTATCGGGGGACCATTGTCCGTGGCCAAAGTCCGCGTCCATCATGGCGGAAATCGCCCGGCGCCGCAGTCCCGGGACGAGTCGTACGCCCGGGGCGCAGGCCCCCGCTTCCGGTCGCCCCCGGATCAGCCGCGCGCGGCGGGCGAAGGCGCCCCGTTCCGGACGGCCGCCCGCACGCACGCGCGGGCCCGCTCCTCGGGCCCGGCGGCCGGATCCGCCCCGGCCGTCCCCACCCGGATGCCGCGGCCGCGCAGCGACGCCCCCAGCGACCGCGCCCACCCGGCCGGGTCCGCCGCCCATGCGGCGCCCACCAGCACCACCGACGCCCCCGGGAGCATGAAGTCCCGCGCCGCCCGCACCAGCCACGCCACCGACTCGCGATGCGTGTCCGGCCCCTGCGGGACGGCCGGCACCAGCAGGTCGAGCGCGCCGAACTCCAGTGCGGCGTGCGCCACGGCGGCGCGGCAGGAGGCCTCGCCGTCCATCGGGCAGTGCAGCGCGAGCGTCAATGCGCCCAGCGCCGCCGCCCCCTGCGCCGCGCACTCCACCGCGCTGAACGGGCGCGGCCGCGGCACCGTGTCCGTCGGCCGCACCGCCGGGAGCGGTCCGGCGACCGCCCCGGGCCGTCCCGCGTCGCCCGCGACCGCGACCGCCGCCCCCTCCTTGGCCAGCGCCGCCGCCACCGCGGCCAGCACGCCCCCTGCCGCGCCCCCCGCGTCGCCGAAGTCACCGACGACCAGAGCGCGCCGCCCGGCCAGCCTTCCCGCCCCCCGGTAGTCCGGTAGCGGATCCGCTAACCCCATGCCCCTGCCCTCCGTCCTGCCGGGGCTCCGTCGCCGCCACCCTGCCCGAGTCACCCCCGCGCAAACGCGCGCCGCGGACCGCGGACCTGCCCGCGGGCGCGTTCTCGCACGCAGTGGGCGCGTTGTCGGCCGTCGAACCCCTCTGGCACAATGGGGTCCGCTGGGTGTCTAAGACGCAGACACACCTCCTCTGAAGCGCTCCCTCCCGGGGACCACTCCCGGTGCCGAGGCGGGCGCTGTACGTGTTTCCTCAGAAACCCCGAGGTGTGATTCCGTGCGTCCTCCCTTCCCTCTTCTCTCCTTCCGACACCCGCCGCTTCCCCGTCGTCCCCAGGCCCGCCGCCGCGCCCCCGCGCGTGCCCGGGCCCCCTTCCGTCGCGCGCTCCGCCCCCCGCTCGCGGAGCACGCCGTCCCGACCCCACCGCATCGAGGAGCACTCCGTGAAGATCGCCCTGATCGCCGAGCACACCGCCCCCCTCGCAGCGCACAGGGGCGAGCCGACCTGCGGTGACAGCGTCCACGTCGCCTCGCTCTCCCGCCACCTGGCCAAACTCGGCCACCGGGTGACCGTCTACGCCCGCAAGAGCACCTCCGACCCGGTCGGCCGCTCCCGGATGGGGCGCGGCGTGCACGCCGAGATCCTCGCCGCCGGGCCCGACCGCCCCCTGGGCGAGCACGAGGAGGCCGACCACACCGGCGCCTTCGCCACCGCGCTGACCGGCGCGCTCAAGGACGACGCCCCCGACGTGGTCCACGCGCTCGGCTGGACAAGCGGCCTGGCCGCGCTGTCCGCCGTGCACGGCGCCGGGGGTCTGGGCGAGGTCCCGGTGGTGCAGACGTTCCATTCCCTCAATGCCACCGAGCAGCGCGCGGGCCTGCCCGAGCGCCCCGAGCGGGTGCGCCTGGAGGCCGCCATCGCCGGGCGCGCCGACGCGGTCGCCGTCAGCTCCGCCGACCTGCGCTTCGAGCTGGCCCGAATGGGCCTGCCGCGGCACCGGGTGGCGGTGGTCCCCTTCGGCGTCGACACCGACCACTTCAGCGTCGAGGGCGGCGCGGCCACCGAGCCGTGGAGCCCCCGCCGCCAGGACCGCACCCGGGTGATCACCGTGTCCGGCCCGGCCTCGGGCGGACCGGAGCGGCTGATCGAGTCGATGGTGCGGCTGCCCGACGCCGAGCTGCTGGTGGTGGCCGCCGCGCCGCTGGAGGTCGCGCTGGACGAGGACGCCCGCCGCCTGGAGCTGCTCGCCAAGGAGGCCGGGGTGGACGACCGGGTGCACCTGATGGGCCCCGTGGAGCGCAAGGAGCTGCCCCGGCTGCTGCGCTCGGCCGACATCTTCGTCTCCGCCGACCGCTACGACCCCTACGGCGGGGCGGTGCTGGAGGCCATGGCCTGCGGGCTGCCGGTGGTCGCCCGCGCGGCCGGCGGCCCCACCGGCGCGGTGCTGGACCGCACCACCGGCCTGCTGCTGCGCTCGGCCCGCCCGGACACGCTGGCCCGCGCGGTGCGCGGGATGATGAACGAGGCCACCACCCGTTCGGCGCACGGCATCGCCGGTGCCGACCGGGCCCGCTCCCGCTTCACCTGGCAGCGGGTGGCCGCCGAGACCGAGCGGGTGTACCGCACCGCCCTGCCGGGCGGGGACGGCCTCCCGCTGGCCGTGGGCGATGATGCACACTAGTCCGGACGCGGCCCCGTGACCGGGCGCCTGCGCCTGCGCCGCCGCGTCCCCGAAGACCACGTTGCCGCCGACGCCCACGTTCCCGACGCGACCGGGAGGACCGCCCGGGGTGATGCCATGACGTCGCGCGCCGCGCCCCCGGGCAGCGGGGCCGCAGCCGTGGACGGCGCCGCGGTGGAGCACGCCGCGGTCTTCGCCGGGACCGACGCCGGGCTGTGCGGCCCGGTGGTCCCGCGCATCACCGCCGGGGCCGAGGGCGGGCGCCGGGTCACCGTCGCCGTCGGCGACCGGGTGCGGGCGGCGCTGCGCGCCCGCCTGCCCGGACACGTGCTGGCCCGGGTCGACTTCGCCGACCGCGCCGCGTACTACGACGCCCCGGGCCGGACGGTCGGGGCGCTGCACCGGCTGGCGGTGGAGGCCCGGGGCGCGGGGGCGCTGTTCGTCGGCGAGCCCGACCCGCCGCCCGTCGTGCACACGGGGCGGGGGCCGGACCGGGCGCACCTGGAGCGGGAGCAGTGGCGGCGCATGGAGGCCGCGCTGGATCAGGCTCTGGCCGGGGACCGGCTGACGGTGCTGTGCCTGCACGACACGTCGGCGCTGGACGCCGCCGCGCTGCGGGACGGGCGCGAGGCGCACCCGCTGCTGCTGGTGTGCGCGGGGATGCGCGCCAACCCGGCGTACCGGGCCCCGACAGGCGGGGACGGGGGCGGTACCGCCGCCCCGGGTCCGCCCGCCGAGCCCGTGCTGAGCCTGGACATCCGCCCGGACCTGCCGTCGGTGCGCGAGGAGGCGGCGGGCCTGGCCGAGGAGGCCGGTCTGCCGGCGGAGCGCCGGGCCGACCTGGTGGTGGCGGTCAACGAGCTGGCGGCGAACGTGCTGGAGCACGGGGCCGGCAAGGGGACGGTGTCCCTGTGGCGCGAGGGCGGCCGCCTCGTCTGCGAGGTGATGGACGGCTCGGCGGAGCTGGACGACCCGCTGGTGGGCTTCCGCCCGGCCGACGGCCTGGGGGGCCGGGGCTACGGCCTGTGGATCACCCGGCAGGTGTGCGACTTCCTGGAGGTCCTCCCGGGCCCGGACGGCACCCGCATGCGGGCCCACTTCCGGATTTAGAGGCGGGAGGGTTTCCGGAGCCCTCGCCGGTGAGTAGGCGCCGACGGCGGCTCAGCAGGTACCCCGCTCCGGGCCCGGCCGGGGAACCACCCCGCCCACCCCGTCGCCGGCCGCCTGCCGCTCAGCCGGGACCCGTAGGCGGGCCACCGGCTCCGTCGCCGCGCTCCAGCAGGCGCAGGAGGTTGGCGTTGCGCTCGGCGATGAGCAGCCTCATGTACTCCTCCAGCACCAGCGCATCGGCCAAGCGCCCCAAGGGGCCCAGGGGCGACCGGAAGTCCACCTGGTCGGTCATCAGGCACGAGCGGTCCTCCAGCCGATGGAAGACGTGCTCATGACGCAGGCGGGCGAAAGGGCCGCGCACCTGCTCGTCGACGAAGGAGTGCGGGGCGTCCATGCGCGTGATGCAGGCGCTCAGCCGCCACGGCATTCCGAAGTGGCGGGCCTGGAAGGTCACGGTGTCGCCTTGGGCGAGCAGCCCGCGGGCACTGGTGTGCACCACGCGCTCGCGGTGGCGCCGCATGGTGAGCGGGTGCAGGTGGGGATCCGCACAGGCCCGGAAGACCCGGTCGGCGGGCACGGGAAGCACGGTGGTCAGCTCGATGCGGGGCACACGCGCATCCTAGTGACCGGGCGGGCACATCTCGGGGCCGCCTCGTTCCGTCCCCCGTTCCCGCCTGGAGGTTCAGGTCCCGGTTCCGGCGAGGACCGCCTCGCGGGCGTCCTCCGGGTCGTCCTCTATGGTGATGACCTGGTCGATCCCGGCGATCACGAACAGGCGGTGCACGGTGCGCTGGGGGGCGGCCACGGCGAGGCCGATGCCGCGGTCGCGCGCCTGGCGGTAGGACTGGACCAGCACGCCGATGCAGCGGGAGTCGCAGAAGCTCACCTTCGCGAAGTCGATGACGATCCCGCGCGGCGGCTCCTCGGCGGTCAGCAGGCCGTCGAGAACCTCCGCCAAGGCCGGCGAGGTGACGGCGTCCATGTCCCCCTCAGGGGCCACGACCACCGCGTCACCGTCCCTGCGGACCGGGATCTGAGACGGCACGCCCACACTCCTCGCTCGCGCCTGTCGTGGACTCCACCCGCTCCACACTAGCGCCCGCCCGGACGGCGAGACAGGCACGCCCGTCCACCGTCACCACACCGATACACCCCGTCGCACGGCGTTCCCCGCCGCGTCCGCCCGTGTCCACCGCCGCCCGCCGGCGCCCCCCGCTCACCTGGCACGGCCGGGCGCGCGTCCGGGCGCTTCGGCGTTCTCGGCGACCAGGCTCCGCGCCACGTCGGCGACCTTCATCCGGTTGCGCTGCGCCACCCGGCGCAGCTCCTCGAACGCCTCGGACGCGCCGCACCCGCGGGCGTGCATCAGGATGCCCTTCGCCTGGTCGATGACGGCGCGGGCGGACATCGCCCTGCGCATGTGCGCCGCCTCGCGCGCCGCGTCCACGTACCGCCCCGCGCTGTGCAGCGCCATCGCCGCGTGCTCGGCCAGCAGCGCCACCAGCGGCGCCACCGCCTCCACGTCGAAGGCGTCGCCGCGCCCGGAGTGCACCCCGAAGGTGACGACCTCCTCGTCGAACTGGCACGGGTAGGTGATCGAGGCGCGGTCCCCGCACTGCACCGCCGCGCTCAGGTAGTCCGGCCACCGGTCCTCGCGGAGCACGTCGCCCACGGTGACGGCGCGCATCTCGCGCACCGCCTCCACCGCGGGCCCCTGGTCGACGGTGTACTGCCGCTCCAGCGCCGTCGCCAGGTCCGAGTGGGAGGCGCCGTAGTCGACCACCACGTGGCTGCCGGCCGCGCAGCGGGCGCCCTCCTCGTCGCCGGGCCGCACCGCGCGCCAGATCACCACCAGGGCCGCCGAGCACCCGGGCACCCCCCGGGCGGCCGCGGCGCTCATCCGGTCCAGCGCCCGCTCGGGGCCGCTGCCCTCGGCCTGGCCGAGGGCGCCGATCTCGCGCGCGAGCCGCTCCACCCACACGGGCGATTCGCCCACGGTGCGCCCCCTTCCTGCCGTCCGCCCGACTCCACGGTAACCGCAGAACCCGGGGGCCCGCGCATGCGTTAGCGTCGGTAGGTGGCGCGCGGCACACACCCGCCGCCGACCGCACGATCATGCATTTCACAGGGGCTGGAGTCCGAAAGCGTGCCGGAGAACCTCGCCGATCTACAGCGTGAGATCGCGGAGCTGAACGAGCGGGCGGACGCCCTGCGCGCGACCCTGGGCATGGATCGGGACGACGCGGCCGGCACCGCCGAGGCCGCCCTGGCCGAGCTGGCCTACGCGGGCACCCTGCTGCGCGACTGCGGCGAGCGGCTCGCCGCGGACGCGGCCGCGGGCGGCGGCCCGCGCCGGGCGCCGTCCGGCGACGACGAGAAGGCGGTGCTGCGCGCCGTCTTCAACGAGCTGACCGTGCCGGTGCTGCTGCTCGACCACGAGGGCTACATCCGGCGCATCAACACCCTGGCCGCCGAGCGGCTGGGCAGCGCCCCCGGCTACCTCACCGGCAAGCCGTTCTCCAACTTCGTCGACCTCCGGCGGCGCGCCCCGATGCGGTCCTGGCTGGCGGCGGTGCTGCGCGGCGGGGAGACCGCGTCGTTCGGGTCCCGGCTGGCCCAGCGGGGCTGGGCCGAGGACGTGCACCTGACCCTCACCCGGCTGGACGTGCCCACCGAGGCCAACCCGCTGGTGCTGGTGGTCGTCTCCCCGGCGCCCGACGGCGGCGGCGACGAGGGCCCGGCGCCGCTGGAGCCCGAGGTGGAGGACCAGGTGGTGGTGCTGGCCGCGCGGCGCCTGGACGTGCTCACCCGGATGACGCGGCTGCTGCTCGCCTCGGCGGGCCCCGGCGGGGCCGGGCGGCCGCTGGCCCTGGACGAGGCGGCGGAGCTGCTCGCCGACTCCTACGCCGACTGGGTGCTCGTGGACGTGTGCGACCTGCCGGGCGACCCCGCCCGGGCCCGCCGCGCCGTGGTGGCCGCGCCGGAGGCCGACGGCCACCGGGAGCTCCTGGAGGGCCGCGACCCCGGCGCGGCCGAGGTGCCGGGGCAGGTGCTGGCGACCGGCACGTCGGTGCTGGACCAGCAGATCGAGGACGAGACCGCGCTGGGGTCGGCCGACGACGGCGCACCGCTGCTGAGCCTGCTCGGGGCGGGGTCGCTGCTGAGCGTCCCGCTGGTGGGCAGCCGGGGCGTGCGCGGCGCCCTGACGCTGATCCGCCGCAGCAACCGGGGCGCGTTCCGCCTGGCCGACCTGGGCCTGATCGAAGAGATCGGCGAGCACATCGGCCTGGCCCTGCCCCCGCGCCCGCAGGCCTGACCCGGCGGCCCGGTCAGTCGTCGGCTCCCGGGCGCTTGCGGGCCAGGAACATGGCCGTGCCTCCCGCCCCCACGGACACCGCCCCCGCGCCCGCCAGGCCCAGGAGCGCCGGTCCGGTCACCGGCAGGTCGCCCAGGGGCGTCGACACCGCCCGGTTCCCCGGCACCGCGGACACGCCGCCGTCGACCATGGCGTCGTCCGGCTCCGCCTCCGCCTCGGCCTCGGCCACCCGGAGTTCCAGCAGCGGATCCGCCGCCTTCGCCGGGGAGCAGTCGGTGACGGCCTCGCCGCCTCCGCTCTCCACCGACAGCCGCACGTCGCCGGGCGTGAGCACCAGGCGTCCGCTCCGCTCCGGGGTCGTCTCCACCGTCGTCCCGTCGAAGTCCCAGTCCAGGCCGAAGGCCCCGTCGCCGGGTTCGGCCCGCACCGTGACGTCCACCTCGTCCTCGGCGGCGGCCTTCCCCCCGAGCCGCACCGTCCCCGTCTCGGTGACGGCGTCGGCCTCCATCGGCTTCCCGCTCTCGTCCAGGAGCCAGAAGTAGTCCCCGGCGAACACCGCCCCGATCTGGACCCCCTCCCCCGCGGAGGGGGCCTCGGGCACGGCCCACGCGCTCCACAGGAACGTCTCCTCGGTCGTGCCGCCGTCGGGAAGCGTGCACACGTAGCCGACCTCGGCCACATGGTCCCCGAGGTCGTCCGGTGTCAGGTCGTCGAGCTGGAGGGGGTCGATGCCGGTCCCGTCGGAGTCGCCCGTGTCGTCCCGCCCGTCGTCCCCTTCGTCCTTCTGGGGCTGGGCCCCGTCCGGCCCGGGCGAGGGATCGGGGCTCCTCCCGCCGGGTGTCGGGTCGGGGGCGTCGGTCGCGGAGGGGTCGGGCGACGGGTCCGCCGTGGGCGACGGCGAAGGGGACACGGACGGGCCGTGGCCGGGCGACCGTTCGGCCGTGGGCGCGGCGGACGGGGGCGCCGCCGCCGTTGCGGACGGCTCGGACCCCGGAGTCCCGGTGTCCGGAACATCGGCCCAGGCGGGGCCGGACCCGGCGGCGATGACGGCCGCGACCGCGGCGAGACCGGTTGCGATACGGGGGGACACGGACCCACGCTCCAGTCATGATGGGGGATGAGGGGGGTGCAGGTGCGGTAGAGAGGCGTGTTCCTTCGCTCCCTCACCGATCTTATGCCGCCTACGGGACAGGGGCGAGAGACCCGGAGGGCTCACGCCCCGGCAGGCCCCGTCCCGAGCAGCACGGAAGGGCGGCGGGGTTCGTCCCCGCCGCCCTTCTCGTCACTCAGCCGCCCTTCCGGGTTCAGGCCTCGGTGTCGGCCGCGGCGTTCCTCTTCTTGCGGGAGAAGTACATCGCCGCACCGCCGCCGCCGACCGCGGCCACCGCGGCGGCGATCATGCCGCCCAGCGCCGCGCCGGTCACCGGCAGGGAGCCGCCCTTGTCACCGTCGGCCGAGTCCTTGCCCGGCGCGGGCTTGTCCTCGCCCTTGCCGCCGTCGCCCTTGTCATCACCCTTGTCGCCGTCGTCACCGCCGGGGTTCTCGTCGCCCCCGCCGTCACCGTCGTCGCCACCGGGGTTCTGGTCGTCGCCGTCGTCACCGCCGGGGTCCTCGTCCCCGCCGCCGTCGCCGTCATCGCCACCGGGGTTCTCGTCGTCACCGTCATCGCCGCCGACCGGGTCGCCGGTGACGGTGATGGACGCCAGCTCGGGGCTGGAGGCGGGAGTGCAGGTGGTCGTCGTGGTCGCCCCGTTCACCTGCTCCACGGTGGTCGTGATGGTCCCCGCGGTGAAGACCAGGTCGCCGGGCTCGGTCAGGTCCAGCGTCCCGCCGAGGTTCTCGTAGTTCCAGTTGTCGGCCTCGTCGGGCCCGTAGGGGTCGGTGGACTCGCCCGCCCAGGACGCCGAGACCGTCACCGCGTCGGTCGGGGCGGCCGACCCGCTCACGCCGATGGTCCCCGAGTCCGTCACCGAGGTGTAGGCACCGCCCTCGGGGTCGTAGAACATACCGCCGCCGTCGTACCAGCCGCCGTAGGCGACGACGTCGCCGGTCCGCCCCTCCTCCTCGGGGAACACGCTGAAGTACCAGGTGCGCGTGTCCGACTCCTGGCCCCCGGCGCCGTCGGTGCAGGTGTAGTCGACCTCGACACCGACGGGCTCGTCCAGCGGCGCGTCCAGCGTCTGCGGGATCTCCTCCGGGATCTGCTGGGCGCCCGCGCCGGGGCCCTCCTGGAACTCCGGGGCGTCGTCCGCCAGGGCGGGGCCCGCGCCCAGGGCCGCGAAGGCGAAGACGGCGAATCCCGCGGTCATGCGGGTGGTCATGCGCGACACGTTGCGTTCGCTCCTCTTTGTCGGGGGATCATCCGCCGCCGCGGACCCCGGAAGCGCCTTCGGGAGGGCCGAAGGTCCGGGAGGTTCACGTCGGTGCGGGTGCGACGGCGTGTGGGCCGTCGGTCCGAGGCGCGTGAGCGGGCGCGCCACCGCGGAGGCGATGGGGACGGAGCGACTCTAGCAACGCGGGTGCATTTCGGAACGATCAGGGATGACCTGGGATGACAGCGTTCCCGGTGACGCTCCGCCGCCACCGGGGGCACCGCGTCCGGCGTTCTCGCAGGCCCCTCCGCGATTCCCACGCTCAGTGACGTGACCTGCAGTGATGATGTCCCGCTCGGAGCGTGCGGGTTTACACGAGGCCACCGGAAAGGCCATATCCGGCCACTCCGGGACAAGGCGTCCATGTGTCCGGAAATGCCCGAGGGCGGCGGGTGCCCCCGCCGCCCTCGGTTCCGGGGCCGTCAGGCCCCGTTCAGGCTCCGTCAGGCCTCGGTGTCGGCCGCGGCGCGCTTCTTCTTGCGGGCGAAGAACATCGCCGCACCGCCGCCGCCGACCGCGGCCACCGCGGCGGCCACCAGGCCGCCCAGCGCCGCGCCGGTCACCGGCAGGGAGCTGCCCTTGTCACCGTCGGCCGAGTCCTTGCCCGGCGCGGGCTTGTCCTCGCCCTTGTCGCCCTTGTCGTCGCCGCCGGGCTTCTGCTCGTCGCCCTTGTCCCCGTCGTCACCGCCGGGGTTCTGGTCATCGCCCTTGTCCCCGTCGTCACCGCCCGGGTCCTGGTCGCCGCCGCCGTCGCCGTCGTCACCGCCGGGGTCCTCGTCCCCGCCGCCGTCGCCGTCGTCACCGCCCGGGTCCTCGTCCCCGGGGTCCTCCGGGTCCTCGGGCTCCTCCGGGTCGGGCTTGCCGGAGACCGCCACGCTCATGATCTCGGCGTCGCCGGTGGGGCTGCAGGTGGTGACCCAGTGCTCGCCGTCCTCGAACAGGACGCTCGCGACGACGTCGCCGCCGCTGAACACCAGGCTGCTGCCGTCGCCGGCACGGGTGCCCGCCGGCTGCGACGGGTACTGCCAGTCGCCGCCCTCGGTGCCCTCGCTGAAGGCCTCCGGGGGCGCGCTGCCGTTCCACTTGCTCTGGAAGGTGAGCTTCTCGTCGGTGGCGGCGCCGCCGGACAGGTCGACCTCGTGGCGGACGATCACACGGGTGACGTTCCCGTGCTCGGTCTCCGGGTAGGCGTAGCGCCACTGCGAGTTGCCCAGGGCGGCGACCTGGTCACCGGGGTCGAAGGACGAGCCGTTGGTGACATTGAACTTCCACTCGATGTCGCCGCTCGTCTCCCAGCCCCCCTGCGAGGTGCAGTGGTAGGCGATGTCCTTGGTGATCGGCTCGGGCTCGGCCGAGGCGGGGGCGGCGGTGCCCAGGGCGCCCAGGGCGGCGAAGCCGAAGACGGCGAAGCCCGCGGCGGCGCGGGGTGCCGTGCGGGAAGGGGTCGTACGCGACACGTTCTTACTCCGAATCGGTCCGGGAGTCGGGGGAATGCCTCGCGCACCGGGGATGGAGGGTGGGGGCGGTGCACCGTTGGCCGTGCGGGCGCCGGCAGGGGCAGGATCGGGCCCGGATTTCCCAGGAGCGGCGGGGCGGCGGCCGTCCGCGGCCTCTGCGCCGCTCCCTGCGATGGCTGAACGCTAGCAACGCCGCACCTCCCGGGGACACCACCGGAACGTGAGGCCCCCGGCGCCTCCGGAGCGTCCCCCGGTGTCCCTCGTCACGGGAAATAACCGGCCGAAACAGGGAACCGAATCGGCCCGAAAGCCGCACCTGCGGCCCCGCGGACACCCGGACTCCCTGCTCGATCACGGTGCGTAAGTCAAAACCGAAATGATCTCGCCCCGAAAATGCGAATGACCTGCGTGGCCGGATCCGGCCACGCAGGTCATTCGCACGGAGGGTGATCGGACGGCGCCTTCCCGGCGCCGCGCCCGCGGGGTCCCTATTCCGCCCCGTGCAGCGACTCCACCATCGTCGACAGGCGCCCCATCGACCGGTCCAGCGCCCGCACCGCCTCCACCGTGCGCGGGTCCGGGTCCCGGTCGGCGGTGACGATCAGCTCCCGCAGCTGCTCCAGGTTGGTGCTGACCTCCGCCATGCGGTGCGACAGCCGCCCGGTCAGCGACTCGGTCTCGGCCCCGGTCTCCTCGCCGAGCTGGCGCCGCAGCAGCCGGGCCTGGTCCCGCAGCCGCCGCTTGGCCTGGAACAGCTCCACGAAGACCTCCACCTTCGACCGCAGCACCCACGGGTCGAACGGCTTGGTCAGGTAGTCGATGGAGCGCGCGGCGTACCCCCGGAAGACCTGGTGCCGGTCGATGCCCGCGCCGGTCAGGAAGATGATCGGCACGTCACGGGTCTTCTCCCGCTGCTTGATGTGGGTGGCGGTCTCGAACCCGTCCATCCCCGGCATCATCACGTCCAGCAGGATGACCGCGAAGTCGTCCTCCAGCAGCGCCTTGAGCGCGCCCTCGCCGGAGCTGGCGCGCACCAGGTTCTGGTCCAGGGAGGCCAGGATCGCCTCCAGGGCCGTGAGGTTCTCGTCGCGGTCGTCCACGAGGAGGATGTTGGCCTTCTGCGCCACGTCCACTACTCCTGCTCTTCGGGGCCGTCCTCGCCGGAGCCGGGCTCCAGCCACTTCTGAATCACGTCGAGCAGGTGGTCCAGGTCCACCGGCTTGGTGACGTAGTCCGACGCGCCCGCCTCCAGGCTGCGGTCCCGGTCGCCCTGCATCGCCTTCGCGGTCAGCGAGATGATCGGCAGGTCGGCGAACTGGGGCATCTCCCGGATGGCGCGCGTGGTCGCGTTGCCGTCCAGCTCGGGCATCATGATGTCCATCAGGACGACCTCGACGTCCTCGTTGGCCTCCAGCTTCTCGATGCCGGTGCGGCCGTTGTCGGCGAAGAGCACTCTGAGCCCCTGCGCCTCCAGCGCGCTCGCCAGGGCGAACACGTTGCGGATGTCGTCGTCGACGATGAGCACGGTGCGCCCCTCCAGCGCCTCGCGCTGCTCGGCGGCCGGGGCCGCCTCGCCCTCGT
Source organism: Nocardiopsis endophytica (assembly GCF_027706725.1). Taxonomy (GTDB): domain Bacteria; phylum Actinomycetota; class Actinomycetes; order Streptosporangiales; family Streptosporangiaceae; genus Nocardiopsis_A; species Nocardiopsis_A endophytica. Next base: position 13,658 of record NZ_JAQFWQ010000138.1, read on the forward strand.
CCGAAGGCTCGGGCTCCGGCTCGCGCAGCACCGGCACCGGCTCGGCCGCCGGCTCGGGCTCGTCCTCCAGGGCCGGCAGCACCGCCAGGTCGGCCGGGGAGTCGGGCACCTCGGGCATGGCCGCGTCGGTGAGCGGCTCGATGTCGGAGGAGTCGGAGGGCTCCAGCGGCTGCACCGTGTCCAGCCCCTCGGCCATCCGCTCCTCGGCGCCCTCGGGCAGCCGCACCGGCAGCAGCAGGGTGAACGTGCTGCCCTGGCCGACGGTGGACTCCACGCGGATCTCCCCGCCCAGCAGCCGGGCGAAGTTGCGGCTGATGGACAGCCCCAGGCCGGTGCCGCCGAAGCGGCGCGAGGTGCCGCCGTCGCCCTGGTGGAACGCCTCGAAGATGACCTGCAGCTTGTCCTCGGGGATGCCGATCCCGGTGTCGGCCACCGAGAACGCGATGACCTCCTCGTTCTCCCCGAACAGGTCGAGGTCGGCGTCGTCCAGCGCCCAGGCGGGGCGGATGAGCAGCCGCACCTCGCCCGAGGAGGTGAACTTGACGGCGTTGGACAGCAGGTTGCGCAGGATCTGCTGGAGCCGCTGCTCGTCGGTCCACAGGTAGTTGGGGATGTCCGGGGACACCTCCACCCCGAAGGCCAGGCCCCGGTCGCTGGTCAGCGGCCGGAAGGTGGCCTCGACGTAGTCCACGAGCTGGCCGATGGCCACGTCGGCCGGCTGCACCTCCACCCGGCCCGACTCCACCTTGGCCAGGTCCAGGATCTCGTCGATCAGCTCCAGCAGGTCGCTCCCGGCCTTGTGGATGGTCTGGGCGAACTCCACCTGCTTGGAGGTCAGGTTCTGCTCGGTGTTGTCGGCCAGCAGCCGGGCCAGGATCAGCAGGCTGTTGAGCGGCGTGCGCAGCTCGTGCGACATGTTCGCCAGGAACTCGGACTTGTACTTGGAGGAGACCTGCAGCTGGTGCGCCCGGTCCTCCAGGGAGCGCCGCGCCCGCTCGATCTGCCGGTTCTGCAGCTCGATGGCGCGGTTCTGGCTGGCCAGCTGCCCCGCCTTGCTGTGCAGCTCGGCGTTCTTGCGCCGCAGCTCCTCCTGCTGGCGCTGCAGCTCGTTGGAGCGCTCCTGCAGCGCGATGGTGAGCTGGCGGGACTGGGCCAGCAGGTACTCGGTCTTGGAGTTGGCCAGCACCGTGTTGATGGTGGTGCCCAGCAGGTTCACCAGCTCCCGCAGGAAGTTCAGGTGCACCTCGCGGAACTCGCCGAAGGAGCCGAACTCCACCACGCCCAGGACCCGGTCCTCCGAGACGATGGGCAGGATCGCCAGGCTCAGCGGCGGCGCCTCGCCCAGCCCCGACTCGACCCGCACGTAGTCCGGCGGCACGTTGATGACGATCTGCTCGCGCTTCTGCGCGACCGCCTCCCCGGCCAGGCCGACCCCGGTGCGCACCCGGCGGCGCCCCTCCTCGGGCTGGAACCCGAACCCGGCGTAGAGCCGGTACACGCCCTCGTCGTCCTCGTCCTCGGGCAGGTAGCAGGCGCCGTGCTGGGCGTCGACCAGCGGGGTCACCTCGGTCATGATGAGCCGCGCCAGCTCGTTGAGGTCGCGGTGGCCCTGGATCCGCGCCGAGACGCGGGCCAGGTTCGACTTGAGCCAGTCGTCGTCGCGCTGGGCGGCGGTGGTCTCGCGCAGGTTGGCGACCATCAGGTTGATGTTGTCGCGCAGCTCCAGCATCTCCCCGCGCACGTCCAGGTGGATGTTCTGGGTCAGGTCGCCCGCGGTGACCGCCGCGGCCACCTCGCCGATCGCCCGCACCTGCGTGGTCAGGTTGGAGGCCAGCTCGTTCACGCTGTCGGTGAGCTGCTTCCAGGTGCCCGAGACCCCGTCGACCTTGGCCTGGCCGCCCAGCTGGCCCTCCGAGCCCACCTCGTGCGCCACCCGCGTGACCTCGATGGCGAACGCCGACAGCTGGTCCACCATGGTGTTCACGGTGTCCTTGAGCTGCAGCATCTCGCCCTGGACGTCGACGGTGATCTTCTTGGTGAGGTCGCCGCGGGCCACCGCGGTGGTCACCTGGGAGATGTCGCGCACCTGGTTGGTCAGGCTCTGCGTCATGGAGTTGACGTTGTCGGTCAGGTCCTTCCAGATGCCCGAAACGCCGCGCACCTCGGCGCGGCCGCCCAGCGCACCCTCGGTCCCCACCTCGCGGGCCACCCGCGTCACCTCGGCGCCGAACGCCGAGAGCTGGTCGACCATGGTGTTGATGGTGCCCTTGAGCTCGAGCATCTCACCCTTGGCGTTGACCGTGACCTTCTTGGTCAGGTCGCCGCCGGCGACCGCGCGGGTCACCTCGGAGATGTTGCGCACCTGGTAGGTCAGCGAGTTCGCCATCGAGTTCACGTTGTCCGTGAGGTCCTTCCAGACCCCCGACACCCCGCGGACGTGCGCCTGGCCGCCCAGGGTCCCCTCGGTGCCGACCTCGCGCGCGACGCGGGTGACCTCGTCGGCGAAGGAGTCCAGCTGGTCCACCATCGTGTTGACGGTGTCCTTCAGCTCGAGCATCTCGCCCTGCGCGTCCACGGTGATCTTCTTGGACAGGTCGCCGCGCGCCACCGCCGTGGTGACCTGCGAGATGTTGCGGACCTGGTAGGTCAGCGAGTTCGCCATGGAGTTGACGTTGTCGGTCAGGTCCTTCCAGACCCCCGAGACGCCCTTGACGTTGGCGCGGCCGCCCAGCTTGCCCTCCGAGCCGACCTCGCGGGCGACCCGCGTCACCTCGTCGGCGAAGGAGTCCAGCTGGTCCACCATCGTGTTGACGGTGTCCTTCA
>NZ_JAQFWQ010000139.1 GCF_027706725.1 Nocardiopsis endophytica
TCAAAACGGCCGGAATGACAGCACCTCTGTCGAGATCATCGGCAGGAAGGGCGCACCGGGGCGGCGGCCGCCACGAGCGCGGGTGACTGCGCAGCCCGCCCACCGCGCTGCCCACCCGGACCGGGAGCGGCCCGCCGGACGGCCGGCGCGGGCCGGGAACCGCCCGGCTGTCGCCGTCGCCGCCATCGACGGTGACCACGCGCGCGCCTCGCGGCCGACGGCGCTGCCGTGAGGGCCGCGGACCTTTGTCGTTGCTGCCTTCCACCCTCACACCGCGATGGCCCGCCGCCCGGTTGGCGCCTGTGAGTGGGGGACCTGCTGTTCCGCCTGTCCACCCGGACGAGCTACACGGCGTCGATGTAGGCGTAGGCGCGTTCGGGGTGGAGGAACCACGAGATCAGGTCGGCCGGGTCCTCGAAGGCCTCGGCGAACCGGTCGGCCAGCCCCTGGTCGCGTTCGGCGGCGCGCAGGACCTCCCACACGTGCGGTGGGCCGTCCAGCATGACCTCGCTCCAGGCCGTCACGTGGCGCGCGTGCCGCCAGTAGGCCGCGAAGGCGTCCTCCATGAACTCCTCATCGAACGCCCGCGTGCCGTGGTCGACGATGGCGCGGCGGTAGGCCTCGGCGCATGCCGACGCGGCGTTGGCGCCCTGGGAGGTGATCGGGTCGTTGGCCACGATCGCGTCGCCCATGCCCAGCACGGCGCCCCCGCCGGGAAGGCGCCCCACAGGCTTGCGCACGCACGGCGTGTACCCGCCGCGCGCCTCGGCCATCGCGTCGGTCAGCTCCACGTCGAGGCAGCGCTCGTACATCCAGGGGGCGCGGTCGCGCATGACCGACAGCACGCCCTCCAGCACCTCGCCGGTGCGGCGCCAGCTCGGCACGGGAAGGTCCATGGGGCCGCCCGGGACGGCCTCGACCAGCAGCGCGTGGCAGGGGCCGGTGAGGGTGAGCGCGGGGACCGCGAGCACCTCGCCCACGCCCGGGACGGCGGTGCGGTGCAGCACCTTGCCGGACGGGTGGTCCTCCATGCCGCGGACGTAGGCCAGGGCCAGGGTGCGCTGCGGCGCGTCGAACCGGGTGCGCTCGGTATCGACGGGGAACAGCCCGGCCAGCTCGCTCTTGCCGGTGGCCACCACCACCAGGTCGTAGGAGGAGCTGAACCACTGCAGATCCGAGAGCGTGGCCCCGTGCAGCACGGTGCGCCCGCCCCGGCGCTCGAACTCCTCCAGCCACGCGGCCATCTTCACCCGCTGGTCGACCGACTGGGCGGGTTCGCGCAGGCGCCCGGTCCACTGGGCGTCCAGGGCGCCGTCCGCGTCGGCGAGGCTCATCGCCACGCCGGTGATCGCGGGCGCCGTGGGGCCCCAGAACGCCAGCCGGCGGCGGCGCTCGCGGCGCAGCGCGTCGCCGAACAGGCACTGGGTGGACATCACGCGTCCCGACCGCAGGTCGGCGGGGGACTGCAGGGTCAGCAGGGTGACGTCGTAGTCATCGTCGAGCAGGCCGAGCGCCAGCTGGAGGCCGGACTGGCCGGCGCCGACGATGAGGATCTTGCGCATGCCGCTCCCGTCGTTGGAAGGACCGCAGGTGGAGAGGTGGGGATCACCGGCCGCCCGGCATCGCAAGGCCCGCCGGACGGCGTGCCCGGCGGGCCCGGAGGGCGTTGGGGAGTACCCGGGGGTCGTCCCCGGGGTACTCGCGGGTTCAGCGCGTCAGCGGCCGGTCTTGGGACCGTCGTAGGTCTTGGTGAAGAAGGCGCCGAGGATGCCCGCGATGAGCATCAGCGGCAGGCTGACGAACATCAGCACGGCTGCGACGGTACCGACCATGGGTGTTGTCCTCCGTAGTTCCGGCCTGCGGCCGGGGAGCGGGCCGTGTCCCCCGCGTCTTCCTGTCCCGGCGCTGCCACCCCCGAGCATAGATCGCCCCGCGCGCGGGTGCGTCCGGGCCCCCGCCCTCGGCGTGGTGACCGGCGGTTGGATACCGTCTACCGTGTTCGGGGAGTCGGGAGCGAGGGGACGGCATGGGCGGTGTCATCACCGGCTTCGGGGTCATCGCGAGCATCATCGCCGCCGGGTACGTGCTCGGCCGCCGGGACGCCCTGGGGGCCAACGGGCGCGAGGTGCTCACCCGGCTCGCCTTCTCGGTGGCCACCCCGGCGCTGCTGTTCACCATCCTGTCCGACTCCGACCCCTCCGCGCTGTTCTCGGCCCCGCTCGCGGTGACCGCCCTGAGCATGGCCGTGGTCGCGGCGCTGTTCGCGCTCGTGGCGCTGGTCCGCCGCTGGGGCGCGCGGACCGCCGGCATGGGCGCCCTGTGCTCGTCCTACGTCAACGCGGGCAACCTGGGCATCCCCATCGCCTCCTATGTGCTGGGCGACGCGGCCCTGGTGGCCCCGGTCCTGCTCCTGCAGCAGCTCGTGGTCACCCCGGTCGCCGTCACCCTGCTGGACGCCGGGACGCGGCGGGAGGGCGGGCGTATGGGCCTGCTGACCGTCCTGACCACGCCCCTGCGCAACCCGATCGCCGTGGCCGCGCTGGCGGGTGTGGCCGTGGCGGTGACAGGGATCACGATCCCCGATCCGCTGATGCAGCCCTTCGAGCTCGTGGGGTCGATGTCGGTCCCGGCCGTGCTGCTGGCCCTGGGGATCTCCCTGCACGGCAGCCCGGCGCCCGGGCGGGGGCCGGAGCGGCGGCACGTGCTGCTCGCGGTGGTCCTGAAGTCCCTCGTCCAGCCCGCGGTCGCCTGGGCGATCGGCGCGTGGCTGTTCCACCTCGACGGTGAGCTGCTGTTCGCCGTCGTCGTCCTGGCGGCGCTGCCCACCGCCCAGAACATGTACACCTACGCCTCCCGGTACGGCGTGGCCACCAGGATGGTGCGCGAAGCGGTCCTGCTGTCGACCATCGCGACCGTCCCCGTGCTGGTGGGGATCGCCCTGCTGCACGGCTGAGCGCGCGCTCCCGCCGGAGCTGGCCCGCCGCCGGTAGCGTGGCCACCCATGACCGTCCTGAAGTCCGTCGTGCTCTTCGCCGTCGCCGCCCTCTTCGAGATCGGGGGCGCCTGGCTGGTGTGGCAGGGGGTGCGGGAACACCGGGGCCTGCTGTGGATCGGCGCGGGCGTGGTGGCCCTGGGGCTCTACGGATTCGCCGCGACCCTGCAGCCCGAGGCCCACTTCGGGCGCATCCTCGCCGCCTACGGCGGCGTGTTCGTGGCGGGGTCGCTCGCCTGGGGCGTGGTGGTGGACGGGTTCCGCCCGGACCGCTGGGACATCGCCGGAGCGCTGATCTGCGTCCTAGGAGTGAGCGTCATCATGTACGCCCCGCGGGGGAACTGATCCGGGATCACCGGACGTTCCTCCAGCGACGATTCCGCTGACGGCCGCACTCTCATCCTCCCGGAGGTGCGATGGTGCCCCTCGACCCACGTTTCCCTGCCCGGCAGGACGCCCGGAATCCCGGCGCCCTCGAGTGCATCAACCCCTACGCGGCCACGACGACGGCGGAATTCCTCCAGGCCATGCGCGACTACCGGACGCGCGCGGGCACCCCTTCGTTCGAAGAGATGGAGTACCGCTCGGGCGGCGTGTGCACCGCCCAGCGCTTCCGCTCCACCCTCGACGGGAAGGCGATGCCGACCATCGCCCTGGTGGGTGCGTTCATCACGGCCTGCGGGGGAGACGCCGACGCCTGCGGCGAGTGGACCGCGGCGCTGCGCTACCTCAAGGACAGGATCACCTCCTGACCCGGGGCGGCGCCCACACCGGCGGGGCGAGGCGACACCGCGTCCCGCCGTCCCCACCCTCCTCTACTGTGGCCGCGTGACGCCTCAGCAATTCATCGACGCGGCCCTGTGGTTCCCCGAGACGCGGGAGACCGAGCCCTTCGGCCCGGGTGTGATCGTGTACAAGGTGCGCGAGAAGGTGTTCGCCATGCTCATGCCGGGCGACGCGGACCGCTCCGCGAGGATCTCCCTGAAGTGCGACCCGGGGCTGGCCATGGAGCTGCGCGCCCAGTTCCCCGCGGTCGTGCCTGGCTACCACCTGAACAAGCGGCACTGGAACACGGTGTACCTCGACGGCACCGTCCCCGACGACGAGCTGATGGAGATGCTGCGCCACTCCTACGAGCGCGTCGTCGCGGGCATGCGCCGGGCCGACCGGGACCGCCTCATGGGCGCCCTGGGCGATGGCCTGCCCCCGCTGGACGAGGCCCCTGAGGGGGCATAGCAGGCCCCCTGAGGAGGCACAGCAGGACCCAGAGGGGTCATAGCAGGGCCCCGAGGGTCACAGCAGGCGGCGCGGAGGCTTGGGCGGGCGGACGGCCACGTCCGTCCACTCCTCGGAGAGCACGGCCCGTACCGCCGCGGCGCGGTTGCCGGGCACCGGGTGCCCCGCCGCCTCCAGGGCGCGGTCCAGCACCTCGCCGATGGCGGGCCGGTCCTCCGGCTCCTTGGCCATGGCCGCCTTGACCAGGTCGTCCAGCACCGGCGGCAGACGGTCCAGGTCGGGCTCCTCGCGGACCGTGCGGCGGGCCATCTCGGCCGGTTCGGCCACCCCGAAGGGGTCGCGCCCGGAGGCGGCGAACGCGACGAGGGAGCCCCACAGGAACACGTCCGAGGCGGTGCTGACGGGCCGCCCCCTGTACTGCTCGGGGCTCGTCCACCCGGGCGTGCCCAGCCGGTCGCGCGGGCCGGGCAGCGCCTCCGGCTCCGGGGCGGCCGGCTCGGGGAGCCCGATGTCGCGCACGGCCCGCCGGTACCGGCGCAGCCGGATCCACCGCGTGGCCTCCTCGCGCACGCCCAGGTGCGCGATGCCGAAGTCCAGGAGCTTGGGCCCGGAGGCGGCCATCACCACGTTGTTGGGCTGCAGGTCCCGGTGGACCACGCCGGTGCCGTGCACCGCCCGGAGCGCGTCGGCCGCCCCCACGGCCAGCGCGCGCACCATCGGTGTGCGCAGGCGCCCGTGGCGGTCCACGTGGTGGCGCAGGGTCGGACCCGGCACGTACTCGGTGGCCAGCCAGGGCAGGTCGGTCCGGACGTCGGCGGCGACGAAGCGCGCGACGCACGGGCTGTTCACCCGCGCCAGCAGCCGCGCCTCGGCGGCGAACCGCTCACGGAAGCGGGGGTCCTCGGCGTGGCGCCGGTGGACGACCTTGACGGCCAGGTAGCCGTGCAGGCCCTCGCCCGTGGCGGCGTACACGGTGCCCATCCCGCCGGACCCGATGCGGCCCACCACGGTGTAGCCGCCGATGCGCTCGGGGTCCTCGGGCAGCAGCCGTCCCAGCCGCCGCGGCCCGCGGGCCTTCATCTGCGGACCGCCGGGGGCATGCGACCGCCTCCTGTGTCTCCCGGGGCGCCGCCTCGCCGGGGCGCCGTCAGCGGCATCCTACGGCCACGGAGGCGCGGCCCACAGCCCGATCCGGGCGCCCAGGAGGACGGCGGCGACGAGGACCCCGAGGAGGACGTAGAAGACGAGGCAGCCGAGGCAGCAGGAGTGGCGGGAGGACCTGGCGGAGAGGGCGGACAGGACGAGGAGGAGCAGGAGGACGCCGAGGGCAGCGACTACCATTCGCGGTTCGTACCCTCTGGGCCGTCCCGGTCACCGGTCGTGGCCCAGTCGTTACCGTTCCCGCGGGGCGTCCCCGTTCCCGCCGGCGCGGGTGAAGCCCTCGGTGATCTCCACCGCCAGCTCCAGCAGGGCGAGGGCGGAGGGGGCGCGCAGGTCCGCCAGGTCGACCGGGCGGTCCGAGGCCAGGTGCGGATCCTCGGGAAGCTGGAGCGCGCGGGCGCAGCGCCGGTCCATCTGCTGCTCCAGGTCGTCCACTTCGGACGAGGTGCCGGGGCCGCCCGAGGGGCCCTTGGCCAGCACCACGGCGGCCGACTCGGCCAGTGGGCCCGGGGCCACCGCGTCCACGTCGTCCAGGGCGTTGGCGGCGGCGATCGCGCCCTCGCGGGTGGCCGGGCAGACCAGTACCAGGCGGGTGCAGCGCGCGAGGAGCACCGGGACGCCGGGGCGGTCGAGCCCGGTTCCGGCGTCCACGAGCTGTAGCGGATAGTGCCGCTCGACGGCGTCGGAGATGCGGCGGAGGCTCTCCAGCCCCAGCGGGCGGGAGGCGGTGTCGTCGGGGGTGGAGGCCAGCACGTCCAGTCCGCCGGTGGTCTGGGCGGTGAACCGGTTCATGTCCGAGTAGCGCACGGCGGCGTCGGGGGAGGCGATGAGGTCCTGCAGCGGCAGCTCGGCATGCCACTTGAGCGCCATGCGGTCGGTGATCGGCGCGCGCTCGGGGTCGCCGTCGACGGCGATCACCCGGTCGCCGCGGTGGGCGGCCAGGACCGCGCCCAGCCCCAGGGCGACCGTGGTGGTGCCGACCCCGGCGCCGGTGCCCAGGACCACGATCGACTGGTGCTCCTCGGGCAGGGGGGCCCGGCCCACGGCCGCCTCCAGCTCCTGGCGCCGCTGCTCGGACTTGGAGTCGCCCGGATTGATCCGGCCGCCGGTGACGGTGTAGAGGGCGCGGCGCCAGCCCCCTTTGGGGGCGGGGCGCTCCCGGCGGATCAGTGCGTCCGCACTGAGCTCGGACAACGGGGCGGGGGCGGGCGCGCCGGAGCCCTCTCCGTCCGCCGCTGGCTCGGGGTGGGGGGATCGAACTGACACCGCTGGACTTCCTAGGGATCGACTGAGGTACAGGCCCTGTCTGCGGCATTTTACGCAGTGTCGCGGATGGGGGACCGGTCGGGTTCGTCCCGTCTTCGCCGTGGTCGCGCGGGAGGCGGGCGGCGGGGGCGAACCGGAGCGGCGGCGGGGACGTCTGAGTGGGCGGTGTGGACGGCTCCGGAGCCGCCGCGGTCGATCCGCGGCCGAGGCCCGGAGCGAGAGAGGACGGACGAATGTATCCGCAGTACCCGCAGCACGCCCCTTACGGCTATGCGCCGGCGCCTCCTCAGGGGCCGCCGCCGCTGCCGGGGACGGTCACCGCCGTGCGCGTGCTGATGTTCCTGGGCGGGCTGCTGGGCGTGCTCTTCGGCGCCGGGGTCGCGGTCCTGTTCGGGGCGATGCTGGGCGTGGACCCCCGCCAGGTCGAGGACCTGTCCGACGCCCAGGAGGTGGCGCTCCAGGTGATGGCCGAGGAGGGCATCGACCCGGCGGCCATGGCGGTCGTGCTCGGCCTGGCGATCGGGATCCCCGTGGTCACCGGTCTCATCTCGATGTTCCTGTCCGCGGTGGCCGGGCGCCGCTCGCGGCTGTGGCTGTGGTCCATCGTGGCGTTCCAGGCATTCCTCGCGCTGGGGTGGGGGGTCCAACTGCTGGCGCTGAACCTGCTCGCGGTGATTCCGCTGGTGCTGTGCATCGTCAAGATCGCCCTGATCACGGGAACGCGGGCGCGGCAGTACTACGCCTCCTGAGCGATCAGCGGCCCAGACGGCGCCGCGCCTCGGCGAGCCTGCGGTCGTGCTCGGACTCCTCCGGCATGGCCGCCAGCATCGCCGAGGCGCGCTCGCGGAGGTCGGCCACGGCGGAGCGGTCGGTGAACACATAGAAGCGGTCCTCCTGCACGGCGGCGAGCACCTGCTCCCCGACCGCCTCGGGGGCCAGGCCGCACTGCTCGATGACGGTCCGCACGCGCTCCCCGTCGATGCGGGTGCGCTGCCGCTCGGGGACGCCCTCCGGCATGGCGGCGATGCCGTTGTCGATGATGCGCGTCCGCACGCCGCCCGGGCACAGCACGGTCGTCCGGATGCCCAGCCGCTCCAGTTCGGCGTCGGCGTGCAGCGACTCCGACAGGGCGATGACGGCGGCCTTGGCGGCGCTGTACTCGAAGAGGGCGCCGCCGCGGATCCCGGCGGTCGAGGCGGTGTTCACGATGTGCCCGGGGCCGCCGCGGGCGACCATCCGCGGCAGGAACACGCCCACCCCGTTGAAGACGCCGCCCAGGTCGATGCCGACCACGTGGTCCCAGACGGCGGGGCTGGGGTCGGTGACCGCCGCCGTGCCCAGCACGCCGGCGTTGTTGCAGACGACCGCGGCGGGGCCGAGGCGCTCCTCGGACTCGTCGGCGGCGCGGGCGAAGGCGTCGCGGTCGCGTACGTCGAGGAGGAAGGTCTCGGTCCGGGCGGTGGAGGAGAGCTCCTCGCGGGCCGCCTCCAGGGCGTCGGGGTCGATGTCGGCCAGGGCGAGATCGGCGCCCGCGAGCGCGAAGGCGCGGGCCATTCCCAGACCGATCCCTTGGGCGCCGCCGGTGATGAAGATCGTCTTTCCTGCGACGTCGGTCATGCCGCTCCCTTATTCGGTTCCGTGGCAATTATGGGAGAGGCGCGAGCGGGTGGGCCCCGGGCGGCCGACTCCGGTCGGGGCGAGAGGGGTGGGAGTCGTCCCGTGGTCCCGATTGCCCGTGCCCCGGCGGCGGCCGAATGAGGACAGGGAACGGTTATGGGGCGGCCGCAAATGCGGCCGCCCCATTGTTCGTTTCGTTCGGTTCGGTTAACGCGGGCCGTTCGGCGGGGGCCCGGGCGCGGGCGGCGCTCCGGGCGGAGGGCCGTACTGCGGTCCGGAAGGACCGGGAGGCTGCTGCGGCGGCATGGGGCCCTGTGGCCCTTGGGGACCCTGCGGGGCGTACGGCGGTCCGGGCGGGCCTGTGGGCCCCTGCGGGCCGGGAGGCACCGGCCCGGCGCCCTGCGGCTCAGGGGACTTCGGCTCGGCCTTGCCGCTCCCGGCCAGCGCCACCAGGATCAGGGCGACGGCGGCGCCCCACATCACCAGCCCGATGATCCCCCGGATCTGGCTCATCAGCTCATAAGTGGGTGTGGCCAGGGTGAAGTCGACGAAGAAGGTGTAGTAGATCCGCCACCCGAGCGCCACCAGGCCGTTCAGGATCAGTAGCGCGCCCGCCGTGCGGATCAGCCCGCCCCCGCTCGGGGCCCTGCCCCCGCGCACGAGGGCGATGATCCCGACGACCGCGGTGAAGACGTCGAGGAGGAAGTAAGGGATCGACGTGAAGAAGAAGGAGTTGATCATCGGCCTCTCCGATCGTCAGTTCGCGGCCGGCGGTTGCGGGCCGGCGGGGGGAGGACCGGGAGGGGGCGGCGGCGCGCCGCCGCCGGGCGGCGGACCGTAGCCGGCGGGCGGCCCATAGGGCTGCTGCCCGGGCGGCGGTCCGGGCGGCGGTCCGGGCGGGCCCGCGGGGCCGGGAGGCATGGGGCCGGACGGGGCGGGTGCACGCCGGGCGGGGGCGCGCCGCGTGGCGGCCAGCACCAGCAGCAGGAGCCCGACCGTCCAGAGGCCGTAGCCGAATACCGCGTCGATGAGCGAGGGCACCCACAGCGGGAGGGCCATGGAGAACAGGAGTGCCTCCTGAAGCCGGAGGACGAACAGCACCGTCCAGAGCGCGTACACGACCAGGAGGACCAGGCCGGTGATGGCCATACCGCGCCGGTGCGGGGAGATCTTCCCCAGCAGGGCCAGGCCGACGACCGCCAGCAGGATGGCGGCGACGGGGGAGGCCAGTACGAGCGCCATGGGCAACCTCTCCAGGAGCGGGGCGGGCGGGTCGCCGTCGGGACGGGGCCCAGGCGGCAGGGGACCAAGGTACAGGAGAGCCGTCGGAGGCCGGTTCGCCCCGGTCATTCGCCCCGGTCAGGCGACGGCGGGCGCGGCGGGGGCGGTCCGTGGAAAGAGGGAATTCCGGGTGCCGGTGTCGCCCCCGTTCCCCTGGGGGCCGCACATGGCCGCAAAACGCCATTTTCCGTGCTCGGCGGCCGGTGATTCCCCGCCTCTCCGGGGAAAGACCACTGGCCCGTCCCCTCGATACGAGAGGATCCCCCCATGGAACGCCTCTGGGACGCCGACCCTTCCGCGGGGTTCCGCAGAAGGCTGGGAAAGACCGCCTCGGAGCTCGACAAGAGCCGGCTGGACGACGACTGCCCCGAGATCTGGGAACTGGACAACGGCGACATCGCCGTGGTCGGCCGCGATGTGACCGACCGCTATTCGCACCGGCTCCCCGACGGGGTCAGGGTCGGCCCGGACGAACGGCTCGTCGTGATTCCCGGGGCCATGCTCAGGTCGGCGAAACCGGACATCGCCGATGACTGACCCGCACGTCTTCGAGGCCGTGTACGAGGCCCGGGGGACCGTCCTCGGCCGCGCGGCCTACCACGCCGACGCCAAGGCGCTGCGGGAGTCGCCGGACATCACCGGCGACGTGTGGAAACTCGAAAGGTCGCAGCGTTTCGACGAGTCCGGGGACGAGGCCTGGGAGGCCTACCTCGCCGGTGACATGTCCCGCGCCATCGCTATATTCGAGGGCGAACGGGAGCGGCTCCGGGGCCAAGTGGCGCGATACGCCGGCCAGGGGCTGCGAATGCGCAGGCTGCGGGTGGCCGAAACGCCCCCCAGCGGCTATCTGCGATGGGAGATGCACAGTCACCGGGTATTCGTCGAGAGCGGTTATGAGATCGCCGTGCTGGACGCGGAGCGGATCGGCTCCCTGGAGGAGCGGCGGCCCCTCCCCGAGACCATGGTCTACGGCGGGCGGGTCGTCTACCAGGTGCTCTACGACCGCTGGTGGGCCCCGGCCGGGGCCAAGCGCATCGACGACCCCGGACTGGCCCGCAGGGTCGCCGACGCGATCGCCGGGCTCTACGCCGGCGCCGAGCCGTTCATGGAGTTCTACCGGCGCGAGATCGCCCCGGGGCCGGACGCGAAGCAGGCGCCGGAGGCCGGACGGGGGAGCCGTGAAGGCCTTCCCGGTCGTGGTGGCGCTGCTCTCGCTGACCGCCGTGGCACTGGTGCTGGCGTCGCCGCTCGCCCTCAGGGCGTTCGGCGGCGCTGACGGGGAGTGGGAGCGGCTGAGCCTGATCGGTCAGACCTACGGGGCGGTGTCCGCGCTGATCGCGGTCCTCGCCCTGGTGGGGGTGGCCGTCACGCTGGTGTTCCAGGCCCGTGAGACGCGGCGCGCCGTGGAGGAGGGGCGCCGCCAGGCCATGGCCGAACTGCTCAGGATGGCCATGGACGACCCCGAGCTGGACGCGTGCTGGGGGCCGGTCCCCGAGGGCGAGGACCGCACGCAGCGCAAGCAGCAGCTCTACACGAACATGATCGTCACCCAGTGGGGGACGGCGTTCCGGGCCGGGGCGCTGCCCGAGGCGCGGCTGCGCGCGGCGGCCGAGGAGATGTTCCGCGGCGAGGTCGGGCGCGCCTACTGGGCGCGGGCGCGCAAGCGCCGACTGGCGGCCCCGGCGCGCAGGGCGGACCGGCGGTTCAACGAGATCCTTGAGCAGGCCTACGCGGCGGCGCGGCCGGTGGCGGCGTCGGCGCCGCCGGACGTGCCTTCTCAGCGCGCTCAGCGCGCGCTCACGAGCCGTACCCCTCGGGGCGCTTTGCGCCTGCTGGCGGCGTTCGGCGCCGGGGCGGCCGTCGGGGCCGGTGCCGCGGTGGGGGCCGTGGTCGGCGGGGCGGTGCCGAGGCGGCGTCCCGGGGGCGGTCCCCGCCGCCGACGGGCGGGGCGGGGGCGCAAAACCCTTTGGTGACGGGGGATGCACGGGTGGACAATCACCCGCATGCCACAGATGTTCGACAGCCCTGACCAGGACCCCCGGGTCGACCCGCCGGAGCTCGGAGGGGAGGCCGAGGTCCTCTCCGGATTCCTGCGCTACCAGCGCGCGACGTTCGAGCTGAAGTGCTCCGGGCTCTCCGCCGACCAGATGGCGCGCAGGGCGGTCGAGCCGTCGCCGCTGTCCCTGCTCGGGCTCCTCCGGCACTTGGCGGACGTGGAGCGGGCGTGGTTCCGCACCGTCATGGCGGGGGCCGATGCCCCGCCGCACTTCTGGACGGACGAGGACATCGACGGCGACTTCGACAACGCGGCGGCGGACGAGGAGATGGTCCGGGAGGCCTGGGCGCGCTGGCGCGAGGAGGTCGCCTTCGCCGAGCGCTTCTTCGAGGAGGCCGGGAGCCTGGACACGGCGGGTACGCACTACCGCCGGGGCCCGGTGTCCCTGAGGTGGGTCGTGACCCACATGATCGAGGAGTACGCCCGCCACAACGGCCACGCCGACCTGCTCCGCGAGGCCATCGACGGCACCGTCGGGGAGTAGCGGTGAGCAGCGCACCGGACCCGTTCGGGCCCATGATCGATACGCGCCACCTGTTCGCCGGGGAGCGCGCGCTCCTGCTGGACCTCTTGGCCGGGCTGGACCGCGACGAATGGTCCGCTCCCACGGTGTGCCCGGGGTGGGACGTCCACGACGTCGCGGCCCACGTCCTGCACGACTACACCCGCAGGCTCTCCACGGGCCGGGACGGCCACCGCGGCCCGCCGTTCAGGGAGGGCGAGGCGCTGGCGGAGTTCATCCACCGCACGAACGGGGAGTTCGTGGCGGTGGCGCGCCACTTCAGCCCTGAGGTCATCGTGGACCAGCTCGCCCACCTCGGGCCGCAGGTGGACGCCCTGTGGGCGGGCAGGGACCCCGACGGCCCCGCCGACCTGGACGTCCCGTGGGCCTCCGACGCGCGCCCGGCCCCGGTATGGCTGGACGTCGCCCGGGAGTACACCGAGTTCTGGGTGCACCAGCAGCAGATCCGCGACGCCGTCGGACGTCCGGGAGCCGGCGGCCCGGACCTCGCCGGGCCGGTCATCGACGTCTTCACGCGTGCCCTGCCCAAGGCGCTGGACGGGATGGAGCGCCCGGACGGGACGGCGGTCGAGCTCGAGGTGCGGGGTGCGGGCGGCGGTGTCTGGACGGCGACCGCCGAGCAGGGCCGGTGGGGGCTCGGCCGTGGACGCGGTCCGGACCCGGCGGCCCGGGTCGTGATCGGCCGGGACGACTTCTGGCGGCTCGCCACGCGCGGCATCGGTCCCGGCGAGGCCCGCGGCCGTGCCGGGGGCGGCGGGGACGCCGGGCTCTGGGAGGCCGCCACGGCGCTGGTGGCGGTCATCCGCTGAGGTCTTCGGCGGCTTCCGGCGGGCGGGGCGCCCACGGCGCGGGTGCCTGAGCCGTGGGCACCTCAGCTGTGGGCGTCGACCGCGACGAGTGTGGTGCCGTCCGGCAGGGCGTCGATGTAGGAGTTGACCAAGGCCCGGTACCCCGACGCCGCCGAGCGGATGTCAGGGGTGCTCCCGATCCAGCCGCCGAAGGGGGCGTTGATCCACTCGCCGTCCAGGGTGAGCAGCGCCGCCCCCACCACCGCGCGGCTCCGGCGCTCTTCGATGTAGCCCTCCTTCGCGGCGCCCGGGGCGTCCAGCGCGTAGTCCATGACCGGGCCCAGGTCCGTGTGGAAGAGCGCGTCCACCAGGGGCTGGCTCCGGTAGTCCTCCTCCGCCCGCTGCCGGGGGAAGTCGGGGGAGACCAGGCGGGCGAACGACGACCAGCCAAGGGCGGGCGGCAGCTCGGCCGCGCGCTCCTGGAAGCGGTCCCACTCCAGTTCGGCCTCGCGGGCGGCGCTCTCGCGCATCGACTCCAGATCGAGCGCGCGCTTGGGGCCGCCCGCCGCGCGCGTCCCGGCGGGCGTGGCCTCCGGCAGGACCAGGCCCGGGTCGTCCGCGGCCCCGGGGCGGACGTGGAAGTAGTCCTTCCACCGCCCTCCGATCTGCCAGTAGTCCCACTCGCCGCGCGGGTTGAAGGTCGACTCGAAGTAGGGCCGCCCCACGCCGTCGAACAGGATCGGCTCCTCGCCGTCGGCGGGCACCAGGTCCCGGTTGTAGGCCTCGGCGAGGGCCTCCCAGGTCAACTCCTCGTCGGGAACGGAGAACCCGAAGCGCGCCCGCAGATATTTGACCGCCCAGAAGTCGGCGGGCCGGGACTGGAACTCGGTGTAGTCCGGATACGGGTCGACCTCCCGGTCGAGGTCGAACGGGGCCATGGCCGCCCGGAGCGCCGGCGGATCGTCGTCGTCGGTGACCGGGCCGCCGAGGCCATCGGCGAGGGCGACGATCACGAGGGAGTGCACCATGGGAGCCTGCCTGTTCGGACGGTCCTGGGCCGACGCGCGTCGGCCCCGCATGCGATGGTGCCACGGCCGACCGTGGCGCGGAGGCGGTCAGTGGAAGCGCACGTCCACGCGGGCGAGGCGCCAGCCCAGGTGGTGCAGGGCCGCCGCGCGGACGGCGCCGCGCAGCTCCTCGGCGAGTCGGGGCGCGGGGACCTCGCCGGTGAAGCGCGCGCTCAGCTCCACCGCGATTCCGTCCGGCCCCTCGGAGAAGCGGCAGTGGCCCACGGCGGCACCGGGGACGGTGTCGCATGCGGCTCTGAAGAGCGCCGCGACCGCCGCCGTGCGGATCCTCGTCCACCCCCGCTCCCCGGCGGGGCCAGGAGGGCCGGGCAGCGCGATGTACCCGCTCGAGCGGCCCTCCGCGCGCACGGTGCGCATCACACGGTCGGCCAGACCGGGCGGGGCGGCGGGCAGGTCCGCGACGGCCTCGTCCCGGGCCGCCGTCAGCACGCGCAGCTCCTCGGCGGCGGCGGTGCAGTGCGGGCACGCGCGCTCGTGCGCGGTCGGACGCCCCTCGCGGAGGTGGTCGAGGAGGGCGTCGAGGGACGTGCCGCACGGCAGGCGGTCGCCGCCGTCAGGGCCGTCGGGGCCGGGGCCGTTCACCGCCATGGCTCAAGCGCCTCCACGAGACGGGTGCGCGCGCGGTGGATGCGCCCGCGCACAGCGGTCGGGGTCGCGTCGACCACGTCGGCGATCTCCTCATAGCCCAATCCTTCCATCTCCCTGAGGATCCAGCAGATCCTCTGCGGAGGCGGCAGGTCGGCGAGGGCGTGGTCGAGGGCCTGCCGGAGCCCGCTGCCCACGGCCCGGCCCGCCGGTCCGGCCGCGGGGTCGGCGACCTCCGCGCCTTCGGGGATCGGGTGCTCGGGGGCGCGGGCGCGCGCGGCGTCGAGGGCGCCGCGGGCGGCGATGCGCAGGAGCCAGGGGCGGAACCGGTCGGCGTCGCGGAGGGAGGGGAGCCGCCGCCATGCGGTGACCAGTGCCTCCTGGGCCGCGTCGGCCGCCTCCTCGCGGTCGCCGAGCGTGCGCAGGGCGACCCGGAAGACGGTGTCCTGGTGGCGTAGGACGAGGGTTTCGAAGGCGGCGGTGTCACCGTCCTGGGCGCGCTCGGCCAGGACCCCGTCGGGTGGTCCCGGACGACCCGGCACGCTCCGCCCCCCCTTCCGTGCGCTCGGCCCGGCGAGGGGGACCGGAACGACGTTCCAGAGGGGAGTGGTGACGCAACGTTACCCACTGTGACCTGCAAAGGCGTGGTTGTGTTGAGTGTGGGACACGTCACATACTGGGGAGCGTGAGCGGAACCGGCAGAGAGGTGTCATCCATGGTGACGGGCGCCGACGGCGAGCGTGCGGCCCGCTGACCGGTGAGGGGGGCCTGGTCGGCCCGGGCCCGCCGCCTCGGCGCCCGTCCTGATGTGAGCGGACCGAGGAGGGGACCACATGACCGCGGTGCAGCAGGAGGCGGCGGCCCCCGGCCGTCCCAGAGCGGGGGAGGCCGCCGGCCGTCGAGGGGCGTCCGGGTACGGGAGGCGGAGGACGCGGGGTCCGCTCCGGGTGGCGACTCTGGCCGTGGTCGCCGTGGCGGCGGCCGCCGCCACGGCCGCGCTCGTCTCGGCGGCGGAGGTCATCGCGGTCCTGGGCGAGGCCCGGCTGGACGACCCCGGACTGCGCGTCGCGTCCGGGGTCCTGTTGCTCATCGGCGGGGGCATGCTCGTGACCGCCGGGGCGAGCCTGCGCGCTGGCGGCGCGGTCGCCGAGGTCCCGGTGGGCGCCGCCGACGCGTCGGACTCCCTCCCGGGGGTGCGCAAGGCCCTTGAAGAGTCGGCGGTGACGGTCTCCGGCGTGGAGGCGGTGCACGTGTTCGTGGGCTCCCGGAGCGTGTTCGTGCGGGTCGTCTCCTCCATGCCGCGCAAGGATGCCCGCCGCAGGGCGGTCGAGGGCGCGGTCCGAGCCCGGCTGGAGTCGCTGTCCCTGGGCGAGGAGTTCAGCGTCCAGGCGCAGGTGGAGTCGCCGGGCGTGGGTGCGTGAGCCGCCGGACGGTGCCGGTGGTCCGCCGTGTTCGTCCGGAGCGGCGCCGGGGTGGGCGGCTGAGCAGGTACCCCGCTCAAGGGCCCCGGCCGGGTGCCGGGCCACCGGAGTATGAGCGGGATGGCGGCGACGACGAAGGTCCGCGGCCCGTAGGGCAGCGCTGTCGGGCGCGGCGCGTGTGCGTGATTGCCGCGATGGGCGGCGACGGAGAGAGCGGGGCGGTTCCCGGCCCGCGCCGGCCGTCCGGCGGGCCGCTCCCGGTTCGGGTGGGCGGCGCGGTGGGCAGGCTGCGCGGTCACCCGCGCTCGTGGCGGCCGCCGCCCCGGTGCGCCCCCTCGGCGATGATCTCGACAGAGGTGCTGTCATTCCGGCCGTTTTGACACCACTTCTGTCG
>NZ_JAQFWQ010000140.1 GCF_027706725.1 Nocardiopsis endophytica
CCCGCAGACTGATTCCGCTCGCGGCGCCGGGGCGCGGACCCGCCCCCGGCACCGCTCCACCGCCCTGTTCGGCCCAATGACAGAGGTGAAGGAACATGTCGCGCAGAACCGCGGTCATCGGCGGCGGGATGGCAGGCACCGCTGCCGCGAAGAGGCTCGTCGCGGCCGGACACGAGGTGGTCGTCTTCGAGGCCGCCGACGGGCTCGGAGGGCGCGCCCGGTCCTGGCACCGCCCCGAGATCGAGCCGGACGTGGGCATCAACCTGATGTACGTGAGCTTCTACCCGCGGATGAGCGCGCTGATCCGCGAGTACGGGCTCGAAGGGGACCTGGTCAAGATCTCCAGCAACGTGCACATCTCCAAGCGGGGGCGCGTGGTCGGGCTCTCCTCCGACTCGCCGCTCGACCTGCTCAGGTACCCGCACGCGTCGTTCCGCGACCGGGTGGCGTTCCTGTTCGCCACCCTGCGCGAGGTCCGGCGGCGCGAGGAGCTGGACCTCTTCGACCCGCTCAAGACCGAGCACCTGGACGACGGCGCCACCGCGGCCGAGTACGGGGCGCGGATCACCTCCGCCGCCGGGTTCGACTACCTCCTGCGCCCGCAGATCGAGGGGTTCTGGAACTTCGCCAGCGAGGGCGTCTCGGCCGTGCACGCCCGGGCGCTGCTGGCCTGGCTGGGCGGCTCGGACTTCTTCGTGCTGCGCAACGGGATGGAGGTCCTCTCCGAGCGCAACGCCGAGGGCGCCA
Organism: Nocardiopsis endophytica; assembly: GCF_027706725.1. Lineage (GTDB taxonomy): Bacteria > Actinomycetota > Actinomycetes > Streptosporangiales > Streptosporangiaceae > Nocardiopsis_A > Nocardiopsis_A endophytica. The sequence goes on from NZ_JAQFWQ010000140.1 coordinate 748, forward strand.
AGGTCCGCCTGGGCCACGAGGTGACCGGCCTGCGGGAGGCCGGCGGCGGGATCTCCGTCGGGTTCCGCGGCGGCGACGGGAACGAGGGGGCCGAGGAGTTCGACTCCGCCGTGGTGGCGACGCCGGCCCCGATCGCGGCGCGGATCACCGGGGGGCTGGACGAGGCCGTGGTTCCGGCCGCCGCCCGGGCCTTCCTGGAGACCCAGGAGTACGAACCCGCCCTGTCCATGTCCTACCTGGTCGATCCGGGCGCGCTGCCCAAGAGCGCGCACATCGTCGCCGGAGGGGCCGACGACCCGCCGCTGCGGAACATGATCACCTACGAGCGCACGCTGATCGGCGAGGACGGCGGCCGCTCGGAGAAGCTGCTGGTGTTCTGCTACCCGGGCCGGGCCAACACGCGCCGCCTGCTGGGGCAGGGCTCCGAGCGGCAGTTCGCCGAGGTCACCCCCCTGCTGAAGACGCTGTGGCCGGACTTCCCCGAGGACCCGCGGCCGTTCCAGGCCGCCGAGCGCCCCTACGGCTTCCCCATCCCCGCCCCGGGCCGCTACCGCGCCTCCGCCCGGGTGATCCGCGAGCAGCGCGGGCCGGTGGTCTTCTGCGGCGACTACTTCAACTCCCCGACCACCGAGGCCGCGCTGCTGTCCGGGTACCGCGCGGCCGACGCGCTGGCCGGGGGGCCCACCACCTGAGGAGCGGCGGCGGGGGCGGGGCCGTTATTCCGCGTCGTTGGCGAGCAGGGCGATCTGTACCCGATTGTTCAGATCGAGCTTGGTGAGGATCCGCGAAACGTGGGTCTTCACCGTGGGAAGGCTCATGTACAATCCCCCGGCGATCTCGGCGTTGGACGCGCCGCGGCCGATGGCCGCCGCCACCTCGCGTTCGCGGTCGCTGAGCAGCGCCAGCCGCTCGCGCGCCCGGTTGCGGCGGCGCAGCGCCTCGTCCCCGCCGCTGGCCACGTGCGCGATCAGGCGCCGGGCCACCGACGGGGACAGGACCGGCTCGCCCGCCCGCAGGCGGCGCAGCGCCCCGACGATCTCCTCCGGGCGGGTGTCCTTGAGCAGGAACCCCGCCGCGCCCGCGCGCAGGGCGCGCAGCACGTGCTCATCGGTGTCGAAGGTGGTCAGGATGATCACCTCCGGGGCGTCCGGCGCGGCGCGCAGCGCCTCGGTGGCCTCCAGGCCGTCGGTTCCGGGCATCCGGATGTCCATCAGGACGACGTCCGGGCGGAGCCGCCGCGCCAGCGCGCACGCGGCGTCGCCGTCCCCCGCCTCCCCGGCCACCTCGATGTCGGGGGCGCCGCCGAGCATCAGCGCCAGCCCCGAGCGGACCAGGGGATCGTCGTCGGCCAGCAGGACGCGGGTGCGCCCGCCGTCGGGGTCCGGACCGTCCTGTGGGGCGCTCGTCATGCCGCCCAGGGTAGCCACGCCCGCACCGCGAACCCGCCGTCGGCACGGGGGCCGTGCTCCAGGGTGCCCCCGGCCAGCGCCACCCGCTCGGACAGGCCGACCAGGCCCGCCCCCGCCCCGGACCCGGAGGAGGCGCCGCCGCCGGGACGGGACGGCCCGGAGACCACCTCCACTTCGAGCCCGTCGCCCGGCCCCCCGGCCACGCGGACCCCGACCCGCGCGCCCGGGGCGTGCTTGCGCGCGTTGGTCAGGCACTCCTGTACGACGCGGTAGGCGCTGCGCCCCACCGCGCCCGGTGCCTGCCCCGGGGCGGTGACGTCCTCGTCCAGCCCGACGTCCATCCCCGCGTCCCGCGACTCCCCGACCAGGGAGGCGATCCCGTCCAGCCCGGGCTGCGGGCGCTCCCCCGCCTCCTCGGCCCGGAGCATCCCGATCACCTCGCGCAGGTCCTCCAGCGCCCTGTGCGCGCTGTCCCGGATCACCCCGGCGGCACCGGCGACCTCCTCGGGCGGGGCGTCGCGGCGGTACTCCAGCGCCCCGGCGTGCACGCTCAGCAGGGACAGCCGGTGCCCCAGCACGTCGTGCATCTCGCGGGTGATGCGCTCGCGCTCGGACAGCCGCGCCCGGTCGGCGACCAGCTCCGCCTCCCGTTCGGCCAGCCGGACCCGCTCGGCCTGGGCCCGCGCCTCGCCCTCGGCGCGGACGGCGCGCTCGCGCAGCGACTCCACCAGGCTGCGGCGGGCGCGGGCGTACATCCCCCACCCCAGCACCGCGAACGACAGCACACCGCCGGCGGCCGCGGCGAAGACCAGGTTGAAGCCGAAGGGCAGGCCGGGCTCGGGCCGGACAAGACCGAAGACGACGGCCGCGGCCACCGCCGCCGCGCCGACCGCGACCGCGGTGCGGGTGGGGCGGCGCAGGGCCACTCCGTACAGGGCGACCAGCATCGCCCCTCCGGAGAGCTCGGAGAAGGTGCTCAGGGCGACCAGGAACAGGGCGGTGCCCACCGGCCACCGGCGCCGCACCCACACCGCGGCCGCGGCGGCCGCCCAGGCGGCCGTGTCGGCGGCCAGCAGCGGCTCGGGCACGTCCCGCGGTGCGCCGTCCACCTCGTGTACCAGCGCCATGGCCGGCGCCCAGGCCAGGACGAAGGCGAAGGCGAGGGCGTCCAGCGCCCACCGCCGCACCGACCGCGCCATCGCGCACCACCCCTCCGGCCGATCCCGGCACCGACCCTACCGTCGGACATTCCCCTCGCCGCAGCACCGAACGCACAATCCGTCCTCGCCGCCCGAGATCACCGATAACCGATCAACGACCCAAAAGAATTCACTCAGGCAAAGCGGATGAGGATGCCCTCGCCTCGGGGATGCGCGCCGAATACATAACGGGTCCGCAAGGACGAAATCCCGCACTCTCCCCGTCTTTACGGAAAACGATGGAGCATGTCCGCAACCGTGAACGTCCGGACTCCTCGCAGGACGGACCATGGACACCCTACTCGCCCCCCACTCACCCGCCGGGACCGAATCGCACCGTGCGTGCTCCAGGGCGCGGATTTCCCCGCCTGAAGCGAATAGGCACCGGCATGTCCCGAGAAAGGCGGGGGTAGGACGTCGGGCGACCGAGCGGGCCTTTCGACCCCCTTGTGACGGCGCGATCCCCGCGCGGCCCCCCTCCCCCCGATGGAGGCGTCCGCGCGGGCTCGGCGCCGCACGCTAAGTGTTCACACGACTGCAGAAATGGCGGTGCTCCGTGACCGAGCAGCTCGAATCCGGTACCGAAGCCCAGGACGGCGGCGCTCCCCGGCCCCAGCTCAGCCTCGGGACGGCCGCGGCGCGCAACCTGGCCACGACCACCAAGTCCCAGCCGCAGATGCAGGAGATCTCCTCCCGCTGGCTGCTGCGCCTGCTGCCCTGGGTGCGCTGCGCGGGCGGCGCCTACCGGGTGAACCGCCGACTCACCGCGACGATCGGCGACGGCCGGGTCACCTTCACCACCCGCGGGGCGGAGATCTCGGTGATCCCCCAGGAACTGCGCGAGCTGCCGCTGCTGCGCGGCTTCGACGACGACGCCCTGCTGGCCGAACTGGCCGGCCGCTTCGAACAGGCCGAGTACGAGCCCGGACAGCCCATCGTGACCGCCGGCGAGGCGGCCGACCGGGTCCACCTGGTGGCGCACGGCAAGGCCAACGAGATCGGCACCGGCGAGTTCGGCGACCCGGTGGTGCTGGAGACCCTGGTCGACGGCGACCACTTCGGCGACCTGTCGCTGGTCGGCGAGGCCGACCGGTGGGAGATCACCGTCAAGGCGGTCACCCCCACCACCGTGCTCTCCCTGGACCGGGCGGCCTTCCAGGAGGTCGCCGACCGCTCCGAGGACCTGCGCGCGCACGTGGAGGCGTTCCTGTCGGGCCTGGGCACCCCCGCCAACGAGCACGGCGAGGCGGCCATCGACATGTCCTCGGGCCACGTCGGCGAGCCCGACCTGCCCGGGACCTTCGTCGACTACGAGATGGAGCCGCGCGAGTACGAGCTGAGCGTGGCCCAGACGGTGCTGCGGGTGCACACCCGCGTCGCCGACCTCTACAACGAGCCGATGAGCCAGGTCGGCGAGCAGCTCCGGCTGACCATCGAGGCCCTGCGCGAGCGCCAGGAGGCCGAGATGGTCAACAACCGCGAGTTCGGGCTGCTGCACAACGCCGCCCTGGAGCAGCGCATCCCCACCCGCACCGGGCCGCCCACCCCCGACGACATGGACGACCTGCTCAGCCTGGTGTGGAAGGAGCCGGCGTTCTTCCTGGCCCACCCCAAGGCGATCGCCGCCTTCGGCCGGGAGTGCTCCGAGCGCGGCCTGTACCCGCAGACCGTCGACCACGGCGGCCACCAGATCCCGGCCTGGCGCGGGGTGCCGATCTTCCCCTGCAACAAGATCCCGATCAGCTCCACCCGAACCTCCTCGATCATGCTCATGCGCACCGGCGAGCAGGCCCAGGGCGTGATCGGGCTGAACCAGACCGGGCTGCCGGACGAGTACGAGCCCGGCCTGTCGGTGCGGTTCATGGGCATCGACGAGAAGGCGATCATCTCCTACCTGGTGAGCACCTACTACTCGGCGGCGGTCATGGTGCCCGACGCCCTGGGGATCCTGGAGCACGTCGAGCTCGGCCGGGAGGCCGGGTAGCACCGTGCACCCCTACCGGATCCCGCCGTTCTACGCGCTGTACCCCGCGCGGCTGAACCCCCATGTGGAGGCCGCGCGGGAGCACTCCAGAGCCTGGACCGAGGAGATGGGGATCTTCGACGACACCGGACCGGACGGCGCGCCCGTGTGGACCCGGGACAAGTACGAGGCCCACGACTTCCCGCTCCTGGCCGCCTACACCCACCCCGACTGCGACGAGCGGCTGATGAAGCTGGCCGCCGACTGGTACGTGTGGGTGTTCTACTTCGACGACCACTTCCTGGAGATGTTCAAGCGCACCCGGGACAAGGAGGCCGCCAAGGCCTACCTGATGGGCCTGCGGGCGTACATGCCGCTCGACCCCGGGGACGGGGTGCCCGAGGCGGGCGCCCCCGTCGAGCGGTCCCTGGCCGACCTGTGGCTGCGCACCGCCCCGGGGATGTCGCGCGCCTGGCGCGAGCGGTTCCTCGGCTTCACCCGCAACCTCACCGACGAGTCGCTGCGGGAACTGGTCTCCATCGCCAAGAACGAGGTCGCCAATCCGATCGACTACCTGCAGATGCGGCGCCGCGCCGGCGGCGCGGAGTGGACCGCCGGGCTGGTGGAGGCCCTGCTCCACGCCGAGCTGCCGGCCCGGGTGGCCCGCACCCGGCCGCTGCGGGTGATCACCGACGCCTTCGCCGACTCCGCCGGGATGCACAACGACGTGTACTCCTACCAGCGCGAGGTCGAGGAGGAGGGCGAGCTCGACAACGGCGTCCTGGTGATGGACACCTTCCTGGAGTGCGGGCCGCAGCGGGCCGCCGAGGTGATGCGGGACGTGGTCGGGTCGCGGATGCGCCTGATCGAGAACACCGCCGTCACCGAGCTGCCCCCGCTCTTCGCCGAGCACGCCCTCGACGACGCGGAGAAGGACCGCGTGCTGCGCTACGTCAAGGGGCTGCAGGAGTGGTTCTCCGGCACGGACGCCTGGCACCTGGAGTCGGGGCGCTACCCCGGCGCCGCGTCGGTGGCCGCCACCGACGGGCTCCCGGTGTCCAAGGGGACGGGCACCGCGGCGGTGCGGGCGGCGGCCACCGTCGCCCTGGGCTCCAGGGCGTTCGCGGCCGCGCACGGCCCGGTGCAGCGCACCCCGGCCGAGCCGGTCGACCCGCCGGACTTCGCGATGCCCTACCCGGCGCGCACCAGCCCCCACCTGGACCGGGTGCGGGCGCACGCCAAGGCGTGGGCCGGGGCCATGGGCATGCTGGCCCCGCCGGTGTGGGACGAGGCGGCCTTCGACGCCGCCGACTACGGGCTGTTCGCCGCCCTCACCCACCCCGAGGCCGGCGCGGAGGAGCTGGACCTGGTCGCCGACTGGCACGTGTGGGCGTTCTACCTCGACGACCTGTTCGTCCAGGAGTTCAAGCTCACCCGGGACCGCGCGGGCGCGCGCGCCTACCTGGAAGGGCTGGAGGCCTTCCTGCCGGAGGACCCCGCCGCGGCGCCCGCCCCGGCCGACCCGGCCCAGCGCGGCCTGGCCGACCTGTGGCGGCGCACCGCGCCGCTGCTGACACCGACGGCCCGGGGGTCCTTCCCGCGGGTGCTCGCCGACTTCACCGGGTCGTGGCTGTGGGAGCTGGCCAACGACGCCCAGCACCGGGTGCCCGACCCGATCGACTACATCGAGATGCGCAGGCGCACCGGCGGAACCCTGTTCTCGCTGGAGCTGGCCCGGCTGGCGGACGGGGACGGCCCCGGCGGGCCGCTGCCCGAGGACTTCCTGGCCGACGACGCGGTGCGGTCGCTGAACGAGTCCTGGGCCGACGTGGGGCCGCTGCGCAACGACATCCTGTCCTACCGCAAGGAGATGGAGGAGGAGGCCGACGTCAACAACGGCGTCCTGGTCGCCCAGCGGTTCTTCGGGACCTCCGCCCAGGAGGCCGCGCGGATCCTCTCGGCGGCGGCCGACGCCCGGCTGGAGGAGTTCGAGCGGGCCGCCCGCGAGGACGTCCCGGCGCTGTGCGCGGAGATGGGGCTGGGACGCGAGGCGACGGCGCGGGTAGAGCGGTACATGAACGCTCTGCGCCTGTGGCTCGCCGGGGACCACGCGTGGTCCGCCTCGACGGGGCGCTACCGGGCCCCCGGCTCCCCGGGGGCGACCGGCCCCGTGCTCCGCCGCCTCCTCGGCGGCCCCCGCGGCCCGGGGACCGCCGCCGCCCGCGTCCCCCGACCCGTCCCCGGTCCCGATCACACCCTCACCCGACCGCGACTCGATGAACGGTGCGCACCATGACCCAGACGCACGACGGTCCCGGCGCGGCGGCGGACGGGGTCCCCCCGCCTCCGCAGAGCCTGGCCACCGGGGCCGCACGCAAACTCGCCACGACCACCAAGACGCCCCCGGCCACCCAGGAGACCACGCCCCGCTGGCTCTCCCGGATGCTGCCCTGGACCGACGTCCCCGGCGGCGCCTACCGGGTGAACCGCCGCCTCACCCACTCCCTCGGCGACGGCCGCGTCCCGATCGTCCGCGTCGGGACCGAGCACCGGCCCCTGCCCGCGGGGCTGCGCGAACTGGCCCTGCTCAGGGGGGCCGACGAGGGCAGCGCGGACGGGATGGAGGCGCTGACCGCGGTCGCCGACGCCTTCACCCAGGTGCGCTACCGGCCCGGCGAGACCATCGCCGAGGCCGGGGCCCCCGCCGACCGTGTGCTGCTCATCGCGCACGGCAAGGTGCGGCGCACCCGCACCGGCGAGTTCGGCGACCCGGCCCACGTCGGGCTGATGTCGTCCGGCGAGGTCGCCGGGGGCTCGGCGCTCGACCCGCCGGAGGCCGGTGCCGAGCCGTGGGCGGAGACGCTGACCGCCGCCACCGGCTGCACGGTGCTGGCGCTGGCGGCGGGCGACTTCGCCGCGCTGCGCGACCGCGTCCCGGCGCTCGACGCCCTGGTGCACCGGGCCCGGAACGGGCCCCGCCCGGCGACCAACAAACTCGGCGAGGCGGCCGTCGCCATGGCGGCCGGGCACACCGGGGAGCCGGCCATCCCCGGGACGTTCGTCGACTACGACCCCTCGCCGCGCGAGTACGAGCTGGGCATCGCCCAGACCGTGCTGCGGGTGCACACCAGGGTGGCCGAGCTGTACAGCCAGCCCATGGACCAGCAGGGCGAGCAGCTGCGCGTGACGGTGGACTCGCTGATGGAGCGGCGCGAGTTCGACCTGCTCAACGACCGGGGCTTCGGGCTGCTGCACAACGCCGACCCGCGCCAGCGGGTGTCCACCCGCTCCGGGCCGCCCGGCCCGGACGACCTGGACGAGCTGCTCAGCAGGCGCCGCAAGTCGCAGTTCTTCCTGGCGCACCCCAAGGCGATCGCCGCGTTCGGGCGCGAGTGCTCCCGGCGCGGAGTGATGCCGGGGACCGCTCGGGTGGAGGGGCAGGCGGTGATGACGTGGCGCGGGGTGCCGCTGCTGCCCAGCGACAAGATCCCGGTCAGCCGCGCCGGGACCACATCGGTCCTGGTGATGCGCACCGGAGAGCAGGACGAGGGGGTGATCGGACTGCACCGCACCGGGCTGCCCGATGAGCACGTGCCCGGCGTGTCGGTGCGCGCCATGGACATCGGCGACCAGGCGATCCGGCGGTTCCTGGTGACCGCGTACCACTCGGTGGCGGTGCTGGTCCCCGACGCCCTGGGCGTGCTGGAGAACGTCGAGCTGGGCAGGTGAGACGGCCGGGCCGGGGCCGTCCGGACTCCTGCGGCCCCGGTCCGGCCCCGCCCCGTGTCCCGACCGCACCGACCCGATTGGGAGGTCCCATGTCCCCCACAGAATCCGCGACCGAGCCGACCTCACCCGCCCCGCCCGCCGCCGGGGGCCCACCGCCGCGCAGCGCCGCCGGTGTCCTGTCCGACTCCCGCGACCTGGTCGTCCCGGCGCTGCGCGAGGCCGTGGAGGGCCTGCCCCCGGCGATGCGCCGCATCGCCGGCTACCACTTCGGCTGGTGCGACGGCGACGGAGCGCCGGTGGCCGAGGGCGGGGGCAAGGCGCTGCGGCCGGCGCTGGTGCTGCTGGCGGCCGAGGCCGTCGGCGGCGACCCCCGCCGGGCGCTGCCGGCCGCGGCCGCCGTGGAGCTGGTGCACAACTTCTCCCTTCTGCACGACGACGTGATGGACGGCGACACCACCCGCCGCCACCGGCCCACCGCCTGGACGGTGTTCGGCGCGGGCCCGGCGGTGCTGGCCGGGGACGCGCTGCTCACCCTGGCGTTCGAGGAGGTGTCCCGGGGCGGGTCCCAGGTGGGGGCGCACCGCGCCGCCGAGGCCGGGCGGGTGCTCGCCTCCTCCGTGCAGGACCTGATCGGCGGCCAGTCGGCCGACCTCTCCTTCGAGCGGCGCGGGGACGTGGACCTGGTCGAGTGCCTGGCCATGGCCCGCGGCAAGACCGGGGCGCTGATGGCCTGCTGCACCGCGCTGGGCGCCCTGTGGGCGGGCGCGGGCCCGGCCCGGGTCGGGGCCATGCGCGACTTCGGCGCGGACCTGGGGCTGTCCTTCCAGATCGCCGACGACCTGCTGGGGATCTGGGGCGACCCGGAGGTGACCGGCAAGCCGGTCCACTCCGACCTGCGCAGCCGGAAGAAGACGCTGCCGGTGGTGGCGGCGGTGGCGTCGGGGACCGCGGCCGGGGACGAGCTGCACGCGCTGATGGCCGGGCACGAGCGGCTCTCCGACGCCGAGGCCGAGCGCGCGGCGGGCCTGGTGGAGGAGGCGGGCGGCCGGTCGTGGGCGGTCGATAGGGCCGACGCCCTGCTGGAGAACGCGTTGGAGGCCCTGCGCACGGCGGTGCCCCACGGCCGCCACCGCGAGGAGCTGGCGTCGCTGGCCCGCCTGGCCGCCCACCGCGACGGCTAGCACCCCCCGGGGCCGGTCCCCCGGCGGCGCCGCGCTCCGTCGACCCCGACACGACGACCCCAGGAGGATTCCATGACCGTTCCCGGAGGTGCGACGGCGGCGCTGGTCGCCGACGTCCTCGTCCCCGACGACGGGCCTCCCGTCCCCTGTCCCGCCGCCGACCTGCTCGACGGCTCCCTCACCCGCGCCGGGGTCCCGGTCCGGCGCGGTCCGGTCACCCTGCCCGGCCCCGGCGCCGCGGGGGCGGGCGCCGTCCTCGCCGCCGTGCTGGACGGCGGCGGGGCCTCCGCCGGCCTCGGGATCGAGGTCGAGGACGCGTCCGGCGGCGGGGCCGCGCGGACCGAGGAGGCCGCCCGTGCGGTGTTCTCCGCCTGGCGGGAGGTGGCCGGGGTCCCCCGCCAGGTGCTCCTGGCCGCGCCGCGCTCGTTCTGCGCGGGGGTGGAGCGGGCCATCGAGATCGTCGAGCGCGCGCTGGAGCAGCGCGGCTCCCCCGTCTATGTGCGCAAGCAGATCGTGCACAACACGCGCGTCGTCGCCGACCTGCGGGAGCGCGGCGCGGTCTTCGTCGACGAGCTGGACGCCGTCCCGGAGGGGGAGACGGTCGTCTTCTCGGCGCACGGGGTGTCGCCCGCCGTCCGCGAGGAGGCCGGGCGCCGCGGGCTCGACGTCATCGACGCCACCTGCCCCCTGGTCACCAAGGTGCACAACGAGGCGCGCCGGTTCGCGTCCCGCGGGGACACGGTGGTGCTCATCGGGCACGGCGGCCACGAGGAGGTGGAGGGCACCCTGGGCGAGGCGCCCTCCCGCACCGTCCTGGTGCAGACCCCGGAGGAGGCGGCCCGGCTGGAGGTGCCCGACCCCGGCCGGGTCTCCTACCTCACCCAGACCACGCTCGCCGTGGACGAGACCGCCGAGATCGTGGACGTGCTGCGCGCCCGCTTCCCCGAGCTGCGTGGGCCCGCCTCCGACGACATCTGCTACGCCACCACCAACCGGCAGGACGCCCTGGCCGCCATCGCCGCCGAGTCCGACGCGGTGCTGGTCGTCGGGTCGGACAACTCCTCCAACTCGGTGCGGCTGGTGGAGCTGGCCGAGCGGAACGGGACCCCGGCGCACCTGATCGACGGCCCCGGCGACATCCGCCCCGAGTGGCTGGCCGGCGCCCGCTCGGTGGGGCTGACGGCCGGGGCCTCCGCGCCGCCCGCCCTGGTGGACGCGGTGGTCGCGGCGCTGCGCGGCCTGGGGCCGCTCACGGTCACCGAGTACGAGACGGCGCGCGAGACCGTGCACTTCACCCTGCCCACCCCGGTGAGGCGCCGATGACGCGGGCGAACGGGACCTCCCCGCGGACGCCGCTGCTGGACCGCGTCGACTCCCCCGCCGACCTGCGCGCCCTGCCCGACGGGCTGCTGCCGGACCTGGCCGCGCAGATCCGGGCCTTCCTCATCGACCGGGTCTGCCGGACCGGCGGCCACCTGGGGCCCAACCTCGGGGTGGTGGAGCTGACGCTGGCCCTGCACCGGGTGTTCGACGTCCGCGAGGGCGGGGATGTGCTGCTCTTCGACACCGGCCACCAGTCCTATGTGCACAAGCTGCTCACCGGGCGCCGGGAGGGGTTCGACGGGCTGCGCTCGGAGGGCGGGCTGTCCGGCTACCCCAGCCGCGCCGAGTCGGGGACCGACGTCATCGAGAACTCGCACGCCTCGACCGCGCTGTCCTACGCCGACGGGCTGGCCAAGGCGCTGGCGCTGCGCGGCGAACGGCGCCGCCGGGTGGTGGCGCTGGTCGGCGACGGGGCGCTCACCGGCGGGATGAGCCTGGAGGCGCTGAACAACCTGGGCGCCGCCCCCGACCGGCCGGTCGTGGTGGTGCTCAACGACAACGGGCGGTCCTACTCCCCCACCGCCGGGGGGCTGGCCGCGCACCTGGCCCGGCTGCGCGGCGCGGACCCCCCTGCCACCTCGGACACCGCCACCTCGGACACCGGCACCGGACACGGCGGCGTGTTCACCGCCCTGGGCCTCGCCTACCTCGGGCCGGTCGACGGGCACGACACCCGGGCGGTGGAGGAGGCGCTGCGCGAGGCCGCCGCCCTGGGGCGGCCAGCGGTGGTGCACTGCGTCACCGGCAAGGGGCGCGGGTACCCGCCCGCCGAGCGGGACCGGGCCGACCACCTGCACACCGTGGGCGTGGTCGACCCGCGCACCGGCCGCGCGCGGTCCCCGTCGGGGCCGTCCTGGACGTCGGTGTTCGGCGAGGAGATCGCGGCGATCGGCGCCGAGCGCCCCGACGTGGTGTGCGTGACCGCGGCCATGCCCGGGCCGACCGGGCTGGAGGCGTTCGCGCGCCGCTTCCCCGGCCGGGTCTTCGACGTGGGCATCGCCGAGCAGCACGCGGTGACGTCGGCGGCCGGGCTGGCGCTGGGCGGGGCCCGGCCGGTGGTGGCGGTCTACTCCACCTTCCTCGGCCGCGCCTTCGACCAGGTGCTGATGGACGCGGCCCTGCACCGGCTGCCGGTGGTGCTGGTGCTGGACCGGGCGGGCGTGACCGGCCCGGACGGGCCCAGCCACCACGGCATGTGGGACGCGGCGCTGCTCCCGGTGGTGCCGGGGCTGCGGCTGGCCGCGCCGCGGGACTGCGCGGCGCTGCGGGAGCTGCTGCGCGAGGCGGTCGCCGAGGACGGCGGCCCGACCGCGCTGCGCTACCCCAAGGCCTCGGCCGGGCCGGACGTGCCCGCGCAGGCCCGCATCGGCCACTGCGACCTGCTGCGCGAGGACCCCGCCGCCGACGTGCTGCTGCTGGGGGTGGGGCCGATGGCGGGGGCCTGCCTGGAGGCGTCCCGGATGCTGGCCGCGCGCGGGGTGCGCACCAGCGCCGCCGACCCGCGGTGGATCGCTCCGCTGGACAACGCCCTGGTGGAGCTGGCCGCCGCGCACCCCCTGGTGCTGACCGCCGAGGACGCCACCGCCGCCAACTCGCTGGGCGCCCGGCTCGGCCAGGAGCTGGCCCGGCGCGGGTCGCCCACCCGCACGGTGACCCTGGCGCTGCCGCCGCGGTTCCTGCCGCACGGGCCGCGCGCGGGGATCCTCGACGAGCACGGCCTCGACCCGGCGGGGATCGCCGCCGCCGTCCTCGACCACCTTCCACACGGCGGGTCCCGGCCCGGGGCCCCCGGGCACCCGGGGCACTCGGGGGTCCGCCGGGAGAGGAGCACGCGATGACCGCGACCGAACTGGGCTTCCCGCGGATGCCCTCCGACCCCGAACCGTGGACGGGGCCGCGCGCGCCCGACCGCCGCCCCACCCGCCGCCTCGACGTGGGCGGGGTGCCGGTGGGCGGTGGCGCGCCGGTGTCGGTGCAGTCCATGACGACCACCGTCACCGCCGATGTCGACGCCACGCTGCAGCAGATCGCGGAGCTCACCGCGGCCGGCTGCCAGATCGTGCGGGTGGCGGTGCCCAGCGCCGACGACGCCGAGGCGCTGCCGGTGATCGCCGCGCGGTCGCAGATCCCGGTGGTCGCCGACATCCACTTCCAGCCCAAGTACGTCTTCGCCGCGATCGAGGCCGGGTGCGCGGCGGTGCGGGTGAACCCGGGCAACATCAAGAGGTTCGACGACAAGGTGGGCGAGATCGCGCGGGCCGCAGCCGACGCGCAGGTGCCCATCCGCATCGGGGTCAACGCCGGGTCGCTGGACAAGCGGCTGCTGGCCAAGCACGGCGGCGCGACGCCGGAGGCGCTGGTGGAGTCGGCGCTGTGGGAGTGCTCGCTGTTCGAGGAGCACGGGTTCGGCGACATCAAGATCTCGGTGAAGCACCACGACCCGGCGGTGATGGTGCCCGCCTACGCGCTGCTGTCGGAGCGCTGCGACTACCCGCTGCACCTGGGGGTGACCGAGGCCGGGCCGCCGCCGCAGGGTACCGTGAAGTCGGCGGCGGCGTTCGGGGCGCTGCTCAGCCGGGGGATCGGCGACACGATCCGGGTGTCGCTGTCGGCGCCGCCGGTGGAGGAGGTCAAGGTCGGCATCCAGATCCTGGAGGCGTTCGCCCTCCGGGAACGGGGCCTGGAGATCGTCTCGTGTCCGTCGTGCGGGCGGGCGCAGGTGGACGTGCACACGCTGGCCCAGGAGGTGGCCGCCGCGTTCGAGGGGTTCCCGGCGGCGCTGCGGGTGGCGGTGATGGGGTGCGTGGTGAACGGGCCCGGCGAGGCGCGGGAGGCCGACATCGGCGTGTCCTGCGGCAACGGCAAGGGGCAGATCTTCGTCAAGGGCGAGGTGGTGGCGACCGTGCCGGAGTCGAGGATCGTGGAGGCCCTGATCGAGAAGGCGATGGAGATCGCGGAGGTGCCCGAGGACGAGTGACCCCGCGCCCCGGTCGGAGGAGGAGGCCGCCCGGGGCCCAGAGGCCAGGGGCCGTGGCGGGTGCCGAGGGGCGCCCGCCACGGCCTTGTTCCGCTCACCGGCGCGGCATGTCGCACCGTCCCCCCTTCCGGGGTAGCCAGGGGACCGGAGAGTGGACCAGGGCGCGGCGGGCGCCCGGACCGGAGGAGGCGCCGTGGAGGAACGGTTCGACACCGTCGTCATCGGGATGGGGCCGGGCGGGGAGACGGTCGCGTCCCGCCTGGCGGCCGCGGGCCGGCGGGTCGCGGTCGTGGAGCGGGAGCTGATCGGCGGCGAGTGCGGGTACTACGCGTGCATCCCGTCCAAGACGCTGCTGCGCCCGCCCGAGGTGCGGTCCGAGGCGGCGGGGGCTGCCGGGATCGCGGATCCGGGGCTGGACTGGCCGGGCATCCGGAACTACCGCGACACCATGGTGCGGCACTTCGACGACTCCCGCCAGGTGGCGGGCTACGAGGAGCAGGGCGTCACGGTGGTCAAGAGGGCCGCCCGTGTGACCGGCCGCGACCCGTGGCGGGTGGAGGCGGCGGGGCGCACCCTGGTCGCGCCCGACGTCGTGGTGGCGACGGGGTCGTCGCCCGCGCTGCCGCCGCTCCCCGGCCTGGCCGCGGTGGAGACGTGGACCAACCGGGAGGTGACCGCGCTGGAGCGCATCCCGGAGTCCGTGGCCGTGATCGGCGGGGGCGCCGTGGCCGTGGAGATGGGGCAGTTCCTCGCGCGCATGGGGGCCGGCGTCGAGCTGCTGGAACGCGGAGAGCACCTGCTGGGCCGGGAGGAGCCCGAGGTCGGCGAGGAGGTCGCCGCGGCCCTGGACCGCGACGGGGCACGGGTGCGCACGGGGACCAAGGTGGTCAAGGCCTTCCGCGGCGACCGCGGGCTCAGCGCGTTGGAGCTGGACGACGGCTCCGGCGTGGAGGCCGAGGTGGTGCTCGCGGCCACCGGCCGCACCCCGAACACGGCGGACCTGGGCCTGGAGGAGCAGGGGGTCGGCGTCGGCCGCAGAGGGCTGGAGGTGGACGACCGCTGCCGGGCCGCGGAGGGCCTGTGGGCGGTCGGCGACGTCACGGGGGTGGCGGCGCTGACGCACGTCGCCAAGTACCAGGGGCGCGTGGTCGCCGACAACCTCCTGGGGCGGGACCGGACGGCCGACTACACGGCGGTGCCCCGGGTGCTGTTCACCGACCCGGAGACGGCGGCGGTGGGACTGACCAGGCGGCAGGCGGCCGAGCGGGGGATCACGACCGCTTCGGCGGAGGTGGACCTGCCGACGGAACTGGCACGCCCGTGGACCTACTCGACCGACCCGCGGGGCCGGTTGGGCGTGCTGGCCGACACCGAGCGAAGGGTGCTGATCGGGGCATGGGCGGTGGCCCCGATGGCGGGCGAGTGGATCCACACAGCGGCCCTGGCGGTACGCGCGGAGATCCCGTTGGCCGTCCTGGCCGACGGGATCCCCCAGTTCCCCACCTTCAACGAGGCCTACGTGAACGCCGTGGAGAAGCTAGAGGTATGACGACCAGCGACGGCTGAGCCGTTCCCCGATCAAGGGCCCCGGCCGGGCGGTAGGCCCCTCGCGGTCCAGGTCGGCAGGCGGCCCAGCAGGTACCCCACTCCCGGCCCCCGGCCGGGCGGCGGGCCACCGGAGCACAAGGTCGCAAGGGCGGCGACGACGAAGGTCAGCGGCCCTCGCGGTAGCGCTGTCGGGCACGGCGCGTGTGCGTGGCCACCGTAAAGGGCGGCGACGGCGGAACCCTGGTGGTTCCCCGGCCATGCCTGCCGTCCG
>NZ_JAQFWQ010000141.1 GCF_027706725.1 Nocardiopsis endophytica
TAGAGCGCTACCTTGACACGGTAGAGGTCACAGGTTCGAATCCTGTATCGCCCACACGCATTCCCGCAGGTCGGGGCCGTCGAACGGTCCCGGCCCGCGGTCGTTTGGGCCCATTGATGGAGACATGGAGGAGACGATCTTCCTCCGGCACCATCACGAGGCGCTTCTTGTATCCAGGGCACGGTAGTACTCACCGACCCGTGGAACCGTCTCCATGAGCCGCTCGCGCTCCCCCGGTTGCAGCGCCTGAAGGCCCTGGCGCCAGCGCTCCTCCAGGACCTCGCGGACCTTCTTCTTCATCGGCGGGGTCACGGCCGAGCAGCCCGGGCCGCCTCGGGCACCCCGTCCTCCGACGGCCAGGTGCGATGGGTGTGGCGCCCCTCATTGAAGGTGAACCCCGGCAGGAGGGGCGATGTGCGGGATGGCCTGAACTCATTGCACGGGCTCGCGGTGGTCGTCGAAGGCGGCCAACAATCGGCGCAGTAGCCGCAGGTCGCCCTCGACCGTCACGACTTCGCTCCGGATGGCATCGTCGAGTTCGCGTCGGTCGAACACGAGGTCCTGCACGGTGCGCACGGTGGAGGTCAGGGTGGCATCAGCGGGCGCGTCGTCGCGGATCGCATCAAGTCCGTCCTCGTCGACCGTGAGGAGGAATGCGTCGCCGGGCAGGAGGAGTCCGACGGTCCCGCGCAGCGATCCGGCCGCGGCGGGATCGAAGGTGGTGCGAAGCGCCACGATCAGGGCGTCCGGGCTGAGTTCCTCGGCCGAACCCGGCTGCGGCGTCATCGGACCGCCCCAACGTCCAAGTGCCAGCAGGACCGGCTCGAGGGCGCGACCGCGGTCGGTGAGCTCATAGATCTGCCCGGATGCCGGGGGGAGGGCGCGACGCCTCGCCAACACACCGGAATCCTCAAGATCGCGCAGTCTCTGTGTCAGTACGTTCTGGCTCACGCCGGGCAATCCACGGTGCAGGTCCGCGAACCGCTTGGGCCCGAAGAGCAGCTCGCGCACCACGAGCAGGGCCCAGCGCTCGCCGACCACGTCGAGCGCTCTGGCGATGCCGCACAGGTCCCGGTAGCTCCGCATGCCCAGATCGTACCTTGCTTTCCGCACCGATTACTCCTAATTTAGGAGCACAATGACCCGGGGGGATCCTGATGGCGCATACCTACTCGGCCGACGGCACATCGATCGGCTACCAGCGGCTCAGCGACGAGGGGCCTGCACTGGTCCTCGTCGGGGGCGGCCTGGACGACGGCACGGAGAACCGTCCACTCGGCGAGCACCTGGCTGAGAACTTCGCCGTCGTGAACTACCGGCGTCGCGGCCGCGGCGACAGCGGCGACGGACGGCCCTACGCCATCGATCGCGAGGTCGAAGACCTCGCAGCGGTGATCGACGCGGCCGGAGGGCGAGCGCACGTGTTCGGGGCGTCGACCGGAGGGGCACTCGCGCTCGAGGCCGCCGCCGCGGGACTCGCCGTCGACCGGATCGCCGTCCACGAGGTGCCGTACCAGGTGGACACCTCGATGATCGCCGCCTGGCGGGCATACAGGGTCGAGCTCGACGCCGCCCTGGACGCCGGTGACCGCGACCAGGCGCTGAGGCTGTTCATGCGACTGGCCGGATCCACCGATGAGGCCATCGCGGGCGCAGAGGCCGCCCCGGTGTGGCCCGCGCTCCGCGCACTGGCGCCGACACTGCGCTACGACGCAGCATGCCTCGGCGACGGTCCGCCGCCCGAGGACCGTCTCGCGAGAGTGCGGCAGCCGGTGCTCCTGACGACCGGCATCGCGGTCGACCCGCCGATGGCCGGGCTTCCCGCCGACTTCTTCGCCGCGGCGGCGGACGCCGCGGCGAGCGCACTGCCGAATGCCCGACGGGACACCCTCCCGGTCGAGGGCCACGTGGCCGATCCGGCGGTACTGGGTCCCATCCTCAGCGCCTTCTTCGCCGGCCGGTGAATCGGAACCGGTGAACTGCGACCGGTTCGGCGCACAGCGGGCGGGCGTCAGTCGCCCCGCGGGACCAGGGGCACCCGCGGAGCCGCGTTCTCAGGGTCGTCTCCGGAGAAGTGGTTCATGATGCGGCGCAGCGTGCTCCGAGGGCCGGCGCGGAGTTCCGCGTCGGCCACGCCGGGCCCATGGGACGGAGCGGTGCTGGCGGCCGAATGCGCCGTCACCGCCCCGCCCGCCGCGACGGCGGACTGAGCCGCGGCGGCGGATCGCCGCCCTTCGCCGTCCTCCGATCTCAGACCGGGATCGAGAGGGGTTCTCGATCCGCTTCACGAACACCGCGACCCACTGGGCGGCGAGCGCCCCGTCGAGCACCCGGGGGCAGGGATCCGGAAATTCGATGAGCCTCGCGGAAATATCTGCTTAGGAAGATACTGTTACTACAGGCAACGATCCGCAGGACGCGGATCCCCTCACCGGGAGGCTCACACCCCATGAAGCTCGTCTACGTCTTCGACGCCTACTGCGGATGGTCGTACGGTTTCGCGCCCACCCTGGCCGAGGTCGTCCGGCGCCACCCCGGCCTGGAGGTCGACGTGGTCTCCGGGGGCCTGTTCACCGGCCCGCGCCGCGTCCCGATCAGGGAGTTCGGATACGTCCAGGGCGCCAACGCCAAGATCACCGAGCTGACCGGGGCGCCGTTCGGCGCCGGTTACGCGCGGCTGATCGCGGACGGCTCGTTCGTCATGGACTCCGAGGCCGCCGCCCGGGGCGTGGCGGCGCTGAGGCGGATCGCGCCCGACCGCGCCGTCGAACTGGCCGCCGCGCTGCAGCACGTGTTCTACGTGGACGGTCTGAGCCTGTCCGACCCGGCGACCTACCGCACGGTCGCCGAGGCGAACGGCCTGGATCCGGACGCCGTCGCCGAGGCGTTCTCCGCACCGGAGTCGGCCGCCGAGGCCGAGGCCGACTTCGGGAGGTCGGCCGCACTCGGGGTCGACGCCTTCCCCACCCTGCTGGCACTCGACGGCGGCCGCGCGGCACGACTCGCCGTCGGGCACGCCGATGCCGACGAAATCGACCGGCGCCTGGCTACATTTGCATCCGCATCCTAACGCCTGACCTGCGACGTTCCGTCCCGGAGCCTCGTCCCGGCGCTTCCCGGCACTCTGTCCGGACGCCGTCTCCGACTCCTCCACTTCTCTTCCCGTACGAGCCGCAACTCCCCACGAAAGGCCACACCATGAGCACGCTCGACTACAAGGTCCTCGACCTGAACTTCCCGGCCGGTTCCAAGAACAAGACCGCCACCCTGATCACCGGCGAGGAGCAGGCGTTCCTCATCGACACCGGATTCACCCGCGCCGACGGCCACCGGCTGGTCGCCGAGGTGCTCGACTCCGGCAAGGAGCTGACCAAGGTCTTCATCAGCCACGGCGACCCCGACTTCTACTGGGGCGCCGAGGCGGTCGCCGACGCCTTCCCCCAGGCCGAGATCGTCGCCACCGCGCCGGTGATCGAGCACATCGAGAAGACCTACCAGGGCAAGCTCAAGGCCTGGGAGGGCGTGGGCGCCAACCGCCCCACCCGCCTGGTCCCGATGGCCGAGCTGACCGGCGACATCACGTTCGAGGGCCACGTGTTCCGGCTCAAGGGCGGCCACCCGGACCTGCCCGACCGCCACTACCTGTGGCAGCAGGACCAGCGGGCGGTCGTCGGCGGCGTGCTGCTCTTCCAGGACGAGCACGTCTGGGTCGCCGACACCGCCGCCCCCCGCGACCGCGCCGCGTGGATCGCGGTGCTCGACGAGATGGCGGCCCTCGACCCCGCCTTCGCGGTCCCCGGCCACCGGCTGCCGACCGACACCCTCGACGCGGGCCCCATCGCCTACACCCGCGACTACCTCACCGCTCTCGAGGCCGAGATCGACAAGGCCGACAGCGGCGAGGCGCTGACCGAGGCGATGGTCGCCCTGTACCCGCAGGCGGGCATGCTCATCGCGGCCCAGCTCGGGGCCAAGGTCGTCAAGGGCGAGATGGCCTGGGGGTGACCCGCCCCTCCCGCGGTCCCACCCCGCACGATCCCGGCCGCACCCGCCCCGAAAGGACACCGCCATGACCGAGCCTTCCGACTTCGCGACCTCCACCGCCCCCGCCGACGTGGTCCGGCGCCAGTACATCGCCTCCGCCGACGGCGACCTCGAAGCCCTGCGCGCCACGCTGGCCCCCGACGTGGAGTGGACCGAGATGGCGGGCTTCCCGCTGGCCGGTACCTACCGCACCCCCGAGGGCGTCACCTCCAATGTCATGGAACGGCTGGGCGAGGAGTGGGACGGGTGGGCGGCCCATGACGACACCTACGTCGTCGACGGCGAGAACGTCGTCGTCCTGGCCCGCTACACGGCGACCAACAAGGCCACCGGCAAGGACATCGACGTCCGCGTCGCCCACCACTTCATCGTCCGCGGCGGGCGCATCGTGCGTTTCGAGCAGTTCACGGACACCGCCAAGGTCCGCGAGGCGATGGAGACCTGATCCGCGGGGGCGCGCCGCGCCCGGCGAGCAGCCCCGGCCGTTCCGGCCGGGCGGCTCACAGGGGGAGGACGTTCCAGGCGGTCAGGAGGAGGGCGGCGCCCAGGCCGAGGTCGAGTACGAAGCAGGCCTCGGTGAGGGAACGGCTGACCACCTTGTCGCGGATGAAGTGCGCCGCGTCCCAGGCGGCGTGCCCGAGGGCGGCGAACGCCGCCAGGTACAGGGCCGCCAGCGGGCCCGAGTACATGGCGGTCAGCGCGATGGCGCTGAACACCGCGAAGGCCAGCGCCTGCACCCCGACCTCCCGGCGGTCGGCACCGGACCCGCGGAGGAACCCGAAGACGGCGAACCCCGCGCCCATGACCAGGAGTGTGGTGGTCGGATCCAGGCCGGTGATCGCGGCGAGGGTGACGGCGGCCGAGCCGACCGCCACCATCACCCAGCCGCTGCGGCGTGATCCGAGGGCGCCGGCGGCCAGGTAGCACATCGCGGCCAGGATGATGATCATCGCGGTGGTGTGGGAGTCGCTTCCGCCGGAGGTGTCGGCGATCAGCGCGAGCAGGCCGACGACGGAGGGCCAGCGCGCGAGCAGGTGGCGGCCGATGCCGGCGCGGTGGCCGGACCCGTGGTGGTCCGCGGTCTCATGGGGCGGTGTCGTGTGTTCCATGCATGGAGCCTCGCCCCGGAGCGTGCCCGGTGGACCCGTGCGACCTGTCACGGGAATCCTGTGCACCCCGCCCTGCTCCCCGGAGGGGCCGGGGTCAGAGCCATCCGTTCTCCAGGGCGATCCGGTAGGCGTCGGCGCGGGTATCGGCCCCGAGCTTGCGGGTGGCGGCCGCGAGGTAATTGCGCACCGTGCCCTGCGACAGGAACAGTGCGCGGGCGACCTCGCGGATCGGACGGTCCCCCTGGGCAGCCGAGAGGACCTCGGTCTCGCGGGGCGTCAGCGGCGAGGGCGGCGCCGTCAGCGCGTCCGCCGCCAGCACGGGATCGACGTACCTCTGCCCCTTGTGCACGCGCCGGACGACGTCGGCCAGCGCGGTCCCGGGTGCCCCCTTCGCGAGGAAGCCGCGGGCGCCGGAAGACAGGGCCTGGCGCAGGACGTAGGGGCGGCCGTGCCCGGTGAGGATCACCCCGGCGCAATCGGGCAGCGCGCGGCCCAGTTCGGTGATGACGCCCAGCCCGTCCAGCCTCGGCATCTGCAGGTCGATGACCGCGACGTCGGGGCGGTGCGCCAGTGCCTGCTCTACGGCGCCCCGCCCATCGTCGGCGGTGGCGACCACGTCGATGTCGGGTTCGCGGTCCAGCAGACCCGCCAGAGCGTCCCGGATCAGTTCGTCGTCCTCGGCGAGGAGGACCCGGATCGCGGGGCTCATGGCGCGATCCGATCGGCCGCAGCGTCGATCCGCAGTTCGAATCGGCCCTCGCCGTCCCGGCCGGCGGCCAGCCGGGCGCCGGCCGCAGAGCACCGCGCGGACAGCGACGCCAGGCCCGTGCCGCCGGACGCCGCGCCGCTCCGGCGGTCGGGGACGCCGTCGTTCACGATCACCAGCCGGACCGGTGAGGCCCGGCCGGAGAGGGTGATCGACACGTGCCGGGCCTCGCTGTGGCGCAGCACGTTGGTGACCGCTTCGCGGACGACCGCGGCCATCAGGCGCGACAGCGCCTCCGGCAGCGCCGCGACGGCGTTCTCGTCGGCGTCGATCGCGGTCTCGATCCCCGCCGAGTCGAGCACGAGCCCGGCGGCGTCGAGCTGCGCGGCGAGGTCGGCGACCGTATCGCCGTGCACGGCCCGGCGGGCCTCGGCCAGCGTCTCGGCGGCGAGCCTGCGGATCCCGTCGCACTCCTCGGCGGTCCGCTCCGGGTGGGGTACGGCGAGTTCGGCGGCCAGCTCGGCCTTGAGCGCGATGACGCCGAGGCGGTGCCCGAGCACGTCGTGCAGCTCGCGGCTGACCCGCAGCCGCTCCTCGGCGATCGCCAGCTCCGCTCGGACCTCGCGGCCCTCCTGCGCCGCCCGCAGCAGGCGCAGCAGCCAGACGAGCACCTGGCACATGAGCCACACCGCCGCCGCGCAGCCGAACGCCGTCAGGAGGTTCTCGGTGACCGAACCGTGGATCGCGCCGCCGATACCGGCCGCGAGCCCCAGCGCGACCGCCGCGACGGCGCCCGCCCGCCAGGACACGAGCGCACTCGCGGCGATCGCGAAGCCCGCCGCCCACGCCCATGGCACCTCTCCGCGCTCGGCCCAGGCGTACAGGGGCGGCCACAGGGCCAGCGAGACCGCCAGCAGCAGCACGACCGACCACGGCCCGGAACCGGCGGGCGGCGCCGGACTCACCGCCACCCACAGCGCCAGGAGCAAGGCGGTACCGAACGCGCACAGGAGCACGACGAACAGCACGGACGCCGGAACGGAGGGGGGTTCCGCCATCGACGGCGGGATGACCAGCGCCCACGCGAAGCCGGCCATCAGCACGCCCAGCACGATCATCCGCGGACTCGGCCGCCTCAACGACTCGAAACGGGGGCCCTCCTCCGCCCTGGCCTTCGTCGGAACCATGGTCACCTGGGCCTTCGTCTCGTGCCGGGAGAACGACCGCGCTCACCACCGGGCCGCCCCCTGCACGCCGACCGGTGTTGCCGCCGGGCGATCCCGATCCGATGCGCACAGCGGTTCGACGATCCCGGCACAGCTCACTATGCCCGCTGATCCTTCCTCGCGGCGAGGGGCGCAGAGCCCATGCGCACCTCGTCCGGTCGGCAGGCGGCTCCGGGGGGCCGTCGGCCCGGAACACCGTTTTCCATACGCCGGCGATATCCCCTCGCTCCTACGATCGAGACCATGCGTGTGCTGGTCGTCGAAGACGAGCCCTACATGGCGGAGGCGATCCGTGACGGACTGCGCCTGGAGGCGATCGCGGCCGACGTCGCCGGGGACGGCGACACCGCCCTGGAGATGCTGGGCACCAACGCCTACGACATCGCCGTCCTCGACCGCGACATCCCCGGGCCCTCCGGTGACGAGGTCGCCGAGCGCATCGTCGCCTCGGGCAGCGGCATGCCGATCCTGATGCTCACCGCCGCGGACCGGCTGTCCGACAAGGCCTCCGGGTTCGAACTCGGCGCCGACGACTACCTGACCAAACCCTTCGAGCTGCAGGAACTCGTGCTCCGGCTCAGGGCCCTCGACCGCAGGCGCGGCCACAGCAGGCCGCCGGTGCGCGAACTCGCCGGGCTGCGGCTGGACCCGTTCCGCCGCGAGGTCTACCGGGACGGCCGCTACGTCGCGCTCACCCGCAAGCAGTTCGCCGTGCTCGACGTCCTCATGGCCGCCGAAGGCGGTGTCATCAGCGCCGAGGAGCTCCTGGAACGGGCGTGGGACGAGAACGCCGACCCGTTCACCAACGCCGTGCGCATCACCGTCTCCGCGCTGCGCAAGCGGCTCGGCGAACCGTGGCTGATCTCCACCGTGCCCGGCGTCGGCTACCGCATCGACACGGGCCCCGGGGACGGGGCCCAGGGCGGGGCCGGGGGCGCGGGAGGAGCCCGTGCGTAGGGCCCCGGGGTTGAGCGTCCGCCTCAAGCTCACCTTCAGCTACGCCGGCTTCCTCATGGTGGCCGGCACCGTGCTGATCGGGGCGTTCGCCGTGTTCCTGAGCGACTACCGGGAGCGGGCGCAGGACGCCGGGCAGGTCGTGATCGCGCCCACGGGGACCGAGCTCCTGCGCGACTTCGCGCCCGCGGCCGCCGCCGCGCTCGTGTTCCTGCTGGTGTTCGGGCTCGCCGGAGGGTGGCTCCTCGCCGGGCGGATGCTGGCGCCGATGACCCGCATCACCGACGCCACGCGCACGGCCGCGCGGGGGTCGCTCTCCCACCGGATCGAGCTGGAGGGGCGCCACGACGAGTTCCGCGAGCTCGCCGACGCCTTCGACGGCATGCTCGCCCGGCTCGAGGCGCACGTCGCCGAACAGCAGCGCTTCGCGGCCAACGCCTCCCACGAGCTCCGGACCCCGCTCGCGATCACCCGGACCCTCCTCGACCTGGCCCGGAGCGATCCGAGCCGGGAGGACAGCGTGATCGACGAGCGCCTCCGTGCCGTCAACGCCCGGGCGATCGACCTCACCGAGGCGCTGCTCCTGCTCAGCCGCACCGACCGGCGCTCCTTCGCCCGGGAGGAGGTCGACCTGTCCCTCATCGCGGAGGAGGCCGCCGAAACGCTCCTCCCTCTCGCCGAGAAGAACGGTGTCGCGGTCGAGACCTCCGGGGAGATCGCGCCGGCCGTGGGGTCGCAGGCGCTCCTGCTGCAATTGACCACGAACCTCCTGCACAACGCGATCGTCCACAACCTGCCCGAGCACGGCACCGTCCGGATCGACACCGCCGTCGACCGCGACGGCGCCGTGCTCACGGTCGAGAACACCGGCGAACGGCTCAGCCCGCAGGTGGTCTCCACCCTGACCGAGCCGTTCCAGCGCGGCACCGGACGCGTCCGCGGCGACCATGCGGGCGCCGGCCTCGGCCTGGCGATCGCCGAGAGCATCGCCCGAGCGCACGACGGAACGCTCTCACTCGTCCCGCGCACCGGCGGCGGGCTCCGCGTCACGGTCAGGCTCCCCGCGTCGGCTCGGCAGCTCCCGTAGGAACCGGGAGGACACACCGGCGCGGCGGGTGCGGCCGTCGCCGCCCGGTGTCCTCCTGACCAGGATCCCCCGGTCCGCGTGGAACCGCTCGAACACGTCGAGGGGCAGCGATACCGAGTCCGAATTGTGGGAGTAGCCCGACGGGTTGTGGAACCGCACCGTCCCGTCCTCGACCGCGTAGACCAGCACGAGGTGGCCTCCTCGTTGCGGGCCGCGGGTGTCCGGGTCGCGGATCTCGGGCGACACCGAAGCGATCATGACCTGCCCGGGCCGCACCTTCCGGCCGGATTCGCGCAAGGGCGTGTGCTCGACCAGTTCGCAGTGGAATCCGAACCGCGACCCGACCCAGGCCATGAACGGCCGGTAGATGAGTCCGTGGACCTCTCCGGAGGGCTTGACCGTGTAGCAGCCCCGGTCGAGGGCCTGCGAGAGGAGTTCGCCCATCGGCATCCGGATGTCGGTCCAGCCGTGGAGCAGCGATTGAAGGCACGCCAGGCCGCAGACCTTGCGGGACCAGAACAGGTACTCCTCGCTCGACCGGTATCCGTCGGACGCCCAGTCGTGCAGTCGCGACGGATCGGTGCCGCCGAGGAAGACCTCCAGCCGCGCCGGGTCGGTGCGCCGCATCACGACCTCGTCGTTGCGTTCCAGGGTCCCCCACTGCGAGACGCAGCGAAGGCGCCGATCACGTGACGGGAAAGTCGAAGTAGGCATCGGGATGGGGCTCGTCTCTCAGCGTGTAGTGCCACCATTCGCGGTCGTACCGGTCGAATCCGCAGTCCTCCATGAGGGAGCGGAGCAGTTCGCGGTTCCGGGACTCGGCCGGCGTGATCCCCGGGGCCCCGTGGTGGGAGACGGGGTCCATGAGGTCGTGGCGGCCGCCCATGGGGGCGAGTTCGCCGGTGGAGAGGTGGTAGAGCGTCAGGTCGACGGCGCCGCCCCTGGTGTGGCCCGACTTCGCGGCCACGTATCCGTGCCCGACCATCCCGGCCCGGTCGATGTTCGGGTAGTGCCGGGCCTTCGTCCGGCCGTCCTCGGGCTGTTCGGACCAGCGCAGGAAGCGGTCGACGGCGCGCTGGGGGCGGTACCCGTCCCACAGGAGCAGCCCGAACCCGAGGGAGGCCGCCTTGTCGCGGGCCTGCTCCAGGGCCGCGCACAGGGCCCAGGTCCCGACGATGCGGTTCGCCAGGTACCCGTCGACGGGTCTGCCGGTGAAGTTGTCCCAGGTGGCGTACTTGGCGTCCCAGCGGATGCCCGGGACCCGCTCATCGACGTAGGCGAAGCCGTCGTTCATGGCCGCTTCCCGTGCAGTGCCGTCAGGACGAGCCGGTCGACCACGTCGGAGAGCGCCAGTCCCGCGGCGGCCATCATCCGCGGGTAGCGGCTGTAGGAGGTCAGGCCGGGCAGGGTGTTGACCTCGTTGAGGACGACCCGCCCGTCGTCGGTGAGGAACATGTCGACGCGGGCGAGCCCCGTGCAGCCCAGGGCGCGGTAGACGGTGGTCGCGGCCTCCTGGACGGCCCGGCGCGACGCGTCGGGGATGTCTGCGGGAACGATGAAGGTCGCGTTCTCCGACCCGGTCTCCGGGGAGTCCTCCTGGTGGATCCTGAAGAACCCGTGGGAGAGGTCGACCCGGTCCACCTCGCCGACGGTCAGGCCGAAGGGGTCCTCCAGGACGGCGCAGCCGATCTCGCTGCCGGCCACGGCCTCCTCGATCAGGACCTTCGTGTCGTACTGCCGCGCCGCGCCCAGCGCGGCCGGCAGTTCCTCCTCCCGGTCGACCTTGCCGACGCCGAACGAGGAGCCCGAGCGGGCGGGCTTCACGAAGACGGGGTACCGGAGGCGGTCGGGGTCGACCTTCCCGTTCTCCTCGACCACCTGGAAGGGCGGGGTCTCGATCCCCGCGTTCCTGGCGGCGGTGTAGGCGAGGGACTTGTCCATGCACACGGCGGAGGCCCCGATGCCGCAGCCGATGTACGGGATACCGGAGAGCTCCAACAGCCCCTGGACCGCGCCGTCCTCGCCGAACCTGCCGTGGAGTACGGGGAGGACGATGTCGAGGCGCACCGTCTCGTACCCGTCCGGCCCCATGACCAGCAGGCCGTGCACCCTCCGGTCCGGCGACAACGTCACAGGACGGGCGCCGCCGTTCTCCCAGCCCGGGGCGGGACCGCCGTCGCAGAGCCTCCACTCGCCGCCGGCGGTGATGCCGATCCAGAACGGCTCGTACTTCCCGGGGTCGAGGTTCCTCTCCACCTCACGCGCCGACTTCACGGAGACGGGGTGCTCCTCGGAGGCGCCGCCGAAGAGGATTCCGACCTTCAACCTGCTCATTCTTTTCTCCCGTTCTCGAATTCCAGGCAGCCGAGGAGGCTGTTCTCGACGATGTCCCTCAGGGCGTGTTCCGTGTCATAGGCGGAATGCGGGCTGATCAGCACGTTCGGCAGGCGCTGGAGCCGAGTCAGGGCCTCGTGACCGATCTCCCCGTTCCGGAGGTCGGCGTAGAAGACGCCTTCCTCGCCTTCGATGACGTCCAGTGCCGCACCGCCCAATCGGCCGCTCTCCAATGCCGAAAGGAGGGCGGCGGTGTCGATCAGCGGCCCGCGGCCGGTGTTGACGACGTACGCTCCGGGCTTCATCCGCTCAATGCGGCGGCGGTCGAGAAGATGGCGCGTCTCGGCCGTGAGCGGGGTGTGGAGCGTGACGATGTCGCTCTGCCCGACGAGTTCGTCCAGCGGTACGTGGCCGGCGGCGGCGCGGGAGCGCCTGTCGTGGGTCAGCACACGGCATCCGAAGCCCCGCAGCCGGTGGATCACCGCCGTTCCGATGCGCCCCGTCCCGACCACGCCCACGGTCAGGTCGCGCAGTTCCTTGCCTCGGCTCTCGTTCAGCCGGTAGTCATGGGCATCGGTGCGCCGGACCACGGACTTGGCGTGGCGCACCGCCATCAGCATCAGCATCAGCGTGTAATCGGCCACGCTGTCCGGGGAGTAGGCGACATTGCCCACCGAGATTCCGACGTGCTCGGCGTACTCCAGGTCGATGTGGTCGAACCCGATGCTCCTTGTGGAGATGTACTCCACGCCGGCTCTGCTGAGCGCCAGAAGCGTGGAGTCGGTGACCCGGGTCTTGTGGTTCACGCTGATGCACCGGCCGCCCCGCGCCATTTCCGCATTTCCCTCACAGACGGCCGCCCCGGTGATGGTGGGCGCCAGACCGAGGCGCGCTCCCATCTCCCGGAAAAGGGCGGCTTCGTCCTCACCGCATCCGTAGACCGCGATTCCTGTCGTCGGAACGGGCGGGTGGGACGGCTCGATCACCGATTCGCTGGAGACCATGTCCCCCAGTCAAGACGGCGGGGTGTTGTCAGCCCGTATCGGTTTTTCGATATGCGGACGATAGGCCGCCCCGGCGCCGGGTGGGCCCAGGATCGTCGGCCCCCCTCACTACGGTGCCTGCCATGTCCGATCACAACCCCCCATCCGTGGACGAGGACGTCCTCGTCATGCCGCCGTCCTGGAAGCGCCACCTGCACCCCCGGCGCGGCGGCCGCCCCGGGCCCAAGGCCGAGGCGGCCGGGCCCAGCGAGCCCGAGCTCCGCGCCCCCTACGCCGGCAGGATCGAGCAGGCCCTCTCCCACCACAGGACCGATCCCGCGCTGGCCGCGGCGGCGCGGGCGCACCTCGACGGCCGGGCCACCCCGCTCGGGGCCGCGGCGGTCGCGGCCGTCCCCGAGTCGGAGCTGTACTCCGGCGACATCACGACACGGTTCGTGGACGCCTGGACCACCACCTACGGCCTGCGCTTCGCCGTGCACGCCTTCCTTGAGCGCTGCGACATCGCGAGCAGCCCCACCGGAACCCACAAGAGGGGCCTGGTTCCGATCCGGGACGAGGAGGGCCTACCGGACGAGTACTTCGACGACCACCGGCTGGACGCCCCCGCCAAGCGCCTCCGCGAGCTCCTCGCCGTGGCGCCCGACGACGAGTACCGGGGCGTCGTCGACCTGCTGGCCGGGTTGCGCACGACGCCGAAACGGCGGGTCATCAGCGCCTATCTCGTCCCGACGGAGCAGCACTGGACCGCCGAGTGCTGCGCCCCCGACGCGCCCCCGGTGGCCAAAGAACTCCTCCTGCGCTCCCTGGGCTCCCCCGCCCACCTCGAACTCCTGGGGGCGGCGGGGCGCCTCAGAGCCGTCGACTGCTACCGCATCGAGAACCTGGTCACCCTGGCCGACGGCGTGGGCCCCGCCGTCGCTCCGCACCTGGCCGAGGCGTTCGACACCTTCCGCGACGAGCCCCGGCGCCGAACGTCGATCCTCGAGGTGCTGGGGCGCCTGCCCAGCGACGAGGCGTTCCACCTGATGCTGGAGCGCGTGGACGACCCCAACATGGGGGCCGCGCTGCGCGCGACCATGCGGCTCTACCCGGCGCGCGCCGTCCGCGTCCTGGCGTCGGCCGCGGCCGACGGGAACGCCTCCGCGGCGGAGCTGCTCACCGACCACGTGCGCGCCAACGCCGCCCTGGCCGACCGCCTCCTCCCCGAGCTGTCCGCGGAGGAGCGCGCCACCGTGGTGAAGCTGTCCGACACGGGCCACCGGGTCCCGGAGGCGTCAGCGGACGAGCTGCCGCGGACGCTGGTCGACCCGCCGTGGTCCGGGAGCGGGCGGAAGGCCGGGCCCGCCCCCGGCCCGCTCAAGGGGGTGCCCGTGCCCGACACGCGGACCGTCGAGTGGGCCGACGGGGAGCGCGAGGACTGGCTGCGGACCGAGGTCGCGGTCCCCGGCGCGAACGGCGTCACGCTGGACGCCTCCCCGCCCCCGGTCGAGCGCGACCCCGTGTGGGAGAGGCGGATCGCGAACATCCGGGACGGGGTGGCGGTCGAGCCCGTGGACAAGGAGCTGTACTGGCAGGCCGGGATCCTCACGAGGGGGCCGGAAGAACTGGTCCGGCCCGTGCTGCGCGAATGGCTGCCCGACTGGCGCGCCCAGCGCGGCCTGGGGCACGACGGTCCGTTCAGCCCGAGCAGCTGGCTCCGCCCCCTCGCCGCCCGCTTCGAACTCGACGCGCTTCCGGCCGTGCTGAGCTTCGCACGCGCGCAACCGGTGCGCGGCGTCCCTCTCCTGCTGCCCTTCCTCGACGGCGAGGTCGCGAAGGCCGCGGCCCATTTCCTGCTGAACGTCGAGAAGGCGCAGGAAGCGGCCGCCGAGTGGTTCGACCGGCACGGGGCCGCCGCGATCCCCTACCTGCTCCCGGTCGCCCTGGGCAAGGCGGGGAGGGACCGGACCGCCGCCGAGTACGCGCTGCACCACCTCGCCGACCAGGAGGGCGAGGACGCCGTCACCGAGGCCGCGCGCACCTACGGCGACGGGGCCGTCGACGCGGTGCGGGCCCTGCTGGACGCTCCCCCGCGGCAGCCCAAGGCCACGAAGGTCCCCACACGCCTCGGCGTGGACGCCGAGGTCCTGCCGCAGGTCCTGCTCTCGGGCGGCGAGCGCGCGCTTCCCCTGCCCGCCGTCCGCAATCTGCTCACACTCCTCGCGATCGCCCCGCCGGACGGAGCGGCCCCCGTCCTCGCTCTGGTCCTGGAGGCGTGCGACGGGGATTCGCTGGCCGAGTTCGGGTGGGACCTGTTCCGGCGGTGGCGGGAGAACGGCGCGAAGCCGGCGTACGGCTGGCAGTTCACCGCCCTGGGGCGGCTCGGGGACGACGGGACGGTGCGCCGCCTCGCCCCGCTGATCGGGGCCTGGCCCGGGGAGGGCGGCCACCGGCTCGCGGTCCGCGGGCTCGACGTGCTCGCCCGCATCGGGACCGAGGAGGCGCTGCGGTCGCTGCGCGACATCGCCCGGACGACGCCGTACAAGGCGCTGAAGCGGAAGGCACAGGAGAAGGCCGAGCAGGTCGCGCGGGTGGTCGAACGCTCGGCCCCCGGGACCGGGTAGGACGGCCCGCCGCCGGGGAGCCCCCTCGGCTCTCCGGCGGGGCGCTCCCCCGGTTCTCCGCCGGGGAGCCCTTGCGCTCTCCGGCGGGGCATCCCCTGACTCCCCCGGCGGGGAACCCCCGCTCTCCGCCGGCGCTACACCTCGGCGCGGAGGAGCCGGGTGCGGAACAGGTCCAGCACCTCGTCCAGTGCGGCCCGGGTCGGCTGCCCCGGCTCGTCGACCAGGTGCTCGGTCAGCACGGAGTGCGGCGGGGTGAACGCCTCGGGGGAGGCGTCGGCGTCGTCCAGCTCCACGGCGGTGAACGCCTCGCCGAGCTCCCGGCGCAGCGCCGCGAACCGGTCCCTGGGGACGAGGCGGTCCCCGCGGAACCGCATGCCGATCACCCGCAGGCCGTCGCGCGCGCACCGGTCCTTGACGACGGCGAGCTCCTCGTCGGAGATGTCGGTCGTGGCGCGGCGGCGCGCGGTGACCGGGAGCGGGAGCGACGGCTGGGAGAGCACCGGGGCGAGCAGCCGCTCGTCGGTGGCCATCGCCAGCGCGAAACCGCCGGTGAGGCACATCCCGACCGCTCCGACGCCGGGCCCGCCGCACCGCTCGTGCTCGTCGGCGGCCAGCGCCCGCAGCCAGGTGACGACCGGGGAGCTGCGCCCGGTGGCGAGCAGGGTGAACTCCCGGCTCACGCACACCTTCGCGAAGGTCGACGCGAAGTAGGCGCCGGACCGCAGGCGCCCGTGCGCCGCGGGGTCGGGGTCGCGCCCGGGCCGCCCGAACAGCACGGGCAGCACCGCGGTGCAGCCGATGGCGGCCACACGCTCGGCGAACCCCAGCACCTTCGGCGTGATGCCGGGGACCTCGGCCATGACGATGACGGCCGGCCCCTCGCCGCGCCTCAGGACGTCGCGGGTGGCGCCGCCATGGGTGAAGGAGGTGCGCTCGAACCCTGACAGGTCGTGGTCGGCCATGCCCAGCAGTCTGTCCCACGCACCACCCCCGCTGCCAGGCCCTGTCGATTTTCGGGTTCTGACGTTTCAGGCGGGCGGCTGGGCTGGTACCCCGCGTATGGGCCCCAGCCGGGCGGCGAGCCGCCGGGGTGCAGCGTCGAGGGCAGCGACGAGAACAGGCCA
>NZ_JAQFWQ010000142.1 GCF_027706725.1 Nocardiopsis endophytica
GCCGTCGCCGCCCATCATGGCGACCACGCACACTCCGTGCAATCGTCAACGCTGCGGCATGGGCCGCCGACCTTCGTCGTCGCTGCCCTTCCACCCGACACTCCGTCGGCCCGCCGCTCGGCCGGGGTCCGTGAGTGGGGTACCAGCTCAGCCGCTCGGCCACCCGGAGCGCCGGCGGCCTGCCGCCCGGCAGGCAGGGCCGGGGAACCTCCCTGCTGTCGCCGTCGCTGCCCATCATGGCGACCACGCACACTCCGTGCAATCGTCAACGCTGCGGCATGGGCCGCCGACCTTTGTCGTCGCTGCCCTCCACGCCACGCCCCTTCGGCCTGCCGCTCGGCTGGGGTCCGTGAGTGGGGTACCAGCTCAGCCGCTCGACCACCCGGAGCGTGAGTGGCCTGTCGCCCGGCAGGCGGGGCCGGGGAACCACTTGGCTGTCGCCGTCGCTGCCGAATCCGGTGACCGCGCACACGCCGGACGGCCGACAGTGCTGCCGTAGGGGTCGCACACCTCCGTCGTCGCTCTCCGCCCGGCACCCCGCCGATCCGCCGCCCGGCACCCCGCCGCCCTCCGCCCACACCCCGCCGACCGCCGCTCGGCCCCTTGTCTGAGATGTCGGACAGATGGTGCGCGGCGGTGCTGCGGGGGCGGCCTCTGAGGGCGTGGAATGGGGGTATGTCCATCACCGCTACCGGAACCGCCGCCGGCGCCGCCGAAGTCGTCGTCGGGCGCTCCTCCCTCACGGCCGAAGAGGTGGTCGCCGTCGCGCGCGGAGGCGCGCGGGTGCACCTGGGCGACGACGCCCTCAAGGCGCTCGCCGACGGCCGCGACCGGGTGCGCGCCCTGGCCGAGGGCGAGCAGCCCGCCTACGGTGTCAGCACCGGCTTCGGCGCCCTGGCCACCCGCCACATCGCTCCCGACCTGCGCGCCCGCCTGCAGCGCTCGCTCGTGCGCTCGCACGCCGCCGGGTCCGGCCCCGAGGTGGAGCGCGAGGTCGTGCGCGCCCTGATGCTCCTGCGGCTGCGCACCCTGGCCTCCGGCGGCACCGGCGTGGAGCCCGCCACCGCCCGGGCTCTCGCGGGGCTGCTCAACGCGGGCATCACCCCGGTCGTGCTGGAGTACGGAAGCCTCGGCTGCTCCGGCGACCTGGCCCCGCTCAGCCACGTCGCCCTGGCCCTGATGGGCGAGGGCGAGGTCCGCGACGCCTCCGGCGAGCTCCGCCCCGCCGCCGACGCGCTGCGCGCCGCCGGGCTGGAGCCCGTCGAGCTCGGCGCGAAGGAGGGCCTGGCGCTGATCAACGGCACCGACGGCATGCTCGGCATGCTCCTGCTGGCCTGCCACGACCTGGAGCGGCTGCTGCGCACCGCCGACGTCACCGCCGCCATGAGCGTCGAGGCGCTCCTGGGCACCGACCGCGTGTTCGCCGCCGACCTGCAGGACATGCGCCCGCACCCCGGCCAGGCCGACGCCGCCGCCAACATGCTGGCGCTGCTCGACGGCTCGCCCATCGTCGCCTCGCACCGCGGCCCCGAGTGCACCCGCGTCCAGGACGCCTACTCGCTGCGCTGCGCCCCGCAGGTCGCCGGCGCCGCCCGGGACACCCTGGCGCACGCCCGCACCGTCGCCGAGCGCGAACTCGCCGCCGTCATCGACAACCCGGTCATCACCCCCGACGGCCGCGTGGAGTCCAACGGCAACTTCCACGGCGCCCCCGTCGGCTACGTCCTCGACTTCCTCGCGATCGCCGCCGCCGACGTGGCCTCCATCGCCGAGCGCCGCACCGACCGGATGCTCGACGTGGCCCGCTCGCACGGCCTTCCCGCGTTCCTGGCCGACGACCCCGGCGTGGACTCGGGCCACATGATCGCCCAGTACACCCAGGCCGGTCTGGTCTCGGAGATGAAGCGCCTCGCCGCCCCGGCCAGCGTCGACTCCATCCCCTCCTCGGCGATGCAGGAGGACCACGTCTCCATGGGCTGGGCCGCCGCCCGCACGCTGCGCCGCTCCGTCGCCGCCCTCACCGACGTCCTCGCCGTCGAGCTGCTCACCGCCGCCCGCGCCCTGGACCTGCGCTCCCCGCTGGAGCCCGGCCCGGCCACCGGCGCCGTGCGCGACGCGGTCCGCACCCGGGTGCCCGGCCCCGGCCCCGACCGCTACCTCGCCCCGGAGATCGCCGAGGTCGCGGCCCTGATCACCGACGGCACCGCGGTGGAGGCCGCCGCGTCCGTCACCCCCCTGCGCTGAACCCGCCCGCGCTGCACACAGGAGGCGTCATGGCAGCCGAATCCACCCCCCGCACCGTCCGCGCCCCGCGCGGGACCGCCCGCACCGCCAAGGGCTGGCCCCAGGAGGCGGCCCTGCGGATGCTGCACAACAACCTCGACCCGGAGGTGGCCGAGCACCCCGAGCGGCTCGTCGTCTACGGCGGCACCGGCAAGGCCGCCCGCGACTGGGCCAGCTTCGACCGGATCACCGCCTCGCTGCGCGACCTGGAGGGCGACGAGACCCTGCTCGTGCAGTCGGGCCGCCCGGTCGGCATCATGCGCACCCACGAGTGGGCGCCCCGGGTGCTCATCGCCAACTCCAACCTGGTGGGCGACTGGGCCAACTGGGAGGAGTTCCGCCGCCTGGAGGCGCTGGGACTGACCATGTACGGCCAGATGACGGCCGGCTCCTGGATCTACATCGGCACCCAGGGCATCCTCCAGGGCACCTACGAGACCTTCGGGGCGGTCGCGGCCAAGCGCGGCGGCACCCTGGAGGGCACCATCACCCTCACCGCCGGGCTCGGCGGCATGGGCGGCGCCCAGCCGCTGGCCGTCACGATGAACGGCGGCGTGGCGATCGTCGTCGAGTGCGACCCCAGCCGCATCGACCGCCGCATCGAGCACCGGTACCTGGACGTGCGCGCCGACGGCATCGACGAGGCGCTGCGCCTGGCCACCGAGGCCCGCGACGCCCGCCGCCCGCTGTCGGTGGGCCTGCTCGGCAACGCCGCCGAGGTGGTGCCCGAGCTGCTGCGCCGGGGCGCCCCCATCGACATCGTCACCGACCAGACCAGCGCCCACGACCCGCTGTCCTACCTGCCCGCCGGGGTGGCCTTCGAGGACTGGGCCGACTACGCCGCCGCCAAGCCCGCCGAGTTCACCGCCCGCGCCCGCGAGTCCATGGCCGCCCACGTGGAGGCCATGGTCGGGTTCCTGGACGCCGGGGCCGAGGTGTTCGACTACGGCAACTCCATCCGCGGCGAGGCCCGCGAGGCCGGGTTCGCCCGCGCCTTCGACTTCCCCGGGTTCGTGCCCGCCTACATCCGCCCCCTGTTCTGCGAGGGCAAGGGCCCGTTCCGGTGGGCGGCGCTGTCCGGCGACCCCGCCGACATCGCCCGCACCGACCGCGCCGTGCTGGACCTGTTCCCGGAGAACGAGCACCTGGCCCGGTGGATCCGCATGGCCGGGGAGAAGGTCGCCTACCAGGGCCTGCCCGCCCGCATCTGCTGGCTGGGCCAGGGCGAGCGCGCGCAGGCCGGCGAGCGGTTCAACGAGCTGGTCGCCTCCGGCGAGGTGAGCGCCCCGCTGGCCATCGGCCGCGACCACCTGGACACCGGATCGGTCGCCTCCCCCTACCGGGAGACCGAGTCGATGCGCGACGGCTCCGACGCCATCGCCGACTGGCCGCTGCTCAACGCCCTGGTCAACACCGCGTCCGGCGCCTCGTGGGTGTCGCTGCACCACGGCGGAGGCGTCGGCATGGGCCGCTCCCTGCACGCCGGTCAGGTCAGCGTCGCCGACGGCAGCGAGCTCGCGGCGCGGAAGCTGCGGCGGGTGCTCACCAACGACCCGGGCATGGGCGTCATCCGGCACGCCGACGCGGGCTACCCCGAGGCTGAGGCCGTCGCCGAGCGCGAGGGCCTGCGCCTGCCGATGCGGGAGGGCGGCGCCGGTGCCTGACCCCGCCGCCCCCTCCGCCACCGCCTTCGACCGCCTCTGGGACGAGCTGGCCCCCATCGGCCGCCACGCCGCGACCGGCGGCTACCGCCGCTTCACCTTCGGCGGCCCCGACCCGGAGCTGCGCGACTGGTTCCACCGGGCCGCCGCCGACGCGGGCCTGGACGTGGAGACCGACGGCAACGGCAACATGTGGGCCTGGTGGGGCGCGCCCGGCCCGGACGCCGTGGTCACCGGCTCCCACCTGGACTCGGTGCCCGACGGCGGCGCCTACGACGGCCCGCTGGGCGTGGTCAGCGCCCTGGCGGCCGTCGCCGAGCTGCGCCGCCGCGGCGTCCGCCCGCGCCGCCCCATCGCGGTCGCGGTCTTCGCCGAGGAGGAGGGCGCCCGCTTCGGCGTCCCCTGCCTGGGCAGCCGCCTGCTCACCGGGGCCGTCGCCCCCGAGCGGGCGGCCGCCCTGGCCGACCCCTCCGGCACCACCTGGGCCCAGGCCATGGAGCGGGTGGGCCTGGACCCGGACCGGATGGGGCCCGACCCCGAACGGCTGGGCCGCGTCGGCTGCTTCGTCGAGCTGCACGTGGAGCAGGGCCGCGCCCTGGCCGACCTGGACCGCGCGGTCGGCGCCGCCCGCTCCATCTGGCCGCACGGCCGCTGGCGCTGGACCTTCACCGGCCGCGCCGACCACGCGGGCACCACGCGCCTGGAGGACCGCCGCGACCCGATGCTGCCCATGGCCCGCATGGTGCTGGCGGCCCGCGCGGCGGCGGCCGAGCACGGCGCGGTGGCCACCGTGGGCCGGGTGGAGGCCGAGCCCAACGGCACCAACGCGATCGCCTCCCGGGTGCGGGCCTGGCTGGACGCCCGTGCCCCCGGCGCCGAGAGCCTGGCGGCGGTCGTGGGCGACGTCGTCGCCGAGGTGCGCCGGGCCGCCGGGGAGCAGGGCGTCACCGCCGAGGAGCACCAGGAGTCCGACACCCCGGTGGTGGAGTTCGACGGGGGCCTACGCGACCGGGTGGCGGCAGTGGCCGGAGGGGAGGCGGGGCCCGTTCCGGTGCTGCCGACCGGCGCGGGCCACGACGCCGGGGTGCTGGCCGGGTCGGTGCCGACGGCGATGCTGTTCGTGCGGAACCCGACCGGGGTGTCGCACTCCCCGGAGGAGTACGCCGAACGCGCCGACTGCCACGCGGGGGTGCGGGCACTGGCCGACGTCCTGCAGGACCTCGCGGACGGCGGGGCCTGACATCCGGGGCGCGGGGAAGAGGGGAGGCACCGGCCGGAGGGCGCCGGAGAAGGCGCGCGGCCGGCGCCTCCCCCCTGCGCCCGCCACGGCGGCCACGGCGACCATGGCCGCCTGCGGATCCGCAGAGTCCGGTTCGCGGAGGCCTTCCCCCGCCGCAGGGAGGCGAACGAGGAGAACACGGCTTCGATGGCCGTCGGTGTCCTTCGTGTCCTCCGTGGCGGCATCGGTGCCCGACCCGGGCGCGTCCACGGCGGTGGAGACGAGGCGGCCCATCGGCATCCACGGGCGGGATCCGTCGACCGGACGGGCACCCCGCCCCCGTTCATCCCGACAGTGAAGGAGAAGTGAGTGTCCGCCACCGACGACCGCGACGGGCTGTACTGGTGTGAATGGGCCCTCGTCGACCCCGAGCCGGGGCCCGGGGCCGACGTCGGGGCGGCCTCTCCCGGTGTCGTCATCGAGGTCCGCGGCGGCCGGATCGCCTCCGTCCGCACCGGCGAACCCGCACCCCCGCCCGGGGCCGAGCGCATGGACGGCCTCGCGGTGCCCGGCTTCGCCAACGCCCACTCGCACGCCTTCCACCGCGCCCTGCGCGGCCGCACCGGCGAGCACGGCGGCTCCTTCTGGACCTGGCGCGAGCTGATGTACCGCGCCGCCGAGCGGCTGACCCCCGACTCCTACCGCGAGCTCGCCGCCGGGGTGTACGCCGAGATGGCCCTGGCCGGGGTCACCTGCGTGGGTGAGTTCCACTACCTCCACCACGCCCCCGGCGGCAAGCGTTACGACGACCCCAACGCCATGGGCGCGGCCCTCGTCGAGGCCGCCGCCGACGCCGGGATCCGCATCACCCTCCTGGACACCCTCTACCTCGCCGGGGGCCTCGGCCCCGACGGAGGGCACCGCCCCCTGGAGGGCGCCCAGCTCCGCTTCGGCGACGGCGGCGCCGAGGAGTGGGCCGAGCGCGTCGCCGCCTTCCGCCCCGGCGGCGGCCACGCCCGCGTGGGCACCGCCGCGCACTCGGTCCGCGCCGTCCCCGCCGACCAGCTCGCCCGCTTCGCCGCCCTGCACGGACCCGACGGCCTCGACTGGGCCGCCCCCCACGTCCACCTGTCCGAGCAGCCCGCCGAGAACGCCGCCTGCCGCGCCCACTACGGCCGCACCCCCACCGCCCACCTGGAGCACGTGGGCCTCTTCGCCGACCTGCACCCGGTGGCGGTGCACGCCACCCACCTGGAGCCCGCCGACGCGGCCCTGCTGCGCGAGGCCGCCGCCGGGGTGTGCCTGTGCCCGACCACCGAGCGCGACCTCGCCGACGGCCTGCCGCCGCTGGCCGACCTCGACCCCGCCCGCGTCACCCTCTCCCTGGGCAGCGACGGCCACTCCACCATCGACCTGCTGGAGGAGGCGCGCGGGGCGGAGATGCACGAGCGGCTGCGCACCGGCCGCCGCGGCACCGTCTCGGCGTCGATGCTGCTGGACGCCCTGCACGAGGGCGGCCACGCCGACGCCCTCGGATGGGACGACGCCGGGTGGATCGCCCCCGGCAAGCGCGCCGACCTGGCCGTGCTCGACCTGGGGTCGGCGCGCATGGCCGGATTCGACCCGCGCCGCGCCGCCGACGCCGCGGTGTTCGCGGCCACGGCGGCCGAGGTGCGCCACACCATGGCCGACGGCCGGTGGATCGTGCGCGACCGCGTGCACACCGCCCGGCCCGACGCCGCCGCCCGCCTGCACACCGCCATCACCGAGCTGCTGGCCTGAGGCCACGGCCACGGCCACGGCCAGTGCCACGGCCGTGCCAGGGCTCGGGCCCGAGCCCCCGGCCGCCACGACCGACGACGACGGGCCCCGCCGCCCGAGCGCGCGGGGAACGACCACGAAGGAGCCCAGATGACCGGACCGACGCCCGACGGAACCGTCCCCGCCGATGCCGCGCCCGATACGGTGCTCATCGACGGCATCTCCCTCCTGGCCACCAACGACCCCTCCCTGGGGGAGGGCGCCACCGGCGCCATCGCCGACGCCGCCCTGGTGATCGAGGGCGGGACCGTCGCCTGGGCCGGTCCGGCCTCCCGGGCGCCCGCCGCCGACGCCCGTGTCGACGCCGGCGGCCGCTGCGTCGTGCCCGGGTTCGTCGACAGCCACTCGCACATCGTCTTCGCCGGGGACCGCGGCAAGGAGTTCGGCGCCCGGATGAGCGGGCGCCCCTACGAGGCCGGGGGCATCCGCACCACGGTGGCCGCCACCCGCGCCGCCTCCGACTCCGAGCTGCTGGACAAGGCCACCCGCCTGCTCAACGAGGCTCGCGCCCAGGGGACCACCACCCTGGAGATCAAGTCCGGCTACGGGCTGAGCACCGCCGACGAGGAGCGCGCGCTGCGCGTCGCGGGCCGCCTCACCGAGGAGACCACATTCCTGGGCGCCCACATCGTCCCGCCCGAGTACGCCGACGACCCGCAGGGGTACGTCGACCTGGTCACCGGCGAGATGCTCGACGCCTGCGCCCCGCACGCCCGCTGGATCGACGTGTTCTGCGAGCGCGGCGCCTTCGACGAGGAGGCGTCCCGGCGCATCCTCAAGGCGGGCATGGCCCGCGGCCTGCTCGCCCGCGTGCACGGCAACCAGCTCGGTCCGGGCCCCGGGGCGCGCCTGGCCGCCGAGCTCGGCGCCGCCTCGGTCGACCACTGCACCTACCTGGAGCCCGAGGACGTGGAGGCGCTGGCGGCCTCGGACACCGTCGCCACCCTGCTCCCCGGGGTCGACTTCTCCACCCGCCAGCCCTACCCCGACGCGCGCGCCCTCATCGACGCCGGCGCCACCGTCGCCCTGGCCAGCGACTGCAACCCGGGGTCGTGCTTCACCTCCAGCCTGGCGTTCTGCATCGCCCTGGCGGTGCGCGAGATGCGGATGACCCCCGAGGAGGCGCTGTGGGCGGCCACCGCGGGCGGGGCGCGGGCGCTGCGCCGCACCGACGTGGGGCACCTCGCCCCGGGGGCCCGCGCCGACCTGGTGGTGCTGGACGCCCCCGACCCGGTGTACCTGGCCTACCGGCCCGGCGTGCCGATGACGGCGGCCGTGTGGCGGGAGGGGCGAGCGGTCGCGGGGAGGGAACTCACCCGGGGTTGACCCGGGCGTAGCGCGCCCGAAACCTCGGCCCTGCAAGCTGTTCGGTGACGGCGGGGCCACAAGGGTCACGGGGCCCCGCCCGAGACCGAGGAGGTGCCGGTGCACCGACGACCGCCCGCGTGCTCGCGGGGGCGGCCGGAGGGGCGCCGGGTGGTCACCGAATCGGGCCTGAACCGCCTCGGGGCCGCTTGGGCGGTAGGGGCGCGGGTGCCGGGAGCCAGGGGTGCGCTCCCGGAGCCGTGTAGGGGGACCGGACGCCAGGGAATCCGGTCTCCCGCCCCCGAACCCGGGGTGTGCGGCGGTGCGGGGTGTCCCGGCGAGGCGGTGTCGGACGCCGGGGCGCTCCCACCGCCGACGCGGGGTCGGCGCGGCCGCCGACGCCGCCTCGCCGCCTGACGGTGTCGGCCGTTCGAGCCGCGTCAGCCGCGCGCGAGCACACTCTTGCGCCGCCGGTACAGCAGGTACACCGCGACGCCGATCCCGAGTCACACGCCGATGCACGGTCGGAAGCGCGGTCAGGTGTCCACCGAATCCCTCGGCGAGGGTGCCCCGGCCTTCACGGCCGGGGCTGAATCGTTCCCAAGGAATGTCGCACGGGACGGTGCGGTACGCGGCCGGCGAGGCGCGCAGATCGGGAGATCGTGCGGATCGTCCCGTTCGCGCAGTCCCAGAGGGGTGGTCGCGAGAGCCGGGGCGGTGGGCGCCGGGCGCGGTCGGCGCCGGCGGGGAACGAGGGCAGGGGAGCGGCGCCGCAGGGGCGGTGGGCCCCCGCGGCGGACGCCGGTGCGCGGCCGGTCAGGCCTCGGCGGTCTCCTCGGAGGGGTCCTCGGCGGAGTCGCCGTCGGCGGGGTCGGCCGCGGAGCCGGCCGACGCGGCCTTGGCGGGCTCGGACTTCTTGGCGCGGCGCTTCTTGACCGGGCGGGAGTAGTCGACGAGCGGCTCGAAGCGGGTCTCGTGCTCCTTCTTGCACTCGTCGCAGGCGTCGATCTCGCGGACCTGGCCCTCCCAGGCGAACTGGATGACCTCAGTCGCCTCGACCTTCTCGTCGCGGACGGCGTGCTGGTCG
Organism: Nocardiopsis endophytica; assembly: GCF_027706725.1. Taxonomy (GTDB): domain Bacteria; phylum Actinomycetota; class Actinomycetes; order Streptosporangiales; family Streptosporangiaceae; genus Nocardiopsis_A; species Nocardiopsis_A endophytica. Next base: position 9,377 of record NZ_JAQFWQ010000142.1, read on the forward strand.
CAATACTTGCGCGTGAAGACCTCGGTGACCACGGCGGTGGCGTCCCTTCGGTTCGGGATGGGTACGGACGCCCGAATCATACACGTGTTCGACGCCCTGGTCTCGGGGTTCGCGCGAGGTCGCCGCCGTGCGCGCCCGGGCGGACCCGCGCAGGGGAGGGCGCCCGCAGGGCCGGGAGGGGTGCGGGGAAAAGCCTAGTGGATCGTGCGCGCGGGGCCGGTCGGACGGCGCGCGCGTACGCGGCGCGCATGGCGGACGTCACTCCGAGCATCGTTTCTTAGGAAGATATTTTCTGGTTAGATGATGGACCGGGGTCGCGGCGTCGCCCGCCGTGACCGCCACCGTCCGGAAACGAGGCCGCCGAAGGGCGGCAGACAGGGAAGCGACGAGACGATGAACGTACTCACCGGCCCGGCCAAGGGCCCAGTGGCCGACGCCACCGCACTCATCGCCCGTATCGCCGTGGGGATCGTGTTCATCGCGCACGGGTGGCAGAAGGTCGGCGAGATGGGGCTGGGCGGCACCACCGGGATGATGGAGGGCCTGGGGATCCCCGCGCCCCAGGCCGCGGCCCTGTTCGCCATCGCCGTCGAGCTCGGCGGGGGCGCACTGCTCCTGGTCGGCCTCCTCCAGCCTGTCGTCGGGGTGCTGCTCGCCCTGCACATGGGCGGCGCCATCCTCTTCGTGCACGCGCCCAACGGCCTGATCGGCGAGGGGGGCTACGAGCTCCCGCTGGTCCTGGCGGTGAGCGCGCTGGCCCTCGGCTTCAACGGCGGCCGGTTCGCCCTGGACCGCCTGCTCCCCTGGGGGCGTGAGCGCGCGCCGCAGTCGCAGGAGGCCGTGGCGGCCTGAGGGCGGTCCCCGGCCGTCCCCGGCCGGGGGAGCGGCCGAACCGCCTGCAAGGGGCGGGTATGCAATTGCATACCCGCCCCTTGCGTATGGGCCGCGCGGGCGGGGGCGGATCCGCCGCCGCTGCGGGGCACCCGCATCCGTATCCCCATTCTTCGGGCATCCCGCACCACGATTTCGGAGTACCGCACCCGTCTGACCAGGCGACTGCCTATCGTGGGCCTCCACTGGGCGCCGCGGCACGGGGCGCGTCCGCAGGGGCGGGGGGAGAGCCGGACCCTGCGGATGCCGCGGCGCCGTTCTCGACGTTTCTCGGGGGAGGAGCAGCGTTGCGGTATCTGGAGGAGGGGGAGGCCGGTCCGGCACCCGCGGACGAGGGGACGGGGGCTCCGCCGCAGCGCGCCTCGCGCCTGGCCGCGGACGCGCGCTTCGTCCGGCTGCGCCGCCGGTACGCGGTGCAGTCGGTCCTGCTCGTGACGGTCTTCCTGGGCTGGTACATGGCCTACCTGGTGCTGTCGGTCTACGCCCGCGGCCTGATGGCGGTCCCGGTGTACGGCGCCGTCAACGTCGGCCTGCTGCTGGGGGTGGGGCAGTTCGCCACCACCTTCCTGCTGGCCTGGCTGTTCGTCTGGTACTCCGAGCACCGGCTGGACCCGCTGGCCGAGGAGATCCGCGCCGACGCCGAGCAGGCCCGCGCCGCGGCGCTCGCCCGCGAGGGACGGGTGGTGCGCCCGTGACCTCCGCAGTACGGGAGGCCGCACAGGGCCTCGACACCTCCCACGCCTGGACCCTGGGGCTGTGCGGGCTGTTCATCGTGGTCACCCTCGCCATCACGGTGCGCGCGCGGCGCAGCACCAACGGCGCCGTCGACTACTACGCCGGGGGGCGCGGCTTCAGCAGCACCCAGAACGGGCTGGCGCTCACCGGCGACTACCTGTCCGCCGCCTCCTTCCTCGGCATCGCCGGGCTCATCGCCCTCAACGGCTACGACGGCTTCCTGTACTCCATCGGGTTCCTGGTGGCCTGGCTGCTCGTGCTGCCCATGGCCCAGCTCATGCGCAACTGCGGCCGGTTCACCATGGCCGACCTGCCCGCCTTCCGCATGCGCCGGATGCGGGTGCGCCTGGCCTGCACCACCTCCACCGTCACGGTGAGCGTGGTCTACCTGATCGCCCAGATGGTGGGCGCGGGCGCGCTGGTCACCATGCTGCTCGGCATCGACCGCGGCGGCACCTTCCTCGGCATGTCCGGCGAGCAGACCCGCACCGCCGCCATCGTCCTGGTCGGGGTGCTCATGGTCGTCTACATCATGTACGGCGGCATGAAGGCGGCCACCTGGCTGCAGATCGTCAAGGCGGGCCTGCTGCTCACCGCCACCGGGCTGATGACCGTCATGGTGCTGGCGGTGTTCGGGTTCGACGTGAGCGCCCTGCTCACCCGCGCCGCCGACAACAGCGGGCAGGGCCAGGCCTTCCTGGAGCCGGGGCGGCTGTTCGGGGTCGAGGTGGCCGGGGATCCGCTGCAGAGCCTGTACAACAAGCTCGACCTGTTCAGCCTCGGGCTGGCGCTGGTGCTCGGCACGGCCGCCCTGCCGCACATCCTCATCCGCTTCTACACCGTGCCCGACGGGCGGGCCGCCCGCACCTCGGTCAAGCGCACCATCGTGCTGGTCGGGGTGTTCTACCTGATGACGCTGGCGCTCGGCTTCGGGGCGGCGGCGCTGGTCGGCCCGGAGCGGATCGCCGCCCAGGACGCCTCCGGCAACGCGGCGGTGCCCCAGCTCGCCGCCGAGCTGGGGCGGATCGCGGCCGGGCCGGTGGGGGCGGCGCTGATGCTGGCGTTCGTGTCCGCGGTGGCGCTGGCGACCATCCTCGCGGTCATCGCGAGCCTGACCCTGGCCTCGTCCTCGTCCATGGCGCACGACTTCTTCGGGCACATCCTCATGTGGGGCCGTCCCAAGGAGTCCCAGGAGGTGGGGGTCGCCCGGTTCTCGGCGGTGCTCGTCGGCGCCGTGGCCATCATGCTGGCGGTGCGCGCCCAGCACCTCAACGTCGCCTTCCTGGTGGGGCTGGCGTTCGCGATCGCGGCCGCCGCCAACCTGCCGGTGATCGTGCTGACCATGTTCTGGCGCGGGTTCAACACCAAGGGCGTGGAGTGGGGCGTGTACGGCGGCCTGGGCTCCTCGCTGCTGCTCGTGCTGCTGTCGCCGGTGGTCTCGGGCAAGACCCACCCGGTGACGGGGGAGAACCTGTCGCTGCTCCCGTCCTGGGTGGACATCCAGGTGTTCCCGCTGGAGAACCCGGGGCTGGTGGCGATCCCGCTCGGGTTCGTGTCCGCCGTCGCCGGGTCCCTGATGTCGGGGGAGAGGGACGGGGCCCGGTACCGGGAGATGCGGCTGCGGGCACTGACGGGCCTCGGCGCCAACTGACCCGGGCCGGGCGGCGGGGGTGCGGCGGGGGCCGGTCCGCCCGCCGTCCACAGGGCGGCGCCGTCCGCCCGCGGGCGTCGGCGCCCCGTGGCACCATCACCCCTATGACTCGTTATGCGGCGCTGCTGCGGGGCGTCAACGTCGGAGGCAGGCGCAAGGTCCCCATGGCCGATCTGCGCGAGGTGCTGGCCGGGCTCGGGCACACCGAACCGGCCACGCTCCTGCAGAGCGGCAACGCGGTCTTCACCGCGCGCGCAGGGGGCGGCGGCGCCGACGCGCTCCGGGCCGAGCTGGAGGGGGCGCTGGCGGACCGGTTCGGCTTCCCCGTCGAGGCGCTGCTGCGCGAGGAGTCGGAGCTGGCCGCCGTCGTGGACGCCAACCCCCTGGAGGTCGGTGACCCGTCGCGGTTCCTCATCCTCTTCGCCGACGGGCCGGTCGCCCCCGCCGACCTGGAGGGGATCGACGCCGGCGCCTACGCGCCCGAGGCGATGGCGGCGGGGGAGCGGGAGGTCTACCTCGCCCTCCCGGAGGGTCTGCGCAACGCGAAGCTGCCGGCCCTGGTCGAGCGGGCGCTGCGCGGACGCACCGTCACCGGGCGCAACTGGCGCACCGTGGTGCGACTGCTCGACATGCTGCGGGGATGATCACCCGGTGTCGGCGCCTCTCGGGCCGCCGAGGACGGAATAGCCCGCTCCGAGCCGGTGTTCCCGCTGTTCGCGGGCGCGCACGCGCCCGGTGAGCGAACAGCGAGGGGAATCCAGAACCGTGCGCGTCGACATCTGGTCCGACATCGTCTGCCCGTGGTGCTACATCGGCAAGGCCCGCTTCGAGCGCGCCCTGGCCTCCTTCGAGCACGCCGACGAGGTGGAGGTGGAGTTCCACAGCTTCCAGCTGGACCCGTCGGCGCCGGAGGAGCCCGAGCCGCTGCTCTCCTTCCTCGCCGACCGGTACGGGATGAGCACCGACCAGGCCCGCGAGACCGACGCGGGCGCCGGGGCCAACGCGGAGGGCGAGGGCCTTGCCTACACCTCGGCCCGGAAGAACGCCAACACCTTCGACGCGCACCGGCTGCTGCACCTGGCCCGGGAGCGGGGGCGGCAGCGCGAGGCCGTCGACACCCTCTTCCGCGCCAACTTCGGCGAGGGGGCCGACGTGTTCGGGCGCGAGGCGCTGGTCGGACTCGCGGAGAAGGCCGGGCTGGACGCCGACGAGGCGCGTCGGGTGCTGGAGGAGGGCCGGTACGCCGACCACGTCAAGGCCGACGTGGAGCAGGCCCGTGCGCTGGGGGCGACCGGCGTGCCGTTCTTCGTGATCGACGAGCGGTACGGGGTGTCCGGGGCGCAGCCCGCGGACGTGTTCACCCGGGTGCTGGAGAAGGCCTGGGAGGAGAGGGACTGAGCCCTCGCCGCGCGGCCTGAGGGGACTCCCGGGGGTCCGGATCCGAGAAAGCGGTTGCCACCCCGATTGGTGCGAGGACCCGCGACGCGGGGACAATCGTGTCCACCGGCTCCGGACCCCTCAGGAGATGCCATGCCCGTCCTCGCGCACATCAGCGACACCCACTTCGACGGAAGCGAGCGCAGTGCCGAGCGCGCCCGCCGGGCGGTGGACTACATCGGGCGGATGCGCACCGTGGACGCGGTCGTGCACACCGGCGACGTCGTCGACAAGGGCGCGCCCGAGGAGTACGCGCAGGCCCGCGAGACGCTCCGGTTCGACGTCCCGCTGCTGGTGTGCCCCGGCAACCACGACGCGCGCGAGGCGATGCGCGCGCACCTGTTCGGCGGGGCCCCGGAGGGCGGCCCGGTGGACGGGGTGCACCGGCTGCCGGGCGCCACCGTGATCACCTGCGACACCTCGGTCCCGCGGCAGCCGTGGGGCCGCCTGGAGGACGACACCCTGGACATGGTGGAGTCCGAGCTTCGGCGCGCCCCCGACGCCAACCCGGTGCTGCTGGCCTTCCACCACCCGCCGGTCGACCTCGGCTCGGACTACACCGACCCGATCCGCCAGCGCGGCGAGCAGCGCTTGGCCGAGCTGGTGGGCCGCCGCCCCGAGGTGGTGGCGATGCTGTGCGGCCACGTGCACACCGCCTCGGTGAGCACGTTCGCCGGGCGGCCGCTGCTGGTGGCCCCGTCGGTCGCCTCCACCCTGCGCACCGACTGGGAGCCGGAGGGGGAGGAGCGGGACGCGCCGGTGATGATCGCGATCCACCACATCGGCGACGACGGCCGCGTGACCTCGCACTTCCGGGCGGTCTGAGGGATGCGGAGCTACGACGGCCGGGCGGACGGCCCGGACGCGGAGGAGGTCGCCCTGGCGGCGGGGGACGTCACCGAGGGCGTGGTGCGCGTCGGGGGCACGGTCCGCCGTCCGGCGCAGCCGCAGAGCGCCGCCGTGGCCGCCTACCTGGACCACCTGGAGGCGGTGGGATTCGACGGCGCGCCGCGTTTCCTGGGACGGGACGGCGAGGGCCGCGACGTGCTGACGTTCGTCCCCGGCGGCGTGGCGGGCAGCCCTCCGGAGCCGTGGGCGGCCGACGCGGGGCTGCTGGCTTCGGTGGGGATGCTGCTGCGGCGCCTGCACGACGCCTCGGAGGGGTTCCTGCGGGAGAGCGGGTTCGCCGCCCCGGACGGCGGGGTGTGGCGCCGCCAGCTGGTCCCGGTCGAGGTGCCGGTTCCGGACCCGGAGCCGGAACTGGTGTGCCACCTGGACGTGACCCCGCAGAACGTGGTGGTGCGCGGCGGGCGCGCGGCGGCCCTCATCGACTTCGACCTGGCGGGGCCGGGCACCCGGCTCCTGGACGTGTACAACACGGCCATGCACTGGGCACCCTTGGGCGCGCCCGAGGACGTCTACGAGGGGTGGCCGGTCCGCGACGACCGGGAGCGCCTTGAGCGCGTGCGGATCCTGGCGGACGGCTACGGCCTCGACGAGGAGTCCCGCGAGGCCATGCCCGACCTGGCCATTTCCCGGTGCGCGTCGTCCTGGCACAGGATGAAGGCCTCGGCCGAACAGCTCGGCGGCGGATGGGCCCGCATGTGGGAGGAGGGCGTGGGAGACATGATCCTGCGCAGGGAAGGGTGGCTGAAGGACCACCGCCAGGAGATGCTGGACACCTTGCTGGGGTGAGGCAGCAGCGAGGAGAGGCGGGTGGCCCGTGCGGTAGCGCTGTCGGCCGTCCGGCGTGTGCGTGGTCGGCGTTCTCGGCAGCGACGGCGAGAAGTGGGCGGTTCCCGGGCCCTGCCTGCCGGGCGGCGGGCTCCTCGCGGTCCGGGTGGGCGGCTGGGCAGGTACCCCACTCACGGACCCCGGCCGGGTGGCGGGCCGACGGGTCGTGAGGTGGAGGGCGGCGACGACAAAGGTCAGCGGCCCATGCCGCAGCGCCGTCGGCCGTCCGGCGTGCGGGTGGTCGCCATGATGGGCGGCGACGGCAACAGCCAGGCGGTTCCCGGGCGCTGCCTGCCGTCCGGCGGGCCGCCGGTGGTCCGGGCGGCGGCGCGACCGGGTGGG
>NZ_JAQFWQ010000143.1 GCF_027706725.1 Nocardiopsis endophytica
GACAAGGGTGCTGTCATTCCGGCGGTTTTGACAGCACCCTTGTCGAGATCATCGCGGAAGGACGCACCGGGCCGACGGCCGCCACGAACACAGGCGAGCACGCACCCCTCGCCGCGCCGCCGCCCGGACCGAGAGCGGCCCGCCGCCCGGCAGGCAGGGCCGGGGAACCTCCCCGCTTCTGCCGTCGCCGCCCATCACGGTGACCGCGCACACGCCCGGCACCCGACAGCGCTGCCGAAAGGGCCGCCGGCCTCTCCTCGTCGCCGCCCTACCTCACACCCCGCCGACCCTCCACCCGGCCGGAGCCCGTGAGCGGGGCGCCAGCCGAGCCGCCGTAGTCACCACCTTTCGATGGCATCGGTGGCCTCGAAAACGAGGGGCGGGCCATGATCACCGCTACTAGGCTTCACCCATGCACAGTGAGGGGACCATCGCTTCGGTCAATACGGGACCCGTCATCGAGGCCGACTGGGCCGGGAGGATGAAACGGACCGCGATCGACAAGCGGTCCGCAGCCGGGGCGGTGGGGGTCGGGCTCCTCGGGCTCGATGGGGACGACCAGGCCGACCGGGAGCACCACGGCGGGCCCGACAAGGCCGTCTACGCCTACGCCCGCGAAGACCTCGACGCCTGGCAGGAACGCCTCGGCCGCACCCTCCGCGACGGGGCCTTCGGGGAGAACCTCACGACCATCGGGGTCGACGTCACCGGCGCCGTGATCGGTGAGCAGTGGCGCGCGGGCACCGCCCTCCTCGAAGTCACCCTGCCGCGCACCCCGTGCCGGGTGTTCCAGGCCTGGGTCGGCGAGGCCCAGTGGGTCAAGTCCTTCACCGAGGAGGGGCGCTTCGGCGTCTACCTCCGCGTCCTCGACGAAGGGCGGGTGCGCGCCGGCGACCCCGTGGAGGTGGTGCACCGCCCCGGCCACGGGATCACCGCCGCCTCCGGATTCGCCGCCGGCCGCCGGGCCGACGTCGGCCTGCTGGAGCGGATCGTCGCGCTGCCCGACGCCGCGACCGCCTGGAAGGGGGTCCTGGACCGAGCCCGCACGCGCCGGGCGCGCTCCGGAACGAACGGCAGGGAAGGCACGAAGGAGGCGGAGGGGGCGGCCACCGGCTCGGGCCCGACGGGGGACGAGATCGGGCTCTAGACGGGCCGGGCAGGTGCTCCCCCCGGCGGTCGTCATGTGACCGGGGCCACCGCCCACCCCGGTCACCAGCGCACGAGCAGCTCCGCCGGGCCTTCGTCCGCCATGGACGCCACCCATGGAATGTCCTCCGGCTCGACCTCCAGAGCCAACCCCGGGAAGCGCGACGCCAGTTCCCTCAGGGCGACCGCCACCTCCATCCTGGCGAGCGCCGCCCCCAGGCAGTGGTGCGGCCCCCTGCCGAATGCCAGGCTCGGCTCCCCCGCCGAACGCGGATCGGCGTGCGCCGCCTCCAGACGGGCCAGGACCATCTCCCCCCGACGGATGCGCACGCCCTCCAGGTCGACGTCCTCAGCGGCCCAGCGCGGCATGGCCTCCCCTGTCAGCCCGGCCTGGCCGCGCAGCACCGCCTCGACCGCCGCCCGCTCCTGCTCCTCGCCCGCACCCGGAAGCACCCCTTCAGGCCACCCCTCCAGCGCCGCCCGAGCCGCCGCGACCGCCACGGCGTTGGCCGCGCTCAAGTACCCGGCCGAGACGATGACGACCCCCATGGCCACCAGCTCCTCGTCGCTGAGCGCGCCGTCATCGGAGTCGTTCACCCTGATGAGGTCGCCGAGCAGTCCGTAAGGGCCGACGGAGCGCGCGCGCTCGGCCTCGACCAGTTCCTCGACACCGGCGACCAGCGCTCCCCAGGCCTGCGCCGCCTCCTCACCGCCACCGCCGCCCGCTGCCAGGGTCTCCCCCGCGCCTCCCAGCAGCACCGCGTCGGCGGCGCCGCGCAGCGCCGCGCGCCTGTCCTCCGCCACCCCGAGCAGGTCGGCCACCACTCCGAACGCCAGCGGCCCGGCGAACCCCGCCACCAGGTCCCCCGGCCGCCCCTGCCGCTCCAGGCCCTCGGCCAGCCGGGCCGCGGCGGCCTCGGTGCGCCGGCGCAGCTCGGCCGTCCGGCGCGGGGTGAAGGCCCGCGCGACCAGGCGGCGCAACCGCGCGTGGGCGGGCCCGTCGCGGAAGAGCGTGTGGTCGTCGGGGTGGGGGCCGCCCGGCGGGGTGACGCCGAAGGCCGGGTCGGTCAGCACCCGCGCGACGGCGGGATAGGAGGTCACCAGCCAGGCATGGGCACCGTCGGCGGTGCGGGCGGCGGCGACCGGGGTGCTCTCGCGCAGAGCGGCGTAGGTACGCGGCGGCTCCAGCGGGCCGGGGCGCTCCAGCGGCAGGCGGATCACGGTCTCGGGCACGGCGGCGCGTGCGTCGGGCATGGATGGGCTCCTCAGGGACGATGCCGTCGGTTTTTCCAATACGATTGCAATGTAAAAACCGCGCCCCTCGGATGTCAATACGTCTGCAACGTGAAAAACTGGCGGCCATGCCGAAGAAGGTCGACCACCACGCCCGCCGCACCCGCATCGCCGACGCCCTCATCCGCGTCGCCGCCCGCCACGGGCTGGAGGCGGTGAGCCTGCGCCACGTCGCCTCCGAGGCGGGGGTCTCCACGGGCATGGTCCAGCACTACTTCCGCGACAAGAACGCGATGATGGCCTTCGCCCTGCGGGCCGTGGCCGAACGCGTGCAGGACCGGCTCGAACGGGCCCGCCCGGACGCCCTCCCGCCGAAGGAGAGCGTGCGCGGGTTCCTCATGCAGCTCCTCCCCCTGGACACCGAACGCGCGGAGGAGGGCAAGGCCGCGCTCGCCTTCCAGGCCCACGCCGCCGTGCACCCGGACGTGGCCGGGGCCGTGCTGCCCGACCCCGCTCCCCTGCGGGCGCACATCGCCGACCTCATCCGTTCAGCGCGCGCGGCACGGACGGGGAGGACAGGGCGGACGGGCACCGAAGCGGATGCGGGGCACGCGGGAGGCCCCGACCCCTACTCGGCGGCCGTGGTGCTTCTGGCCCTCGCCGAAGGACTGGGCACGCAGATCCTCACCCGGGAGTGCACCCCTGAGGACGCCGTCGCCGCCTTGGACGCCCAGCTCGACACCGCCTTCGGGTGACGCGGACGCGTGGAGCCCGCCGGAGTCGGACGGAGCGACGGATCGGACGGAGGCCGAGGGTCGGCCATGCCCCGTTCCCGACCAGGACAGACCCAGGCCAGGAGCACCACGCTGCCCCGGCGGTCAGCGCCCCCGCCGCGCCGAGGCGCACCACCACAGCGCCCCCACCTGCGCGGCCCCACCCGCGCACCGACACCGGTCAACGGCCGGCGGCGCCTGCGAGGAACTCCTCGAACGACACCAGCCCCGCCTGCAGGCCGAAGAACTCGGCCACCCTGTCCGGGTCCCCCGCCGCCTCCTTCATCGCCTCCGGCAGCCCTTCGGGCATCTCCCCCTTGGCCAGCCCCGTGCACGTCCGGAACGAGACCGACGTGCGCCGGTCGCGCTCGGCCGCGTAGTCGGCCGCCGCCCGGTCGACCGCCTCAGGCCCCTCCCCCAGGGCGCCGATGAGCCGTTCCCCCAGCAGCTCGGCCTGGACGAACGCGTCGGTGATGCCCAGTGCGCACAACGGGTCCTTCACGTGGCCGGCGTCGCCGACCAGCGCCCACCCCGGGCCGGACGAGGTGCGGTAGCGGTTGGCCAGATCACCGTCACCGACGATGCGGCTCTCCCGCGCCCCCTCCGCCATCGCCGCGTACAGGTCCGGAACCGCCTCCCGCAGCGCCTCGGTGTAGTGCCCCTCCACGTCCGATTTGACCCGCCCGAACGCCTCCCGGGGCCACCCCACGGCGACCACCGTGCGCCCGTCGTTGGTCGGGATCACGATGACCGTGCACCCCGTCCCCGTGTACACGCGGAACCCTTCGTCGGGCAGACCGCTCCAGTAGGCGTAGTACATGCAGCCCTGGACGCCCTCGTCCGCGTAGGGCTCGGCCCCCACGACGCGCGCCAGCGTGGAGTGCTTGCCGTCCGCGCCGATGACCACGCGCGCGCGGGCGCTGAACTCGCGGCCCCCGGCGGCGCAGGTCACCCCCGCGACACGGTCGCCCTGGTAGAGCGGGGCGCGGAACGAGGCCCCCTGGCGCACCTCCGCCCCCGCGCGTGCCGCGGCCTCGACGAGGATCGTGTCCAGCACCGTCCGGCGCGGTGCGTAACCCGTGCGGACCCCGTCGGCCTCGGGCGGCAGGCCGTCGAGGACGGTCCCGGCGACATGGAAGGCGACCCGCTCGATCGGCGGGCAGCCCGAGGCGCGCACCTCCTCCAGCAGCCCCCAGGCCGCCAGGCGCGCCACCCCGGCGTGGTGGATGTAGTGGGTGGACACGGTGTCGCTGGGGAAGGTCGCCCGGTCCAGCAGCAGGACCCTCGCGCCGGAGCGGGCGAGGAGCATCGCGAGCGGGGATCCCGCGCAGCGCGCGCCGATGATGATGGCGTCGTAGTCGTCCATGGGGTCGATCGTCCTTAGGGGGTGAGGGCTTCGGCGCGCCCCGCGCTCCAAGGCGGCCGTGTGGCAGGCCACCCTAGTGGCCGCGCCGTCGCCGCGCGTGGGCCTTCGAGAGGAACGCCCGCATCGCCACCTTTACGAGGTAGATTCCTCGATGTCCGGTTCTCGACCGGATCTCCCGCACACCGCCGTTCCGTTCCTCCCGGGACGGACGTGCCCGGCGGCGGCGCCGGACCCCGTCGGCGGTACCGAGGACCCCCTCAGACCTTGCGCGCCATCCCGCCGAAGCCGTCCACTTCGGGCGGGTCGACCGCGAACGGCCCCTCCCCCGCCTCCGGCCGCCAGCGCGTCACCATCACCACGCCGGGCTCGACGGGCTCCAGCCCCTCGAAGAAGGAGGCGATCTCCTCGGGGCTGCGCTGCACATAAGGGATCGCGCCGCTCTGGTTGTAGCGCTCGTGCGCCTCGACGTTGGCGTCGCTGAGCACGTTGGTGCCGTCGTTGATCGTCAGGTGGCTCCCGCGCGGCAGCCCCGCCAGCAGGCGGGCGACGATGCTCCGCGCCTCCTCCAGGTCCGCGACGTGCCCGAGGATGCCCATCAGCATCAGCGCGACGGGGCGGTCGAAGTCCAGCGTCGCGGCCGCCGCCTCCAGGATGGCCTCGGGGTGGCGCAGGTCGGCGTGGATGTAATCGGTCGCCCCCTCCGGGCTGCTCGTCATCAGCGCGCGGGCGTGGGTGAGCACCAAGGGGTCGTTGTCGACGTAGACCACCGTGCACTCCGGCGCGCAGGCCTGCGCGACCTCGTGCGTGTTGTCGTGCGTGGGCAGCCCTGTCCCGACGTCGAGGAACTGGCGCATCCCGGCCTCCTCGACCAGGTACCGCACGGTCCTCTTCAGGAACGCGCGCGACTCCCGGGCGCCCTGCGCCATGCCGGGGAAGACCTCCAGGAAGCGGTCGCCCGCCTCCCGGTCGACCGGGTAGTTGTCCTTGCCGCCCAGCCAGTAGTTCCAGATGCGCGCGCTGTGCGGGACGCTCGTGTCGATCGCTTCGTCGCCGCCGGGTGCGGGGGGTGTGTTCGTCATCGCTGTGGCGCTCCTGATCCTTTTACCGAGCGCCATTCTTGTCCCGCCGCCATCGCCCCGCAAACGGCGAGGGGGCGGGAACGCCCGCACCGCAGGCGTTCCCGCCCCCTCAGGGCGGTCGATGGGCCCCTTGCGGGGCACCGCTCAGTGGCCGCCCGAGAGCGTCCCGCTGAGCTCCTTGTGCAGTTCCTCGCTGGGCACGTTCAGCCCGACGATCTCGACCTCGACGCCGTTCCTCTGGAACTTGTCCGTGGCGTGGTCCAGGGCGGCGACCGCCGAGGAGTCCCACATGTGGGCGCGCGACAGGTCGACGACGACCTTGCCGACGCCCTCCTCGTGGTAGTCGAACTCCCCCACCAGCTCGTTGCTGGAGGCGAAGAACAGGTCGCCCCGGACGGAGTAGACGCGCACCCCGCCCTCCGGGTCGAGGACGCTGGTGACCGCCGACAGCCGCGCCACCCCGCGCGCGAAGACCAGGGTGGAGGCGAGCACGCCCACGATCACGCCGATGGCCAGGTTGTGCGTGGCCACCACCACGGCCACGGTGATGGCCATGACCGCGGTCTCGCTCCAGGGCATCCGGCGCAGCGTGCGCGGGGAGATGCTGTGCCAGTCCAGCGTGGCGATGGACACGAACACCATGACCGCCACCAGGGCCGCCATCGGGATGACCGCGACGACGTCGCCCAGCACCACCACCAGGATCAGCAGGAACAGCCCGGCCAGGAAGGTGGACAGCCGGGTGCGGGCGCCCGACTTCACGTTGATCATGGTCTGGCCGATCATGGCGCAGCCGGCCATGCCGCCGAAGAAGCCGGTGACGATGTTGGCGATGCCCTGGCCGCGCGCCTCGCGCCCCTTGGCGGAGCGGGTGTCGGTGATGTCGTCGACGAGCTTGGCCGTCATGAGCGACTCCATCAGGCCCACCAGCGCCAGGGTCAGCGAGTAGGGGGCGATGATCCGGAGCGTCTCCCACGTCAGCGGCACGTCGGGCAGGAACGGCACCGGGAGGCTGCCGGGGAGCTCGCCCATGTCGCCGACGGTGGGGACCTTCAGCCCGGAGGCGACGGTGACGGCGGTCAGCACGACGATCGCCACGAGCGGAGCGGGGACGGCCTTGGTGAGGCGCGGCAGCAGGAAGATGACGGCGAGGCCGGCCGCGATGAGCGCGTACACGCCCCATCCCTCGCCCCAGAAGTGCGGCACCTGGGCCATGAAGATGAGGATGGCCAGCGCGTTGACGAAGCCGGTCATCACGCTCGGCGGGACGAACCGCATCAGCTTGGCGACGCCGAGCAGGCCCAGGACGACCTGGAACACCCCGGCCAGGATCGTGGCCGCGAGGAGGTGGTCCAGCCCGTGGTCCCGGGCCAGCGGGGCGACGACCAGGGCCATCGCGCCGGTGGCGGCGGAGATCATGGCCGGGCGCCCGCCGAGGAAGGCGATGGACACGGCCATGGTGAACGAGGCGAACAGGCCCACCCGCGGGTCGACGCCCGCGATGATCGAGAACGAGATCGCCTCGGGGATCAGCGCCAGCGCCACGACGAGGCCGGAGAGGACCTCGGTGCGCAGCACGGGCAGGGAGGGGACGGACGGTCTCCATCGCTTCGCGGAGGTTCGCGCGGTCATGCAACCCATCTCGGCAGGGCGGCCCGGCACAGGGGGGCCGCGGTGCGGTCAACGTCGGCGTGGTCCGGCACGGCGGCCGGGGGATCAGGTGGTCGGGCGGGCCCGGCGGGGCCGTTCGGACCCTGCCTGCTGCGCGGCGCCGGTGCCGCGGGGCCGCTCCGTCCCGGTACGGACGGCGGACGAGGAGGGGCGGACGCGGAGAACTCGCCGCAAATGCCGTGGATGGCCACAGACCGCCCTGATGAGCATCGACCCGACGCGTTGAAGCCTACCGTTACGTGAGGGTTGGCATCACCGCCCGCACATGCGACCCCTCTCACAATGGGCCCCGAGGACGGCCCCCGCCCCGTGAGCGGCAGGCCCCGCCTCATCGTCGCGCCCCACGATGACGACCGCTCCAACGGACGCGGCGCCCCTCACGCTCTGGGGGCGCCTGGTTCGTCGCCGCCCTCCACCGCCGCCGCCAGGCCGTCGAGGACCCGTCCCAATTGCCAGGCGAAGTCCTCGTCACGGTCGGGGTGGCGCGGCGCGGCCCCGGCGGTCGCCGCGAATCGCGGGGACCGGCCGCCGTCGAGCACCCGCCGCAGGTACGGCAGCGCCGACGCGCTCCACCCCGCGCCTTCGGCGTCCGGCCGCCGCCACGCGGCCTCGTCGATCTCCGTCTGAGCGAACCCCCGCACGAACGACGTCACCGTGCCGACCACCCGCAGGGCGTCGCGCGCGCTCACCCCGTGGCCGTCGAGCGCCTCCAACCAGCGCTCCGTCGCAGCCAAGGCGTTGGGGCCGATGAGCGGCCTCCCCGCGAGGACCCGGGGCGCCCACGGGTGGCGCAGGTAGACCGCGCGCTCCCTCCGCGCCATCTCCTCAAGGGCGCCGCGCCAGCCGCCTCCTGGGAGAGGCGCGCCGCCGGCCTCGCCGACGACCGCGTCCGCCATCAGGTCCAGCAGCTCCTCCTTGGTGCGCACGTGCCGGTAGAGCGACATGGTCCCGCTCCCCACGGCCTTGGCGACCCTGCGCATCGTCACCTCGTCGGGGCCGTGCTCGTCGGCCAGCGCCACGGCGGCGGCGGTGATCGCCGCGCGGGTCAGCCCCGGCCCGCCCGCGCGCGGCGGATGCACCGGGCGCTCCCACAGGAAGTCCCCCGGCTCCGCCGCCTCCGGCTCCCGCTCGTCCGCTGCCGCCACGTCGCCTCCGAAAAAACCGCTTGCCCGCCGACCGGTGATGCGTACACCGTACTCATGCGTACGGCGTGCCCATCCACTGATCGGAGCCCTCCCGTGAACGACCACCGAGACGACAACCGGGACGCCCCTCGGGACGACCACCCGCACGACCCGCGCCCGGTCCTGGTCACCGGCCCGGCCGGGAACGTCGGCCGGCACGTCGCCGCCCTGCTCGCCGAGCGCGGCGTCCCGCTCCGGCTGCTCGCCCACCGCACCCCGCCGCCCGCGCCGCCCGGCGCCGAGGTCGTCCACGGCGACCTGGCCGATCCGGCGACCCTGCGCCCGGCCCTGGCGGGTGTGCGCGCCGTCTTCCTCCAGTGGCCCCTCCCGGACGCCTCCGGTGCCCGGGAGGCCGTCGCCGCCGTGGCCGAGCACGCCCCGCTCGCGGTCTACCTGTCGTCGGCCGGGATCGACGACGGCGCCGCGGACCAGCCCGACCCGGTCAACCGCAGGCACGCCGCCGTCGAGCGGGATCTCGCCCGGAGCGGCCTCGCGTGGACCAGGTGCGCCCCGGAGCCGCGACGACCACGCCGCTGGTCGGGCGGAGATTCCGTGGGCGCGGCGGGGCGCCGTGGCTACGATGACGTGAATCGGACCCACCCGGACGGCCTCGCGTGGCCCCACCCAGCACATGACGGTTTGAAGCGGCCCCGCCACTGAGTTGAGACAACCGGCGCTCTCGGCGTTTCGGTCAGGACCGGTGCGCTGTAGAGCACCGCCGGAGGGCACCGCCTGCGCAACTACACAGGCCACCACGCCCGCCCCGGGCGAGTTCCGGCGCGCGCCCTCAGGAACCGTCGCCGGGCCCCCAGTACGGGATCTCCGGCTCCTCTGGCTCCTCGTGTTCCAGGGACTTCAGGTAGGCCTCGGCGGCGTCGATCTCGTCCTCGGTGAAGACCGGGATCCCGCTGTCGCTCAGCAGGTACGACGTCACCCCGGGGCCCACAAACTTCTCCCCCGTGAAGCTCCCGTCGTAGACCGACCGGGTGCCGCAGCTCGGGCTGCCGTCCTTCAGGACCGCCAGGCGCACGCCCTGGCTCCGGGCGGTCTCCAGGGCCGCGCGCGCTCCGGAGACGAAGGGGGCGGTCACGTCTTGTCCTTCCGGGGTGACGATCGCCGCCGCCCCGTCGAGCACCGCCTCGGCCCCCGCCGCGTCCGCGATCTCCGCGGGCGGGCGCGGGACCGCCAGGCCCCCGGCGATCTCCGGGCAGTGCGGGACCAGGCGCCGCTCCGCACGCCAGCGCTCCAGCACCGGGTGCCCCGACGTCTTCGCCCTGCCGTCGAAACGGACCTTGCGCCCCATCAGGCAGGCGCTCACCAGCACCTTGTACACGGCCGACCTCGATTCCCGCGCCCTACCCGGGGCGTGAACGAAACCGGCGGGAAGGCGACCCGCGGGGGGGCGGCGGCGCGCCGCCGCCCCCGCCCGGGGTCAGCGCCGCCAGTCGGGGCGGACGCTGCCCTTGGACGCCTTGGTCCCGCCCTTCTTCTCGCGGATGCGCATGCTCACCTTGATCGGGCTCCCCTCGAACCCGAAGTCCTCGCGCAGCCGCCGCTCGATGAACCGCCGGTAGTTGTCCTCCAGGAACCCCGTGGTGAACAGCACGAAGTGCGGCGGCCGCACGTCGGCCTGGGTCGCGAAGAGGATCTTGGGCTGGCGCCCGCCCCGCACCGGCGGCGGGGTCGCCGCCACCAGCTCCTTGAGCCAGCTGTTCAGCCGCCCGGTCGGGATCCGCGCGTCCCAGGAGGCCAGCCCGGTCTCGATGGCCGGGACCAGCTTCTCCATGTGCCGCCCGGTCCTGGCCGAGATGTTCACCCGCGGCGCCCAGGACACCCGGGACAGCTGCCGGTCGATCTCCTTCTCCAGGTAGTAGCGCCGGTCCTCGTCCAGCGTGTCCCACTTGTTGAAGGCCAGCACCATCGCCCGGCCCGACTCCATGACCTGCTCGACCACCCGGATGTCCTGCTCGGCCAGCGGCTCGGACACGTCCATCAGCACCACCGCCACCTCGGCGCGCTCCAGCGCCGAGGAGGTGCGCACGGTGGCGTAGTAGTCGGCGCCCTGCAGGCGGCGGAACCGGCGGCGGATGCCCGCGGTGTCGATGAACTTCCAGGTGATGCCGCCCAGCTCGATCAGCTCGTCCACGGCGTCGCGGGTGGTCCCGGCGGTGGGGTCGACCACCACCCGGTCCTCCCCCGCCAGCCGGTTGAGCAGGCTGGACTTGCCCACGTTGGGGCGCCCCAGCAGGGCGATGCGGCGCGGCCCCTCCTCGCCGGAGGCCCGCTCCCCGGCCTCCTCCTCCCGATCGGGGAAGTGCGCGGCCACCGCGTCCAGCAGGTCGCCGGTGCCGCGCCCGTGCAGCGCCGAGACCGCGATGGGCTCGCCCACGCCGAGGTTCCACAGCTCCATGGCCTCGGCCTCCTGGGCCGCGCCGTCCACCTTGTTGGCGGCCAGGACCACCGGGCGGCGGGTGGAGCGCAGCACCCGGGTGACCGCGGCGTCGGCGTCGGTCACCCCAACGGTGGCGTCCACCACGAACAGGACGACGTCGGCGGCCTGGGCCGCGTACTCGGCCTGCCGGGCGACGCTGGCCGCCATCCCCTCGGCGTCGGTCTCCCAGCCGCCGGTGTCGACCAGGGTGAAGGGCCTCCCCAGCCAGGAGGCGTCGTAGGCCACCCGGTCCCGGGTCACCCCCGGCACGTCCTCCACGACCGCCTCACGGCGCCCGAGGACCCTGTTGACCAGGGACGACTTTCCGACATTGGGGCGGCCGACGACGGCGACGACCGGTGTGACCGCCGCCTGCTCCCCCGCCTCGGCCGCCGCCGCGGCCTCGTCCGTGGCTTCCCACGCCTCTCCGGCGGGGCTGTTCTCGCTCATGGCTCTCCGAACCTTCTCCCGGTTCCGTCTCCCCCGCGCGCCCGGGACGCGTGCCGCGGGGGTGGTCGTGTACTGCATGCGGCGCGCCCGTCCAGGGCGCGCACGTCCTCCGCTCCCCGGTCGGCCTGCGGCCGGCCGGGCAGGCGCCCCTCGCACGGGGCGCGGTGTCCGCCCGGAGGACGGCGGCGGTCCGAGCCGCCGCGCCGCGCTACCGCCCGCTACTTCGCGGCCGGCTGCGCCTGTGCGCCGTCGGCCGCCTCGTCGGCCAGGCCGACGACGATGTCGATGACCTCCTGCAGGCCCAGCCCGCTGGTCTCCAGCTCCAGGGCGTCCTCGGTCTGCGTGAGCGGCGAGTCCTCCCGCGAGGAGTCCAAGCGGTCGCGCAGCGCCAGCGCGCGCTTGGTGGCCTCGACGTCGTCGGTGCGCACCTCCTTGCTGCGGCGCGCGGCCCGCGCCTCCGCGCTGGCCGTCAGGTAGATCTTCACGGCGGCGTCGGGGGCCACCACGGTGGTGATGTCGCGCCCCTCGACGACGATTCCGCCCGACTCCCGCCGTGCGCGCGCGATCGTGTCGCGCTGCATGGCCACGAGCCGTTCACGCACCGCCGGTACGGCACTGACGGCGCTGACGCTGGAGGTGACCTCCTGCGTCCTGATCGCCTGGGCCACGTCCGTGCCGTCCACCTGGACGGTGGGGGCCGACGGATCGGTGCCCATGGTGATGACCGGCCGCGACGCGGCGGCGGCGACGGCCTCCGCGTCGTCCACGTCGACCCGGTGGTGCATCATCCACCAGGTCATGGCGCGGTACATCGCCCCCGTGTCGAGATACTCGAAGCCGCGCGCGGCGGCCACGCCCTTGGAGGTGCTGGACTTGCCCGACCCGGACGGCCCGTCGATGGCGATCACCATGCCCGGCCCGGCCGCGCCCTCGGCGCCCGCTCCGGCGTTGCCCTGCGCGCTCACGTCGGTTCTCTCCCCAGGGGTTCGGTTCCATCTCATCTCAACGAAACAGGTTACAGCCGTAGTCCCCCTGTTCCGCCCGGATCGCCGTGCGGACGGAGCGCCGCGGGACGGCGCCGCCGGGACCTGCCGCCCCGGACGAGTGGAGACGAGACCGCCCGGCGGACGGGCCCACTGGGCAGTCCAGCCGACCCGCCCGCACGGAGATGGCACGAGCCCCCGTGGACGTGCCCCGCGACGGCCGGAGCGCACGGCCCGGGGCGCGACGCTCAGATCCCGCGCGGACAGGCGGGTGCGCCCGGCGTTGATCTCGGGGAAGTCGGGGTTATCGTGTCCGGTTTTACCCCGACTTCCCCGAGATCAACGAGGCAGGGGCCGCGCGGGCTTCAGATGTGCACCGACCAGCCGCGCTCGCGCAGCGCCCCCACCAGGACCTCGGCGGCCTCGGGCAGCACCGCGAGCTGCGCCAGCCCCAGGGGCTGGCCCGGCGAGTGGTCCATGCGCACATCCTCGATGTTCACCCCGGCCTCGCCGACCGCCGAGAACAGGCGGCCGAGCGCACCCGGCTCGTCCGGAAGCACCACCGGGACCTCGGTGTAACGGGGGATGGTCGGCGACGGCTCCCCGTGCTTTCCGGGGATCCGCCCGCGGCCCTCCACCCCGCGCTCCAGCAGGGCGCGCACGCCCTCCAGGCCCGCGCCGCCCTCCTCGCGCAGGCGGCCCGCGGCCGAGGACAGGTCGGCGGCCATGGCCTCCAGCACCTCGGCCACCGGGCCCGGGTTGCCGCCGAGGATCTCGGTCCACAGCGCAGGGTCGCCCCCGGCGATACGGGTGACGTCGCGCACCCCCTGCCCGGCCAGCCGCAGCGCCTGCGCGTCGCCCTCGGCCAGGCGGGCGGCCACCGCCGAGGAGGCCAGGTGCGGGGCGTGGGAGACCAGCGCCACCGCGCGGTCGTGCGCGGCGGCGTCCATCACCACCGGATCCGCGCCGCACAGCCGCGCCAGCTCGGTGACGGCGGCCACCGCCTTGGTCCCCGCCTCGGGGGTCGGGCACACCGCCCAGGAGCGCCCCTCGAACAGGTAGGAGCGCGCAGCGCCGGGGCCGCTCTTCTCCCGGCCGCCCATGGGGTGGCCCGGCACGAAGGACGACATGTCGCACCCGGCGCGCGCGGCGCCTTCGGCCACCCGCGCCTTGACGCTGGCGGCGTCGGTGTAGACGTGGGCCAGGTTCCGGCGCTGGGCGCGCAGGAGGGCCACGGGAACGGCGGCCGGGGGTGCGGCGATCACGGCGACGTCGGCGGGTGGGCCGGGGTCGGCCCCCAGCTCCTCACCGGCGCCCATGTCGTGGGCGATGCGCAGGTTGCGCGGATCGGGGTCGTCCAGGAGGACCCGCACGCCCTGCCCGCGCAGCGCCAGCGCGACCGAGGTGCCGATCAGGCCGGCCCCGATGACCACGGCGCGGTCGATCATGGGTGTGCGTCTCCTCTGGAGTTCCGGCGCGCCCGCAGGTCAGGGGCGCACTTCAAGCGTATCGGGCGGCCGGGCGGGCCGACGGGGCCCGGCGGCGCCGTGTCACTTCGCCGCGTGGCGCGCCAGGCGCCAGCAGGGTCCTCCGGATCCCGCGGGCGGGTCCGGAGACGGTGCCGCGCCGCCCGGACGAGTGGTGCCGAGCGTATCGGTATACGGCTCGGGCGTTGATCTCAATCGTGTCCCGTGGAGTGGTGTGGTTCCCATCCGCCCGGGTCGGCCCGCCGGTGACGGCCCCTTGGCGGGACCGGCCCGGGGTCACTGGGCGATGTCGAGCCTGAGGGCCTGGGCCCCGCGCAGATACACGTGGTGCAGGTCGGCGCGGGGAAGATCCGTCTCCACGTGCGCCATCAGGCGGACCACCCGGGGCATCCCGTGCGGCACCGCGATCTCGCTCGCGCACATCAGCGGCACGTCGGCGAAGCCCACCTTGCGCGCCGCGAGCGCGGGGAACTCCGAGGTCAGGTCGGGGGTGGCGGTGAACAGCACGCTGATCACGTCGTCGGTGGACAGGCCGTTGCGGCGCATCACCTCCGACACCAGCTCGGCGGTCGCCTCGACGACGAGCTCGCGCTCGTCGGCCTCGACCTGAACCGCCCCACGGATCGCTCGCACTGCCACTGTGGCCTCGTCCCTCTCCTGCTCTCCTGCGGCGTCCGGAGTGCCGCAGGCTCCCCTGTGGTGACTGCCCGCTCCACCGTACTCCTTGGCGCGGGGCCTTCAGACCAGGTGAATCGCCCCCGAGAGGGCGCAAGGGCGACCGCATCCGGGGTCGCCGCACTCTTCAGGTACGGACACCGCACGCGGTCCGGTACCACGTGTACCCCGGGATCGCGCTGTTCTCGCCTCCGGGTGGGCAAAGGGTCGAAACGCCTGTTGACGGGGTGTGGGACGGGCACGCGCCCGCTGTTCGGTCGCGTCCCTTGGAGTGGTGTGGTCTCCCTCCGCCGGGTCGCCCCGCCGGTGACGGCCCCGGAACGGGACCGGCGCGTCCTCGGCCGGCACCCTCCCCTTCGGCGAGGCGGCCTCCGGCCGCCCGGCGGGGGCGGCCCCGGCCGGCGAAAGCTACACCACTCGGCAGGACACCATCCGCTTGTCCGGGTTCCGGTCGGAGCATGATCCCACCGGACCCCGCGCACTCCTCGGGTGGCGGGGTCCGAGTCCTCCGGATCCGGGTGGACGTCCAGGCGCACCGACGGTACACACGACGGCGCCGCGGGGCCCTCCGAACCGTGGAGGGGCCCCGCGGCGCCCGGCGGGTCGGCGGCGCTACATGCCCGCCGCCGCGTACAGCTCGCTCACCTCTTGCGCCGTCAGAGCGCGCATGGTGCCCGTCTTCAGGGTGCCCAGGCCGATCGGCCCCACCTGGGTGCGGGCCAGGTCGGCCACCGGGTGGTCGACCGCCTCCATGAGGCGCCGCACGATGTGCTTGCGCCCCTCGTGCAGGCGGATCTCCACCAGCGCCCGGGGCTCCAGGTTCTCCACCACGCGGAAGGAGTCCACCTCGACGGGGCCGTCGTCCAGCTCCACGCCCTTGCGGACCTCCCGCACCACCTCGCGCGGCACCGGGCCCGGCACCTTGGCGATGTAGGTCTTGACGACCTTGTAGCGGGGGTGGGTCAGCCGGTTGGCCAGCTCGCCGTCGTTGGTGAGCAGGATCAGGCCCTCGGTCTCGGTGTCCAGCCGCCCCACGTGGAACAGGCGCTCCTCGGTCTGCCCGGCGTAGTCGGACAGCGTCGGGCGCCCCTCGGGGTCCCACATGGTGCTGACCACGCCCCGGGGCTTGTTCAGCGCGTAGTACAGCCGGTCGGGGGCGGTGTTGACGAGCATCCCGTCGACGCGGATCTCCGAGCGCTCGGGGTCCACGCGGGCGCCGAAGCGGCGCACCACCTGGCCGTCGACCGTGACCCGGCCGTCGGCGATCAGCTCCTCGCTGGCCCTGCGGCTGGCCACACCGGCCTGGGCCAGGGCCTTCTGGAGCCGGATGCCGCCGGGCACGTTCTGGTAGGAGTCGCGCTCGTCGTCGGGGCGCCGGTCCTCGTCCGCCGGGTCGAACTCCGAGCGCAGCGCCTTCAGGCGCGCGCGGGCCTCGCGCGAGAGTTCGCGCTCGGAGCCGCGCCCCTTCTGCGGCGCCCGGCCGCCGTCGCCGCGGGCTGGGCCTCCCCGCCCGGCCGGACGGCCGCCGCGCTCGGAACGCTCCTCGAAGCGGCGGCCCTCACGCCGCTCGGGGCGCTCGGAACGTTC
>NZ_JAQFWQ010000144.1 GCF_027706725.1 Nocardiopsis endophytica
ACGGCCCGCGAGCAACAAGCACTCTCGTTGGCCGCTTGACATAGAAGCGTCAACGGGGACACGCGCGACGCAGGGCCGTTCGCGTCCCCGTCCGCCTCGCTGGAACGCCCTACCCTGGAGGTATGGACGCCGACGAGGCCGACGACGCGGACGTGCGGGGCGGCGGAGGGGCCGTCTTCGCGGTCACCAACCGGCTCCGGGCCACCTGGGAGGGGGCCTGGCTCGCCGTGGGGTGCGCCGTGTTCACCGGGATCGGCGCCGCGCTGGTCACCAAGGGCGGGACGCTCGACGTCGTGATGGGCGTGCTGGCGATCGTCCTGTTCGGCGGGGGCGGGCTCCTGGCCGCCTCCCGGCACCTGTCGCGCCGGCCGGTGCTGCTGCTGGACGACGACGGCGTGCGCGTCCCGGCGCCCTGGCCGCGTTCGGCCGCCGACGACCTCGTCCTCCCCTGGGAGGAGGTCACCGGGGTGTGCGCGACCGCGAAGGCGCTCCACCACCGGGGCGGCACCGTGTTCCTGCACTACCTGGTCTTCCTGACCGGGGAGGAGCCGCCGGAGCTGCCGCCCTCCCCCTGGCACCCCGAGCCGGCCGTGCGGATCCGCCCGACGTGGAACCGCACGGTGGACGAGGTCCTCGCCGAGGCCCGCCGCCACAAGCCGGACCTGCCCTTCACCGACCGCCGCCCGACCCCGGCCGGAGGCCGCTGAGGGGCGGACGGAGAGGCTGCCCCACCGCCGCCCCCCACACCGGGTGCGCCCCCGTGGGCCGTCAAGCCTCCTGCGGCGCCTTGTGCCCGCTCTCGGGGCCCACTGCCCCGGCGTCCCCGTCCTCCTCGCCGCCCTCGCTGATGCCGATGCGGTCGTGCAGCCACCGCAGCGGGCGGGGCAGCCACCAGTTCACGTCGCCCAGCAGGCGCATGGTCGCCGGGACGAGCAGCGCCCGCACCAGCGTCGCGTCGACCACCACGGCCACCGCCAGCCCGATGCCGATGATCTTCAGCGACAGCAGCGCCGAGGTGCCCATCGCGGCCAGCACCACCACGAGCAGCAGCGCCGCGCTCGTGATGATCCTGCCCGTGCGCTGCAGTCCGACCGCGACCGAGTGGGCGTTGTCGCCGGAGTGCAGGTACTCCTCGCGGACCCGGCTGAGCAGGAACAGCTCGTAGTCCATGGCCAGCCCGAAGGACACCACCAGGATCAGCACCAGGTAGGTCGGGTCGATCGTGCCGACCGCGTCGAAGCCGAGCAGGGCCGCCAGGTGCCCCTCCTGGAACCCCCAGATGACCACGCCCAGGGACGCCCCGAGCGACAGGAAGCCCATGAGGACGGCCTTGACGGGCAGGACCAGCGACCCGAAGGCCATGAACAGCAGCACCAGCGTCACGGCGATGACGAAGCCGAGCGTCACCGGGACGGCGTTCAGGATGCCGTCCAGGGTGTCCTTCTGCTGCGCGGCGACGCCGCCCACCAGGACCTCGTCTGCGCCGTCGGGCCCGGGCTCGGCGCGCAGGTCCTCGACCAGGCGCTGGGTGGCCGGGGCGTCCACCTCGCCCTCATAGGCCACGGACACGTGCGCGGCGGTGGCGCCCACGCGCTCCACATCGGCCCGCAGGACCCCGTCGAGCCCTTCCAGGCGGCCGGTGTAGTCCTCCAGCGCGCGCTCCCCCGCGTCGCCGGTGAGGTCGCCGGTGACGGCGATGTCCGCGGTGGCCACGTCCCCGGCGGGGAACTCCTCGGACAGCATCTCCGAGGCCTCCCTCCCGTCGGCCTCCGCGGGGAGGTAGCGCTGGTCGGTGGAGCCGACGTGGGTGGAGGCCAGCGCCGAGGCGAAGGCGATCAGCACCCCCGCCACCGCGACCAGGTACAGCACGGGGCGGCGCATGACACTGTGCGCCAGGCGCGCCCACCCGCCTCCGGAGGCCGCGACCCGCTCCGCCCCTGCGGCGAGCGCGGCGGTGGCACTGAGGGCGCGGCGGCGGCGCATCCGCGGGAAGACCGGCAGGGCGTCGATGCGCCGCCCGACCACGGCGAGGAGCGCGGGCAGCACCACCAGCGCGGCCAGCATGTCGAACAGCACGACCGCGATGCCGCCCATGCCGATGGAGCGCAGCATCGGCTGGGGGAAGAACAGCAGCCCGGCGAAGGAGATCATGACGGTGACGCCGGAGAAGGCGACGGTGCGCCCGGCGGTGGACAGGGTCCGCGCCACCGCCTCGGCGACCGGCCGTCCGGCGGCCGCCTCCTCCCGGAAGCGGCTGACGATGAACAGCCCGTAGTCGATGGCCAGGCCGAGGCCGAGGAGGGTGGCGACGTTGACCGCGAACACCGACACCTCGGTGACGTAGGTCAGGGCGCGCAGCATCGCCAGGGAGCCGACGATCGCCAGACCTCCCACGGCCAGTGGGGTGAGGGCGGCCACGACGCCGCCGAAGATGACCACCAGCAGCGCGAGGAGCAGGGGCAGGGAGACGAGCTCGGCGCGCACCACGTCGCTCTCGGCGCGCTCGGAGATCTCCTGCTCGACGGGGAGGGGGCCGCCCAGGCGCACCTCCAGCGGGCCCGCGCTGATGTCGTCCTTGATCTCCTGGAAGTTCTCCATCCGCTCGTCCTTGGTGGAGCCTTCGATGGTGATCGGGACGTAGGTGGCGTGGCCGTCCTCGGCGAGCAGGATGCCGCGCTCGGTGTCGGTGAGGCCCTCGTCCAGGTAGGTGGTGGCGGAGGCGACCTGCTCCTCGGGCAGCTCGTCGCGCATGCGCTCGATGAGGTTGGCGAAGGTGGGGTTGTCGTAGCGGATCTCGTCGCTGCTGAACACGGCGACGACGTCCACGCCGTCGTGCCCCAGCTCGCGTTCGATGGTCTCGGCGGCGCGCGTGGACTCGGCGCCGGGGTCCTCGAAGCCGCCGTCGCTCACGGCGCCGAACAGGCCGCCGCCCCAGACGGCCGCCGCGGCGGCGAGCACGAGGGTGGCGGCCAGCACCCACAGGCGGCCGCGGTAGGTGAAACGCCCCAGCGCTGAGAACATGGAGGACCTCGGCTTGCTGTTAACGTGAGATGTCAGTGAACACCGTAAGCTTTACGCCGTTCACTAAAGCTGACACTGCTCACACTTGTCAACGGCGCGCCGGGCGGGACCGAACCGCCGCGGCGCCCATCGAGGAGGCGGATGTGCCCGCAGAGGCGTCGGCGCCGACCGGCGGCGGCACACAGGCGCAGGCCGGCCCCGGGGAGGCCGCGGCACCGGGGCGGCGCGAACGTGTGCGCGAGGCCACACTCCGGGAGATCAAGGACAATGCCCGGCGGCGCCTGGCCGCCGAGGGGCCGTCCGGGGTGTCACTGCGCGCGATCGCCCGCGACATGGGCATGACCGCCCCGGGCCTGTACCGCTACTTCTCCGGGCTCGACGACCTGCTGAACGCCGTGCGCGCGGACCTGTTCCACGAGCTGTCCGAGGCGGTGGCCGGCGCCGCGGCGCCGCTGCCCACCGACGACACCGACGGGCGCATCCTGGCCTCGCTGCGCGCCTTCCGCAGCTGGGCCCTGTCCCACCGGGCCGAGTTCTCCCTGCTGTTCGCCACCCCCGCCCCGCAGGACGCCCCGGACCAGCGGGTGCTGGAGGCCGGGCAGGAGTTCGCGGCGTCGTTCTTCTCCCTGTTCGACCGCATGCTGGCCGAGGGGCGCATCCCGCTCCCCGCGGACGACGAGATCGGCCCGGAGCTGCGCGAGCGGCTGGACGCGTTCGCCGCCAAGACCGGCTTCACCATCGACAACGCCTCCTACGGGGCGCTGCGGGTGCTCATGTCGTGCTGGGTGCGCCTCTACGGGCTGGTGAGCATGGAGGTCGCCGAGCACCTGACGCCCATCATGGGCGACATGGAGCCCCTGTTCGAGGCCGAGCTCCAGGACATCCTGGCGCCATCGGGCGCGGCCTGCCGGGCGTCCGACCAGGACTGACGCCGACGGCGGCCGCGCGTACCCCGCCCCGGGCCCGCCCGCGAGCACCCGGGCGGCCATCGGCACGACCATCGGCGCGACCGCCCGGAAACGCCGGGCCGACCGGCTCCAACCGGCATGGACGCACCGCCCGCACGCGCGGTTCCCGCACCGTCACGGCCGCCTCCGGTCGCCCCGGAGGCGGCCTTCGCGCTATCGTCGCCCCCCGTGTCCGATTAAGGTTGATCATCCACCCTTGCCCGGACCTGGGCGCGGAACGGATCACAGGCGGAAGGACGGGGCCCAGTGGAGCACACGCACGGCGGTGACGGCGCCTCTCCGGCGCCCCCGCCCCGTCCGCAGGGCCCGCCCTACCAGGCGCCCCATCACCCGCACGCCCCGCACCCGCAGGCCTACCCTGCGCAGCAGCACGTGCCGCAGGCGCCGTACCCGCAGGGCCCATCGGCCCCGCCTCCGGGCCACTACGGCCCCGGATACGCGCCGCCCGGCGGACACGGCTTCCCCGGCTACGCGGCGCCGCCACCGCCCCGGCCGCCCCGCAAGCGCGGCCCATCGCGCGGGGTGATGTGGACGGCCATCACCGGTTCGGCCCTGGTGTCGGTCGGCGCCGCCCTGACGGCGCTGTTCATGGTGTTCGCCCAGTCCGCCCAGGACGTCGAGCCCGCGCGCTCGGAGAGCATCAGCGGCGAGTACGCTCCCGCGCTCACCGAGCGCCCGGGCGCGGTCGAGGTCGGCGTCTACGACCACCCCGCCTACGACCTCGACATGCCCGCGACGGTGGACTGCACCGTGCCCGACCTCGACCCGTCCTCCGACGCGTCCTGGGAGGAATTCACCGCCGAACTCGGCGTGTGCCTGAACGACCTGTGGCGCCCGCGCCTGGAGGAGCTGGGCCTGCGCGTGGCGGACCCCGAGTTCGCCACCACCGACACCGACCCCACGGCGTTCGCCGACGACGAGGGCACCACCATGGCCTACTACGACGGCGAGGAGCACGTGATCACCGTCGTGGTCCCCAACGTCACCGAGATCTCGAAGGAGTTCTCCGACCGGGACCAGGAGGCGGTCTGGTCGGCGCTCATCGGGCACGAGTACGGCCACCACGTCCAGCAGGTGACCGGGGTGCTGGACCAGACCTACGACATGGAGGTCCAGGCCGGCAGCGAGGAGGGCTCGCTGCGGGCGCTGCGCCGCACCGAGCTGCAGGCCGAGTGCATGGGCGGCATCGCCATGCGGGGCCTGGGATTCGAGACCGCGGAGATCGAGCGGGTCAACGAGGAGCTCAACGGCGGGGGCGACCTGCCGACCCACGGCACCTCGAAGAACCGCCGCCACTGGTACGAGCAGGGGGCGACCGGGGACACGCTGTCCGCGTGCAACACCTTCGAGGCCCCGGCGGGCGAGGTGAGCTGACCCTGCGATGATCTCGACGGAAGTGCTGCCTCATCCGCCTAAATGACAGCACCTTCGTCGAGATCATCGCCGCTCGGGCCGGAACGGGTCAGCCCCGGGCGGCCCGGCGGAACTCCTCCCAGCCCAGCAGCTTCACCCGGTCGCCGCGGCCCAGGCGGTCGGCCAGGGCCGCCTCCGCCGCGTCGATGGCCAGCCAGCCCTCGTAGTCGTTCACCTCGGCGCCCGAGCGCTCCAGGAGTGTGTCGGGGTGCTCCCGGGGGCCGCCGCCCTCCCGGAGGCGGTCGGCGTCGTCCAGCAGCGACCGCACCGTCGCCGCCGCGTCGGACTTGTTGGTCCCGATCACACCGGTCGCGCCGCGCTTGATCCACCCGGCCACGTACACCCCGGACAGCCGCTCCCCCGCCGCGTCCACGACGCGGCCCTCCTCGTGCGGGACCGTCGCGCCGCCCTCGTCGAAGGGCAGGTCCGGAAGCGGAAGCCCCTGGTAGCCGATGGAGCGGAACACCATCCCGGCCGGGACCTCCTCGGTCTCGCCGGTGCCCTGCACGCGGCCGTCGGCGTCGAGCACGGTCCGCTCCACGGTCAGGGACTGCACACGTTCGGCGCCGTTCAGCCGCACGGGGCGCCGCCAGAAGCGGAACCGCACCTCGCGCGGGCGCCCCGCCGGGGAGCGCTCGGCCCACTCCTTCAGGTAGCGCAGGTTGGTGCGGGCCGCGCGCGCGGCGCCGAGCATCTCCTCGCCGTTGGGGTCGATGGCGACCTCGGCGGGGTCGACCACCGTGTCGGCGTTGGCCAGCTCGCCGATGTCGCGCAGCTCGGGCGCGGTGAACTTGGCGTGCAGCGGGCCGCGCCGGGCCACCACGCTGATCCGCCGCACCTTGCTGGCCGCGAGCACGTCCAGCATCGGCTGCGGCACGTCGGTGGCGCGCAGCTCGTCGGCGCCCTTGGCGAGCATCCGCGCCACGTCCAGGGCGACGTTGCCCGCGCCGACGACCGCCACCTCCTCGGAGTCCAGGAGGAACCGCTCCACCTCGGTGTCGGGGTGGCCGCAGTACCAGTTGACGAAGTCGGTGGCGGCGACGCTGCCGGGCAGGTCCTCCCCGGGCACGCCCATGCGGCGGTCGGTGGGGGCGCCGGTGGCGAACACGACGGCGTGGTAGGCGCCCCGGAGGTCCTCCAGGCCGACGTGGCGGCCGTAGTCCACCCCGCCCAGGAAGCGCACGCGGGGGTGCTCCAGGACCGTGCGCAGCGCGCGGGCGACGCCCTTGATCTTGGTGTGGTCCGGGGCCACGCCGTAGCGCACCAGCCCGTAGGGGGTGGGAAGGCGGTCGAGGACGTCGACGGCGACGTGCTCGCGGTTCTGCCGGGTCAGGGCGTCGGCGGTGTAGATGCCCGCCGGACCGGAACCGATGACCGCCACGCGCAGGGTCTCGGGAGAACTCATGCCTCCATTGTCCCGCATCCGCCGGCGGCGGGGGGATCACCCGCGCGGCCTCCCCCGTCGTTGATCTCGGGAGAAAGGACGCTACCAGCGCGGTTTCAGGGGCGGTTCTCCCGAGATCAACGCGGGTGGGGCGGGGTCAGCTCTGCGCGGGCTCGCCGTCGGCCAGTTCGCGCTCGGAGCGGCCGGCGTCGGTCAGGCGGGACACGGTGCCCATCAGGCGCCGCGCGAGCACCTGCGGGGTCAGGCCCATCTTCTCCAGGACGGCATCGCGCGAGGCGTGGTCGAGGAACTCCTGTTCCACGCCGAAGGTGCGCACCGGCATGTCCAGCTCGGCGTCGCGCAGCGCGCGGGCCACCGCGTCGCCGACCGCGCCCACGCGGCCGTTGTCCTCCACCACGGCCACGGCGCGGTAGTCCGCCGCCTCCTCGACCAGGGCCGGGTCCAGGGGCTTGACCCAGCGCGGGTCGACCACGGTGGCGCCGATGCCCTCGTCGGCCAGGCGGTCGGCGGCCTCGCAGCAGGTGCGGGCCATCGCGCCGACGGCGACGAGCAGCAGGTCCTTGGAGTGGCCCGCGTCGGCGGCGCTGCGCAGCACGTCCATGCCGCCCATGCGGCCGACCGCCGGGATGTCCTCGCCCACGGTGCCCTTGGGGTAGCGCAGCACGGTGGGGGCGTCGTCCACGGCCACCGCCTCGCGCAGCTCCTCGCGCAGCCGGGTGGCGTCGCGCGGCACGGCCAGGCGCAGGCCGGGCACCACCTGCAGGATGGACAGGTCCCACATGCCGTTGTGGCTGGCGCCGTCGGTGCCGGTGATGCCGGCCCGGTCCAGGCACAGGGTGATGCCCTGGCGGTGCAGGGCGGCGTCCATGAGGACCTGGTCGAAGGCGCGGTTGAGGAAGGTGGCGTAGACGGCCACCACCGGGTGCACCCCGCCCATGGCCAGGCCGGTGGCCGAGGTGACGGCGTGCTGCTCGGCGATGCCCACGTCGTAGGTGCGGTCGGGGTAGGCCTCGGCGAAGGGGGCCAGGCCGGTGGGGTGGAGCATGGCGGCGGTGATGGCGACCAGGTCGTCGCGCTCGCCGCCCAGGCGCACCATCTCCTCGCTGAAGACCTTGGTCCACTTCACGCCGCCGCCCGGGGAGGACTTGGCGCGGCCGGTCTCGGGGTCGAACGCGCCGGGGGCGTGGAACTGGTCCTCGTCGTGGTTCTCGGCCGGGGCGTAGCCCTTGCCCTTGCGGGTGATGCAGTGCACGATCACCGGGCCGCCGTAGTCGCGGGCGCGGCGCAGCGCCTTCTCCACCGCGGCCTCGTCGTGGCCGTCGATGGGGCCCAGATACTTCAGGCCCAGGTCCTCGAACATGATCTGGGGCTGGATGGCGTCCTTGAGGCCCTTCTTCAGGCCGTGCAGGGCGTCGTAGAGGGGCTGGCCGACGACGGGGGCGCGGTTGAGCGCGGTCTTGGCCATGTCCAGGGCCTGCTCGTAGCCGGGCGTCATGCGCAGCGACGCCAGGTGGTCGGCGAGCCCGCCCATGGTCGGCGAGTAGGAGCGGCCGTTGTCGTTGACGACGATGACCAGGCGGCGCCGCTCACCCTCGGCGATGTTGTTGAGCGCCTCCCAGGCCATGCCGCCGGTGAGGGCGCCGTCGCCGATGACCGCGGCAACGGTGCTGCCGGTGCGGCCGTGCACCTCGTTGGCCTTGGCCAGGCCGTCGGCGTAGGAGAGCACGGTGGAGGCGTGCGAGTTCTCGATGAAGTCGTGCTCGGACTCGGCGCGGGCGGGGTAGCCGGACAGGCCGCCCTCGCTGCGCAGCCGGGAGAAGTCCTGGCGGCCGGTGAGCATCTTGTGCACGTAGGCCTGGTGGCCGGTGTCGAAGAGCACCGGGTCGCGCGGGGAGTCGAAGACGCGGTGCAGGGCGATGGTCAGTTCGACGACGCCCAGGTTGGGGCCCAGGTGCCCGCCGGTGCGCGAGACCTCGGAGACGAGGAACTCACGGATCTCGGCGGCCAGCGCCGGGATGCGCTCGGCCGGGAGCCTCTTCAGATCGTCCGGATTGCGCACCGATTCGAGCAGCGTCAACTCTCGTCAGTCCCCTCAGTCAGCGTTCCGACTCGCGGGTGCGGGCGGCCGCCCCACGCGCGGTCCCCCCGAGTCTACGGTCGCCGTGACCCTTGCATTACCCGAACCTACCGCCCCGTAGACCTGTGCGCCCCCGGCCCGGGGGATCCGTGCGCGGGGGCGGCGGCTCGGCCGCCGGGTCCGCCCGCGGGGCCGCCGCCGTGGCGCTCGCGCACCCGCCGGAGCTCCCCGGCGATCGCGTCGACCGTCCAGTGGGCGTTGAGGCCGCTGGGGTTGGGCAGCACCCACACCGGGACGCCGCCGATCCGCACGTCGTCCTGGGGGCCGATGCGGGCCCTGGGCGCCCCGAAGGCCGACCGGTAGGCGGTCACGCCCAGGACGGCCAGCACGCCGGGCGCCAGGCGCTCGGTGCGCTCGGCCAGGGCCCGCCCGCCCTCGCGCAGCTCGTCGGGGGTGAGCTCGTCGGCGCGTGCGGTGGCGCGCGCGGCGATGTTGGTGATGCCCAGGCCCCACCGGGGCAGCTCGTCCTGCTCGTCGGGGCGCAGCAGGCGCGGGGTGAACCCGGCCCGGTGCAGGGCGGGCCAGAAGCGGTTGCCCGGGCGGGCGAAGTGGTGCCCGGTCCACCCCGAGTACAGGCCCGGGTTGATGCCGCAGAACAGGACGTTCAGACCGGGGCCGAGGACGTCGGGGATGGTGGCGCCGTGCGCCGACCGCAGCTCCTCGGCGGTGGGGCCGCGCCGTGCCCGGGTTCCTTCACCTGTGCCCATGGTCGCCGGAGCCTACCCCAGGCCGCGGGCCCGCGCCGGTCGCGGGAGCGCCGTTGGCAGGAGCGCCGGTCACAGGAACGAGCGGACGATGAGCACGGTGCCCGAGACCGCGACCGTGCACAGCAGGGCGGTGCGCAGGAGCCCCTCGTCGACGAGCCGGCGCAGCGGGCGCCCCAGCAGGTATCCGGCGACCACGCAGGGCAGCAGCGCGGCCCCGGAGGCGAGCTGGCGGGCGTCGGCCTGCCCTGTGGCGGCGAGCATGGCCAGGGAGATGGTGATGCCCGCGAGGAAGAAGCCGGCGAGGGTGGCGCGCACCCGCGGCCCGTCCTCGTGCTGGTAGAGCAGGGCGATGGGCGGCCCGCCGATGGAGGTGGCGGTGCCCATCGCCCCGGACACCGTCCCGGCGGCCAGCAGGGTCCCGGGGGTGGGGCGCACCCGCACCGGCAGCAGCGACAGCCCCACCGCGACCAGGACCATCGCCCCCACGGCGGCGCCGAGCATGGCGGGGTCCA
Organism: Nocardiopsis endophytica; assembly: GCF_027706725.1. Lineage (GTDB taxonomy): Bacteria > Actinomycetota > Actinomycetes > Streptosporangiales > Streptosporangiaceae > Nocardiopsis_A > Nocardiopsis_A endophytica. The sequence goes on from NZ_JAQFWQ010000144.1 coordinate 10,164, forward strand.
AAGTGGCGACCACCCACACCCCGATCAGGGACCCGGGCACCCGGGCCGGGACGCCCCAGGCCAGGCCGCGCCAGTCGATGTGGCGCCACTCCGCGACCAGGGTGAAGACGGGGAGCACTCCGGTCGCGATGAGCAGGGCGACGGGCATGAGCGAGGCGTCCAGCAGCGAGATGACCGGGGCGGCGACCAGGCCGAGCCCCAGCCCCACACTGCTCTGCACGGCGGCGCCGACGACCACGGCGGTTCCGGCCACGGCGAGGAAGAGCGGATCGGGCATGATTCCGCAGACGGTATATCTCCCCGATACCGATAGGAATCCGGGGGTACGGTGATCGGGAGATCCGATGACCGTGCGCCCCTTCCGCCCCTTCCGCACATCCCGCCCCTGCGGAGAAATCGATGGCGCCAGGCGGGGGCCCACCGACACACTGTCGGCGTGACCGAGACGACAGAGACCACAGGGACGGCAGGGGCCGTCCCCCGCCATCAGATCCGCGCCCGCCACACCGGGACCACGGTCGTCGTCTACCAGGCGTACGCCCCGAGGATCGGCCTGCCCGCGGCCCGGGACGGGGCCTTCCCCTCGTCCTGGAAGCGCGAGCGGATGACGTGGATCAAGCCGTCGTTCCTCTGGATGATGTACCGCTGCGGCTGGGCCGCCAAGCAGGACCAGGAGACCGTCCTCGCCGTCGAGATCACCCGCGAGGGCTTCGAGTGGGCGCTGGAGCGCGCGTGCCTGTCCCACTACCGGCCCGGCCTGCACGCCGACCAGGACGCCTGGAAGCGCGAACTGCGGCAGGCTCCGACCCGTGTCCAGTGGGACCCCGAGCGCGACCTGTACCTCCGGCCGCTCCCCCACCGTTCGCTGCAGCTCGGCCTCATGGGCGAGGCGGCCCGCCGCTACGCCGACGAGTGGACGGTCTCCATTACCGACGTGACCGCACTCGCCAAGGAGATCCACGGCCATGTGCGCAAGGGCGACCTGGAGTCGGCCCGGCGCCTCCTCCCCGACGAGCCGCCCTACCCCGAACCGGCCGGTCTGCTGGACCATCTGCGCGCGTGAGGGGGCGCGAGGGGAACGACGACGCCCCGTCGGGCCGGTCGCACACCGACCCGACGGGGCTCGCTCGATCGTCCGCCCGCCTCTCCCGCCTCTGGGCTCCGACCCCCTCCCGGACCCGCGCCGGAACGGACGGGAGGCGCGGGTCCGGAGCCAGGGGGGCCGTGGGGCGGGCAGGACGGGACGGCGGGCCTGTGATCAGCCTCCGCGGGCGTGCGCCTTGCGGCTCCGGCGGCTGACGGCGTCCAGGACCACGGCCACCAGCAGCACGATCGCGGTGATCATGTACCGCACCGGGGTGCCCATCTGCAGCAGGTACAGACCCGAGGTGATGGCGCCCAGCACCAGGCCGCCCAGCAGCGCCGAGTAGGCGTTGCCGCGGCCGCCGAACAGGCTCGTGCCGCCGATGACCGCGGCGGCGATGGCCATCATCAGCTCCTCGCCCGCGGCGGTGTCCAGGCTGGCCGAGAAGGAGCGGGACACCAGGATGACGCCGCCCAGCGCGGACAGCATCGAGGCCAGGCCGAAGACCGAGATGCGGATCAGGTCCACGTTGATGCCCGCACGGCGGGCCGCCTCGGCGCCGCCGCCGACGGCGAACACCATCCGGCCGTACCGGGTCTTGCGCAGCATCAGGTCGAAGGCGACCACGAAGCCCACGAAGACCAGGAACGCCAGCGGCACGCCCTTGAACTGGTTGAACACCGCGACGGCGCCGAACACCAGGACCGCCAGCAGCGCGGCGCGCAGCAGCTGCTCCCCCGCGGGCTTGGCCGTCAGGCCCGCGGCGGCGCGGCGGCGCTCGCCGAGCGCGGTGGACACCGCGTAGGCGGCCACGGCGACCGCGGCCAGGAACCAGCCCACCGCGGGGACGAAGTAGGTCTGGGTGAGCGCCGCGATGGCCCCGCTGTCGCTGACGTTGATGGTGCCGTCGCCGCCGAGCAGCTGGAGTTGCAGGCCCTGCCACCCCAGCAGCCCGGCCAGGGTGACCACGAAGGCGGGCACCCCCACCTTGGCGAAGATGGTGCCGTGCACCAGGCCGATCACCAGGCCCGCCGCCACCGCCGCGGCGATGGCCATCCACTCGGGCAGGCCGTAGCGCACCGCGAGCACCGCGGTGATCGAGGCCGAGACCCCCGCCACCGAGCCGATGGACAGGTCGATCTCGCCCAGCAGCAGGACCATGATGACGCCGGTGGTCATCAGGCCGACCGCCGCCACCTGCACGGTCAGGTTGGACAGGTTCTGCGGGGACAGGAAGCGCCCGTGCAGCGTCTGGAAGACCGCGGCGATCACGATCAGGCCGACGATGACCGGGACGGGGCCCAGCTCACCGCCGCGCAGGCGGCGCAGGCCGGCGGCCAGCAGGCCGGCCGGGGAGGTGCGGGTGACGATGAGCCGGGGGTCGGCCGGACCCTGCGGTTCGGACCGGCCGTTCTCCGCGGCCACCGGTGTCTGCTGTGCCGCCATCACTCGTCTCCCGTCTGGGACGCCGCGACGCGCTCGTTGCGCCGCGCCACCGGGTTGTCGGACGCGCCGGTGATCGCGGCCACGATCTCCTCGTAGCTGGTCTCCTCGACCTGGAAGTCACCGGCGTTGCGCCCCAGGCGCAGCACCGCGGCGCGGTCGGCGACGGCGCGCACGTCGGCCATGTTGTGGCTGATCAGGATCACGCCGAGGCCGCGGTCGCGCAGGCGCTCGATGAGGTCGAGCACCTGGGCGGTCTGCGCGACGCCGAGGGCGGCGGTGGGCTCGTCGAGCATGACGACCTTGGGCTCGCCGAGCAGCGCGCGGGCGATGGCGATGATCTGGCGCTGGCCGCCGGACAGCGAGGCGACCGGGACCCGCAGGCTGGGGATCTTCACCGACAGCGAGTCGAGCAGCTCGCGGGCCTTGCGCTCCATCTCGACCTCGTCGAGGGTGCCCAGGCGCATCTGCTCGTTGCCGAGGAACAGGTTGGCGACGATGTCCAGGTTGTCGCAGAGCGCGAGGTCCTGGTAGATGGTCGCGATCCCGAGGCGCTGGGCGTCGCCGGGCTTGGCGATGGAGACCGGCGCGCCCTCCCACAGGATCCGGCCGCCGTCGGCGGCGTGCGCGCCGGCGATGACCTTGACCAGGGTGGACTTCCCGGCGCCGTTGTCGCCGAGGAGGGCGACGACCTCGCCCGCGGCGATGCGCAGGTCGACGTCGCTGAGCGCCTGGACGGCGCCGAATCTCTTGGAAATCCCGGACAGTTCCAGGACGGGTGTGCTCATGGGTCTTCCCCTTGGCTCCGGCGGGCGGAGGTCGGTGGGCGTGGCTGGGGGCGCCGACCCCGCGCGGCGGCCCCGGTGGGAACGGGGGCGCCGCGGCGGGCCGGTGCCCGGCGGGCGGGGTGGGAGCCCCCGGGGGCGGGATGCCCCCGGGGGCTCCCGGGAGGGCCGGGGCGGCCCGGAGGGGGTGGGCCTGCCCCGGCCGGGGCCGGGTGCGGCCGGTTCCGGGCGGTGGGCCGGGGGATGGGCCCACGCGCCTCGGCCGGACGGTCCGCCTCCTACTCCGCCATCTCCTTGCAGAAGTCGGTGTCGGCGAAGTCGTCGGTGCAGATGTCGTCGACGGTGTAGAAGCCGTCGGAGACGACCGTCTCCTCGATCTTGTCCTCGGTGACCGAGACCGGCTCGAGCAGGACCGCGTCGACCTTCTCGCCGGAGGCGTCCTCGACCTGGGTCAGGCCGTGCTCGCCGCCGTCGTACTCCTCGCCGGTGGCCGCGGCCACGGCCATGTCCGCGGCGATCTCGGCCTCGGGGCGGATGGCCTTGTAGACGGTCATGTACTGCTCGCCCGCGGCCACCCGCTGGATGCCCGCGATCTCGGCGTCCTGGCCGGTGATGGGGGGCAGTTCGTCCACGCCGGCGCTCTTGAGGGCGGCGACGATCCCGGCGGCCATGCCGTCGTTGGCCGAGTAGACCCCGGCGATCTCGTCGGCGCCGACGGCGGTGATCGCCTGCTCCATCTGGGTCTGGGCGCGGTCGGGCGACCAGTCCGGGGTGTCGTACTCCTTGGCGATGTCCACCTGGCCGTCGAGGACCTCGTGGGCGCCGGACTTGAAGTCGCCGGCGTTGGGGTCGGTGGGCGAGCCGTTGATCATGACGATCTCGGCGTCGTCCCCGGCGTCCTCGGCGTCGAGCGCCTCGAGCAGCGCGCGGCCCTGGACGCGGCCGACCTCCTCGTTGTCGAAGGAGACGTAGTAGTCGACGCCGCCCTCGGCGAGCCGGTCGTAGGCGATGACCGGGACGCCCTGGCCCTTGGCGTTCTTGACGATGCTGGCGGCGGCCTCGGAGTCCACGGCGTCGAGCACCAGCACGTCCACGCCGTCGGTCAGCATGGCCTCGGCCTGGGACTGCTGCTTGGCGGTCTCCTGGTCGGCGTTCTGGTAGAGCAGCTCGCAGTTCTCGCAGCGCTCGGTCAGCGCCTCCTCGAAGTACGGCTTGTCGAACTTGTCGTAGCGCGCCGTCTTGGACTCGGGCAGCAGCAGGCCGACGGTGAAGCCCTCGTCCACGCTGTTGGCCTCGCCCTCGGCGTCCTGGCCGCTGGTGGTGAGGGAGCCGCAGCCGGCCGCGAGCAGGGCCAGGGCAGCCGCCGCGGCCGTCGCGGCGAACCGCGCGGAGCGTCGTGTGGTGTTCACAGGGGATGGTCCTCCGGGTCTGGGGTGCGCACCGGGCGGTGCCGTGCAGGGAGTGCTTCGAGGGATCTCGCATGGGTTCCGAGAGGTCCCGATGGGGGTGCGCCCGGTGAACGGATGACGTGAAGTCAAACCCCGGCGCCTGTTGTCGTCAAGCCTTGAACGCATCACCGAAGCATCACGACGGTTTGCTTTAAACCTTGAACGCAAGCGTTCATGCAGGTCAGAGCCATAATGCCAGATATGTGAAGTTCTGTGGCCCGTGTCCGCCGTTACCGAACCGTGTCACAGCGGTAGGTGAGAGCGGCGTCACACAGCGGTGTCGGCGCTGGCCGCGGCGGCCGCGAGGGCCCCGCGCAGCACCGCGTCGGCCCCCAAGGCGCCCCGCGCCACCTTCACCCGCTGCACGGCGGTGCCGAGCGCCCCCAGTTCAAGGCTTCGGCGCATCGGCTCCATCAGGTCCTCCCCCGCATCGGCCAGGTCCCCGCCGATGACGAGCGCCTCCGGGTTGAAGAGGTTCACCAGCATCGCCAGGGCGCGGCCCAGCGCGGTCCCGGCCTCGGCGACCACCCGTCGCGCCCCGGGGTCGCCCGCGTCCGCCGCCTCCACCAGCTCCGCGACGGTCCCGGGCGTCCCGGCGGTCCCCCGCACGGGCAGCATCTCCAGCAGGTAGCGGGAGCCCACGTGGGTCTCCAGGCACCCGCGGTTGCCGCAGCGGCACACCTGTCCGCGCTCGTCGAGGCCCAGGTGGCCGATCTCCCCGGCGGTGCCGCCCGCCCCGGGGAAGACGCGGCCGTCGACCACGATCCCCGCGCCCACGCCCTCGGCCAGCCGCACGTACACCAGGTGCCGCAGGCCGCGCCCGGCGCCCTCGGCCAGCTCGGCCCGGGCGGCCAGGTTGGCGTCGTTCTCGGCGGCGACCGGGACGCCCAGCCGGTCGGACAGGTCGGCGGCGGGCCGGGCACCCGCCCAGGCGGGCATGCAGGTGATGGCGCCGACCTCGCCGGTGTCCAGGTCGACCGGGCCGGGCACGGCGGCGCACACCGAGCGCACCGACGACAGGTCCACCCGCGCGGCGGCCAGCACCGTCTCCACCAGCCACACCGCGCGCCGCTCGCCCCGGCCGGG